>NZ_JAKNQI010000027.1:0-204 GCF_022662295.1 Sphingomonas sp. CARO-RG-8B-R24-01 | reverse complement strand
TCACCGGAACGCCGACAGCCCCGGAGCTTTCGCTGCGGGGCTTTGGGTGGTGTCGGATTTGGTTGCGGGGACAGGATTTGAACCTGTGACCTTCAGGTTATGAGCCTGACGAGCTACCGGGCTGCTCCACCCCGCGACGGTTCCGCAGGAGCGGAACGAGGGTAGCTGACATGTGAATGGGTTCTTATCGATACGAAACGAACT
>NZ_JAKNQI010000026.1:0-210 GCF_022662295.1 Sphingomonas sp. CARO-RG-8B-R24-01 | reverse complement strand
CGAAGGCCGGGGCGCAGGAGCGCAACCGGAATGGTCGCAGGCTGCGCACAGTTGCAAAAACCTTCGCCACTGGGCCCCGGCCTTCGCCGGGGAAGGGTTAAGGAAAGGGTGCGACGGATTCCGCCGGACGCGATCGGCACCCCGCCAGATGCGCCGCGCGCGAATCCAGCCGATATACCCGAGCTCGAAACCACAAATCTGCTTCCCCGG
>NZ_JAKNQI010000025.1:0-256 GCF_022662295.1 Sphingomonas sp. CARO-RG-8B-R24-01 | reverse complement strand
TGCCGACTCGGCAAGAGCAGAGTTGTCGCAGTATCTTGGTGCGGATGATTAAAAATGCTCAGCCTGATTAATTAGCGTTGTATCCGACCATCCCGTCCTGACCCCGAGGCGAACCTCAGTCCAGGATCGTTCCTGTCGAACCAACGCCGTATCACGGCATCGATTTTAAGAACCCATTCACAATGTCAAATAAGGCGGGGCGTACCCCGCAATTTCCGCCGAAGCGGAACTGTTTCTCTTCATCTCTAGGTTGTGG
>NZ_JAKNQI010000024.1:0-301 GCF_022662295.1 Sphingomonas sp. CARO-RG-8B-R24-01 | reverse complement strand
CGCCGACTCGGCAAGAGCAGAGTTGTCGCAGTATCGGGCACCCATAAAAGTATTACTTTTATGGGACCCATCTTGGTGCGGATGATTAAAAATGCTCAGCCTGATTAATTAGCGTTGTATCCGACCCTCTACGCTCTGACCTCGCGGCGAACCGCGATCCAAAGTCGTTCCTGTCGAACCAACGCCGTATCACGGCATCGATTTTAAGAACCCATTCACAATGTCAAATAGGAGGGGCGTACCCCTCGGTATCCCGCACGAATGCGGGAAGAGTTTTCTCTTCATCTCTAGGTTATGGCAA
>NZ_JAKNQI010000023.1:0-354 GCF_022662295.1 Sphingomonas sp. CARO-RG-8B-R24-01 | reverse complement strand
TCTCGATGCGACTGCGGCTTCGGTAGCGGCGCTTGTCGTATGTGATGGGCACGTTTCGGGATTTTCGTCCCGGAATGCAGGGCACTATGCCCTTTGCCTGAAGAGCGTCCCTGTACCAGTCTGCATCGTAACCGCGGTCGGCAAGCATCCACTGCGCCTTGGGCAGATCGCCGAGCAGCGCTGCAGCGCCAGTGTAATCGCTGACCTGGCCAGCGGTCATGAAGAAGCTCAGTGGGCGACCGTTTGCGTCGGTGACGGCGTGAAGCTTCGTGTTCATGCCGCCCTTGGTGCGACCGATGAGCCGCCCGAGATCCCCTTTTTAACCCGCAGGCTCGATGCCGTCCGGTGTGCCTT
>NZ_JAKNQI010000022.1:0-355 GCF_022662295.1 Sphingomonas sp. CARO-RG-8B-R24-01 | reverse complement strand
CTAGGGTCAGGACCCATTGATGTGAGAGGCGCGATCTGATTCAGGCTCTACGAGGAGACTGGCGATGAGCGACCTGTATTGGCTGACCGACGAGCAGATGGCGCGGCTGGAGCCGTACTTTCCCAAGAGCCACGGCAAGCCCCGGGTCGATGATCGGCGGGTGTTGAGCGGCATCGTTTTCGTAAACCGCAACGGGATGTGCTGGTGCGATGCGCCCAAGGAGTACGGACCGCACAAGACCTTCTACAACCGTTGGAAGCGGTGGGGCGAGAGAGGCGTGTTCCTGCGCATGATGGAAGGACTTGCCGCTGCGAGCGCCACGCCAAAGACAATCATGATCGACGCGACCTATCTC
>NZ_JAKNQI010000021.1:0-462 GCF_022662295.1 Sphingomonas sp. CARO-RG-8B-R24-01 | reverse complement strand
GCGATATCGGCAGGAGCGGAACCGGCTTGAGGCGCGATGGTTCGAAGACCATGGCTAACCTCACCCTCAACGACGACCGCTCGATGCCGCAACTCGGTATGGGCACTTGGCAGATCAAGAACGTCGCTGCGGCGACGATCGTACGAACGGGTCTCGATGTCGGCTTCCGACTGGTCGATACCGCAGCCGCCTATGACAATGAGATGGGTGTTGGAGACGGGATCAAGGGCGACGACGTCTGGATCACGACCAAGCTGTGGAATACGCGGCACGGCGACGCGGTCGCGGCGCTCGATGAAAGTTTGGCGCTTCTCGGGGTCGAAGCGGTGGACCTGTATCTGATGCACTGGCCGGTGCCGACTGAAGACCGCTACGTCGAGGCTTGGCAGGCGATGGTGGGATTGCGCGACGCGGGCAAGGCGCTGTCGATCGGCGTGTGCAACTTCCTGCCTGAGCATCTTG
>NZ_JAKNQI010000020.1:0-1226 GCF_022662295.1 Sphingomonas sp. CARO-RG-8B-R24-01 | reverse complement strand
CGGTGGGTTCAACGGGTGGTCGCAACGCATCATTCTCATGATGAGAAGGAGTGGTGCGATGAAGCAGCGTCGTCGGATATATTACTCGGCCGCTCAGCGGGCAGAGATCTGGGACAGGTGGCAGCGCGGCGAGTCGATGAGTTCGATTGGGCGCGGCTTCGAGCGGGAGAGCTCGTCGATCTTCTCGGTGCTCTCACCGTCGGGCGGGATCCGCCCACCCGATCGGAAGCGATCCGGTCGGGCGCTCAGCTTGGCCGACCGCGAAGAGATATCGCGAGGTCTGGTCGCGGGCCGTTCCCTGCGCGCCATTGCAGTCCAGCTCGACCGGGCACCGTCAACGATCAGCCGGGAGGTCGGGCGCAACGGTGGCGCTGATCGGTATCGTGCCACGCTGTCGGATCAGGCGGCATGGGATCGCGCGCTGCGTCCGAAGCGCTGCAAGCTCGCTTGCCACCCGGGCTTGCGACGAACAGTATCGCGCAAGCTGCGCCGCAAATGGTCGCCAGAGCAGATTGCGGGCTGGCTCAAGCATAGCTTTCCGGACGAAGACCAGCATCGCGTGTCACACGAGACGATCTACAAGAGCCTTTATATTCAGACGCGTGGCGTCCTCAAGAAAGAGCTGCTCGAGCATCTGCGGGCGAAGCGCACGATCCGGCGCTCGCGCCATGCCAGCTTGAAGCGCGACGGGCTCGGCCAGATCAAGGACGCGGTCTCGATCAGCGAACGACCCGCATCGGTGGAGGACCGCGCCGTGCCCGGGCACTGGGAGGGCGATCTCATCTCGGGCGCACGCGGCAGCCACGTCGTGACGCTGGTCGAGCGCCAGTCGCGCTATGTGATCCTGGCCAAGGTCCCGAACAAGGAGACAGCCAGCGTCGTCTCCGCCCTGATCAAGCAGGCGCGCAAACTGCCGCACGAACTCTATCAGTCGCTGACGTGGGATCGTGGCAAGGAGCTTGCTGACCATCGGCGCTTCACTCTCGCGACCGACGTCGCTGTCTACTTCTGCGATCCACAGAGCCCATGGCAGCGGGGCACCAACGAGAACACCAACCGTCTACTGCGCCAATATCTGCACCACGGCGTCGATCTGTCGACCTTCAGCCAAGCCCAACTCAGCGCGATCGCCCGACAGCTCAACGAGCGGCCGAGAAAAACCTTGATGTACCAAACGCCAGCTGAGAAGTTCGCACAGAGCGTTGCGTCGATCGGTTGAACCCACC
>NZ_JAKNQI010000002.1:0-659287 GCF_022662295.1 Sphingomonas sp. CARO-RG-8B-R24-01 | reverse complement strand
GCGAAAGCGGTCGCTCTCTCTTCTAGATTCCTACCTGACCCGAGCCTATCCTAACCGCCATCAGGCTGAACGTGTTTCAGCATTTACCGCGCAACGGGCACGGACGGGATTTCCTCCATGCTTGCCCCTACAGCGTTCTCGGTGACGTATGGACAGACGTCAACCATCTCCCCCCCACCACCGCACCAACCCCGCCAGTTTCGAGTGACGCCAGCCCCCCCGCCTTGCTATCGGGCGCGGATGACGCCCCCCCCCCCGGATTCGCTCCCGCCCGTCACGCTGTTGCGCGGCGCGGCGCTGTTCCTCGATTTCGACGGGACGCTCGTCGAGCTTGCCGCCCGCCCCGAACTCGTCAGCGTCGACGACCGGCTCGCCAGCCTGCTCGAGCGGCTCCGCACGAAACTCGACAACCGCGTCGCGATCATCAGCGGGCGGTCGGTCGACAGCATCCTCGATCTGTTCGGCCCGCTGCCGCTGACGATCGCGGGAAGTCACGGTCTGGAGGTGCAGGCGCACGACGGAATGCGAACGCTGCCGGAACGACCACCCGCCCTCGATCGTATTCTGGGCATCATGAAAGACTTTGCTCAAGCGACACCCGGCCTGCTGGTCGAGGAGAAACCCTTTGGCGCGGCGCTGCATTATCGTGCCTGCCCCGAGATGGAGCCGCAGGCGCATGCGCTCGCCCGCTCCCTCGCGGACGAAAGCGCGCTCCATCTCCAGACCGGCAAGATGATGGTCGAGCTCCGCGTCGGCGGCGGCGACAAGGGCTCCGCGCTCCGCCGCCTGATGGCGACCCCGCAGATGGCGAGGTTCACGCCCGTCTTCCTCGGCGACGACGATACCGACGAACCCGCGATGGCAGCGGCAAAGGATCTCGGCGGCGCGGGCATCCTGATCGGCGCGCCGCGCCCGAGCAGCGCGGCCTACCGCCTCCCCGATGTCGCGGCGACGCTCGACTGGCTCGAAGCCGCGTGCGGGGTGGCGGCATGAGCTCGCTCGATCTCTGGCCGATCGGCAATTGCCAGGTCAGCGCCCTCATCGATCGCGCCGGCAAGTTCGTCTGGGGTTGCGTCCCGCGGATCGACGGCGATCCGCTCTTCTCGTCGCTGCTCGGCGGCGAGGCGCCCGAACGCGGCTATTGGGCCATCGAGATCGAGGACAGTGTCTCGGTCGAACAGCAGTACATCCGCAACACCCCGATCCTCGTCACGCGGCATACCGATGCGACCGGCAACGCGATCGAGGTGATCGATTTCTGCCCGCGCTTCGTCAGCAGCGGCCGAAGCTATCGCCCGGTGTCGTTCGCGCGGATCGTGCGCCCCGTCGCGGGCAGCCCTCGCGTGCGGGTCGCGCTGCGCCCGACCTGCGGCTGGGGTGGCACCTGCAACGAGAAGATCGGCGGGTCGAACCATATCCGCTTCCTGCTCGAGACGATGGCGATGCGGCTCAGCACGACCGCACCGGTCGGGATGATCCAGAACGAACTGCCGTTCCGCGTCGAACGCCCGCTGCACTTCTTCCTCGGACCGGACGAGAGCTTTGCGGGCGACCTTGCCGAGACGCTCGACGCGATGTTGGCGAAGACGACCGCGCACTGGCAGGAATGGGTCCGCGGCCTCGCGATTCCGCTGGAATGGCAGGACGTCGTGATCCGCTCGGCGATCACGCTCAAGCTGTGCCAGCATGAGGAAACCGGCGCGATCGTCGCCGCGATGACCACTTCCATCCCGGAACATGCAGGCTCTCAGCGCAACTGGGACTACCGCTACTGCTGGGTGCGCGATGCCTATTATACCGTGCAGGCGCTCAACCGGCTCGGCGCGCTCGATGTGCTCGAGGGCTATCTCGGCTATCTGCGCAACATCGTCGATGCTGCCGCGGGCGGCCACATCCAGCCGCTGTACGGCGTGCTCGGCGAAGCGCAACTCGAGGAGCGCGTCGCGCCCGATCTCCCCGGCTATCGCGGGATGGGTCCGGTGCGCGTCGGCAATCAGGCGTATGAGCAGATTCAGCACGACGCCTATGGCCAGATCGTGCTGTGCAGCGTCCATGCGTTTTTCGACACCCGGCTGTTCCGGCTCGCCGGGCTCGAGGATTTCGAATCGCTCGAGCATGTCGGCGAACGCGCCTGGGCGAATTACGACCAGCCCGATGCGGGCCTGTGGGAGCTGCGCACGCGCCAGAGCGTCCATACCTATTCGTCGGCGATGTGCTGGGCGGCGTGCGACCGCCTCGCCAATGCCGCGCACGTGCTCGGTCTGACCGATCGCAACGCGCTGTGGCAGGAGCGCGCCGACACGATCCGGCAGCGGATCGAGACCGCGGCGTGGCGCCCGGAGACACGGCGAATGTCCGCGACCTTCTCCGGCGACGACCTCGACGCGAGCCTGTTGCAGTTGCTGGACCTGCGTTTCCTCGAACCCTCGGATCCGCGCTTCATCGATACGCTGAAAGCCGCCGAAGAGGGATTGCGGCGTGGCTCGTTCATGCTGCGCTATGCGATCGAGGATGACTTCGGGTTGCCCGAGACGGCCTTCAACGTCTGCACCTTCTGGCTGATCGAGGCGCTGCACTTCACCGGCCGGAGCGAGGACGCGCGCGCCTTGTTCGAGGAGATGCTCGCACGGCGGACCGCCGCCGGCCTGCTGTCCGAGGATATCGAGCCCGAGACGGGCGAACTGTGGGGCAATTACCCCCAAACCTATTCGCTGGTCGGCATGATCAATTGCGCCGCCCTGCTGAGCAAACCGTGGAGCTCGATCCGATGACTCGTCTGGTGATCATCTCGAACCGCGTCTCCGCCCCCAAGGGGTCGGAGTCCGGTGCACAGGGCGGCCTCGCGGTCGCGCTGCAGTCGGCGCTGCGCCAGTATCGCGGCGTGTGGTTCGGCTGGTCGGGCGAACAGACCGACCATTTCACCGGCGACATCAACTTCCATCGCAACGACGGCGTCACCACCGCGACGATCGACCTGGAAGAGCAGGATATTGACGAATATTACAACGGCTATGCCAATCGCACGCTGTGGCCGCTGTTCCACTACCGGGTCGACCTGGCCGAATATGAGCGCGACTTCGCGGGCGGATACCAGCGCGTCAACGAGCGCTTCGCCGAGACCGTCCAGCCGCTGATCGAGGCCGAGGACGTCGTGTGGATCCAGGATTACCACATGTTCCCGCTCGGCGACGAGCTGCGCAAGCGCGGGTGCAAGAACCGGATCGGATTCTTCCTGCACATTCCGTGGCCGCCGCGTCGGCTGTTGTCGATCCTGCCCGAGGCGCAGGAACTCGTCCGGCGGATGTTCGCCTATGACGTGATAGGCTTCCACACCGAGGAATGGCTCGAGAGTTTCATGGACTTCGCGCGACTCGAAATGGGCGCGACGGTCGAGGATGGTGTCGTCACGCTCGGGGACCGCAGCGTCCGCGTGCTCGCCTGCCCGATCGGGATCGACGCGCCCGAGTTCGCCGATCTCGCGCGCAGCGTCGTGGCGCGGCTGACCTATCGCCGGATGCGGGACAGCGCGGACGGGCGCGACATGATCGTCGGGGTCGACCGGCTCGATTATTCCAAGGGGCTGGAGGAACGCTTCCTCGGCTACGAACGCTTCCTCGTCGAGCATCCGGAAGAGCGCAAGGAAGTCTTCCTGCTGCAGATCGCGCCGCCCTCGCGCGGCGCGGTCGGAAGTTACCAGCGGATCCGCAACACGCTGGAAAGCCTGTCGGGCCGGATCAACGGGGCCTATGCCGACGTCGACTGGGTGCCGATCCGCTACGTCAACCAGGGCTATGGCCGCGATACGCTGGCGGGGATCTATCGCGCATCGAAGATCGGTCTCGTCACGCCGCTGCGCGACGGTATGAACCTCGTCGCGAAGGAATATATCGCGGCGCAGGATCCGGAAGATCCCGGCGTGCTGATCCTTTCGCGCTTCGCAGGTGCAGCGGCACAGCTGGGCGAGGCGCTGCTCGTCAATCCGTACAGCGCCGAGGAGATGTCCGACGCGATCCTGAAGGCGCTGCGGATGGACAAGGACGAACGGATCCGGCGGTGGCGGGCGTGCATGGATTCGATCGAGCAGCAGGACATCAACTGGTGGCGGGAGACGTTCCTGTCGGCGCTGATGGCAACCGAAATGCCCGCGACGTCCGCCGCGGCCTGACGGGACGGGATGGCAAGGAGCCTAAGCGGGACGTCGGTCGTTAGGGGGGATGCTCCAACTCCCTCATGAAATGATCCTGCTCGGGATCGGCGTGCTGATCCTGCTCGCGGCGTGGCTGCCGCTGTTGCTCCGGCGGCTGCCGCTGTCACTGCCGATCATCTGCATCGCCCTTGGCCTGTTGCTGTCGCTGACACCGTGGTTCCGCGCGAGCCGGTCGGCGCTGACGCACGATTCGACGCTGGAGCATCTCAACGAGGGGATCGTGCTGATCGCGCTGATGGGCGCGGGATTGCGGCTCGACCGCAAGTTCGGGTGGCGGCGCTGGCGATCGACGTGGCGCCTGCTGCTGATCGTGATGCCCGTGACCATGATCGTCGTCTTCGCCGCGGCGCATTGGAGCGGTGGTCTCGGTGTCGGAGCGGCACTGCTGCTGGCAGCGGCGCTGGCCCCGACCGACCCGGTGCTTGCCGCCGACGTCCAGACCGGCCCGCCAACGCAGGGTGAGGACGGCGAAACCCGGTTCGGCCTGACGTCGGAGGCGGGTCTCAACGACGGTCTTGCCTTCCCCTTCATCCTGCTGGCGATCAGCCTCCAGAGTGGCACCGTCGACTGGCTGCACTGGTCGCTGGTACAGGTCGCGCTCGATCTGGTGCTCGGCGTCGCGATCGGCTGGGCACTCGGCGCGGGCGCGGGTTATCTCATGTTCCGCCTGCCTGCCGCCAAGCTGTCGGACACGGGCGACGGGCTGGTCGCGATCGGCGTGACGTTCTGCGCCTATGCCTTGACCGTCGTGCTGCACGGCAACGGTTTCGTGGCGGTGTTCATCGCCGCGCTGACGATCCGCTCGACCTGTCCCGACAATGAATTCCATGCCGCCATGTCGGAATTCTCGGGTCAGATCGAGCGCGTCCTGATGACGGTCGTGATGGTCCTGTTCGGCTGGGCGGTCGGACGGGGGTTGCTTGCACCGCTCGACCTGTGGGGCGCCCTGCTCGTCGTGGCGATCGTGTTCGTCATCCGCCCGCTCGCCAGCCTGCTGGCGTTCGCGGGGACCGATACGCCCGGGCTGTCGAAACGGCTGATGGGGTTTTTCGGGATCCGCGGCATCGGGACGTTATTCTACCTGCAATATGCCTTCAACCGTGCGCAATTCAGTGAACGGTCGCAGATATGGGCGATCGCCGGCGCGACCATTCTGCTCTCGATCGTGGTGCATGGCATGACCGCCACGCCGTTGATGGCCCATGCCGATGCGCGCCGCGAAAAGCGGCTCGGCCGCCGCAATCGGGGTTCCGCGCGGGCCGCTGCCCGGCGCGGTCCGTCGGACGGCGAAGAGCAAGCGTCGCGCACGGCATCGGGCTGAACCCGGACGGACCTCGGCCCGCTCGTCACCCCGGCGCAGTCAGGTCGGCACCGCCCCGGGGCCGGCCCAGCGCCTGGTGCAGGCAAGCGCGAAGATCGCGATTCCGAGGTAGCAGAGGCCAGGCAGCAGGAGCGAGGGTGCCAGCCCGACCCGGTCCGCCAGCCACCCGGTCAGCAGCGGGACCACCGCGCCTCCGACCACCGCCATGCACAACGCCATCGACGCATATGGCGCAACGCTCTGATCCTCCGGCAAGGACAGCGCGAAGAGCGTAGGGTACATGATCGAATTGCACAGCCCGACCGCGATCAGCGCGGCGGCGCCCGCGACCCCTTCCGCGCGGGTCGCGACGAGCACGAGGACCATCGCCGCGACCGCGGCGACCGCGAGCAGGCGCGGCGGCGCAACGCGCGTAAGGACCGCCGCCCCGGCAAATCGCCCGAGCATCGCGCCCGCCCAGTACAGGCTGACCAACCGCCCCGCCACGACCGGCGCGACGGACAGGATCTGCGGGGATACCAGGTAACTCGCGAGCAGCCCGCCGATCGTCACCTCGGCCCCGACATAGGCGAACATCGCCAACGATCCCGCCACCAGTTTCGGATCCGCGAGCACGAGGCGCAGTTCCGCAAGCTTCACCCGTCGCGGCGGGGGCATGCCTGCCAGCAGGTTGCGATGCGCCCAGAAAGCCACCGCAAGCGCGAGCAGGACCACCGCGCCGGCGAGAAACGGCAGTTCGAGCATACCCCAGGCATGCGCCCGGGATTCGACCGCGGCATCGCCGAAGAAGAACCAGGCCCCGACCAGCGGCGCCAGAACGGTGCCGATCGAGTTGAAGCCCTGCAACAGCGTCATCCGGGGGATCGCACGCTGCTGTGGCTCGACCACCGCAACCACGACACTCGCTGCGATCTGCAGGAACGTCACTCCGCCCGCCAAGGTGAGCAGCGCCAGCAGCACCGCCGGATAGCTGTGCAGTGCCGCCGCAGCGGTGAAACCGATGCATCCCAGCGCCATGACGAGCAGCCCCGTGGCAAGGCCGCGCATGTAGCCAATCCCGACGAGTACCGCCGTTATCGGCAAGGCGAACAGTAAATAGCTGGAATGAAACGAAAACTGCACCAAAGACGATTGCGCGTAGTCCAGTTCCATCAACAACTTGAGCCGCAGCACCAGCAAGCTGACCAGCGACACCACGAAGCCACCCATGAAATAGGTCCCGATCGACAGCCGGAACATGCGGCGCGCGCGCGCCTGATCATGTTCTGCTGCGGCAGCGGTAGCACAAGGGCGTGGAACGGGATCGCGCATCGGTGAAACCTGTCTACCCGGTCGATGCACTGGTGCAATGACCGCGTTGGTAGCGTGATCCGGAAAAACCGCAGCGGCAGGTCGCGTCAGGCGAGGCGACCCGGTCGTTACGCGCAGCAACCCCGCTATGAAGCGGCTTTGCTTCGTGTCAGAAGCAGCAGACCTTCACGAAAGCGCACAAGCGACATGGCCGGCACCGTCCCTTCCAGTACCCCCGTCCTGCTCAACAACGTCGATCATCACGATGTCCGCATCTTGACCGACCGCGGCACGGCCTGGGGCGACGAGGTCAACGAGATCACCGTCTTCCCGACCGAATTCGATGCGCTTTCCCGCGAATATACCATCCTGTTCCGCCGCAGCGACTCCGGCGCGTTTCGCGCGACGGTGCTGCTCGGGCTTGACCGGGGGGAAAACCTGTTCGTCGAGGGCACGGAATGGAAGGCGCGTTTCATCCCCGCCCTGATGCAACGCGGCCCGTTCTCGATCGGCCTCCCGGCGCCCGGTGAGCCCGGCGACCCGATGATCCACATCGATCTCGCCGACCCCCGGGTCAGCCGCACGAAGGGCGAGCCGGTGTTCCTCGATCATGGCGGCAACGCACCGTATCTCGACCACGTCGGCGGAGTGTTGCGGACGGTCTTTGCCGGCAACCAGATCCTGCCGGACATGATCGCCGCCTTTGTCGCAGCCGACCTGCTGGACGAAGCGACGCTCGACGTCGACGTGGGCGATGGGCGGCGCTACTCCATACCGGAGGTCTTCGTGGTATCTGCCGAGCGCTTCGCCAGACTGGACGGCGCCGCGCTGGCCGCCCTTCATGCGGGCGATTTCCTGCGCTGCGCGGTCTGGGCGATCACGTCGCTCGGCAACATCTCCGCGCTGATCGAGCGCAAGCGGACGCGCGATGGCGCGCGCTGAACCGTCGGCCGGCCCGGCCCCGATCCGGCGCACCGAAGCGCGCGCCGGGATTGCCGCCGACGCGATCGCGGTCAGCGCGCTGATCGCGGAGGGGCGACCGGTCATCCTGAAGGGGGCCGCCTGCGACTGGCCGCTCGTCCGCGCCGGCCTGGCATCGCCGACGGCGGCGGCAACGATGCTGCGCGCTGTCGACGGCGGGCGGCCGGTGGTGGTCTATGTCGGCGATCCCGCGATCCGCGGTCGATTCCACTATACCGCCGACGGCACGGCGATGAACTTCACCAGCGAACGAGCCGCGCTGGGCGCCGTGCTCGACCGTCTGCTTACCCTGCCGGACTCCGAGGAAGCGCCCTCGCTCTACGTCGGCTCGACCGATCTGGACATGTTCCTGCCCGGCCTGCGGGCCGCGAATGACATCGTCCCGGCTGACGGGACCTTCGCCGAGCATCCGCCGCTGGCGAGCATCTGGATCGGCAACCGTACGATCGCGGCGACGCACTGGGACATGTCGAACAATCTGGCAGTGTGCGTTGCTGGACGACGGCGCTTCACCTTGTTTCCGCCCGACCAGACCAGCAACCTCTATCCCGGCCCGATCGACCCGACCCCCGCCGGACAGGTCGTCAGCATGGTCGATCTGCGCGCGCCCGACCTGACGCGCTACCCCCGTTTCGCCGATGCGCTCGCCGCCGCCGAGGTGGCAGAACTCGAGCCAGGCGACGTGCTCGTCTACCCCGCCCTGTGGTGGCACCACGTCGAGGCACTGGACGGGTTCAACATCCTGGTGAACTATTGGTGGAACAGTGTTCCCGCGTTTCTCGATTCCCCGATGACGACGTTGCTGCACGGGCTGCTCAGCCTGCGCGGACGGCCCGATTCCGAAAAACAGGCATGGCGCGCGATGTTTGATCATTATCTGTTCGGTCCGACCGAAACGGCGACCGCGCATCTTCCGGCGATCGCGCAGGGCCCGCTCGCCCCGCTCGACGCAATGGCCGCGCGGCGCTTGCGCGCGATGGTCGCGCAGAAGCTCAATCGATGACCGACGCATCCTCGACTCGCCCGCGCAAGCGCGTCGTCATCGCCGGCGGCGGGACGGCCGGCTGGCTCGCCGCAACGGCGCTGATCCGGCAACTCGCCGGACTGGTCGACGTTACCCTGGTCGAATCCGATGAGATCGGGACGGTTGGCGTGGGGGAATCCACCATCCCGACGATCCGCACCTTCCACCAGTTCATCGGCGTCGACGAAGATGCATTCATCCGCGCGACGAACGCGACCTTCAAGCTCGGTATTTCCTTCGAAAACTGGGACCGGATCGACGCCCGCTATTTCCACGCCTTCGGGTCGGTGGGGCGATCGACGTTCGTCGCGGACTTCCAGCATTTCTGGCTGGAGGCGCGCGCGCGCGGGTTCGGCGGAGACTATGGCGACTATTCGCTCGAGCTGCAGGCCGCCGCGGCGAAGCGGTTCGCGCTCGATCGCGACCAGACGCTGGCCTATGCCTACCACCTCGACGCGACCGCTTATGCGCGCTTCCTGCGCGGCATCGCCGAACCGTCCGGCGTCCGGCGCATCGAGGGCCGTATCGCGCAGGTCGAGCGCGACGGCGAGCGGGGCACGATCACCACGCTCGTGCTCGCCTCGGGCGCACGGATCGACGGGGATTTCTTCATCGATTGCACCGGGTTCCGAGCGCTGCTGATCGAGGACACGCTCAAGACCGGGTTCGAGGACTGGTCACACTGGCTGCCGACGGACCGCGCCTTCGCCGTGCAGAGCGAAACGCTGGATGGCCCCGTCCCCTATACGCGGGCAATCGCGCATGGCGAGGGCTGGCGCTGGCAGATCCCGTTGCAGCATCGGACGGGCAACGGGCTGGTCTATTCCTCGGCGCATTTGTCGGACGACGCCGCGCGCGATCGGTTGCTGGCGGGCATCGACGGCAAGCCGCTGTTCGAGCCGCGTCAGATCCGCTTCACCAGCGGGATGCGGCGCCGGGTGTGGAACGGCAATTGCCTGTCGCTCGGGCTCGCCAGCGGCTTCGTCGAGCCGCTCGAATCGACCAGCATCCATCTCGTGATGGTGGCGATCACCTGGCTGATCCAGACTTTTCCGTTCGGCGATGACAGCGCCGCGCTGGCGGACCGCTTCAACCAGCGCACCCGCCGCGAGTGGGAGCAGGTCCGCGACTTCATCATCCTGCACTACGTCCTGACTCAGCGCGACGACACGCCCTTCTGGCAATCCCGCCAGACGATGCCGATCCCCGATAGCCTGGCCAGCCGTATCGCCCTGTTCCGCGAATCCGCCATGGCCTATCAGGACAAGGACGAGCTGTTCCGCACCGATAGCTGGATCGAGGTCATGCTCGGTCAGGGCGTGACCCCGCGCAGCCACCACCGCCTTCCGGCGACCATGCCGACACCGCAGCTGCAGGGGGCCCTGTCGGACCTCCGGCGCGGGATCACGGCAACGGTCGACCGGCTACCGCCGCACGCGACCTTCCTCGAACGGTACGCAAAAGCCTGAGATTTGGATGGGTTCGATGCGTGCCGGGTGGGGCGCCATCGCGGTTTAGTCCGGGATGGCTGGGGCGGCAGGGTTCGAACCTGCGAATGGCGGCATCAAAAGCCGCTGCCTTACCACTTGGCGACGCCCCAATCCGGGAGCGCAGGCCTTTAAGCTGCGCGTGCCCCGATGCAAACCGAAAAAATGCGGGAAAGGCTAGATTACCCGCTCGAGCCAACCGTGCGGATCGGGCGCGACACCGCGTTGCAGGTCGATCAACGCCTGGCGAAGCCGCAGCGTCGTCTCGCCCGCACCGCCGTCGCCGATGTCGAACGCGCCGTCGACGAGCTTCATCGTGCCGATCGGCGTGACCACTGCGGCGGTCCCGCAGGCGAACGCCTCGCGCAGCCGGCCACTCGCCGCATCGGCGCGGCACTGGTCGATCGCATAGGGTTCCTCGCGCACCGTCAGGCCCATGTCCCGTCCCAGCGTGATCAGGGATTCCCGCGTGATGCCGGGCAGGATCGTGCCGGTCAGCGGCGGGGTCTGGATCGTGCCGTCGTCGAACACGAAGAAGATGTTCATGCCGCCCAGCTCCTCGATCCAGCGGCGCTCGACCGCGTCGAGGAACAGCACCTGATCGCACCCCTGCCGCGTCGCCTCGGCCTGCGCGATCAGGCTGGCGGCATAATTGCCGCCGCACTTGGCCGCGCCGGTCCCGCCGGGCGCGGCGCGGGTATAGTCCTGCGACACCCACAGCGTGACCGCGGGCGCACCACCCTTGAAATACGCACCGACCGACGATGCGATGACCGCGTAGAGATATTCGGTCGAGGGCTTCACCCCGAGGAACACCTCGCTCGCGATCATGAACGGGCGCAGGTACAGCGCACCACCGTCGATGTCCGGAATCCAGTCGGCCTCCTGCCGGACGATCGCGCGGACCGACTCGACGAACAGATCCTCGGGCAACGGGACCATCGCCATCCGCTCGGCCGACTTGCGGAAGCGCGCGGCGTTGGCAGTGGGGCGGAACAGCGCGGCGCCGCCGTCGGGGAGGCGATAGGCCTTCATTCCCTCGAAGATTTCCTGCGCATAATGCAGCACCGCCGACGCGCTATCCATCGTGAAGGGTGCGCGTGCGACGATCTTGGCATCGTGCCAGCCCTGCTGCTCGCTATAGCGGATCGTGACCATGTGATCGGTAAAGACCTTGCCGAACCCGGGGTTGACCAGTTGCGCGGCACGCTCGTTCGCGGCGAGCGGCGCGGCGTTGGGCTCGAAGGCGAAGACCGGCACGGAGCCGGGCGCGGCGGTCGATGCGGGATCGGCAGGATGACCGCTGGCGAGCGTAACGGTGTTCGGCATGATATCCTTGCGACATATTGCGACAATTTGGGGGTTGAAGGGGTGTACGGGACGCGTCAAACGCGGTCAACAATGGCAACCGCAATCGCCTCTGCTTCACCGCTCTTTCTCCGCGAACCCGAAATTCGTCGCGGCATGGAATTGCTGTACTTCGCCCAGAGCACACTCGCGCGCTCGACCGAAAGTCGACTGAGCGAGATGGGGCTTGGTCGCGCGCACCATCGCGCCATGTACTTCATCGCCCGTCATCCGGATCTGACGGTCAGCGCGCTGCTGAGCCTGCTTGGCATCACCAAGCAGTCGCTCGGGCGGGTGCTGAACGAGCTGGTCGACCGCGATCTGGTGGAGACGCGGGTCGGCGAGCGGGACCGGCGCCAGCGCCTGCTGCGACTCTCGACGGCGGGGATAGCGCTCGAACAGGAGCTGTTCGAAATGGTCCGTCAGCATTGGTCGCGGGCTTATGCGCGGGCCGGGCAGAATGCAGTCAGCGGTTTCTGGTCGGTGCTCGAGGGAATGATCGGCGAAGCGGATCTGGCCCGGCTTTCCGGACCGCACGAGTAACGCGCGACCGGGGGTAGCAGAATAGCTACGCTCCGGATCGGCAACTTCCCTCAGGGCGCGCGATCCCGCGCCTTACCCGCGCGCGGCGGCCGCCATCTCGGCATTTCGCCGCGTAGCCGCTGCAATCGTCTCCCGCAGCAACGCATCCAGCGCACCGCCCGCATCAAGCACGTCGAGACCCTTGCGCGTCGATCCGCCCGGACTTGCTACCTGGTCCGCCAGGACACCGGGCGCGACGTCCGCCGCCGCAGCGAGCAACCCTGCCCCTTCGACCGTCGCCAGCGCGAGGCGCTGCGCCTGATCGGGCGCCAACCCTTGCGCCACCCCTGCGCCCGCAAGCGAATCGATGAAGCGGTAGAGGAAGGCCGGCCCGCTCCCGGCCAGCGCCGTTACCGCATCGAACTGCGCCGGCGCGACCCACTCGACCAGACCGAGCGGTGCCATCAGACCGTCGATCGTGGCGCGCGCGGCGGCATCCGCGCTGGCGCTGTCGAGCGCGACCACGCCCTTGCCGATCCCGACCGGAAGATTGGGCATCGCCCGAATGATCGCGGACGCCCCGAAGCGTGCTGCCAGTGCATCTTCCTCGACCCCGGCAAGGATCGACACGAGCATCGGCACTCCGGCCAGCCGCCCGGCAAAGCGTGCGGCGATCTCGTCGATCTGCTGCGGCTTCATCGCCAGCATGATCAGGTCGGGCAACGGCCCCAACGGAAGATCGCGTGCTTGCCGGACGCCGTCCGGCAGGTCACGGTCGGTGCGATTGACGACGTCGACCGCAGTAGCGTCCAGCACGCCACTGGCGATCCACCGGCGCAGCATCGCGCCACCCATATTACCGCATCCGACCATCCAGACACGGCCTGGCCATGCTGCACACACGGTCTCAGGCTTCGCCCTGGGTTTCGGTCATGGCGGCGGCCAGCGCTTCCTTGGGGGTCTTGCCGCCCCACAGGATGAACTGGAACACCGGATAGAAACGCTCGCACTCGTCGATCGCGCTTTCGACCATCAGTTCGGCCGACCCGAGCGACAACGTCCCACCGTCGCCGTCGATCATCGCGGCATGCCGATACAGCAGGATCCCGCTGGACGACCATAATTCGAAATGCCCGACCCAGAGCTGCTCGTTGATCAGCCCGATCGCCTCGTACATCGCGGCGCGCTTGTCGTCGGCGACCTTGATGTCCGGGAAGGCGAGAAACTGGATGACGCCATCCTCGTCCCGCCACAGCGCGCGCAATTCGTATTGCGCCCAGCTGCCCTTGACCTTGGCGATGACCTCGTCGTCCTGCCGCTCGTAATCCCAGCCATGCGCCGCGAAATAGCTCTCGAGCATGTCGATCGGCGCGGCGTCCTCGCGGTCGAAATCGGCTTCATCCAACATCATTCGGAGCCTCCCGTCCGCATTACGCAACAAAGCGTGGCCGCTTCGGCGCGACGACACAAGCGGCAGGTGACAAGACGCGTCGAATTAGCTGTGGATAAAATGAGGTCAGACTCCGGTTTCGGGGGGCGAGGTAAAGCTGCTGCTGCTGCTGGCGGACGACGCGGATGCCTTGCCTTCCAGCGCATTGATCCGCGCACGCAACGCATCGGCTTCCTCGCGTGCGGCGACGGCCATTGCCTTCACGACTTCGAATTCGTCGCGCGAGACGAAATCGAGGCCGCCGATCCACTCGCGGGCGCGCGCACGCGCGCCGGCCTCGGCTTCGCGCCCGACCCCCGCGAGGGTCCCGGCAGCGCCGTTGATGAGCTTGGCGAAATCATCGAAGATCTTGTTGTCGGCTTGCATGCGCGGGAATCCAATCGAACTTATCTGGGGCTGATTTGGGTGGTCTTCGCACCGGGCGCAAGGCTTTCCACCCCCGGGTTGAGCGCCAGAATCTCGTAGTTGAGATACGCCGCGAACAGCAGCCAGGCAAGATAGGGCAGCAATAGCACGGCTGCCAGCCCGCGCACCTGCGAGAACAGGATCGACATGAGCATCGTCAACCCGACCATCAGTCCGATCCCGACCAGCGCGACGACGACCTGATGCAGCCCGAAAAACAACGGGGACCAGGACAGGTTCACGGCAAGCTGCAGGAAGAACACGATCAGCGCGGGGGTGCGCAACCGCGCGCCGCGGGCGTTGAGGACCATCGCCAGGACTACCCCGAGCAGCACGTACAGCAGCGACCAGGCAACCGGAAAAGCCCAATCCGGCGGGTTCAGCGCTGGCTTGGTCAGCGCGCTGTACCAGATATTGTCCTTTCCGGCGGGGACGAACTGCGCGACCCCGAAGCCGAGCAACAGCATCAGGGGCACGGTCACGCCGAGCCAGCGCAGGAAGCCGGCCCGCAATTGCCCGCGCGAGGCGATACTGCCCGTTCCGTTGGTCGCCATGTCGCGCATTCCCTTGTCTCGCGTTATCGGATCCCCGCGCCGCTATAGAAGATGCCGCGCAAAGGGTGGCGCGCTAATTTTGCGCGTCAGCCGGGGTTGCATCGTGAACTGCCCCGATCAGGAACTCGACATTGCCTTCGGGACCGGTGATCGGACTTTCGACCAGCGTCACGATGCGCCACCCCTGCCCGACCAGCCAGGCCGCAACCTCGTCGCAGACCCTGGCATGCACGGCGGCATCGCGGACGACGCCGCCCTTCCCGACCTCGCCCCGCCCCGCCTCGAACTGCGGCTTGATCAAGGCCAGCAGCCGTGCGCCCGCCCGGCCGAACCGCAGCGGCACTTCGAGCACTTTGGCCAAACCGATGAAGCTGGCGTCGCAGACGATCAGGTCGATCGGCTCCGGGATATGCGCCGGCGTCAGGATGCGCGCACTGGTCTGTTCATGGACCACCACGCGGGGGTCCTGGCGGATCTTCCAGGCGAGCTGGTTGGTGCCGCTGTCCACTGCATAGACCCGCGTGGCGCCGCGCTGGAGCAAGACGTCGGTAAACCCGCCGGTCGACGAGCCCACGTCGATCGCCACCGTGCCCGTGACATCCCAACCGGTCGCATCGAGCCCGTGCGCCAGCTTGATCCCGCCGCGCGAAACCCAGGGGTGGTCGCGCCCGCGCACGTCGAGCAGGACGTCGTCGGCCACGGCCTGCCCCGGCTTTTCGACCTTGCGATCGCCGGCGAAGACCAGCCCCGCCATGATCAGCGCCTGCGCGCGCGTCCGGCTCTCGACCAGCCCGCGATCGACCAGCAATTGGTCAGCCCTGGTTTTGGGCATGGGAATACGGCGGGAAGACGGGACTGCGCATAGCCCCCCCTAACAAGCTTCGCGCGCCAGCCCAAGCGCGGCGAGTCGCGCGGCCCCGCGCGGGCGCTCCGACGGCCGGTCGACGCAAATGCGCAGGGCGCCGAGAGCGGCTTTTCGGACCGGCGCATCCGTCCTTCCTTTCGCCGCAGCACTATTGCCTACTAGTTTAATAGGAATAGCTTTGGGAACCGGGAGGCGTGGCCGCACGGCGTCCCCCTAGAGCACGGGCGGTCACGTCTCCATTCCAAGTGGGAGAGCATCGATGGGTCGCTTCTCGAGTTACGAACCCGTGCAACCGACCATCCTTACCGTCCCTGGCTTCGGCGGCTCGGGTCCGTCGCACTGGCAGACGCTATGGGAATCGGCGCGTCCCGACACCGTCAGGGTGGAGCTTGGCATGTGGCACACGCCGCATCGCAACGCCTGGGTGACGAAGCTCGACCAGGCGATCCGCGACGCCAAGGCTCCGGTGGTCCTTGCGGCCCATAGTCTCGGCTGCCTTGCGGTCGCCTGGTGGGCGGAAATGACCCGCCAGCCCTATGGCTGGCCGGTCGCGGGCGCCCTGCTGGTGGCGCCGGCCGATGTCGACCGTGCCGATGTGCGCGCGGAACTTGCGACGTTCGGGCCGACGCCGGCGGCACCGCTGCCCTTCCCCTCGATCGTCGTGGCGAGCCGCGACGACCCGTGGATCACGATCGACCGCGCCCACAGCCTCGCAGTCGGATGGGGAAGCCATTTCGTCGATGCCGGCGCGCAGGGGCATCTCAATGCCGCAAGCGGGATCGGCTGGTGGCAGGAAGGGCAGGAATTGCTCGACCGCGTGATCGGCGCATCCGCCGACCGCCAGGGACGCCCGCTGCCGCAAAGCGAGGCGCGGTCGATCCTGGCGGTGAATGCGACCGACGCGGCGCAGGCCCATTACCTGCCGCGCTGAGGCGGCGCGCGCCGTGCCGGGTCAGTCGAGGAACAGGTAGGTCGGATCGAACTCGGCAAAGGCCCGCAGCTTTGGCCAGTCGAGGATCGTGGCGACTCCCTGGCGGAAGGTGACCAGCCCGTCCTCGCGCAATTGCCGCAGCATGCGATTGGCGTGGACGGCGGTCAGTCCGGTCGCGTCGGCGAGATCCACCTGGGTCAGCGGCAGCGCGAAACTGTCGCCCGAGGCCATGCCCGCCCGTTCCAGCCGCACGAACATCTCGCAGAACAAATGCGCCAAGCGGATCGCGGCGCCACGCGCGCCCACCGAGACGATCCATTCCCGGTTGATCGCCGCATCGATCATCGTCGATTTCCACAACAGCTCGGTGATGGTCGCCGACTTTTCGGTCAAGGCGTGGATCGCGGGATGCGGGAACAGCGCGACGCGGATATCGGTCAGCGCGGCCACCGAATGCTCGAGCCGCTTGAGCGGGTAACTGTGCAGGTCGACGAAATCGCCCGGGACATGAATCGCGAGGATCTGCCGGCGGCCTTCGGGCGTGTCCTTGAACCGTTCGACAAAGCCTTCGAGGAGAAGCGTGCACTGAGTCAGCGGCGTGTGCTGGCGGATGAAGATCTGTCGTGCCGAGAACGTCGTGCAGCGAGCGACGCTCGCATCGAGCGCCGCGACCTCGTCCGCATCCAGCACGGGCGTGCGATGCGTCTTCAGAAACAGATCAATATACATGCCGGTTATGGAACCCCTCGCGCGGAACATGGCCGTGGGCACCGCGTTTTGTCCAGAGGGAGACGCGACCTTGGCCAAGAATCCGCACGACAAACCGATCGAGGCCGTAGCCGAAGAGGGCGAAGTCCTGCTGGACGGTCCAGACGGCATGGCCGAGTCCTTTACGCCCAACGCCGCCAAGCGTTCGGCGAAACATATCGAACAGGCGGCGAAACAAGCCGAGCAGACCGGTGAATCCTGCGGATAACGCGCCGTTAACCGTGTAGCGGCGCAGATGCTTAACCCGGCGGTGACATCGTCGGTCCGTGCCGTTCCGCAAAATCTTCGTCAGCCGCTGGTCCGCGCTGTTCTGGGCGGCGGGCATCCTGTGGACCGCGGTGGACACGGTTGGCTTCGCCCCCGCTCATCACGCCGGCCAAGCCAAGCCCGTCGCCAGCATCACCGACGCCACCGGCAGCGCCGTCTCGCCGCAGGATTTGGCGACGCTTGCCAACGCGCTGCAGAATGAATGAACGACGGCTTGGACCCGCGCGTCAACGCGGCACGGCATTCGTCACTGGGCGCGTCACCGGCTGAAGCGTGATGCTGGCGATTCGCCACGCACGCTGGTCCTTGCTGGCTCCGTCCACCGCAGCGACACGGTGCAACACCGCGCTTCCGATCGCGTAGGACGGTGAGCGGTCGGCGCTCAGCCGCCCATAGACCTGCACCGGAACCGTCACGTCGCGCTGGCCCGCGCCGGCATCGATCCGGCCCGGCGCCCCGATGTTTGCGTGATATTCACTGAACCGGTCGAACGTCTTGGTAAATTCCGCGACATCGCGACCGGCACCCGGCGCGCTCGGCTGCCACAGCGCGCGGGCATCGGCAAACCGGCGCGCGCTCAGGAGCGCATAATAGGTTTGCAGCACGTTTGCGGCGCCTTGCGCGCTATCGGGCGGGAAACGGGCTTCCGACTGGGGCGTGCGGTCGTTCGGCAGGCCGCCGGCCGTCCCGGGCGCGGGCGGATCGAGCGGTTCGAGCATGGTGTTCCCCGGCTCCGCTGCTGAAGGATCCGTGTCGGACACTGTGGCATTCGCTGCCGAACCCTTGTCTTCCGCCTCGAACATATTGTCGCCATAGGCGTCCACCGTCCCCTGCGCGGCGATCGCGGCGGCGTTGATGTTGACGGTGCTGTTATCGACCGGTTCGCTGCGTGCACATCCCGACAGGACGAGGATGGAGACGGAGATCAGCAGTCTGGACGACATGGCATGGCTCGCACGCTAGGGGTTGGAGATCGGCGGGTTGGCATAACGACGAACCGGTAAACCCGTTCCGCGCGCGACCTGTGCGGGATCCTGGCGGACCATGCCTGCGGCGGACCGGCACGGCCGATCCACCGCGGACCATCACGGACGCAATGCGGCGTCGTCGCGATCCTTGAGCGCGTCGTCGTCGTCGACACTGCCGTCGTCCAGCTCGTCCTGAACGTCGTCCTCGTCGAGGTCGTCTTCATCCTCGTCCGCGTCGTCGTCTTCCCCGGCGAGATCGTCGTCCTCCATCGAGAGGTCGTCCTCGTTCTCGTCGTCGTCGTCGTTTTCGGAAACGATGTCGGGGTTGAGATCCGTCAGGATCGTGCCGTCGGTCGGGCCGTCGCGCGTGACTTCGAGGATTTCGGCACGCTGGCTTTCGTCATAGCCCTCTTCGTCGAAACCGTCGTCGCCCGGGCCTTCGCCGGGCACCTGATGGCCACCAATGCTCATGTCGAGTCTCCCGTTCGCCCCGGCCCGATGCAGGTGGCGGTTACGGAAGCGAACCTAGCAGAATTGGATCGGTTCCGCATCGGATTAGCAAATCGGTCAGGTCGGCCGAAACAGCCGTCCGCGTTCCACGATTGCCGCGAGCATCAGCCCGATCACCCCTGCGATAAAGAAGCCGGCGTGCAGCGGAACGGTCGTCCCGTCGAAGCTCCGTCCGATCGCCCAACCGATCAGGCCGCCGAACGTGATGCCGAAGAAGCCCTGGACGCTAGACGCCGTGCCCGCGATCGCGCCCATGTTCTCCATTGCCATCGCCGACATGTTGGAGGTCGCAAGGCCGAAGCACGCCATGGTGATCGCCTGCAACACCACGAACAGCAGCAGCGATTCATCGCCCGCCCGCCCGACCAGCAGGCCGGCGCCGGACGACAGGATCATCACCACCAGCGCGGTCTGCGAGATGCGCCGCATCCCGATCCGCATGACGATCCGCGAGTTGAGCAGGTTCGCCACCGCCATCGTCCCGGCCGATGCCGCGAACACCCCGCCCAGCAGCGCGGGCCGGTGGAAGACATGCTCCATGATCGGCTGGATCGAACTGAGATAGCCGAAGATCGCCCCCTGCGCGATCATGGCGGCGGCGGTATAGCCAAGCGAAAAGCGATCCGACAGGGTCTGGCGCCAGCCGCGGGCCAGCGTCAGGATGGACAGCGGCACGTGCCGGTCGACCGGCAGGGTTTCCGGCATGCGCGCGGCGAACCAGATCAGGCACGCCAGCGCCGCGCCCGCGATCACCTCGAAAATCAGTCGCCATGATCCGATCAACAGGACCGCCTGTCCGAAACTCGGGGCGACGATCGGCACCGCCATGAACACCATGAACGCCAGGCTGGTTACCTGCGCCATGGCGCGGCCGGAAAAACAGTCGCGGATCAGGGCGATCGTGACGACGCGGCTCGATGCGATCGCGAGGCCGGTGATGAACCGGACGATCAGCAGCAACACGAAGCTGCTCGCGACGCCCGCCAGCAAGTTTCCGAGCGCATAGCACACGAGGCCCGCGATCAGCACCGGACGTCGCCCGAAACGATCGGTGAGCGGCCCGTGGATGAGCTGCCCCACGCCAAGGCCGACGACGAACACGGTCAGGATCAATGGCCCATCGAGGATCGCATCGACCCCGAGGCGGCGCGCGATGTCCGGCAAGGCTGGGAGCATCGAATCGATCCCCAGCGCGCCCAGTGCCATGAGCGCGGCGACCAGCGGTACGAACTCGACCAGACGGATCGGCGGGCCCTCGACCCGTTCGACAGGAAGTACACGATCGGACATGGCCCAGGCCATGCCCCAGCCGCACGCGCAGGTCACCCCTGCAAAACGCCGTTCTGCCGTAGCGGCAACCGATTTTCGCGGAACGGACACCCATCCGGGGCATTCCGCCTGCAGCACCAATGGAGGAGCAGGACGATGAGTATCTTCAGCAAGATCAAGGACGCCATCTGGGGTCACAAGGCCGCTCCGGTCGAGGCGGCGCCGTCGTCGCCGTCGATGCCGCAAATGAACACGCCGTCCGATCCGGGCAATCCCACACCGGCAGCACCGGCGCAGGCACCGGCAGCCCCGTCCGCACCGGTCGACGTCGAAGCCATCCTGACGCAAAAGGCCGCAGCAAAGGGCCAGGACCTCAACTGGCGCACGTCGATCGTCGACCTGATGAAGGTGCTCGATCTCGACTCGAGCCATGCCAACCGGCTGGAACTCGCCAAGGAGCTGGGCTTCACTGGCGACACCAATGACAGCGCGACGATGAACGTCTGGCTGCAGAAGCAGGTGATGGCAAAGCTCGCCCAGTCGGGCGGCACGGTTCCGGCCGAGCTGACGCACTGAGCGCAGCGATCGTGCGCGCCGCCATTCCCGAACGGGCATGGCGGCGCCAGACCGGCGCGAAGCCGACCGGATGACCACGATTGTTCCGGGGCGGCATTTCGCGATAGAGCGCGGCAACTCTCGTGTGATGGACGGTGCCCATGTCTGATTCCCCCGCCGCGCAGGTTCCCGCGCTCTCGCTTGCCGATGAAGCCAAGGATCCTGCCGCCTTTGCCGCCGCGCTCGGTGGTTCGTTCGAACGGTTCGGCTTTGCGGTCGTCGCCGATCATGGCGTTCCCGCCGATCTGATCGCGCGCGCCTGGGCGATGACCGAGGCATTCTTTGCCCTGCCCGAGGAAACCAAGCGCGCCTATTTCGCCCCCGGCGGCGGTGGCGCGCGCGGCTACACCCCGTTCAAGACCGAGATCGCCAAGGGCGCGAGCCATGTCGACCTCAAGGAATTCTGGCATGTCGGTCGCGAGCTGGCGAAGGGGCACCGTTTCGAGGCGCAGATGAGCCCGAACGTCTGGCCGGATCAGCCCGCCGGATTCCGCGAGACCTTCATCGACCTCTTCGCCGCGTTCGACACCGCCGGCGACCGGCTGCTGTCGGCGATCGCGCGCCATCTCGGGCTGGCGCCCGACTGGTTCGACACGGCCGTGCGGGACGGCAATTCGGTGCTGCGCCTGCTGCACTATCCGCCGATCCCCGCCGACGCACCGGGGGTCCGGGCCGGGGCGCATGAAGACATCAACCTGATCACCTTGCTGCTGGGGGCAGAGGAAACCGGGCTCGAGCTGCTCGACAAGGACGGCAACTGGCTTGCGATCAAGCCGCCCGAGGGTGCGATGGTCGTCAACGTCGGCGACATGCTCCAGCGGCTCACCAACCACCTGCTGCCGTCGACCACGCACCGCGTCGTCAATCCGCCGGCGGAGCGGCGCGGGCATTCGCGCTACTCGATGCCGTTCTTCCTGCATCCCGCCCCCGATTTCCTGATCGAGACGCTGCCCGCGACGATCACGGCGGAAAACCCCGATCGATACCCGACGCCGATCACCGCGCACGATTATCTGCACGAGCGGCTCGTCGAAATCGGTCTCATCAAGAAATAGCGCCCGTGACCGCGCTCACGCACTTGTTCCGGGGTCCCCTCCTCCGCTAGCGCGATGCCGCGGACAGCGCGCTTCGTCATCAGCGGACGCGCTGCGCGGTGGACCCCGGCACGACGCCGGGGTGACGGGGGACCTGGACGATGACCGAACCACTTCGCATTGCGCTCGCCGGGCTCGGCACGGTTGGCGCAGGTGTGATCCGACTGCTCGACACCAACGGTGCGTTGATCGCGCGCCGCGCCGGACGGCCGATCGAGATCGTCGCTGTGTCCGCGCGCGACCGGTCGAAGGACCGCGGGGTCGATATCGCACGGTTCCAGTGGGTCGATGACACCACCGCGCTCGCGCATTCTGGCGCGGACGTGGTCGTCGAGCTGGTCGGCGGCGCCGACGGGCCTGCCCTGACGCTAGCCCGTGCGACGCTCGGCGCGGGCAAGAGCTTCGTCACCGCGAACAAGGCGATGCTGGCGCATCACGGTCTGGAACTCGCCCGCGCGGCGGAACAGGCTGGCGTGGCGCTCAAGTTCGAGGCGGCCGTCGCCGGTGGGGTTCCGGTCATCAAGGGACTGCGCGAGGGAGCGGCCGCCAATGAGATCGAGCGGGTCTATGGCATCCTGAATGGCACGTGCAATTTCATCCTGTCCAAAATGGAAGCCGAAGGCCGCGACTTCGCCGAAGTCCTTGCCGAAGCGCAGGCGCTCGGTTTCGCGGAGGCGGACCCGAGCTTTGACATCGACGGGGTCGATGCCGCGCATAAACTGTCGCTGCTCGCCAGCCTCGCCTTCGGCACCCGCCCGGCCTTTGCCGATGTCGCGGCCAGCGGCATCCGCCACGTGCTCGCCGCCGACATCGCCGAGGCGGCGGCGCTGGGCTATCGCGTCCGCCTGCTCGGCGTCGCCGAATCGGGGGAAGCGGGGCTGTTCCAGCGCGTTCACCCGCATCTCGTGCCCGTCAGCCATCCGCTGGCGCATGTGACCGGCGCGACCAATGCCGTGGTCGCAGAGGGCAATTTCGTCGGGCGATTGCTGTTCCAGGGGGCGGGTGCCGGCGACGGGCCGACCGCGAGTGCGGTCGTAGCGGACCTGATCGATATCGCCCGCGGTGAATTCGGCCCGGCCTTCGCCATGCCGGCCGACGCGCTCACGCCGCAGGCATTATCGGACACCGGCGATCGCCGTGGCCGTGCCTATGTCCGCTTCACCGTCGCCGACCGCGTCGGCGTGCTGGCGGAGATCGCGGCGGCGATGCGCGACGCCGGCGTGTCGATCGAAAGCCTGATGCAGCGGGGCGCAATGGCGGACGGCTCGGTGCTGGTGGCAATCGTGACGCACGAAGGCCCGGAGCGCGCGGTCGCTCAGGCACTCGAGCGGTTGCGCGGGTCGCAAAGCCTCGTCGGACAGCCGCTGTGGATGCATATCCTGGGGTGAGTTCTTCTAAAGCGCCTCCCCTTCAGGGGAGGGGTTGGGGTGGGGGAGTCCAGCAGAAACTAGATCTCTGCGAGGCACTGCCCCACCCCCGACCCCTCCCCTGAAGGGGAGGGGCTCAAGGCAATATCACCGACCGCCGCGGCCCATCCTCGAGCGCAATCGGCACGCGGCCCGACTTGTCCGGCTTCTTGCGAAACACACCACCGATCCCGTGCGCAATATCCTTGCCGAGCCGCATCGGATCGGTCGCCTCGCCCGGGTCCTCGCAACAGCTGCCCGGCGACACGAGCTTCTGTACCAGCCGTACGACCTGTGTCCCGCCGGTGAAGAACTGGACACCGCCGCCACAGCCGTGCTGCATCGTTGCGCAGGGCGCGCTGTCCTCCACCGCCAGCGCCCCCGCCCCGGTCATGTACGGGTTGGACGGTTTCGGGCGATCGAGCACCACCTCGTTCGGATAGGGCAGCGCCTGCGACGGCAGCGGGTTGCCGCAGACGATGATATCGTCGGGCTTGGCCGTGGCGCCGTCATGCGGCTTGCACGGTTCGGTCCCGACCGGCTCGAGGATCGACCACGCGGGCTTCGACGGCGCGGACGACGGCGCGGACAAGGGCGCGACCGGGGCGGATGTCGCGACCTGCGCGGCGAGGATCAGCAACAGCATGGAACGCAAGCTGCTATGCGATCATGGCGAATTTCAGGCGACCGGTGCGATCCGCAGCCGCGGAATGTCGATCGCCGGGCAGCGGTCCATCACCACCTGCAGGCCCGCCGCTTCCGCGCGCGCCGCCGCTTCGGGATTGATCACCCCGAGTTGCAGCCACACGGCCTTCGCGCCGACCGCGATCGCCGCATCGACCACCGGTCCCGCCGCCGCCGAATTGCGGAACACATCGACCAGATCGATCGCTCCCGCGATATCGGCCAGTGCGGCCACGACGGGCATGCCGTTGATTTCTGTCCCCGCCAGCTGCGGATTGACCGGGATGACGCGGTAGCCATGCGCTTGCAGGCTCCGCATCACCCGGTGCGACGGCCGGTCCGCCCGGTCCGACGCACCGACCAACGCGATCGTCCGCGTCTCGCGCAGCAGCGTCGCGATTTCGGCATCCTGCGTCAGCATCAGCCTTGCGCTCCGATCCAGGCGGCAACCTTGTCCGCCACCGCGCCGAACGCGACCGCTTCGGGTCCGTCGCCAGCGAGCGACGGCCGCCCGGCATCGGACGAGATCCGCACCGCCATGTCGAGCGGAATGCGACCGAGGAACGGGATGCCCAGGGTCGCCGCCGCGGCTTCGGCGCCGCCGCTGCCGAACGGATCGGACACTTCCCCGCACGACGGACAGACATATCCCGCCATGTTTTCGACCAGCCCGATGATCGGCACCCCCGCCTTGACGAACAGGTCGATCGCGCGCTTGGCATCGATCAGCGCCAGGTCCTGCGGGGTCGAGACAATCACCGCACCCTGCGGCCGGTATTTCTGGATCATCGTAAGCTGGACGTCGCCCGTCCCCGGCGGCAGGTCCAGCACCAGCGTATCGGCGTCGCCCCAGTTCGCATCCAGCATCTGCTGCAACGCGCCCGCCGCCATCGGCCCGCGCCACGCGATCGCCTGATCGGCCGCGACCAGCATTCCCATCGACAACAGCGGCACGCCGAACGGCGTCTGGACCGGCTGCAACACTTTGTTACGCGCGGTCGGCTTGGCGTCCTCGACCCCCATCAACTTGGGTTGCGACGGGCCGTAGATATCGGCATCGACCAGCCCGACCCGCCGCCCGCGCGTCGCGAGCCCGATGGCGAGGTTCGCCGACACCGTCGACTTGCCGACTCCGCCCTTGCCGCTTGCCACGGCGATCGAAAGGCGCTGGTTGCGCTGACTGGTCAGCGCGACCCGCACCGTGGCGACGCCCGGCAACCCGCCCGCAAAGGCGCGGACCGCGGCATCAAGCGAATCGCGCTCGGCCTCGTCGAGGCCGGTGACGTCGACCACGATACTGGCGCGATCCCCCTCGATACGGCCGGTGGCACGCGTACCCGCGACGGGGGCTAGCATGGCGTCTAGGGAAACTGGATCGGTCATCCGGGTGCAGATAGGCGCCTGTGGTGCGCTTGCCACTGTTTTTCGTAAGGAGTGCGCCCTATAAAGGCTTCATGACGATCCTTTCGGGCTGGTTCCGCCGCCTCTCCATCCTTACCGCCGACAACAAGGGCCCTTGGGGCGGTTCAGGCGGTTCCGACGACGACGGCAAGGGCGCCACGCCCGGCGGGGGTGGCCCGCGCAATCCCTGGGCGCAACCGCCCAGCGGCACGCCGCGCGGCAAACAGCCCGGGCCGAGTGCACTCGACGAATTCCTGAAGCGCGCGCGTACTTCGGGTGGCGGCGGCAGTGGCGGCGGCTTCGGGGGGCGTCCGCGCATTCCCGGCACCCCCTCGCCCGCGCAGCTGTGGGTCATCGGCGTCGGCATCATCGTGGCGCTGTGGCTGGCGTTCACCGCGATCCATTCGATCGGGCCGCAGCAGCGCGGCGTCGTCACGTTCCTCGGCCGGTACGCCGGCACGCTCGAACCGGGCATCCGCCTGACGCTCCCCGCGCCGTTGTCATCCGTTGCCAAGGTGGACGTCAGCCAGATCAGCACCGACACCTTCCCCGAGGAAGGGTCGGGCGCGAACCTGATGCTGACGCGCGACCAGAACGTCGTCGATCTCGATTATTCGGTGCGCTGGATCATCAGCAACCCGCAGGACTTCGCGTTCCAGATCAAGGACCAGAAGTCGACGCTGCGGGCGACCGCCGAAAGCGCGATGCGCGCGGTCGTCGCGACCGTGACGCTCGAGCAAGCGCTCGGGGGAGGCCGCGACGCGATGGAAGTCCGGGCCGAGCAGCTGATGCAGTCGATTCTCGACCGCTACAATTCGGGCATTCGCATCCAGGGCGTCGCGATCAAGAACGCCTCGCCGCCGGCACAGGTGATCGATGATTTCAAGGCGGTGTCGGCGGCCCAGCAGGAAGCACAGGGCAACATCAACCGGGCCCGTGGCTATGCGCAACAGACGCTCGCGCGCGCGCAGGCGGATGCGACCTCGTTCGACGTGCTCTACGCGCAGTATCGCCTCGCCCCCGAAGTGACCCGCCGTCGTCTTTATTACGAGACCATGGAGCAGGTGCTGGCGCGCAGCGACAAGACCGTCGTCGAAGCGCCGGGGGTCGTGCCGTATCTGCCCCTGTCGCACGGCAAGAAACTTCCCGAAGCGATCGCGCCCGCCGCCCTCGCCCCGCAAACAACGCCCGCTCCGGGAGCAGCCCAGTGAATCTCGCCCGTAACCCCGTAACGCTCGGCGCGGCCGCCATGGTCGGCCTGATCCTGCTGGCCAGTTCGCTGACCATCGTGCCCGAGACGAGCCAGGCCGTGATCCTGCGGTTCGAACAGCCGTACCGCACGATCAACCGGTGGAAGCCGAACGAAGTGTTCGGCAGCACCGGCGCGGGCCTCGCCGCGCGGATCCCGTTCGTCGACCGGCTGATCTGGGTCGACAAGCGCGTCCTCGACGTCGAGCTTGACAAGCAGCCGGTGCTTTCGACCGACCAGCTTCGGCTCGAAGTCGATGCCTATGCGCGTTTCCGCATCGTCGATCCGCTCCAGGCGGTGACGTCGACCGGCAGCACTTCGGTGACCGAACAGCGCGTGATCGATCAGCTCCAGCCGCTGTTGAGCTCGGCGCTGCGCAACGAGCTGGGCAAGCGGCCGTCGGCTTCGCTGCTCAGCCCCGAACGGGGCCAGGTGATGGACAACATCCGGGCGGGCTTGCAAAAGCTCGCCAGCCAATATGGCGTCCAGATCATCGACGTGCGAATCAAGCGCACCGACCTGCCCGCGGGCACGCCGCTGCAGAGCGCGTTCGATCGCATGAAGACCGCGCGCCAGCAGGAGCGCCTGACGATCCAGGCGAAGGGGCAGCAGGACGCGCAGATCATCAGCGCGCAGGCCGACGCCAAGGCCGCGCAGATTTACGCCGAGGCGTTCAACAAGGATCCCGAGTTCTACGATTTCTATCGCGCGATGCAGTCGTACCGGACGACGTTCGGACCAGAGGCAAAGGGCGAGACCTCGATGGTTCTTTCGGGCGACAATGCCTATCTGCGACAATTCGAAGGCAAGAAGTGATGGATTGCATCCAATACGCCTGATGAACGGTTCATATTCAAACGCCGTTCAGCAACGCCTCGTATGACTACACGCGTTGCCGTTCACGGTAGACGAGAGGAAGATCACTAGTGCGCTACGCCTACGCCATCACCGCCGCCCTGTTGCTGAGCGGCACCGCTACCGCCATCGCACTCCCCACGATGAGCGGCGCGCAGACCGCGCAGAACGAACCCGCCGCAATGGCCGCGACGGCCCCCAAGGCCGGTGCGCCGATGAGCTTCGCCGACCTGGTCGCCAAGCTCCAGCCCGCCGTCGTCAACATTTCGACCAGCCAGCACATTACCCAGGCCCAGCAGCCCAACCCGTTTGCGGGGACGCCGTTCGAGGGCCTGTTCAACCAGAGCCAGGGCGGTGGCGCAGCCCCCGTCACGCGTCAGGCGACCTCGCTCGGCTCGGGCTTCATCATTTCGCCCGATGGCTATGTCGTGACCAACAACCACGTCGTCGCGGCGGGCGCCAAGGGCGCGACCGTCGATTCGATCACGGTCACGCTGACCGACCGCAAGGAATATGTCGCCAAGCTGATCGGCCGCGATCCGACCTCGGATCTCGCGCTGCTCAAGATCGACGCCAAGGCGTTGCCGTTCGTCAAGTTCGGCAATTCGAACGCGGCGCGCGTCGGCGACTGGGTGGTCGCGATCGGCAATCCGTTCGGGCTCGGCGGCACGGTGACCGCAGGAATCGTCTCGTCGCTGCACCGCGTGACGGGCGGCGGCGCGTATGACCGCTTCATCCAGACCGACGCGGCGATCAACCAGGGCAACTCGGGCGGCCCGATGTTCGACCTTTCGGGCAACGTCATCGGCATCAACTCGCAGATCTTCGCAGGGCAATCGGGCGGCAACATCGGGATCGGCTTCGCCATTCCCGCAGACGACGCAAAGCCGGTCATCGAAAAGCTGATGAAGGGCACGACGATCGCGCGCGGCTATCTCGGCGTCGGCCCGCAGCCGATCGACGACGATCTCGCCAATTCGTTCGGCCTGCAGAAGAACCAGGGTGAGCTGCTCCGCCAGATCGAGCCGGGCCAGCCTGCCGAGAAGGCCGGGTTGAAGGTCGGCGACGTGGTGCTCCGCGTCAACGGCCAGCAGGTGAACCCCGACCAGTCGCTCAGCTATCTCGTTGCCAACATCACGCCGGGCACGCGCGTGCCGATCGACATCGTGCGCCAGGGTCGCCCGATGACGATCGCAACGGTGATCGGCACGCGGCCGTCGGAGGAAGCGCTCCAGGCACAGGCGAGCGGTGCCAACAACGACGACATGAGCGACGACGACGATACGCCGTCGGTCGGCAAGACGGTCCCGAACGCGCTCGGCGTGACGGTCCAGACGCTGACCCCGCCGATCGCGCGGACCTTCAGCATCGATTCGTCGGTGCAGGGTGTCGTCATCGGCGTGGTCGATCCGGCGAGCGATGCGGCCTCCAAGGGTCTCAAGCGCGGCGACGTGATCATCTCCGCCAACGGCACGCCGACCACGACCCCGGCCGCCCTCGCCGCCGTCGTCGGCCAGGCAAAGGCGTCCGGCCGGTCGCTGGTCGCGCTGTATGTCGTGCGCGGGCGTCAGCCTGCCTTCTTCATCGGCATCAAGCTGAAAAAGTAAGTCCTGCCAGCCCCCGCTCCGATATCGGAGCGGGGGTCTGTTTTTTGCTTCCGCAATCATGGCTTCCGGCGATAGGATCGCGGGCCTGGCGCAAGACGTTCCGCGTTTTCCTACCCGTCCGTTCGGGCTGATTGCGCCGTAGCCAATGCGGGAAGATTGATGACCGAAACCACCAGCGCCGCCACCCCTGCCCCCGGCGGCATCTTCATCGGTGCCGGCCCGAATGGCGCGAGCCCGCAACGCCTCGATCTCAAGCGCGCCAACCGCCACGGCCTGATCGCAGGCGCGACCGGTACCGGCAAGACCGTGACGGTCCAGGGTCTGATCGAGGGCTTGTCGAAGGCGGGCGTTCCCTGCTTCGTCGCGGACGTGAAGGGCGATCTCTCGGGCCTCGCGATGGCGGGCTCCCCCACCGCCAAGACCCACGCCGCCTTCGCCGCGCGCGCCGCAGAGATCGGCGACGGCGCCTGGATCTATGCCGACACGCCGGTGCAATTCTGGGACCTGCTCGGCGAACAGGGCCATCCTATCCGCACCACCGTCAGCGAGATGGGGCCGTTGCTGCTGTCACGGCTGATGGACCTCAACGAAGTGCAGGAGGGCGTGCTGACGATCGCCTTCCACGTCGCCGACAAGGAAGGACTCCTGCTGCTCGACCTCGACGACCTGCAGGCGATGCTGGTCGATTGCGCGGGGCGCGCGGACGAACTGTCGACCACCTATGGCAACATTTCCAAACAGTCGGTCGGGACGATCCAGCGCGCATTGCTCCAGCTGCGTTCGCAGGGGGGCGAGCATTTCTTCGGCGAGCCCGCGCTCGACATGGACGATTTCATCGGGACGGACGAGCGTGGCCGCGGCATCGTCAACGTCCTCGCGGCAGACAAGCTGATGGCAAGCCCCAAGCTGTACGCCACCTTCCTGTTGTGGCTGATGAGCGAGCTGTTCGAACATCTCCCCGAGGTTGGCGATCCCGACAAGCCGGTGCTGTGCTTCTTCTTCGACGAGGCGCATCTGCTGTTCGATGCCGCGCCCAAGGCGTTGCTCGAGAAGATCGAGCAGGTCGTCCGGCTGATCCGCTCGAAAGGCGTCGGCATCTATTTCATCACGCAGAACCCGATCGACATTCCCGATACGGTCGCCGGGCAGCTCGGCAACCGCGTGCAACATGCGCTGCGCGCCTTCACCCCGCGCGACCAGGCGGCGGTGCGCGCGGCGGCGACGACGTTCCGTGCCAACCCCGGGGTCGATGTCGAGACCGCGATCACCGAGCTCAAGGTCGGCGAGGCGCTGGTGTCGCTGTTGCTCCCCGATGGTTCCCCCTCCCCGGTCGAGCGCACGCTGATCGCGCCGCCGGGGTCGCGGGTTGGCCCGGTCACGCAGGTCGAGCGCGGGGTGCTGATCCAGACCGATCCGATCGGGACGAAATACGACACGCTGGTCGACCGCGTCTCCGCCGAGGAGATCCTGTCGGGCAAGGCGCAGGAAGCCGCCGCCGCCGCCGCCGAAGCGACCGCGAAATCGACCGCGGACAAGGCCGCCGCCGCGCAGGCCAAGGCCGATGCGGTCGCCGCGCGAGTCGCCGAGAAGCAGCGCGTCGCCGAGCAGCGCGAGGCCGACCGTCAGGCGAAGCTGCAGGCGCAACAGGATGCGGCGGCGGCACGCGCGGCGGCGAATTCGCCGTGGAACCGGGTCGCCACCTCCGCCGCGCGGTCGGCATCGTCGGCGATCGGGCGTCAGGTCGCCAACGAAGTGTCGAAGGCGGTGTTCGGATCGTCGCGCGGTGCGGCGGGCGGGATCGTCGGGGGGCTGGTCCGCGGAGTGCTCGGCGGGTTGTTCAAGGGGCGCTGAGGCTACCCTTACGGCTCGTCATTGCTGCGAAGGCGGGACCGCCCCCCCCTTCCGTCACCCCGGCGCAGGCCGGAGCCGTACGGGTACCCGGGCACAGCGTGCGATGAAGTACCGTACCGCAGGTCGCGCTCTCAACAGGGCGGCCCCGGCCTGCGCCGGGGTGACGGCGGGCTAGCGGACCCTCCCCTTAGAAGCTCACGCTCACCGTCCCGAACACCTGTCGCGGCGCGAGCGGGAACACGCTGTACGTATTGGTCGCCGACCCGATGCTCAGCGACGACGCCGCCTTGCGATCGGTGATGTTGGTCACGTTGACGCTGACGTGGAGCGCCTTCGCCAGCATCCGCTGGTCGAGCGGGATCGTCGCGCCGATCTGCCCCGCCAGCGTGAAATAGCCCGCGACCGACAGGTCGTTGGTATAGGTCGCATAGCGCCGCCCGATATAATCGCCGATCAGCTGCGTATCGAAGATCCCGCGCCCGACCGACAGCACGGTCTTGTTCAGCCAGTCGGGCGACCCCGGCACGTTCTTGTCGCGGGTCGGCACGGTCGCGGTGCCGCTGACATAGTCCGCCTTGTACTTCGACGTGTTGTACGACAGCGCATTGTACAAGGAAACGCGCGGCCCGGCGTGAAGCGTGAAGGCGAAGTCGACCCCGTTGGTCTTCACGCCGCCGACATTCTGCAGGATCGCCGCGCCGCTGGTGATCGCATTGACGATCGGGTTGGGCGAGATGCCGAGCAGGCGGTTCGAGAAATCGACGTGATAGACGCTCAGCTGCCCCTCGATCGAGAAGATGCCGCCAAGCCGGTGGTGCGACCGCAAGCCGCCCTCATAGGTCCAGCTCGTCTCCGGCTGGACGGTTGCCGAAAACAGGTCGAACGCGCCCTGGCTGCCGAGCGCGAACGGCGACAGCCCCGCCGCCGCGCTGGTCTGGAACTGGCGGATGTTCTTCTGCGCATTGGCGAACAGCTGGTCGCCCGGAGTCACGTCCCACACCGCGCCGACCTGCGGCAGGAACACCTTGGTCGTCTCCAGCGCGCCGTTGGGCAGCGCGATCGAGCCCGCGAACGACCCTGGCAGCGGCTGCACCTTCACGCGCTGCGTCGCGAACTGATAGGTCGACTTGAACCCGGCGAGCACCGTCACCGTCGGCAGCACGTGCCACGCATCCTGGATATGGCTTTGCAGTTCGTCGACGCGGACTTCGCTGTAATATTGCGTGATCAACGGCGTGAGCGTGTCGCGCGGACGCTGGTACGGCGTCGAGGGATTGTTGACGTCGAGCGCATACCAGCGACGGAAAGCGGACGAACTCTGATGCTCGAACCAGCCGCCGAACTCGATGTCGTGGTTGCCGAGCGACAGCTTCATCGTCTGGACGATCCCGCCGCGATCGATGCGATATTCGGTCGTCCGCGTCGCAAAGCCCGATCCGCCGAACACGCTCGAGAGGTTACGCCCCGGATAATAGACCGAGAAGAGCTGCGGCAGGCCCGCCACCGTGATCGGCCCGGCCACCACGCCGACGCCGTCATTGTGGTGATAATAGAGCTTGGCGTCATAGGTCACCGCGTCGCTCAGCCGGGCGGTCATCGCGAGATAGCCGAGATAGTCGGTCCGCTGTGCATCGCTGTAGTAATTGCGGTAATTGTCCTTCGCCGCGGTATATTGCGGGGAGGTCAGATAGGCGACCGCGCTCTTGAAGTCGGGGTACAGGAACGGGCGCGTATAAGGCACGCTACCCGGCGTCTCGCCCTTCGAGATGTTGACGACGGTGGCGTCCTCATTGGGCTCGGCCTTGTCCGAATACGCGAAATAGCCGGTCAGCTTGACCGACCCGCCGTCATGGACGAACTTGCCGTTGGCTTGATAGCCGCCCTGCTTGCCGTTGAAGTCCCATGCTCGCGCATCCTGCCGCACGCCCGAGACATAGAAGGCGTTCCCGCCACCGAGGTCCCCGCTGTCGACCCGTACGAACGTCCGGTAGGAATCGTAGCTGCCGATCGTCTGCGCGATCGTCGCGCCGCGCACGTGCTTGGGGTCGCTGGAGAACGTGTCGATCGTCCCGCCGAGGTTGCTGGTCGACGCGGTGCCGAGATCACCCGCCCCGCTGGCCAGCGTGACGCGGCCGACATTCTCCGAAATGATCGCCCGTTGTGGCGACAAGCCGTTGTAATTGCCGTAGTTCTGGTCACCCAGCGGAATGCCGTCGAGCGTGTAGCCGAGCTGCTGCTGGTTGAAGCCGTGGATGAACAGCGAGATGTTCTGCTCGTTGTTTCCCCACGGATCGGCGGTCAGGAAGGTGACGCCCGGCAACGTCTGGATCGCCTTCAGCGGATTGATGCCGGGCAGGATCTTCTGCATCTCGACGCCCTCGAGCTGCGTGACCGAGCGCGTGCTGCGGCGGCCGGTGACAACGATCTGACCGGTTTCGGCGGGATCGGCATCAGTCCCCGCGACCGGATCGGCGGGGACGGCCACAACCGGGGTTTCCGGGGTAGCGGCGACCGCCAGCGTCGGTGCACCGAGCAACAAACCGACCGCCAAGGCACCCCGCGAAACCGACCGATACATCATGTGACCCCCCCTGCCGCACTGCAACAAGGGAGCGATTAAGCGCGTTGTGCGTCGCTGCGGCGTCAACTGCGTGACAAGCAGAAGACACTTTTGGCGAGGGTCAGGCCGGGATGATCCCGTCCGCGACGAGCCGGTCGAGATCGTCCTGGGTCAGCCCAAGCGCCTCGGACAAGGCTGCGCGCGTATCCGCCCCCGCCCGCGGCGGCGCGCGGTCGTAGCGGGCCGGGGTCGCCGAGAGTTTCGCGGGAAAGCCGACCACGCGCAACGGCGTCCCGTCATCGCGCCGCAGCGTCTGGACGGTCGCCCGTTCCGCGACATGCGCATCCTCGAAAATTTCTGGCACGCTCTGGACCTTGCCGGCGGGCAGCTTGGCCGCTTCCATCGCCGCGACCAGATCGTCGACGCGCCACTGCGCCACGACGGGCGCGATCAGCGCGTGCAGCGCGGCGCGGTTGGCGCTGCGCTGCACGACGGTGGCAAAGCGCGGCTCCGCCGCCAGCGCCGACAGCCCCAGAACCCGTACGAAATCGCGAAACTGGCGGTCGTTGCCGAGCGCCACGACGATCCCGCCGTCGGAACAGACATAGTCGCGATACGGGACGATATCGGGATGGTCGTTCCCCAGCCGCCCCGGCACCGCCCCGCCGTTGAGATAGCGCGACGCCTGGTTCGACAGCATGCTGAGCTGGGTGTCGAGCAGCGCGCAGTCGATATGCTGGCCCTGACCCGTAGCATCCCGGTGGCGCAGCGCGGCGAGGATCGCGACCGTCGCATAGGTGCCGGTGAAGAGATCGACGATCGGCACGCCGACCTTCATCGGCCCGCCGCCGGGAACGCCATCGGGCAGTCCGGTGATGCTCATCAACCCGCCCATCGCCTGGATCAGGAAGTCATACCCGCCCTTGTCGGCATGGGGCCCCGTCTGGCCGAAGCCAGTGATCGAACAATAGATCAACCGGGGGTTGAGCGCGGACAGCGCGGCATGATCGAGCCCGTATTTCGACAGCCCGCCCACGCGGAAGTTCTCGACGAGAATGTCGCTCTGCTGCGCCAGCCGACGGATTAGCGCCGCACCCTCGGGCCGCGCCAGATCGATCGCGAGCGACCGTTTGTTGCGGTTGGCGCACAGGAAATAAGCGGAATCGCCTGATCCATCGTCGAGCGCGGGGCCGCCCCAGCGGCGCGTATCGTCACCCTGCCCGGGCTGTTCGATCTTGAGGACGTCCGCTCCCAGATCGCCCAGCATCTGCGTCGCCCAAGGCCCTGCGAGAACCCGCGAAAGGTCGAGAACCTTGACCCCCTCGAGTGCACGGGCGGATGAAGCGGCGGTTGGCGGAACGCAGGACATCGCCACGTGCTGCCACGAAAAAAGCGCTTGCGCGAGCGCTTACAGGCGGATCGTGCGCCCCTCGCGCGCCGAGCGATAGATCGCCGCGACGATCCGCATGTCGCGGAGCCCCTCTTCGCCGGAGACGATCGGCTGGCGACCGGTCGCCACGCATTCCGACATATGGTCGAGCTGTCCGGCAAACTGCGTGGAGCGCGGCCCGGGTGGCGGCGTGACCGCCGTCTCGCGGCCGTCCGCGCCGACCCACATGTGGTTGCCGTCGTAGCGCGTCGCGGGTTCCAGCTCGATCCGTCCGCGATCCCCCATCAGCAGCACATGGTTCTGGTTTGCGCTGTACATCGACTGGCAACTGGCAATTGCCCCCGACGGGAATTCGAGCGTCCAGTCGAGGATATCCTCGACTTCCCGAAAGCGCGGGTCGCTGCGGTCGGTCGATTCCCGTGCCGTCACGGCGACCGGCTCCTCACCGGTCATGTAGCGCGCCGCTTGCAGGCTATAGATTCCCATGTCCATCAACGATCCGCCGCCCGACATCGCCCGCCGCAGCCGCCATTTGGCGGGATCGCGCTGGATGAAGCCATGCTCGCTGCGGACGTAGCGGACCTTGCCCGCTGCACCGCTACGCGCGAGCCGCATGGCCTCCAGGTTATAGGCCTCGAAATGACAGCGGTAGCCGATCATCAGCTTGCGATCCGCGGCCCGACAGGCCGCGATCATCGCCTCGCACTCGGCGACCGACACCGCCATCGGCTTCTCGCACAGCACGTGCTTGCCGGCGCGCGCGGCGCGGATGGTGAATTCGGCATGCATCGCATTGGGCAGACACACATAGACGATGTCGATCGCGGGGTTGTCGCGGATCCGGTCGAAATCGGCATAGGAGTAGATTGCGCCGGACCCGAGCCCGTGCTCAGCCGCGACCCGCTCCGCCTTGGAGCGATCCCCGCTCACCACCGCCACGAGCTTGCTATGCGTGCAATGGGCGAATTGCGGGATGATCACGCCGAGGCCGTAGCCGCCAAGCCCGACGATCGCATAGCCCAGCGGCCGGGCAGACGCCGCCCCGGCCATGCCGCCCGGTGCCAGCAAGAGCGCCGCCGAACCCAGCAGCACATCGCGTCTTGCGAAGTCCATCGCCATTCCTTTCATATCCCCGACGTTTCGTCGATCAACGTCGCCGACGGTCAGTGCGCCAGCGTCCGACCGTTCCAACCCAACGACCGGGCAGTGATGGCGAGTTGCGTACGATTGCGAACCTGCAGCTTGCGCATCAGCGCGGTCATGTGCGCCTTGACGGTGGCTTCGGCGATGCCGAGGTCGAAGGCGATCTGCTTGTTGAGACGGCCGGAATAGACCCCGTCCAGCACCTTGCGCTGGGTCGGAGTCAGCAGCGCGAACGGTGGCGGTGCCCCCCCGGCAGCCTGGCCCGGTACGGCCTGGGTCTTCGAGACCGCGTGTCGCATTGCCTTCACAGAACCTCTCCCTGTCGATCCGCGGTGCGATGCACGCGGCGTTCGGCCCGTTCCGGCCAATTGCGCGGGACCCCTGGTCGAGTCCTCGTTGCCGCATCCTAGGCAAATTGGTTGGACAGATTCAACCCCTGACTATGTCGTAATGCTGCATTTATGGCCTTTGTTGCTAATTTCACGCAATGTTGTCCAACAGCTTGACGGCCCTGCCCGTCCCCTCGCATCGTCGTTGATGATCATGCGGTGGACCGGCTAGACCTGCGTAACCGTGACCGCGGGAGGAGAGCGAACGATGAGCGAGGGGCGTCTGGCCGACCGGGCCTATGCCGGCATCGTCGAGATCATCAATGCCGACGCCCTGTCGGTGGGCGATCGTCTGCCGTCCGAAGCGCGCCTGGCCGAGATGTTCGGCATGTCGCGGACGATCGTCCGCGAAGCGCTGGTGCGGCTCGCGTCCGACGGGATCACCGAAGCGCGACGGGGTGCGGGGTCGTTCGTCAAGAGTCGACCCTCCGACCAGTTGATCGCCTTCATGCCGATGGACCATATGTCGGCGACGCTCGGTACTTATGAAGTGCGGTTTGTGCTCGAGGCGGAGGCCGCCCGACTGGCTGCGGCGCGACGATCCGCCGAGGAAATGGCGCATATCGACGACGGGCTGCAGCGGCTTCGCACGGCGTTGCTGTCGAGCGCGCCCGCGCATGACGAGGATATGGAATTCCACCGCCGGATCATGCTGGCCACCGCGAACCCCGCCTTCCTGCTGGCGTTCGAAGCCTTGTTTGCCGACGTCGACCGGATCATGCGGGCGGGTGTCGACATCTCGCGCTCGCGTCCGCCCGAAGTGATCGGCGCGATGCTGCGCGAACATGAGATGATCGTCGATGCGATCCGCGTGCAGGATCCGGACGGCGCCGCGCTGACGATGCGCTGGCATCTGGCGGAAGGCCGGAAACGGCTGATGCCCTGAAGCGATCGGGTTTGCGCTCCGACCGCTAGCTGCTCCGCGCCGCGGCCGTCTGGGTGCGCAGGCCTGCCGCCTCTGCGGTCAGCCATGCCGTCGCCGCGGCGCACAGGGCCTCCGGCGACGCGCTTGCATCGAGCGTCATGGCCGCTTCGTCCGCGGCCGGCCGCTCCAGCGTGGCGAGCTGGCTGTCGAGCAGGCTCGGCGGCATGTAATGCCCGGCGCGCGCCGCCATCCGCTGGTGCAGTTGCGCGGGCGTGTCATCCAGCAGGACGAAGCGGGTCGGCTGCCCGATCGCGGCGATCAGCCTGTCGCGATAGATCCGCCGCAGCGCGGAACAGGCCACCACCGCAACCCCTTCGGCCCGCATCGCGGCCCCGACGGCCGCGCCGAGCCGATCCAGCCACGGCCAGCGATCCGCGTCGTCGAGCGGATGCCCGCTGCGCATCTTCGCGACCGCGGCGGCATCGTGGAACGAGTCGCCCTCCACGAACGGTGCGGCCAGCGCCTGCGCCAGGACCGTCCCGAGGGTCGACTTGCCGCTCCCGCTGACGCCCATGATGACCACCGCCATCGGCGCGATTGCGCTGTTGCTATATGGCCGCTGCACACTGTGTCCCCGTACCGGACGGTACCTTCGCACGGAACACGTGCGACGGCCCGGGCCATGTCGCAGCACGCTCTAGCGCAGCTCCGTCGCGCTTGGGAACTACGACCATGGTCGCGGATGGCATGACCGATTACTCAGACTATCCCGCCCTTGACCAGTCGTACAGGCGCTGGCCGAGGAGAGCGTCGACGTGACGAAACAAACCGCGCGCTGGCTGGTGACGACGGCGGCAATCCTGCTGCCCGGCGTCGCATTCGCCGCGTCGCCGCACACCGCCCTCGCCCGCTCGACGCTCGCCGCGCAACCGGGCGATCCCCGGGCGATTACCGTGAAGGGCGGCGCCGATGGCCGCAGCGACGCGACCGCCGCGATCCAGCAGGCGATCGACGCCTCCCGCCGCGCCGATGGACAGGGTGCGGGCATCGTGTTCCTTCCCACGGGCCGATATCGCCTCACGCGGAGCATTCTCGTCCCGCCCGGCGTCCGCATCTTGGGGGTCGGCCCGACCCGCCCGGTGCTCGTCCTCGCGGATGCGACGCCCGGGTTCCAGAGCGGCGTGGGAACGATGGTGATCTTCACCGGCGGCGACCAGTATAATGTCGGCCGGGTGCCGGTTCCGGTTCCGACGGTCGTTCCCCCGCGCGACGACGTCCGCGACGCCAATTCGGCGACCTTCTATTCCGCGATGAGCAATGTCGACGTGGCGATCGGCGCGGGCAATCCGGCGGCGACCGCCGTGCGCTTCCACGTGGCGCAACATGCCTTTCTCAGCCACATGGACTTCCGGCTCGGATCGGGGTTCGCTGGCGTCTACCAGGCAGGCAATGTCATGGAAGACGTGCATTTCCACGGCGGCCGATACGGTATCGTCACCGAAAAGACCTCGCCCGCCTGGCAGTTCACGCTGATCGACTCGAGCTTCGACGGACAGCGCGACGCGGCGATCCGCGAGCATGAGGTCGACCTGACGCTGGTCAACGTCGCGATCCGCGACACGCCGGTCGGGATCGAGATCGATCCTGGCTACAGCGACTCGCTCTGGGGCAAGAACGTGCGGTTCGAGCGCGTGTCGCATGCGGGCGTCGTGATCAGCCGCGAAAACAGCGTGTTCACCCAGATCGGCTTCGACAATGCAGTCGCGACCGACACACCCGTGTTCGCGCGATTCCGGGAAAGCGGCAAGGTCGTCGCCGGCCCGGGACGAAGCTATCGTGTCACTGCGTTCAGCCACGGCGTCGCGGTCCCAGGGCTCGGCACGATGGGGACAATCTCGACCGACGCGCAGATCACGCCGCTGCGCACGCTCCCCGCGCCGGGCGCTCCCGCGATCCGGGCCTTGCCGGCGGTAAAGGACTGGACCGACGTGCACACGCTCGGGGTCGTCGGCGACGGCAAGACCGACGATACCGCCGCGCTGCAACGCGCGATCGATACGCGCCGGGTGGTCTACCTCCCGATCGGCTTCTACCGGGTCACCGCGACGCTCAAGCTCCGCCCCGACACCGTGTTGCTCGGCCTTCACCCGGCACTGACGCAGCTGGTGCTGCCGGATGGCAATCCTGCGCACGCCGGAGTCGGTGGCGTGGTGCCGCTGCTCGAAACTCCGCGCGGGGGGCGGAACATCGTTTCGGGAATCGGGCTGTTTACCGGCCGCATCAACCCGCGTGCGTCGGCGCTGCTGTGGCGATCCGGCGCGGACTCGCTGCTCGACGACGTCAAGATCATGGGCGGTGGCGGGTCGCCGACCGCGGACGGTCTCCCGCTTGGCGCGAAGACCGCGCGGAGCGGCGATCCGGTCGCCGACAATCGCTGGGACGCGCAATATCCGAGCATCTGGGTCACCGATGGCGGAGGCGGCACGTTCGCCGATGTGTGGACACCGAATACCTTCGCGCAGGCGGGATTCTACGTCTCCGATACCAAGACGCCCGGCCACGTGTACGAGCTGTCGGCCGAACATCATGTCCGCAACGAGATCGTGCTGGACGGTGTCGCGAACTGGGAGTTCCTCGCCCCGCAGACCGAACAGGAAGTCGGCGAGGGCATGGACGGCATGTCGCTCGACATTCGCAACTCGCGCAACCTGTTGTTCGCCAATTATCACAGCTACCGCGTCACGCGGACGTTCCATCCCGCAGCACATGCGGTCCAGCTGACCAACAGCAGCGACATCCGCTTCCGCAACGTCCATATCAACGCCGAAAGCGCGTTCGCAAGCTGTGAGGCGGCGGGCTGCGGCACCTACGTTCGCGCCAGCAAATTCCCGTTCGAGAATGCGATCGTCGACAAGACCCGTCACGGTGTTTTGCGCGAACGCGAATTCGCCCGGCTCGACCTGCCCGCAACACCCGCTTCGGCTATCGAAGCGACCCCGGGCATTCCCGGGATCGGCCCGGTTCGCAAGCTGGAGGACGGGTTCTTCTCGATTTCGGGCGCGACGGTCGATGCCAAGGGCGCCCTGTATTTCGTCGAACATCGGTTCCAGCGGATTCATCGCTGGACCGAAACCGCCGGGCTGGAGACGGTTCGTGATGCGGCGCTCGATCCAGTCAACCTCGCGATCGATGCGTCGGGCAAGCTGCTTGTCCTGTCCTCGCTCGGCGCCGAGGCAAGCGTCTATTCGTTCGATCCGGCGGCACCCCACACGGACATTCGGATGATCCCGCCGACGCCGGCCGGCGCGCACCCGGGGGCGGATACGTTGCTCCCGGTCAACTGGTGGAACAACGGCGAATTTCGCGATCAATATGATGCGAAGACGGATCATTTCACCACGCTGGGCGAAATGTTCGCGCGCGATGCAGGCACGCCCAAGCCGCTCGAATATGTCTCGCCCGACGGCAGCCTCGTCCTGCCGGCGTTCCGGGTGTGGCAACAGGGTGCGCCCGACCATGTCGGCTGGCGCTTTTCGGATACGCTCGACGCGCATGGTTTCGTCCGCGGCAAGATCGGATCGCGCGTCTTCGTCAGCAATGAATCCGAGGGGCGTACGCTCAGCGGGGTCGTCGGCACGGGCGGCACGCTCACCGACCTGAAGCTGTTTGCCGAGCGTGGCGGTGAAAGCGTCGCGGTCGATCGTCAGGGACGCGTGTTCATCGCCAACGGGCAAGTCTTCGTCCACGCGCCCGACGGCACCCCGATCGGGCAGATCGATGTCCCGGACCGGCCGCTTCAGCTGATCCTTGGCGGCCCCGATGGCCGGACCTTGTTCATCCTGACGCATCACGCGCTCTACGCCGCGCGGCTGGCGCCGGGATGACGTTTCACGACGACGATCAAACAAGAAAAACAACAGGGTGGGGATTATCATGAACATCAATGCATCGGACACTCTTCCCGCAGGGCGACGCCGCGTCGCCCTGCTCGGCGCCAGCCTGGCATCGCTGATGGCGGTCGCGCTCGCGGTCCCCGCGGCCGCGCAGACTGCGCCGACGCCAGCGCCGGACCAGTCCACCGCCGCGCCGGCGCCGCTTCCGAGCGACGCGCCCGCCGCGAAGGCCGATGACGACATCGTCGTCACCGGCTCGCGCATCACCGCCAGCGGGTTCACCGCGCCGACCCCGACGACCGTGATCGGCGCGGCGGACATCGCGCGCAATGCCGAGCCCAACGTCTTCACCACGATCGCGCAATTGCCTTCGCTGCAGGGGTCGAGCGGCGTCACCACCGGCACCAACAGCACGTCGAGCGGGCAGCAGGGCCTCAGCTCCTTCTCGCTGCGCGGGCTCGGCACGATCCGCACGCTGACGCTGCTCGACGGACAGCGCGTGGTCGGGGCGAACGTGACCGGCGTGCCGGACATCAGCCTGTTCCCGCAATTGCTCATCAAGCGGGTCGACGTGGTGACCGGCGGCGCGTCCGCCTCCTACGGCTCGGATGCGGTCGGCGGCGTCGTCAACTTCATCACCGATAAGCGCTTCGTCGGGTTCAAGGCGAACGTCCAGGGCGGCATCACGACCTATGGCGACAACAAGCAGGGCCTGTTCCAGGCCGCGATCGGCAAGAATTTCTTCAACGACCGGCTGCATGTCCAGCTCAGCGGCGAATATGACCATGAAGACGGCGTTCCCGCCGGCGGCTTCGGCGAGGCTGCGCCGAATGGCCGGAGCTGGTATCGCACGAGCACGTTCGTCAACCGCAACGTCACCAACGACGGATCGCCGCAATATCTCGTGCGCGACCATGCGCAGGCGTATCAATATACCAAATACGGCCTGATCAGCGCCGGCCCGCTGCAGGGCACCGCGTTCGACGTCAACGGCAACCCGTTCCAGTTCCAATATGGATCGGGCGGAGTCCCCGCCAAGAATGCGGCAGGCAACGTTTCGGGCTGTTTCTCGGCCGGCGGCTTCTGCCTTGGCGGCGACCTGTCGGGGAACGTCGGGATCGGTACGACGCTGCAGTCACGGCTCGATCGCTACAACGGCTACGGCCGGATCGGCTTCGACATCAACGACACGAACGAGATCTACGCGACCGTCAACGTCGCGCAGGTCGATACGATGAACCAGCCCAACCCGGGTGCGACCAAGTCCGGGCTGACGCTGCAATGCTCGAACCCCTATGTCCCCGCCTCGATCCAGGCCGCCTGCACGACCGCGGGAATCACGCAGTTCCAGTTCGGGACGAGCAACGGCGAGTTGCCCAAGAACATCTCGGTCTACCCGACCCGCAAGCAATATCGCTTCGTCGGCGGCGCGACAGGCAAGGTGCCGGTATTCGGAACCGACTGGAGCTATGACGTCTCCTACGAGCATGGCGAGAACATCACCGACATCCATGTCCAGAACATCACGCTGACCCCGCGCTACAATGCCGCGATCCAGGCAATCTCGCTGAACGGCCAGATCGTCTGCGCCAACGCGGTCGCCCGGGCGAATGGCTGCGTTCCGATCAACATCATTGGTGGCTCCGCGCCCAGCGCCGCCGCTCTTGCCTATATCGAGCCCGGCAACGGCCCGACCCAGCATACCCGCCAGACGCAGGACGCGTTCAACTTCAGCTTCAACGGTTCGCCGCTGACGCTGTGGGCGGGCCCGGTCTCGGTCGCAGCCGGCGCGGAATATCGCAACGAATTCTACCACGTCGTCGGCGATCCCTACGGGAATGGCGTGTCGGACGAGAGCCCGTACACCGCCGCCTACCCCGCCGATCCGTTGCTTTCGACCAACGGCGCCAACTGGTATGCGGGCAATTACCACAATGGCCGCGGCAGCTATCACGTCGCGGAAGGGTTCCTCGAAGTGAACCTGCCCTTCATCAACTCCGACAAACTGGGCAAGGCCAACCTGAACGCGGCGGGCCGCGTGACCAATTACAGCACGTCGGGCACGGTCTATACCTGGAAGATCGGCGGGACCTGGGACACGCCGATCGACGGGATCCGCCTCCGCGCGGTCACCTCGCGCGACGTGCGCGCGCCCAACCTGTCGGAGTTGTTCGCCGCGCCAATCACCACCACGCTTCCCAACTTTACCAATCCGTTCAACGGCACCGCGCTGACCGTGCTGCAGAATGCGATCGGCAATACCGCGCTCAAGCCTGAAATCGCGCGCAACACCACGGCCGGGATCGTGCTGACGCGCACGTCGTTGCTGCCAGGGTTCAGCGCCTCGTTCGATTACTACCGGATCAAGATCAACGGCGTGATCTCGACGCTCAACGCGCAACAGGAGGTCAATCTCTGCTTCACCGGGATTACCTCGCTGTGCAGCGCGTTCAATCTCGCGCCGGCATCGGGGACGCCCTTTGTCAACCTGCAGGCCTTCAACCTCGCATCGATCTTCACGGATGGATTCGACATCGAGGCCAGCTACCAGACGTCGCTGGAGAAGGCTGGGATTCCCGGGCGGCTGGTGCTGCGCGGGCTTGCCACCAATGTGAAGAATTTCATCACCGATCCGGGCGTACCGGGCACGATCCCGACGCAAGGCGCCGGGGTGAATGCGGGCAACACGCCGTCGTGGAAAGTGCTCGCGACCGAAAGCTGGACCACCGATCGGTTCAGCTTCAACATCCAGCAACGCTGGATCAGCGACGGCGTCTACAGCAACGAATATGTCGTGTGCAGCGCCGGCACCTGCCCGACCGGGCGGACCGCGCTGGAGAACACGGTGCACCCGACGATCGACAACAACACGATGCCAGGCGCCTTCTACCTGGACGTCGGCGGGTCGTTCAATCTCACCAAGAAGCTGAACGTCTATTTCAAGGTCGACAACCTGCTCGACCGCGACCCGACCCCTTCTCCGCAGACCAACACCGGCGTCGACATCAACCAGGGCTTGTATGATACGCTTGGTCGCTTGTTCCGCGTCGGGGCGCGCTACAACTTCTAGGTCCGCCATCCCCTCGCCGTGGCCGGTGGTCGCGGCGCTTTTTTGTCCCGGCCGTCGGTCGGGACGTTGTGTTTGAGGATATGCCATGTCCGGCTGGTCGCTCCCGTTCCGCACGATGCTGCTCGCCTCGCTGAGCGCGATGGCGCTGCCGGCATGCGCCTCGACCTCCGTCTACCAGATCGCACCGCAAGACCCGCGTGCCGTCACGGTCGAAGGCGCGCGCGACGGTCGGGCGGACGACAGCGTTGCGCTGCAGCGCGCGATCGACGCGGCCGCCGCAAAAGGTGGGGGCGGAATCGTGTTCGTGCCGTCGGGCCGCTATCGCATCAGCCGGACGATCTTCCTCTGGCCAGGCGTGCGCGTGTTCGGGGTCGGCAAGACGCGCCCGGTGATCGTGCTGGGCGATGCGACCCCGGGGTTCCAAAAGGGCCTCGCCACTATGGTGATCTTCGCCGGAGCGAAACCCGGCGCGGTCGACACGGCGGCGGCGTATCGCACCCCCTTCCCCCCGCCCGGAAGCGTTCCGTTCAATCCCGATATCGCGGATGCCAATCCCGGCACCTTCTATCCCGCCCTGTCGAACGTCGATTTCGTGATCGGCAAAGGCAACCCCGCCGCGACGGCGATCCGCTTCCACGCCGCCCAGCACGCCTATCTCGCGCATATCGACTTCGCCATCGGCTCGGGTCTTGCCGGCCTCTACCAGGTCGCCAACCAGGCGGAAGACCTGCATTTCCACGGCGGACGCTATGGCATCCTGACCGAGAAACCCTCCCCCGCCTGGCAGTTCACGCTGCTCGACTCGACCTTCGAGGGCCAGCGCGAAGCGGGGATCCGCGAGCACGAGGCCAACCTGACGCTCGTCAACGTCGCGTTTCGCGACATGCCGGTCGCGATCGACATCGACCGCGGCTATGGCGACTGGCTGTGGGGCAAGAATGTCCGCTTCGACCGCATTGCCACGGCGGGCGTTACCATCAGCAACGAAAGCACCGTCTTCACCCAGATCGGGTTCGAAAATGCGGTTGCCCGTGCGACTCCGGTCTTTGCGCGCTTCCGCGACAGTGGCCGGCAGGTCGCTGGCGCGGGCGCCAGCTACCGAGTCGCTGCCTTCACCTACGGCCTCACGCTCCCCGCCTTGGGCACGACCGGCACCTACCAGACCGTCATGACCGCAGCGCCGATCGCGCGGCTTCCCGCACCGTCCCCGCCCGCGATCCGCCCGCTGCCGCCGACCGCCCGCTGGTCCAACGTCCGCACCCTCGGCGCCGCAGGCGACAACAAGACCGACGATACCGCAGCCATCCAGCACGCGATCGATACGCATCGAACGGTTTATTTTCCGGCCGGGCGCTACGTCGTCACCGATACGCTGCGGCTCAAGCCCGACACGGTGCTGGTCGCGCTGCACCCGAGCCTGACCCAGATCATTCTCCCCGACGGGACACCCGCATTCCAGGGTGTGGGAAGCCCCAAGGCCCTGATCGAAAGCGCAAGCGGAGGCGATGCGATCGTGTCCGGGCTCGGCCTGTTCACCGGCGGGATCAACCCGCGCGCGACCGCACTGCTGTGGATGGCGGGGGCCGGGTCGCTGGTCGAGGACGTCAAGTTCCAGGGCGGGCACGGGACGGATCTGGCGGACGGCACGCGCTTCGATCCGTATAATGCCAACCACACGGGCGACGCGGATCCCGCCAAACGCTGGGACGCGCAATATCCGAGCCTGTGGGTCACGCGCGGCGGTGGCGGGACCTTCGCCAATCTGTGGACCCCGGACACCTATGCCGCAGCCGGCATGCTGGTTTCGGACACCGATACCCCTGGCCATGTCTACCAGATGTCGAGCGAGCATCACGTCCGCAGCGAGTTCGTGCTCGACCATGTCGCCAATTGGGAATTCCTCGCGCCGCAGACCGAGGAGGAAGCAGGCGAAAGCCAGGACGCGACCTCGTTCGAGATCCGCGATTCGCGCGCCATCCTCATCGCCAATTATCACGCATATCGCGTCACCCGCTCGATCAAGCCCGCGCCGGCGGCTGTGCGATTGTACGGGACCAACACGGTCCGCTTTCGCAACGTCCACGTCAACGCCGAGAGCGGGCTTGGCACTTGCGACGAGCAGGGCTGCGCAACCTATTTGCGGGCCAGCAAATTTCCTTACGAAAATGCGATCCAGGACATGGCCAGCGGCCTCCAGGTACGCGAACGCGAATTCGCCGTGCTCGACGTCGCCGGTCGTGCGGTTCCGGCTGCCGAGACCGGACCTTACGCAAACACCAGGGTAGAGCGGATCGCGGACGGTTTCTACGCCGCCGCCGGCGGGGCGATCGGTCCCGACGGATCGCTCTATTTCGTCGATCATGCGGCGCAACGCATCTATCACTGGGCACCGGAGCAAGGTCTCTCGATCGTCAGCGACGCGCCCCTGGACGCGGTCAACCTGGCGGTAGCGCGTTCCGGCGACCTGCTCGTCCTGTCGTCCGCGGGACGCAACGGCACGGTCTACAGCCTGACGCCGGATGCGCGGAACGGATCAATCACCACCATCGCCCCGACTCCTGCCGCCGACCATGAGACCGCCGCCACGGTCCTGCCGGTAAGCACCTGGAACAATGGTGAATTTAAGGATCAACTCGACCTCGAACGCTACACCTATCCGACGCTTGCCGACATGTACCGGCGCGACATGGCGCTCCCCAAGGCGCAGGCCTATGTCTCGCCCGACGGCAGCCTCGCGCTTCCCGCATACCGCACGTTCCAGCAAGGGCCGGCGACCTTCCGCGGCTGGCGCTTTTCGGACTCGCTGGACAGCTACGGGTTCGTCACCGCTCGGCCGGGCGAGCCGGTATGGGTCACCAACGGATCGGAAAACCGGACCTATCGCGGCCGCCTCGGCGCGCACGGCGCGGTCGTGGACCTCACCCCCTTCGCCGACCGCGGCGGAGAAAGCGTCACGACGGATGCGCAAGGCCGCGTCTATGTCGCGAACGGCCAGGTCTTCGTCTACGGCCAGGACGGCACTTCGCTCGGACGGATCGATATTCCGGCCCGTCCGCTGCAACTGTTGATCGGCGGCGGGGGCAAGACGCTGTTCGTGCTGACCCATCATGCTGTCTATCGCGTGGCGATTGCCGACTGACGTGCCGCAGGTGATGGACGGGATCGCCGACCAGATGATCGCGGCGCTTACCGGCCACGAGCTGAATACAACGCAATCATCGCGACAATTATCCAGCGCAACGTAGCTATGCCGACAGAAACAGTCGCTATCGTTCCTTAACGCTTTATCAGAAGCGAAGAATGACGGGAAAACAGACGGATAAAAGGGGCACGGGCACGTTCGTTAGTCCCGTCAATTTGCATCACCGTAATCTGCTCGAACCATTAACCGAATTTAACATTACAACTCAGCACGGCGTGTTCAAGTTATGCCTTGCTTTAGGTCGCACTCTCAGGTGTACTTGCCCAACTCATTGTCCACAGTGGCCGTTATTGGCCCTGCAAGCTCGGGAGGGCAGTTCAGTGAATACAATATACCTTATAAATAGTATTTTACGTTTGAGTTTTATGATATTTTTCTCTGCGACCCTCTTGCTGATCCCCAGTGAGGCCTACGCACAAGCGCAGACATGCAACAATCTTATCGAGCTATCACGTATTCGAAGCTCGCGCATTACAGACAACACGAGCTTTCACCAGTTTATTAATAACTTTTGCAGGCAACACTCGGAAGCCCATACCCAAGGTAAGTCTATGAGCGGTGGAGGCTCCTACGAAGGGTTCGCCGCAAACTTCGGCAGTTCCAGCATGTCTGCGGATGCAATTGCGGGAAAATACTGCAGCGATACCCAATCAACTCAATCCCGCGCCGATGCCTTTCAGCAATATATAGAGGAAATTGCCCCCGGCGCGTACACAGCCTATGATAACTGCTTAAAGATGTCGTATTATCTTATAGGTTTCGGAATAAATCCCGCCGCAATTGGCGCGAGCTCTGCCCGCTTCAGCGTATCCAACCGCTCTCCCAGTTCCGGCAACGCAGAGTCCATCGCATTTACAACGTCGCTTGGAGTACATTGTAATTGGAGTAACCCTGCAGGCCAAGCGTCACAGGGGAGTTCGGTCGTTCTCCGTAGCAACACGACCGCCAATCTTATTTGTAGTAGAAATTCGGCGTCGACGCTAGACAGCGTGTCCATCTTCGCGGCTACGCGTGCTGACTCCGAGGTCGTAATTCCCTGGGATAGCTATACCGACGGTGTTCCCGATTCCCTTTTGCAACGCCTGCAAAAGGCGATCGCCGATCTTGACGCCGTTACGGTTAGCACAAGAAACGCCGTTGTCGCGTTCAACGCCAACACCTGTCCGGCCGGCTGGTCGGAATTTACATTGGCGCAGGGAAGGTTCATCCGTGGCTTGGACCGAACAGGAACGAACATCGATCCGGCAGGCTTACGTCAGGTAGGCAGCACGCAGGACGATCAATTTAAAGAGCATTCTCATACACGCCCACAGGACGTATGGGACGACGGCAGTCCGAATGATGGTACTCAAGCCGGGGGAACGGGACTCGGTTTCGGATGGGCACCCTCGTCGCCACCACCCCCCACGGGCAAAGCTGGAGGTGATGAAACCCGGCCGAAGAACGTTGCGCTACTTTACTGCGTCAAAAACTAATTATTTCGATTTGGGGCGGGGGCTTGCTTCCGTCCCTCTGTTTGATCATGGCGCCGTAAACAACCCTAACAATCCCGCCATCAGTGCTGAGTCTCGCAAGAGCTGCCTCGTCGGCATCAATTACATGTCACGTCAATTGTCTCGTCGAGACCGATTTGAGGGCGTTGCTTCAATACCTGGCATCAACTTCAAACAGGCGTTCAGACAGGACAAAGACCTACGAGCCGGAATCTATATTCGTTATCAAGCTTTCGATTTCGGAAAAGTCGAAACGCCGATTGACACCGAGCAGAAAACCACGGAAATACGCCGCATTGCGGGTGTAGCTCAATGGTAGAGCAGAAGCTTCCCAAGCTTACGACGAGGGTTCGATTCCCTTCACCCGCTCCAGCCGATCAGATCCGCTGCACGGTGAACCGCAGCCGGCGCGCTCCAGACGCAGCGCGGCCGTGGCGGCGGAACCGCTGCCTTTTTTCGCGGACCATAGCCTGACGATCGTGGCCCCCATTCGCAAAGCGCTCACCGCCAACGCCGCGAACCTGCGCCAGATTGCGCGGATCATGGTCGGGACGAGTGCGGCGTTCGCGGCGTACAAGGCGCTCGGTCTGCACGAGGGCTATTGGTCGGTCTTTACCGTGCTGATCGTCATGCAGGGGTCGATCGGCGGAACGCTCGGCGCGGCGACGGACCGGTTGCTCGGGACGCTGATCGGCGCGCTCTTGGGCGGGCTGGGGGCGGCGTTGCAACGGACCGCGACGATCGAGGTCGGGCTGGTTCTCGTGACGGTGACCGGCATCGCGGCGTTTGTCGCGGCCATCCGCCCGCGGTTGCGGATCGCGCCGGTGACCGCGGCGATCATGCTGCTCAGCGCGCCGCCCGGGGCATCCGTCCAGGATTTCGTGCGCGACCGGGTCATCGAGATCGGGATCGGCGGGATCATCGGCGTGCTGGCGTCGATGCTCGTCTTCCCGGCGCGGTCGCACGGTCTGGTCATCGCGCGGACGGTCGCGGTGCTCGGGCACGTCGCGCGCATGCTGCGGGAACAGGCGCGAGCACTCACGGCGGGAGAGGCGTTGCCGTCCTCCCCGGATCACGCCGCGCTCCGCCTGGCGCTGGGGAACGTCGAACTGGCGATGAAGGACGCCGATCGCGAACGTGCGTCGCGGCTTGCCGATCACCGCATCCCCGCCGCGGTCCCCCGGACGCTGTGGCGCGTCCGCAACGACCTCGTGCTGATCGGGCGCGCGCTCGACGAACCGCTGCCCGGTGCCGCAATGGCTGCGCTGGCGACCCCGGCGGGCGCGATGCTCGAAGCGCACGCGCTCGTTGCCGCCAATTGTGCGGTGGCGTTGACCGCCGGCACCACGGTCGACCGCGGCGAGGCTACCGCATCGTATCGCGGGTTCGGGCTGGCGCTCGATGCGTTCCGGGGCAGCGCCGCTGCGACCACGCTCGATTTTGAGGCGTCGGGGCGGGTCTTCGGCCTCGCCTTTGCCGCCGGGCGGCTTCATCGCGACCTGCTCGACCTGGCGGCGCGTGCCGACGAAATCGTACCCTCGAAGGTCCTTGCCGCCAACGTCGCGTGAGACCGCAAACACCTTGACCTGTCGCGCGCCGGCCCTAGCGCCGGGCGATGACCGACACCCCGCCCCCCGCCGATCTCGCCGCGACCGTCCTCGCGTTGCTCGATCTCGAACGGCTCGACACCAACCTCTATCGCGGTCCGCGCAAGCCCGGCGCGACCGGACGCGTCTTTGGCGGGCAGGTCGTCGCGCAGGCGCTGATGGCGGCGCAACGCACGACCGATCCGACGACGCGCGTCCACAGCATGCACGCGTATTTCCTGCGGGCGGGCGACGAGACCCTGCCGATCATTTTCCATGTCGAGCGCGATTTCGACGGAAAGAGCTTCGCCAATCGCCGCGTGACCGCGCTGCAGAATGGGCTCGCGTTGCTGACGCTGGCGGCATCGTTCCAGCGGCCCGAGCCCGGGCTGACGCATACGACGGCGATGCCGGTCGTGCCGCCGCCAGAGAACCTGTTGCCGCTGGACGTTCTCGCGGACGACTATGCCGACCACTTTCCGGCGGCGGCAATCGCCTTCCTGCGCCGACCGAGCGCGTTCGAGATCCGCCCCTGTGCCACGCCCGCCTTCCTGCAGCGCGCCCCGGCCCCCGCCGCCTCGCATGTCTGGATCCGGTTGCGCGGCGCCGGTCCGCAAGACCCCGCCGTCGGGCGCGGGATCCTGGCCTATCTGTCCGATTATGCGCTGTTGAGTGCGTCGCTGATCCCGCACGGGATCAACATGTTCGACCATAGCATGCAGGTCGCGAGCCTCGACCATGCCATGTGGTTCCATGACGATCCCCCGCTGGCGGACTGGCTCCTGTACAGCAGCCACAGCCCGTGGAGCGGCCATGGCCGCGGGATCGCGCGCGGCATGATCCACAGCCGCGACGGCAGGCTGATCGCACACGTCACTCAGGAGGGGTTGATCCGGATGCGCCCCGATCTTGGCCCGCGAACGACCGTCCCCCACCTCCCTTGAGAACGCGAAGCGCTTGATCGAGGTTGTGAATTTGGTTGACTTCTAATTTGTACGGACAATAAGGAGAGCCAACCGGATATGAGTCCGGATGGAAGAGCGAAGCCGCGCCAGACGGGCCCTTCCGCTGCCAAGAGGATGTCAGAATGCGTCATTCGTACGCCGCGATGCTGTGCGCGTCGCTCACCCTGTTTCCATCGACCGCCTTCGCGCAGTCCGCCAAACCTGCGGCGTCTCCCCTCGACACGGACACGTCGTACCAGACGATGCTCGCGCTGATCGACGAGATGGTCGCCAACAAGCTGGTCTCGCGCGAACGCGCCGATGCGTTGATCGCTACTGCTCGCAGGAAGGCGCAGACCGCCATCGCCACGGCCGCCCCGCCGCCCGCGGTCGCCGCCGTGCCGCCGCAAAATCTGGCAGCGACACCCCCGTACCCCGGCGCCAAAGTCGCGCCCGTTGCGGTCAGTCAGCTGAAGACCACGGACTCGCCCGCCCCGCCACTGCCGGCGGATCTCGCGGTCGACTGGACCCGCGGCGCCCCGGTGCTGAGCAGCCGCGACGGGATGTTCTCGTTCAAGCCGCGCGGCCGCATTCTGGCGGACATCTCGTCCAGCACCGGATCGGCGTACGACCCGCGCAACATCACCGTATCGACGTTGCGGCAGTTCCGCTTCGGCGGCGTGGGGACGATCGGCAAGAACCTGTTCTACCAGTTCGAAGCGGACTTCCGGCGCAATGCGGTCGAGGTCGTGCAGACGTTCGTCGGCTATCGCACCAAGTTCGGCAAGACGGACGCGGACATCCGCTTCGGCAACCTGATCACCGACCGCGGCATGGACATCGGCACGGCGGCGACCGCCAACCCGTTCATCACGACGAACATCAATACGACCGCGCTCGCGACCCAGGGCGGGCGCGTCTACCTGCTCGGCGTGGCGGCGCGCGCGGGCGGGGAGAATTGGCACGTCAGCGCCGCGGTGCACGGCGATGCGATCGACAGCGATTTCACGCGCGGCGACAATCGCATGTTCCTGACGCGCGCGCACTGGAACCCGATCCTGACCAAAAACGCGGTCGTCCACGTCGGCGGGTGGGTGTATGACGAGAATATTCCGGGCACCTCGCCGGCGACCACGGTCGTCCAGAACATGTCGGGGGCGATCAACAACAGCATCCGCGTCGAATCCGCCCCGCTGACCGGCGCGACCGGGTCGACCGCGTTCGGGCTGGAATTCGGCGGCACGCTCGGCAAGATCTATGCGTTCAGCGAATACGGTCAGCGCACCGTCCGCGGCGGACCGGGCGCAACCTTCGCCCACGCCAAGGTAAAGGCCCTGTCGGTCAACGGCGGCTGGTGGATCACCGGCGAGAAGCCGACCTATTCCTCGCGCAGCGGGACGTACCTTTCGCCGCATGTGAAGCATTCGATCCTCGACGGCGGGATCGGCGCGTTCGAACTGGTCGCGCGCTATGAGGACATGGACGCATCCGGCCTGCCGCTCGGCGGGACGGGCTGGGCCGGGACGGTCGGCCTCAACTGGTATCTCACCAACAACTTCCGCTTCATGGCGGACTATATCCATTACCGTACCGACAACCGGACCGGCAGCTTCCAGGGTCGCGACACCGGCGACACGCTCGCAGCCCGCGCCGAGGTGGCCTTCTAACATTCTGTTACAAAGCGGAGGTTGCCACCAAACCGCAACTTCGATAATGTCCGTACAAACGTTCAAAGGAGAGTCCCGTTGAGCCTTTCTGCCATCAAGGTCGGCGACCATCGCTACCGCGCCAGCTACGGCCGCTATGTCGAGGATTTCGCCGTCGGCGACATCTACGAGCATCGCCCCGGCCGCACGATCACCGACGCCGACAATATCCAGTTCTCGCTCATGACGATGAACGCGCATCCGATGCACTGCGACGCGCAATATGCCGCGAAGAGCGAGTTCGGGCGGCTGCTGGTCAACAGCGGGCTGACGCTTGCGATCGTGCTCGGCATGACGGTCAACGACGTCAGCGGCAAATCCCCGGCCAACCTCGGCTGGACCGATATCAAGCTGACGCACCCGGTGTTCGGCGGCGATACGCTGACCGCGGAGACCGAGGTGCTTGCGATCCGCGATTCCAAGTCGCGGCCGACGCAGGGGATTGTCACCACGCGGACCCGCGCCTTCAACCAGGATGGGGCGCAGATCATGGAATTCACGCGCAATTCGCTCGTCTACAAGCGTGGACACGCGCCCGACGACATCTGACCCGATGGCCGACGCGCCTCCTGCGCTCGGCCCCCTGAACGACGGCAACAGATCTTCGATCAAGAAGGCCCCGCCGGTTTCATCACGAGAGGTAGCCGAGAATGGCCGATCACCTTGCCGTCAACGCCGGATCCCGGCTCGACCGCCTTCCGATATCGCGGTTCCACTGGCGGATCCTCGCGCTGATCAGCGCGGGTGCGTTCCTGGATGCGTTCGACGTCTATCTGGCGGGCGGCGTGATCGCCGCGCTCAAGGCGGAGGGGTTCTCGACGCTCGCGCAGAGTGCGGTGTTCATGTCGATGACCTTCCTCGGCATGATGATCGGCGCCGGCATGGCCGGCTACATCGGCGATCGCTTCGGCCGGCGCGCGTCCTATCAGTTCAACCTCGCGCTGTTCGGGCTCGCGTCGGTCGCGGCGATCTTCTCGCCCACCATGACCTTCCTCATCGTCTGCCGCTTCGTCATGGGGATCGGGCTCGGCGCGGAACTCGTCGTCGCGGCGGGAACGCTCGGCGAGTTCATCCCCCCGGCGTTTCGTGGCCGCTGGGTCTCGATCATGGGCATGGTGGTCAATTCGGGGCTGCTGGTCGCGACGTCGATCGGCTACATCGTCATCCCGACCCTCGGCTGGCGCTATATGTTCGCGATCGCGGGCGCTGCCGCGCTGATCGTCTGGATCATGCGCAAGAAGATGCCGGAATCGCCGCGCTGGCTCGAATCGGTCGGCCGGTTCGAGGAGGCCGAGGCGACGCTGACCGCGATCGAGCGCGAAGTCTCCGCGCAAAAAGGCCCGCTCCCCGCGCCGGCGCCCGCGCGTGCGATCGCAATGGTTCACGCCCCGCTGAAGGCCCTGTTCGGCCCCAAGCTGCGCAACCGCGTCATCGCCGCGACGCTTGCCGCGATTGCGGTCAACGTGTCGGTTTACGGCTTCGTCGCATGGCTCCCGACCTTCCTGGTCAGCCATGGCACCGGGATCGTCACGTCGCTCTGGTATACCACGCTGATGTCGTTCGGCAGCGTGTTCGGCGCGGTCATCGCGATCGGCATCGCCGACCGCATTTCGCGCCGCCTTTCGCTGATCCTGACGGCGGTCGCGATCATGCTGTTCGGCTTCCTCTACCCCAATGCCCAGGGGGACGTGATGGTCCCGCTCACCGGCTTCCTGCTGGTGTCGAGCATCTACACGCTCGTGACGCTCGCGCTGTTCGCCTATATCCCCGAGCTGTTCCCGACCGCCTACCGGTTGCGCGGCACCGGGTTCGCCGGGATGTGCGGGCGCGCCGCCTCGATGGTCACGCCCTATGCGACCGTCTTCCTGTTCGCCAACTTCGGGTTGCACGGCGTGCTCGGGATGGTCGGCGTGGTGCTGGTCGCCATGATCATCGCGGTCGGCCTGCTGCGGGTCGAGACGACCGGGCAGTCGCTCGACGAGGTGTCGGCGGATGAACTCGCCGCCGCCGCGGGTGCAACCGCATGACCTTGCTCTCCGCCACCTACGCGGCCTTCGCCAACGAACTGACGATCGACCGGGTGCCATCGACCGTGCTGGAGCGCGCGCGCCACCTGATCCTCGACGCGGTCGGCACCGGGATCGCCGCAATCGGCGCGCCCTGGGCGAACCGCGCCTTCGCCGCTGCCGAGGAACTGGGGCAAGGCACTGCCCCGGTGCTGGGCCACGGCCGCGCGCTCGTGCCGCGCGATGCGGCGATGCTCAACGGCATCCTGATGCACGGGCTGGATTACGACGACACCCACGCCGGCGGGATCATCCACGCGACCGTCAGCGCCTTCCCCACCGCGCTGGTCGCCGCGGACCGCGCCGACGCCTCGGGCGCGGATCTGCTGCTTGCCTATATCGCGGCGATGGAGGTCTCGACCCGCGTGGCGAGCGTATCGGGCGGCGCGTTCCACGGATTCGGCTTTCACCCGACCGGGCTGATCGGCGCGTTCGGATCGACCGTCGCGTCCTCGCGGCTGCTCGGGCTTGATCCGTCCCAGAGCGCGATGGCGCAAGGCATCGTCCTGTCGATGGCCGGCGGCAGCCTCGAGTTCCTCGAGGACGGGGCCTGGACCAAGCGGCTTCATCCCGGCTGGGCGGCGAGTTCGGCGATCACCGCGGCGACGCTCGCGCGGCACGGCTATGTCGGGCCGACCGCGGCCTATGAAGGGCGCTTCGGGTTGTACGCGCTGTATCTGCGCGATGCCGCCCCGGAGCACATCGCGCGCGCAACCGCCGGGTTGGGCGACGTGTGGGAAATCGACAATGTCGCGGTCAAGCCGCTGCCCGCGTGCCACATGACCCACGCCGCGATCGATGCCGCGATCTGGCTACGCCAGGAACACGGGCTGCGCGGCGCGGACATCGCGGAGGTCACTGTCCTCGTGCCCGAAGCCGTGATCCCGATCGTATGCGAACCCGCCGCCCCCAAGCGTACGCCCGCGACCGGGTACGATGCGCAATTCTCCATCCCCTATACGGTGGCGACCGCGCTGCTCATTGGCAGCTTCACGCTCGACGCGCTCGATCCGGCCGCGTTGCGCGATCCCGCCGTGCGCGATCTCGCCGGGCGGGTCGCCTATGCGATCGACCCCGACAGCGATTACCCCACGCACTTTACCGGCGAGGTGATCGTGCAAACCCGCGACGGCCGGACGCTGCGGCGACGCGAGGGGGTCAATCGTGGCGCTGCCGACCGGCCGCTGAGCAACGCCGATATCAGCCGCAAGTTCGTGGAAAACGCCACTCGCACGATCGACGCACCACGCGCCGAGGCGATCCGCGCCGCGATCCTCGCGATCGACCAAAATCCTGCACGCACGCTGGCCGACGTGCTCGCCCACCGTCCCTGACCTTCAAGGAGCCTGTCCGATGAACATGGAAACCCCGCTCGCCGCCCCCGGCGCAATGACCGAAGAGGAAGCGATGATTCTCGATTCGATCGAGAAATTCCTTGTTACCGACGTGAAGCCGTTCGTGCACCAGCTCGAACATGACGACGAATATCCGCAGAAGATCGTCGATACGATGAAGGAAATGGGCCTGTTCGGCCTGATGATCGCACCGGAATACGGCGGGTTCGGCGTATCGACGCTGATCTACGCGCGGATCATCGAGCGGATCTCGACCGTGTGGATGTCGGTCGCTGGAATCATCAACAGCCACATGATCATGGCGATGACCGTCCAGCGCTGCGGCACGACCGAGCAGAAGGACTATTACCTCCCCAAATTCGCAACTGGCGAACTCCGCGGTGGGATCGGCCTGACCGAGCCCGATGCGGGCACCGACCTCCAGGCGATCCGGACCACCGCGGTCCGCGACGGCGACGACTATGTCGTCAACGGGTCCAAGATGTGGATCACTAATTCGGGATCGGGCAACACCATCCTGCTGCTGGTCAAGACCGATCCGACCGCCGAGCCGCGCCACAAGGGTATGAGCCTGCTGATCGCAGAAAAAGGCCCCGGCTTCATCGTGTCCAAGAAGCTCGGGAAGCTCGGGTACAAGGGCCTCGACAGCAACGCACTGACCTTCGACGACTATCGTGTCCCGGTCAGCCGCCTGATCGGCGGAGTCGAGGGCGTCGGGCTCAAGCAGGTGCTCGGCGGGCTCGAACTCGGGCGGATCAACGTCGCCGCGCGCGGGGTCGGCATCGCGCAGGCGGCGCTCGACGAGGCGGTCGCCTATTCGCAGACCCGCAAGACCTTCGGCAAGCCGATCTGCGAGCATCAGGCGATCCAGCTCAAGCTCGGCGAGATGACGACCCGCGTCTATGCCGCGCGCCTGCTCACCGAGAGCGCCGCGCGCGCCTATGACCTTGGCCAGCGCTGCGACATGGAAGCGGGGATGGCGAAATATTATGCCACCGAAGCAGGCCTGGAAAACGCGATCGAAGCGATGCGGATCTTCGGCGGTTACGGCTATTCGACCGAATATAACGTCGAACGGCTGTACCGCGACGCGCCGCTGCTCACCATCGGCGAGGGCACCAACGAGATGCAGCGGATCATCATCGCCAAGCAGATCATCGCACGGAACCCGGTATGACCCAGCCCGCTTCCACCATGTCCGGCAACCAGCCGCTTGCTGGCCTGCGGATCGTCGCGGTCGAGCAATATGGGGCGGGTCCGTTCGGCACGCAGCAGCTCGCCGACCTGGGCGCCGAGGTCATCAAGATCGAGAACCACAAGGATGGCGGCGATATCGGTCGCCACGTCGGGCCCTATTTCTTCGGGCCCGGCGACAGCCACTTCTACGAATCGCTCAACCGCAACAAGCGCAGCCTCGGGCTCGACCTCAAGAGCCTCGAGGGACGCGCGGTGCTCGAAAAGCTCGTCGCGGAATCCGACGTAGTATTCAACAATCTGCGCGGCGACCTGCCGGTCAAGCTCGGGCTCGATTATGCCGCTTTGTCCAAGGCGAACCCGGCGATCGCCTGCGTCCATCTGTCGGCGTACGGGCGCACCGGCAGCCGCGCGGCGTGGCCGGGCTATGATTACCTGATGCAGGCGGAGGCAGGCTATCTGTCGCTCACCGGCGAACCGGGCACGCCGCCGTCGCGCTTCGGGCTGTCGATCGTCGACTTCATGACCGGCACCACCGCCGCGCTCGCCATCCTCGCGGGCGTCGTCTCGGCGCGCGCGAGCGGGGTCGGGCGCGATCTGGACGTCAGCCTGTTCGACGTCGCGCTCGGCAACCTCAACTATGTCGCCGAATGGTATCTCAACGGCGGCGTGAAGGTGGAGCGCACCGCTCGCTCGAGCCATCCGTCGTTGACCCCGAGCCAGCTCTACACGACGGCGGATGGCTGGATCTTCGTCATGTGCAACAAGGAGAAGTTCTGGCAGACGCTGACCGTGCTGATCGAGCGGCCCGAATGGGCGGAGGATCCGCGCTACGCGACCTTCGCCGACCGGCTTGCCAACCGGCCCGCGTTCAATGCCGATCTCGACGCGGTGCTGGCGACGCGAACAACCGCGGCGTGGATGGAACGGTTCGCCGGGCGTGTCCCCGCCGCGCCGGTGCTCGACGTCGCGCAGGCGCTCGACAATCCGTATCTGGCCGAGGCCGACCGAATTCTCGATTTCCAGCATCCCGAACATGGCCCCCTCCCCGGCATCGCCTCGTCGATCCGCGCGGGCGGCGCCACGCATCCAACGGTTGCGGCACCGACCCTTGGCCAGGATACCGACGACATTCTTGCGAAGCTCGGCTATGCCGCGGCCGAAGTCGCGGACCTGCGGGATCGCGCGGTCATCCGCTGACCGGGATGGTTACCGCGCGCTACCGTCCCTTGCGGTGCGGGGCATTGTCCGTATCATCGGGCAAAGCCTCTTATCCGCAATGGACCGTCCATGCCGCCAATCCGCCAGCAACCGCGCTATCTGCAACTCGCGCAGACGCTGATCAGCGAGATCGAGGAGGGGCATTATCCAGTCGGCGCGCTGATGCCGACCGAATTCGAACTGTGCGACCAGTTCGGCGCGAGCCGCTTTACCGTGCGCGAGGCAATCAAGCGGCTGGTCCAGCAGGGCATGGTCAGCCGCCAGGCGGGGGTCGGCACGCGCGTGCTCGGCCTGCCGCGCCCCACCGGCTATCGCCAGGTCATGGAAGGGCTGTCGGACCTACAGCAATATACGCAGGAGACGACGCTCACGATCCTCGAACGGCGGACGGTCGACATTGCCGGCGCGCTCGCCGTGCAGCTGGGCGCGACCGCGGGACAGACCTGGCTGCACCTGCGCGCCTTGCGGCGGGCGGACGGCAGTCGGCCGATTTCCTATTCGGACGTCTATATCCACCCCGCCTTCCGCAGCCTGAAGCTTGCCGATGAGGTGGGCGACGTGCCGATCTTCAAGCGGATCGAGGAACAGTTCGGCGAACAGATCGCCGAGGTCCGCCAGCAGATCGAGGCCGTGCCGATCGCCGCCGCGGTTGCCCGGTTGCTGGAGGCCAAGACCTCCTCCGCCGGCCTGCGGCTGACGCGCAGCTACCTCAACGGCCGCGGCGAAGTCGTCGAGATGGCGATCAATACGCACCCGGCCGATCGCTACAGTTATTCCCAGACCTTCCGCCGGGAGCAAAATCCCGGTCCTTGAAAGACCCGACGCCATGATCACCGCCCCCGCCCGTAGTATCCTGTTCGTTCCCGGCGATCGCCCCGAACGCTTCGACAAGGCCCGGGCGAGCGGTGCCGATCTGGTGGTGATCGACCTCGAGGACGCGGTGCTGCCCGAACGCAAGGCCGCCGCGCGCGACGTCATCCACGATGCGCTCGCCGGGCTGGGCGATCCACGCTTCGTGGTCCGGGTCAACAGCCTGGATACCGAGTGGCACGCCGAGGATGTCCGCGCGCTTGCCGGCTTGTCCGGTGTCGCCGGGCTGATGCTGCCCAAGACCGAACGCGCCGGCGACCTGTCCGCGCTGCAGGCAGCTGCGGGGGGCAAGCCGCTGCATGCACTGGTCGAGACGGTCGCGGGCGTGCTCAACCTGGCGCAGTTGGTGACCGCGCCGGGCCTGGTGCGCCTTTCGTTCGGTACGGTGGATTTCCAGGCCGATGCCGGGATCGACGGCGATGCCGCCGAACTCGACACGATCCGCACGCAGATGGTCCTGCACTCGCGCGCCGCCGGGCTCGACGCGCCGGTCGATGGCGTTTCGACCGACCTGTCGGACGACGCGGCGCTCGCCCGCGATACCGACCACGCCCGCCGGTTCGGCTTTGGCGGCAAGCTGTGCGTCCATCCGCGGCAGGTCGCGGTGGTCAATGCCGCGTTCCTCCCGTCCGACGCGGACGTCGCCTGGGCGCAGCGCGTGATCGCCGCGATCGACGGCGCGTTCGGCGCGGTGGCGGTCGATGGCAAGCTGATCGACAAGCCGGTGGTGGATCGCGCGAAACGCCTGGTCGCGATGCACCGGCGCTACGCCACGGTCGACTGACCCTGGTTCAGTCCGGTCGCATCGACGGCCACCACCCGAGCGCCTGCGGGGTGCCGGGTCCCGCGCTCGGGGCAATTACCGCCACGCGTACGCGAGCGGCCCCTCGCGGAAGGCGAACCGGTCGACGTGGCGCACGACCGCATCCTTCCGGCCGTCGAGCTGATCGGGCGCGGTTGCGTCGATCCGGATCGTCAGCAGGTCGGCCGTCGCGTCGAACGTCACGGTTGCATCCCCGGGGAACGACGCACCTCGCGCGTCCTTGGGAAAGGCCACGGTGCCATGGTCCGCGGTAAAGGCGACCGACAGATGATGCGCCCAATGCTTGCACGTCTGTTGCAGATATCTGGCGGCATGCGCGGTCGGGACCTGCGCGATGGCGGACAACGCCATCACAGTCGCTCGATCTTTTGCGCGGCGTCATCGATCAGCGCGACGACCTGATGGACCGTCTCGATCGCCACGTCCTCGCTGCGCAATTTGTGCAGCAGCACTTCCCGTAAATTGCCCATCGCGCGGCGCACCGATGCGCTGTCGGTACGCGCCCGCTCGGCCCCGACTTCGGCCAGCCGCGCCATCAGCGCCGCGACCAGTTCGGCGTTTTCGGCGAGATGCTGCGCGCCGGTCTCGGTCACCGCGTACAGCTTCTTCGCGCCCTCCGCCTGGCGTGCGGCGATCAGGTCCATTTCATCCAGCAGGGTCAACGTCGGATAGACCACCCCCGGGCTGGGCGCATAGGCTCCGCCGGTCAATTCCTCGATGCTACGGATCAGATCGTAGCCATGGCGAGGCTCATCCGCGATCAGCTTGAGCAGGACCAGGCGCAATTCGCCGCCGTCGAACATGCGACGTCCCCGCGGCCCGCCCCGCCCCTCGGGATGATCGCGTCCGCCAAAACCGCGAGGCCCCCCGCGCATCGTCGCCATGGCTGCACCGCGGCCACCGCCATGCCGGTGGTGGCATCCATGGCCACCCTGATGTTCAAATCCAGTCATATCGTTTTTCCTATCTGAGATGCCACTAAGATATATCTTATAGGCGCGACTACAAGGCCGCACGTGCAAATTTCGGGAACACTCCTATCTTCAGGCGATGGCCGACCTTTTTGCCGCGTTCGATCCCCCTGCCCCGGAGCCCGTCGCAGCCTCCGCCCCGCTGGCAGATCGGCTACGCCCGACCACGCTCGCCGAAGTCGTCGGGCAGGACCACATCACTGGTCCCGAGGGGGCGATCGGCCGGATGGTCGCGGCGGGCCGGCTGTCCTCGATGATCCTGTGGGGCCCGCCCGGCACCGGCAAGACGACGATCGCGCGCTTGCTGGCGGATGCCGTTGGTTTGCGCTTCATGGCGATCTCTGCGGTTTTTTCGGGCGTGGCGGACCTGAAGAAGGCGTTCGCCGAGGCGCGCGACCATGCCCGGATCGGCAAGCGGACATTGCTGTTCGTCGACGAGATCCATCGGTTCAATCGTGCGCAGCAGGATGGCTTCCTGCCGTATGTCGAGGACGGTACGGTCACGCTCGTCGGGGCAACGACGGAAAACCCGTCGTTCGAACTCAACGCCGCCGTCCTCAGCCGGGCGCAGGTGCTGATCCTGCACCGGCTGGACCATGCCGCGCTCGGGCACTTGCTCGATCGCGCGGAGCATGCCGAGGGACGCCCCCTGCCGCTGACCCGCGAAGCGCGCGACGCGATGATCGCGAGCGCGGATGGCGACGGCCGCTTCCTGCTGAACCAGTCGGAAACGCTGTTCGCCGTGAACCTTCCTGCCGCGCTGGATCCGGCCGGCCTGTCCGCCTTTCTGCAGCGGCGCGTGGCGGTGTACGACAAAGATCGCGAGGGGCATTACAACCTCATTTCCGCCCTGCACAAAGCCGTGCGCGGATCCGACCCGCAAGCCGCGCTCTATTATCTGGCACGCATGCTCACCGCCGGAGAGGAGCCGCTGTATCTGCTGCGTCGGATGATCCGCATGGCGGTCGAGGACATCGGCCTCGCCGATCCGGGGGCACTGACCCAATGCCTGGCCGCGAAGGACGCGTATGACTTCCTGGGGTCGCCCGAAGGCGAGCTCGCGATCGCACAGGCCTGCATCTATCTCGCGACCGCCCCCAAATCGAACGCGGCCTACAAGGCGCAGAAAGCTGCGTGGACGTCGGCCCGCGAAACCGGTTCGCTGATGCCGCCGGAGAACATCCTGAATGCCCCGACCAAGCTGATGAAGGACATCGGCTATGGCAAGGGCTATGCGTATGATCACGATACGGCGGAAGGGTTTTCGGGCTCGAACTACTGGCCGACCGGGATGGAGCCGCAAACGTTCTACAAGCCGACCGAGCGCGGGATGGAAAAACGGATCGCCGAGCGCATGGCCTGGTGGGCGAGCCTGAAGGCAGGCGATGCCTGAGCGACCTGCGTTCGAGCGTTCTGCGTCCACGTGACCCCGACCCATTTCACCCGATTTGCCGCGATCGACTGGTCCGGCGCCAAAGGCGCGCGCCATCCCGGCATTGCGCTCGCGGTCTGTGCGACGGGCGATGCGGCCCCCGTGCTGGTCGACCCGCCGCGCGGCGTATGGTCGCGAACCGATATCCTGCACTGGTTGCACGCACAGGCGCGCGAGCCGTTGCTCGTCGGGTTCGATTTCAGCTTTGCGGCGCCGTTCGTCGAACGCGGCGCCTATCTGCCGGGGGAAACCGCGGCGACCGACCCGCGCGCGCTCTGGGCCTATGTCGATCGGAACAGCGCCGATCCCGACCTCGGCGCGGCATCGTTTCTGGAGGCACGACGCGGGCAGCATTTCTATCTTGGCGCGGCCGATGGGGCAAAGGCGCGCTTCATGCACTACCGTCGCTGCGAAGCGCATTTCAACGCGAACGGTGGGGGCAAGCCATCGACCGTCTATGACGCGATCGGCGCGGCGCAGGTCGCCAAGGCAAGCTTTGCGGGCATGCGCCTGCTGCATCATCTCGATCCCGCCATTCCGGTCTGGCCGATCGATGCGCCGCCACGCGACGGGGCCTGCGTCGTCGAAATCTACACCACGATCGCCGCGCGCGCAGCCGGCCTGCGCAAGGGGCTGAGCAAGCTCCGCGACGGCGCGGCGCTGGACGTGGCGCTGGCGCAGGTCGGCAGCGCCCCGCATACGCCGCTGGACCGCTATACCGACCACGCCACCGACGCGATCCTGACCGCCGCCTGGCTGCGCACCCACGCGCGACGCGACGATTTCTGGCACCCGGCGGCCATGACCGATCAGATCGCGCGTACCGAGGGCTGGACCTTCGGCGTCACTTGACGCATGGAATGCGCGCGAGGGTGTGATCCTCCACGCCGGTTTAGCTCAGCTGGTAGAGCAGCGGTTTTGTAAACCGAAGGTCGCGGGTTCGATTCCTGCAACCGGCACCATTTCCTTGCATGACGCCGCGCACCGCGTCCCGCATCAGCTCGTGGTACTGCGGAACGCGTTTGATCAGGATGCCGTCTCGACGCCGCCTGTCAGATGCCAGCCATCCTCTTCGCGTACCATGCGACGACCACAGCCCTTGCAGACGGTATACCGCTTGCCGTCGTTCCACCGCACCCTGTGGCCGTTGCGATAGTGATATCCGAACAGACATTTGATCCGTTGCACGAAATACATAGTGACCCTCACCCCTGCCCGGGACGATCTTACACTATTTAAAGTATCCACGTCGATATGCTGGATAACCGTTCCTTGACGTTTCGTCCCATCTTCACGGTCGATTCTGTCCTGGCGACGATCAAGCCCGCCGGATCGCTGCGCACAGACGATGGACGAAAATAACCGTATAGTCATCAGGATGACGGGACTTCGATGACCGTAACCGCCGAGCGCAGGACGGTTCGCGCGGATGATCGGCTGCGGGCATCGGCAGAAAGATCGCCGCCGCAAACCACGCACATGATTGCATGATCCGCCGATCCGCCCGATAGGCGGTCGCGTGATCAAGGTTGTCAGCTACAACATGCACAAGGGAATCGGTCTGGATCGCCGTCGCGACCCGCGGCGTATTCTCGACGTGCTGTGCGAGATCGATGGCGATGTCATCGCGTTGCAGGAAGCAGACCTGCGGTATGGCACGAAGGCGGCAGTGATCCCGCACCGCCTGCTGGAGGATCATTCGCCCTGGCGTGCCGTCCAGTTGCACGATCGGGCGAGCATGGGGTGGCACGGCAATGCCTTGCTCACGCGCAAGGGGAGTGAAGTCCTCGACAGCGCCGCGCTCCATATCCCGGCGCTTGAACCCCGAGGCGCGATCCGGGTGGATGTGTCGATCGACGCGACCCCGATTCGCGTGTTCGGCATGCACCTCGATCTTTCGGGCTTGTGGCGACGCCGGCAGGCGCGCGCGATCCTGACGCATGCCGACGATTGCGCGCCGCCGATGCCGACCGTGATGATGGGCGATCTGAACGAATGGACCCCGAACGGCGGATGCCTGCATGACTTCCGCCGCGAATTCGCGATCGCACCGACCGGCCCGAGCTTTCACGCACGCCGCGCGATCGGGCGGCTCGACCGAATCATGACCCGGGGCTTTCGCGTGCGCGACTGCGGTGTCCACAACAGCGCGCTTGCGCGCAAGGCATCCGACCACCTGCCGATCTGGGCGCTGATCGAACCGTTATGACGCGCGACAAGGAGCTTCGTCTCGCGCTCGTGTGCTACGGCGGGATCAGCCTTGCGGTCTATATGCACGGGATCACCAAGGAGATCTGGCGCCTGGCGCGCGCAAGCCAGGCGTTCCATGCCAGCCCGGCCGCCGCCGAACCGCGATCCGGCAGCGCCGAAATCTACCTCGCCTTGCTGGCCGAGATCGAAGCGGTGACCGGAACACGGCTTCGCGTGCTGATCGACATCATTGCCGGCGCGAGCGCGGGCGGCATCAACGGCGTGTTTCTCGGTCAGGCGATCAGCACGGGGCAAAGCCTGGAACCCCTGACGCAACTCTGGCTCGACTCGGCGGACATAGAAGCGCTGGTCGACGAGAAACAGGCTCCGGCAACCCGCTTCTCCAAGGCCTGGGCGTTGCCGCTCGCATGGGTCGCGGCACGCAGTACGGACGGTGTCGAAGCCACGGTCGAAAGCGGCGCGCGGGACGAGGTCCGCGCGAAGCTGTCGCACTTCATCCGCTCCCGGTGGTTCGAGCCGCCCTTCGGCGGGGAACGCTTTACCGGGCTGATCCTCGATGCACTCACCGCCATGACGGCGGCGCCGCGTACGCCGCGCCTGCTCCCGCCCGGACAACCGCTCGACCTGTTCGTGACCGTAACCGACTTTCGCGGACATCCCGAACGGCTGACGCTGCATTCGCCGCCCGAAGTGCTGGAAACCGAACACCGCGTCATCGTGCCGTTCACGGATCACGGCACCGATTGCGAGACCCTCGCCGATCCCGCCGAACTCGCATTTGCCGCGCGCGCGACATCGTGTTTCCCCGGGGCCTTTCCACCCTTCATGGTAGGCGAGCTCGACCGGGTCCTCGAACGGCGCGAAGTCCACTGGCCCGGACGGGAGGCATTCCTGAAGCGCATCCTGCCGCGCCAATATGCCGCCAATGCCGCCGAAACCGCCGTGCTGATCGATGGATCCGTCCTCAACAACGCGCCGTTCCGTCCGGCAATCGAGGCGTTGCGCGAACGCCCTGCCCAGCGCCAGGTCGATCGGCGCTTCGTCTATATCGATCCGCACCCCCGCGGCAGTTTCGGGTTCGCGGCGTCCGGCACCAAAACCCCCGGCTTTTTCCAGACGATCATCGGAGCGATGTCGGAATTGCCGCGCCAGCAACCGATCCGGGACAATCTCGACGAGATCGCCGACCGCTCGCGTCGGATCGAGCGGATGCGTTCGATCATCGCCGGTATCCGGCCCGAAGTGGAGAAACAGGTCGAGGCGCTCTTCGGCTATACGTTGTTCCTCGATTCGCCGACGCCGGTGCGGCTGGCGGCATGGCGCCAACGCGCGCAGACCGCGGCGGCAAAGGCTTCGGGCTATGCCTATGCCGCGTACGGGCATCTCAAGATTACCGGGGTGGTGGAAACCATCGCCGCCCTGCTCGACGGCGCCGGCGGGGAGACGGGTCAGCAACGCGCGGACCGAGTCCGCCGTCTCATCGACGAAGCCGTTGCGCTTCAGGGATTCGACGAACTGAGGCCCGGCTTTGCCGGCGGCGCCGGCCAGCGGACGATCACGTTCCTGCGCACCTTCGATCTGGGCTTCCGCTTGCGACGCCTGCGGCTGCTGGCGCGGCGGATCACCGAGCTCGAGGGCGCGCACCCCGAGACCGAACTCGGTGCGATCCGAGAAGCGGTCTACGCCAGCCTGTCGGAATACCTCGAATGCAAGCGGACCGACCGCTACGCCGCGCTGCGGCGGGACGTGCGGCTGTTGCGCAGCGATGCGCGCCCGCTGCTCGACAAGCTGGGCGGCGTAATGGGGTTGCAGGCGCTGGACACGGCGACCGAAGCGCGCCTGGCGGCGGCGTTCGCCGGCCTGTCGCGCGACGTGAAGCGCACGATCCTGCTGACGTATCTGGGGTTCCCGTATTTTGACGTCGCGACGCTGCCGCTGCTGCAGGGCGAGGGTCTCGATGAGTTCGACCCGATCAAGGTCGACCGCATCGCCCCCGACGACGCGACGTCGATCCGGTCCGGCGGGGCGGAGGCGACGCTGAAGGGCATCCAGTTCAACAGCTTCGGCGCGTTCTTCAGCCGTGCCTATCGCGAAAACGACTATCTCTGGGGCAGGCTGCACGGCGCCGAGCGGATGATCGACATCCTGCTGTCGACGCTCGACCCCGACCAGCGGCTGAAACCGGGGCGCAATGCCGCGATCAAACGCGCCGCTTTTCTGGCCATCCTCGACGAGGAAGCCGACCGGCTGACGACGATCCCCGGCCTGTTTGAGACGCTGCGCCGCGAAATCGGCTGAGTCTGGTCAAGCGGCGCGGTTTTGAGTAGCCTTGCGCCCATGCAATTCCTCAAAATCCTCTTCTGGTGCCTGCTCGCCTTCATTGCGGCGGTGTTTACCGTGGCCAATTGGACGAGTGTCGCGATCCGCCTGTGGGGCGGCATGGAAGCGCTGGTCAATCTGCCGGTCCTGCTGCTCGTGACCTTTCTTGCCGGATTGCTGCCGACCCTCGCCTGGCATTCGACGCTGCGCTGGCGGCTCCGCGCCCGGCTGGCGAACGCCGAGCGTACGCTGGCGGACATGCGGACCGCCATGGCGCCGCCGCTGCCGCCAGCCACGATGGCGCCGGGCGCACCGCGGGCGTCGTCCGACCTTACCTCCTCAGCGTCCGACAGCGGAGTAATGCTGTGACCAATCGCCTGTATGTCGCGCTCGACACCCCGGACCTGGCGAAGGCGCATGCGATGGCCAGGCGCGTCCGCCATCATGTCGGCGGGATCAAGCTCGGCCTCGAATTCTTCCTCGCCAACGGTCAGCCCGGGGTGCGCAGCATGGCCGAACATGGCCTGCCGATCTTCCTCGACCTCAAGCTGCACGACATTCCCAACACGGTGGCCAAGGCGATCATGGCGCTGCACGGGCTCGATCCCGCGATCCTGACGGTCCATGCCGCCGGTGGCCGTGCCATGCTCGAGGATGCCAAGGCCGCGGCGCCGACCGGGACAAAGGTGGTCGCTGTGACGACGCTGACCAGCCTCGATACCAGCGATCTCGCCTCGATCGGCGTGCCCAGCAGTCCGCATGATCAGGTCCTGCGACTGACCGACCTCGCGCGGGAAGCCGGGATCGATGGCGTCGTCTGTTCGGGCGCGGAAGTCGGGGCGGCGCATGCGCTGTGGCCGAAGGGCTTTTTCGTCGTCCCCGGAGTCCGACCGCAAGACGGGCCGGTGGGCGACCAGAAGCGCGTCGTCACGCCGCGCGCCGCGCTGGACGCCGGCGCATCGATCCTCGTCGTGGGGCGCCCGATCACCCAGGCCGAGAACCCGGACATGGCCGCGCGCGAGATCGAAGCGACGCTCTGAACGGCACCCCCGGTGCGGCGGTGCGCGTTTTTCGATGGTTAAGCCTTGCGTGATATCGCTTGCGCCTACGTCGACGAGCCGCAAGGACGGTTGCATGCCTGTTTCTGCCAAGATCTGCGGGCTTTCCACGCCCGAAACGCTCGATGCCGCCATCGCTGGCGGTGCGAGCCACGTCGGGTTGGTGTTCTTCCCGCCCTCCCCGCGTCACGTCGGTCGCGACCGCGCGGCCCAACTTGCGGCGCGGGTGCCGCAGCGCGTCGCGCGCGTCGGCGTGTTCGTGAACCCCGATGATTCAACGCTCGATTCGGCGATCGAGGCCGGCAAGCTTGCGGTGCTGCAACTCCATCAGACATCGCCCGAGCGCGCCGCCGCGATCAAGGCGCGGACCGGACTGGAGCTGTGGGCGGCGGTGGCGGTGCGGACCCGGGCCGATCTTGATGGCGCGCTGCCCTACCAGGGCATCGCCGACCGCATCCTGTTCGATGCAAAGACGCCGCCGGGTGCCGCATTGCCGGGAGGCATGGGGGTTCGGTTCGACTGGACCCTTCTGCACGGCTTCCGCCACGCGCTCCCGTGGGCGCTGTCGGGCGGGCTCGACGCCGTCAACGTAGGCGAGGCGGTGCTTGGCACCGGGGCGACCCTGGTAGACGTCTCGTCTGGCCTGGAGAGCGCACCGGGCATCAAGGATCCGGCAAAGATCGGTGCCTTCCTCGGCGCCGTGGCGATGTGCTGAAACCGGCGCCGCGTGATGCGCGGCACGGTATGGCTCCCTGAGTAGGATTCGAACCTACGGCCGCTCGATTAACAGTCGAGAGCTCTACCGCTGAGCTATCAGGGAACAAGGCAGACCTGCGGATGTCGACGACACGCCCGCGTGACTGGATTGGCGTATCCGGCGAAAGTGGCTCCCTGAGTAGGATTCGAACCTACGGCCGCTCGATTAACAGTCGAGAGCTCTACCGCTGAGCTATCAGGGAACATCGCGGAGGCGCGCCTATAGCAGCGGGTTTCGCGCGAATGCAAGCGGTGTTACGCAGGTTTATCGCATCGGGCTGAAACCGCCCAGGCCGTGCAGATATTGCGTGTGGATATCCAGCGACACGATGCCCGAGCCCACCGCCACCGTGGCCGCATCGACCGACGGACGCGCGCGCCCGATCCGCGCGTTGCTCCGCAGACCGACGCCGTCGGCGAAGACGTCGAACTTGTCCTGCGCGCGCCGCGAATGCAGCATCAGCAGCGCATACCGTCCCGGGTGCGGCACCTTGATACACAGGCTGACCGCGCCGGTCTCCGGGGTCGCCACGGTCACCCGGCGAAACACCTTGCCCGCCGTGAGCAGGTCCGTATCGGATCGCATGAAATCGTCGGGATTGTCGGGATAGAGTTCGAGCTTCACCTGCCCCTGGCGATCCTTGAGACCCAGCACGTTGACCAGGATCGCAGGCCCCCTGCCCGATGTACAGGCATTGGCATCGCTGCCGAACATGCCGCCCGCGCTCGCGCGCTCCGGCTGACCCAAAAGGGCGATCGTCAGGCCACAGAGACCCAGGGCGATCCACGACTTGTCACGCATCTTCACTCTCTTCGTCGATTGGGGTGATCAGAATTTCAGGCCGACCATGAGATTGGCGATCGGATTGAGACCGCCGGGCCGGTCGCCCAAGGCGCGGTAGGACCGTGGCAGGTTGGCGTTGGCGGCGCCGATCAGCGTGCCCATCTCCACGCCGAACATGGCATTGTGATACGTGCCGCTATAGCCGACGGTGGCAGCGGGGGTCCGGCGGTTGAAACCGGTGCGTACGCCGGAATTTCCCCCGGGCAAGCGGGGCGCATACAGCAGGCCGCCGGTCGCCTTTTCCGCATCCCGCACGAAATTCGCGACGGAAAAAAACTTCATCCCCCCGGAGAGATGCAGCCCGCTCCCGTGGATCGGGTAATAATCGATCATCGAACTGGCGAACCGGTGCTTCATCGTCCCGTCCGGATCCTGCAGCGGATCCAGCGTCTCGGACGTACTCAGCACGGCCAGTCTCAGGCGGAAGTCCGGGGCGAGCCTTGCCTCGACCGGCGTCACCCGGCCGACCGCCGCCGGCGCAGGCGCCGCCAGCACTGCCGCATAGTCGGCGTGCGCCGATCCCCCCAGCGCCACCCCTGCGGCCAAACTTGCGGCAAACCCTGTCACGATCCGCATCGGCACCCCCGTAGGCACTGCGATCCCCGTCGCATCCATCCCTGTTGCAAAGACGGTAACCGGCGCCTTAACCCGCCCATCGTAGCGGCCCGGTGCGACCAAAGGAGTATCGATCGCGACAAAACGATGGAACCGTAGTTCGTCGCGCGTCAGTCTCCGTTCATCTCGCAAGGCTTACAAAGTGTGAGACCGGATCAATTACCCGGAGCCTTGCGCCCGGTCGCTCGTTCTGCGCTTCATGGCCTCGACGGCACGGCTCGCCGCACAGACCAGTTCACTGGAGACCGAAATGCCCAAGTTTTCGCCGACCTTCCGCAGATCCGCTATCGTCGCGGCACTGGCGGCATCTACCCTATTGACGGCTTGCGCCACGGAATCGACCTATCGCCCGGCGGTCGGCCGCGGGTTCGAGCGTTCGGGCTACAGCGATCGCCAGATCGAAGACAACCGCTTCCAGGTCAGCTTCTCGGGCAACAGTTACACGTCGCGCGACACGGTCGAAAAGTACCTGCTGTTCCGTGCGGCCGAGCTGACCGTCCAGCGTGGCTACGACTATTTCGTCTTCGCCGACCGTAACGTCGACAAGAGCACGCGGACCTATACCACGCCCGGTGTCGGCGGGTTCGGTGGATTCGGATATGGCGGCGGCTTCGGCGGCGGCTATTGGGGCCCCAGCTGGCGCTATCGCGGGCGTGGCTTCGGCTGGCGTTCGTGGGATCCGTATTTCGGCGACCCGTTCTTCGACCGCGGGGTCGATATCAACACGATCGACAAGTACGAGGCGAATGCCGAGATCGTGGTCGGCAAGGGCCCCAAGCCCAAGGACAATATCCGCGCCTTCGATGCACGCGAAGTGTTGCGCAACCTCGGACCGAGCATCGTCACGCCGAAGTAACGGCTACCGCGCGACGGCATGAAAAGCCCCCCTTCTGCAGACAGGAAGGGGGGCTTTTTTTGTCCCGTTTTGAGGGACGCGGTGGTGGGCTTTCAGGTTCCGTCATTTTCGCAACGGCATGAGCGCCCCGAATCCGGAGCTGCTCTCCCGCGAAGGCGGGAGCCCAGGAGTCGCGCGAACTGCAAGCCGTTGTCTTGCTTGGCACTGGATTCCCGCCTTCGCGGGAAAACAGTGCATGGCGCGTCCCTGGCTCAAGCTTCGCGGGGATGACGGCGTCTAAGGGAGAGGGTCGGTGCCCGTCACACCGCCCCGTGGCAATGCTTGTACTTGTTCCCCGACCCGCACGGGCACGGCGCGTTGCGGCTGACGTTGCCCGCCCATTCGGACGGATCCTGCCCGAGCTCCTGCCCCTCGGGCCGCGGGATCGACAGCGGCGGGAGGCGCGTGGTGATCAGCCCGCTGCCCGCGTCCTGATCGTAGGTGTCGTCGTCCCCGGTGAACGGGTCGAAATGGTTGGTGATGAAGTCGGGCAGCGTCGGCAGGGCCGGTGCCGGCTCGACGTTGAACTCGGCGAAGGCGATCGTGCGGGTCACGTCCTCGCGGATGCTGCCGAGCATCCGCTCGAACAGCGAGAACGCCTCCTGCTTGTATTCGTTGATCGGCGTCTTCTGCGCATAGGCGCGCAAGTGGACGACCTGGCGCAAAGCGTCGAGCGTCGCGAGATGCTCCTTCCAGTGATGATCGAGGTTCTGCAGCAGGATCGACTTCTCGACCCGGATCCACGTCTCGGGATCGAGCGACTCCGCCTTTTCGCGGACCAGATCGTCCGCCTGCGCGCGGACGCGCTCCTCGATGATCTCGGGGTCGATCGCCTCTTCCTCGAGCCACGCCTCGACCTGCGGTTCGAGGTTGAGCGTGGTCGCGAGCTGCTCCTTCATCCCCGCGACATCCCATTGTTCGGGATAGGTGCCCGGAGGGCATGCCGCGCCGACGATGCCGTTGACCGTCTCCGCACGCATGTCCTCGACCACGTCGCCGACGGTCGCGGCATCCATGATGTCCGACCGCTGCTCGTAGATGACCTTGCGCTGGTCGTTCATCACGTCGTCATATTCGACGACCTGCTTGCGGATGTCGTAGTTGCGCGCCTCGACCTTCTTCTGCGCGGTCTCGATCGCCTTGGACAGCCACTTGCTGCCGATCGCCTCGCCGTCGCCGATGTTCGAGCGCATCATCTTGGCGAACAGCGTGTCCGGCCCGAAGATGCGGAGCAGATCATCGTCGAGGCTGAGGTAGAATCGCGAGAGACCCGGATCACCCTGACGCCCCGAACGCCCGCGCAGCTGATTGTCGATACGCCGGCTCTCGTGCCGCTCGGTGCCGAGCACGAACAGCCCGCCCGCCGCGAGCACCTCGGCCTTCTCGACCGCGATTTCCTGCTTGATCCGGGCGATCGCCGCCTCGCGCTCCGGCCCCTCGGCCATCGCCGACAGCTCGTCGTTGACGCGGAATTCGAGATTGCCGCCCAACTGAATATCGGTGCCGCGGCCCGCCATGTTGGTCGCGATCGTCACGACGCTCTTGCGCCCCGCCTGCGCGACGATGTGCGCCTCGCGCTCATGCTGGCGCGCGTTGAGCACCTCGTGCTTGACGCCTTCCTGCACCAGGAATTCGCTCAGCAATTCGGACTTCTCGATCGACACAGTGCCGACCAGCACCGGCTGGCCGAGATCGGCGTGATGCTTGATCTTCTTGGCGATCGCGCGGAATTTGTCCGGCGTGTCCTTGTAGAACTCGTCTTCCTCGTCGACGCGCTGGACTTGCACGTGAGTCGGGATCGTCACCACGTTCATCTTGTAGATGTCGTAGAATTCGGCCGCCTCGGTCGCCGCGGTGCCGGTCATGCCCGCCAGCTTGGGATACATGCGGAAATAGTTCTGGAAGGTGATCGACGCCATCGTCTGGTTCTCGGGCTCGATCTCGACGCCTTCCTTGGCCTCGATCGCCTGATGCAAGCCGTCCGACCAGCGCCGACCATCCATCATGCGGCCGGTGAACTCGTCGATGATGATGACCTTGCCGTCCTTGACGATGTAGTCGATGTCCGCCTTGAACATCATGTTCGCGCGGAGCGCCTGGTTGGTGTGGTGCACCACCTGCGTGTTCTCGAAATCGTACAGGTTCGCGCCCTCGAGCAGCCCCGCCGCCTCGAGCAGCCGCTCGACCTTCTCGGTGCCGTCCTCGGTCAGGATGATCGACTTCTGCTTCTCGTCCTTTTCGTAATCCTCCGCAGCCAGCTCGCGGACGATCAGGTCGACCGAGCGGTACAGGTCGGACTTGTCGTCGGTCGGGCCGGAGATGATCAAAGGCGTGCGCGCCTCGTCGATCAGCACCGAATCGACCTCGTCGACGATCGCCATCGCAAACGGGCGCTGGACCATCGTCTCGCGCTCATATTTCATGTTGTCGCGCAGGTAATCGAAGCCGAATTCGTTGTTCGTGCCGTAGGTGATGTCCGCGGCATAAGCGTCGGCGCGCTGCTGGTCCGACAGGTTCGGGACGATGACGCCGACCGTCATCCCGAGGAAGTTATAGACCTGCGCCATCCAGCCCGCATCGCGTGCCGCCAGATAGTCGTTGACGGTGATGACGTGGACGCCCTTGCCCGGCAGCGCGTTGAGATAGGTCGCGAGCGTCGCGACGAGCGTCTTGCCCTCGCCGGTGCGCATTTCGGCGATCTCGCCGCGGTGGAGGACGATGCCGCCGATCATCTGCACGTCGTAATGCCGCTGGCCGAGCGCACGCTTGGCGGCTTCGCGCACCGTGGCGAACGCTTCGGGGAGCAGCGCGTCGAGATCCTCGCCCGCTTCCAGCCGCTCGCGGAAGCGCGCGGTCTGGGCGGAGAGGTCCTCGTCGGACATGGCGGAGATGGTGGGCTCGAACCCGTTGATCTTCGCGACGACCGCGCCGAGCGACTTGACGTAGCGGTCGTTGGACGAGCCGAAGAGCGATTTGGCAATGCCGCCGAACATGGGCAATTCCTGTATGTCTAAAGGGGATGAGCGGCGCGCTACCCGCGGCCACCGGAAAATGTCGTTAAGAAGGGCAGCGCGGCAGGCGCCGCCGGATCAAGCCCGCGGGCGATCCAGGTAGAGGCGCGCAGGTGCGATCGCGGGAAGCGCAACGACTTGCAGCGCGAAAACCGCCGTTTCGCCAAAGCCGCTCGCGAGGTGCAGATGCCCCGCTACGCGCAGCACCCGCGCCGGGAGCGCGACCTGCGTGCGTGCCGCCGCGACCGACTGGCATTCGACCTGCACGTCCGGTGCGCGAACGCCCGTCACCACGCCGGTCAGCGCGGAGAGGATCGCAGAAAAGAACAACAGCCATTCCATGGGTGCTCGGGCATGTAATGGCTGCGACGCGCTTCGTCTATCGGCAAACACCGCTCGTCGTGGGGGGCTGTTCGTGCGCAGACGACCCTTCGACTTCGCTCAGGGCGAACGGGGGGAGGATGGTTTCGGCGAGCAACCCGCGCCCGAAAGGGTGAAGGAAAGAGCTGCGCTGCATTGCGTTCGTGCTGAGCGTAACATTCCGTTCGTGCTGAGCGAAGTCGAAGCACCGCCCCAAGCAAGACGCCTGAAACCGCGCCCTCCCTTGCCTAGGAAGGGGAGAGGGACTTCCGACAAGTTCCTCCCCTCCCTGGAAGGGAGGGGTTGGGGGTGGGTAGGCTCGAGGCGGGTGCTGCACCCTCCCCACACCAACCCACCCCCGCCCCCTCCCTTCCAGGGAGGGGAGAAGCAACAGCGGCACCGCTTGAGACGCAGTAGCGATCTGCTAAAGCCGCGCACATGACCCGCTCCCCGCTCGCTCGCCCCTTCCCCGCCCTGCCTGCGATCGCCGGGGTAACCCCCCGCGTCGCGCGCGCCGGGTACAAGGCGTGGGAGCGCAACGACCTCACCTTCATCACGCTCGACCCCGGCACCACCGTTGCGGGCGTGCTGACACAAAGCAAATGCCCCTCGCCCGAAGTCGAATGGTGCCGCGCGGCGCTGATCCTCGGCGAGGCCCGCGCGGTCGTCGTCAATGCCGGGAACGCCAACGCCTTCACCGGCGGGCGCGGCCGCGCCGCGGTCGAGGCGATCGCGGCCAAGGTCGCCGGCGCGCTCGCTTGCCGCCCATCGGACGTGTTCGTCTCCTCGACCGGCGTGATCGGCGTGCCGTTGCCGATCGACAAGGCCGAGGCCGGGCTCGACGCCGCCTTCGCCGCGCTGCCGTGCTCGTGGGAAGACGCAACCAACACGATCGGCACGACCGACACCTTCGCCAAGGGCGCGATGACGACCGCAGTGGTCGGCGGGCGTACGGTGACGTTGGTCGGGATCATCAAGGGCTCGGGGATGATCGCCCCCGACATGGCGACGATGCTCGGCTATATCTTCACCGACGCGGCGGTTTCCGCCGAGTTCCTCCAGGCGATGCTCGGCGAAGCCAACCGCGCGACCTTTTCGTGCATCACGGTCGACAGCGATACCTCGACCAGCGACAGCGTCCTCGCCTTCGCCACCGGCAAGGCCGGGAATACCCCGCTCACCGGCGCGGACGACGACGGCGCCGACGCGTTCCGCGCGGCACTCGGCGACCTGTGCCGCCAGCTCGCGCATCTGGTCGTGCGCGACGGCGAGGGCGCGTCCAAGTTCATCGAGGTCGCGGTGACCGGCGCGGAGAGCGACCGCAGCGCCCACCGCATCGCGATGAGCATCGCCAACTCACCGCTCGTGAAGACGGCGATCGCGGGCGAGGATGCGAACTGGGGCCGCGTCGTGATGGCGGTCGGCAAGGCGGGCGAACCCGCCGAACGCGACCTGCTGGCAATCCGTTTCGGCGATACGCAGGTCGCGCGCGAGGGCCTGGCGGTCGTCGGCTATGACGAGGCACCGGTCGCCGCACATCTCAAGGGGCAGACGATCGAGATCGGAGTCGATCTCGGGCTTGGCGACGGTATTGCGACGGTGTGGACGTGCGACCTGACGCACGGGTACATCTCGATCAACGCGGACTATCGGAGCTGACGCCCGGCTCGGGACCGTCGACCGACATGGGGCGTGTCAGCGTCCTGACGCACCGCCGAGCCGTACCCCGATCCACAACCGGCGCGGCGTGCCGAGGTCGATCGACCCGGCCGCGTTCCGCGTGATCACCGTGGTATCGGTCAGATTCTCGCCGCGCGCGATCACCGCCCAGCGCCGCGCGATCGGCACCGACACGACGCCATCGAGGGTCGTTGCCGCCGGCAGGACGTCGGTTTGCAGATCGTCTTCATATTGTCGCCCGACGTACCGGCCCGTCAGCGATACGCCGAGCCCGCGCGGATCCTGCCAACCCAGCGTTGCGCTGGCCGTGTGGCGCGGGCTCTGCGCCGGGATGAACCCGTTCAGCTGCGCCGAGGCCCCGGAGGCGCGGACCTTGCTGTCGCTGAACGCATAGGACCCGTCGAGCGACACGCGCCCGTGCGTCGCATGCGCGGTCACTTCCACCCCGCGCGCGACGATCGCATCGACATTGCGGCGCTGCCGCACGGTGGGGGTAATCGTCACGTTGGCGATCGCACCCTTCAGCCGGTTATAGAACGCGGTCACACCCAGCGAAACGCCGTCGACCGGTGTCAGGTCGATCCCGCCCTCCACGCCGCGCAACCGTTCCAACCCCAGCGCGGCATTGGCCTGGGTCGTGATCGGGAACACCACGAACGGCCGGTAAAGTTCGTTGAGCGTCGGCAACCGGAAACCGGTATAGCCCGCCGTCCGCAAGGCCACCGCGTCGCTGGCATGAAACACCGCCCCCGCGCGTCCGGTCGCCTCCACCCCGTCGCGATCGGCGAAGCGCTGATTCGTCGTGACCGTTCCCGCGCCGTTGCGCTCGCGGAAGAAGCCGTCCGTAATCGTCCAGCGGTCCCCCCGCACACCCGCCGTCAGCACCAGACGGCCGAGCGTCCAGTCATCCTCCGCAAACAGGCCGGTCGTATTGGTCGTCCCGCCGGCGGTCCGCCGCGTCGTGACGGCACCGCTCGCGGCATAGGCGTCCTCGTACAGCGTACCGTCCCCCAGCCGGACGTCCGCGCCGATCCGCAGGACGTGGTCCGGGCCAACCGGCGGCCGCAGTTCGATCTTGCCGCCAATTCCGGTCGACGGAGTGTTGCGCTGGTCGAGAGTCAGTTTCGCGGTCGTCGCGCTGATCACGCGATTGGCGAAGTTCCGCGCCTGGACATACGCCAGCACATCCACCGCCCAGGGTCCGCGATGGACCACCCGGATGCTGGCGTCCTCGCCTTCGGAGCGACTGTCCGCCCCCGCGAACCGCAGCGTCCGGTCGTCCCGGAACACCACCGCCCGCGCCTGCAACTCGGTTTCGGCATCGATCGGGACGACGGCGCGGGCTTGCCCCGACCAGTCGCGATAGCGCGCGCGGACGGTGGCCGCGGTCCGCTGGTCGAGTGGGGTCGTGTAGAAGCCGTCGCCCCGTTCATACTTCCCCGCGACCGTCAGGAAGCCCGCGCCGACGTCGGGGGATAGGCTCGCGGTCGTTTCCACCGCATGGTCGCTGCCGTAGAAAGCACTGCCGGCGACGCGGGGGAGATCGGCGCGGGTGGCGCTGGAAAGCTCGATCGTTCCCGCGACCGCCCCCGCGCCGAAGGCCCCGGCCCCGCCCCCGCGCGTGATCCGCACGCTCGACAGGCGGTCCGGCGACAAGGCGTTGAACGGGATATAGCCGAAGAACGGGTCCGCCAGCGGGACGCCGTCCAGCAGCACCAGCGCCCGCGACGAGGCATTTCCGCCCAAAGCGCGCAACGTGACGCCCTGCGCCGACGGATTGGCCGACCGGCTGTCGCTGCGGCGGAACTGCTGGAAGCCGGCGACGTCCGACAGGACGTCCTCGACCCGGCCCGACGCATCGTTGGTGAGCCGGTCCCGATCGATCGTCACCGATCCATAGGCTGGCATGCCCGGCGGCACCGGCAGCGGTGACCCGAGCACCACGATATCGGGGCCGGAAACGCCCGGCGCCGCGACCGGCGCAGCCCCCTGTTGTGCGGACAGGCCGGCCGGCACGCCGATGACGGCGAGCGCGAGACGTCGACATTTCACGGACGCTATTGTTTCTTGGCCTGGGGCACGCCGCTGACCCAGAAGACGCCATCCGGCTGCAGCGTGATGACATATTGTCCGCGATCGTCGCACTCTGCGATCCACACGGCGTGCCCGTCGATCGGTGCGTGCTTTTCGAAACGCACGATCTTCTGACACGTGTAGCCGCCATCCCTGATCGCGCGGAACAGGGTGGTTTCCTGCAGGTTGCGCGGCAGCGCGTCGATCCTGGCTTCCATCGGATCGGGCTTGGTGGTGGCCGCCGCGGTGGTCCCGGCGGTGCTGCCCGGATCGCAGGCCGACACACCGGCAACCATGGCGGCGAGCATGGCGATGCGGGGTAGGACGTGTTTCATCTCAGCTCTCCGGATCATATGCCGTCGCCAACGACGCTGCGCCCGGATTGCTCCAGCGCCGCCGTCAGATCGGCGATACAGCGATCTGCCAGTGCCGCATCGGTTGCCCGCACGACGAAATTGGCGCCAACCTTGCCGTCCCGAAAGAACGGGTAGCTGCCGATTGCGACGCCTTCGTGCGCCTTTTCGGCCTGGCTGAGCAGGTCGGCGACCTCGCTCTCGGCGACCCAGCAGCCGATCGTGCGCGACAGTACGGGCAACCCGCCCTCCAGCGTCCCGGTCAGCGCATCCAGCATCCCGGCGGTGATGTGCGGCACCCCGGCCATGATGAAGATGTTGCCGATCTTGATCCCCGGCGCGCCCGACATGCGATTCTCGATCAAGTCCGCGCCTTGGGGAACGCGGGCCATGCGCTTGCGCGCCTCGGTCAACCCGCCGCGCTCGGCATAATAGGTTTCCAGCACGGCCAGCGCCTGCGGATGGAAGGCGACCGGCACCCCCAGCGCCGTTGCGATCGCATCGACGGTAATGTCGTCGTGGGTCGGGCCGATGCCGCCGGTGGTGAAGAGATAATCGTTGCGCTGTCGCAGGATATTAATTGCCTCGACGATCGCGTCGGTCTTGTCCGCGACGATCCGCACCTCGGCGAGGCGGATCCCCTGCACGTTGAGCCAGGCCGCGATCTGCGCGACATTCTTGTCCTGCGTTCGGCCCGACAGGATTTCGTCGCCGATCACCGCGAGCGCGGCTGTCCAGATGCGTTGCGTCATCTGCTTCGCATAGCCCCCCGCCGCCCTCTCGCAAAGCCCGCACGGAGCCGCTATATCGCTTCGCATGACCGAATATGTAACCGTAACCGCCGACGCGCCGATGGGCCGCACCGGCGCGATCAAGCTTCATGGCCGCGATGCGTTCGACGGCATGCATGCCGCGGGCAAGCTCGCCGCCGAAACGCTCGACATGATCGTGCCGCACATGGTGCCCGGCATGGCGACCGCCGAACTCGACGCCATGATCCGGCGGTTCATCGTCGATCGCGGCGGCATCCCCGCGACGCTCGGCTATCGCGGCTATACCCATTCGAGCTGCATCTCGACCAACCATGTCGTCTGTCACGGCATCCCGAGCGAGAAGACGCTCAAGAGCGGCGACATCGTCAACGTCGACGTGACGCCGATCCTCGACGGCTGGCATGGCGACAGCAGCCGCATGTATCTGGTCGGCGACGTGCCGATCAAGGCGAAGCGGTTGGTCGACGTGACCTACGAATGCCTGATGATCGGGATCGAGCAGGCGAAGCCGGGCAACCATCTCGGCGACATCGGCCATGCGATCCAGCGGCATGCCGAGAAGCATCGCTACGGCGTGGTGCGCGATTTCTGCGGGCACGGGCTGGGGCGGCTGTTCCATGACGCGCCCGAGGTGGTTCATGCCGGACGTCCCGGCACCGGGCCGGAATTGAAGCCGGGGATGATCTTCACGATCGAGCCGATGATCAACACCGGGCGCGCCGACGTGAAGCTGCTCGACGACGGCTGGACAGCGGTGACGCGCGATCGCTCGCTGTCCGCGCAGTTCGAACACTCGATCGGGATTACCGAGGACGGCTGCGAGATCTTCACGCTCAGTCCGGGCGGGTTCGACAAGCCGCCGTATTGAGGGGTTGGGTAGCGCGCGCGCACCACTTCTCACGCACCAAGCACGTGCACCATGCGCAACCACCCCGGCGAAGGCCGGGGCCCAATTGCGAAGGTCGAGGTAATGTAGCGCAGCGCTGTAAGCGCCTGCTGCGCTATTGGGCCCCGGCCTCCGCCGGGGGGGGTGCGTTCCATGGCTGCGTCTCTTGAGGTGCGCTGGGTGCGTTTCTAAGGGTGCACTCCGCCACGACAAGCGCGCTGCCGCAAAATCGGGCACACCCTCACCGCCTGCGCGCCAGTTAGGCATCGCACTCCCCGCGCCCCCGCGCATAACCAACGCCTTTCCGCCCCTCGCGTAGCTGGCATGGTTATTGTAAGGTAAACGAACATTCCGGGAGGCGTACCAGCGTGAAAAAGATCGAGGCGATCATCAAGCCGTTCAAGCTCGATGAGGTGAAGGAGGCGCTGCACGAAGTCGGGGTCAGCGGGATCACCGTGACCGAGGCCAAGGGGTTCGGGCGCCAGAAGGGCCATACCGAACTGTACCGCGGTGCCGAATATGTCGTCGACTTTCTCCCCAAGGTAAAACTCGAGGTCGTGGTCGAGGACGGCATGGCCGACCGCGTCGTCGAGGCGATCGCCGCCGCAGCGCAGACCGGGCGAATCGGGGATGGCAAGATCTTCGTCATTCCGGTCGAGACCGTGCTGCGCATCCGTACCGGCGAACGCGACGAAGACGCGATCTGACCGCGCAACGATCGGAATGCGGGTTTGACGCAGCGCAACATCTTGTGACAGCGTGAGCATCCGGGCTTAACACGAGTCCCGCCCCGGAATGACCGGAACGGGCAATTTTTCAGTATCCAGAAAGGGCGTGGGGACATGGCGAAGACGGGCAACAGCGCAAGCGACGTGCTGAAGATGATCAAGGACCAGGAGATCGAGTGGGTCGATCTGCGGTTCACCGATCCCAAGGGCAAGTGGCAGCATCTGACGATGGTCGCGGGCGTCGTCGGCGAGGACGAGCTGACCGACGGCTTCATGTTCGACGGATCGTCGATCGAAGGCTGGAAGGCAATCAACGAGTCGGACATGATCCTCATGCCGGATCTCGACGCGGTGTGGACCGATCCGTTCTCGGCGACTCCGATGCTGATCCTGGTGTGCGACATCGTCGAGCCGTCGACCGGCGAGCTGTACGCGCGCGATCCGCGCTCGACCGCGAAGCGCGCCGAGGCGTATCTCAAGACGACCGGCATCGGCGACACGATCTTCATCGGGCCGGAAGCCGAGTTCTTCATGTTCGACAACGTCCAGTTCGAGAACAGCTACGCGACCAGCTATTACAAGATCGACGACATCGAGCTGCCGACCAACACCGGCACCAGCTATGAGGGTGGCAACCTCGGCCACCGTCCGCGCGCCAAGGGCGGTTACTTCCCGGTCGCGCCGGTCGACAGCGCGGTCGATATCCGCGGCGAGATGGTCTCGACCATGCTCGAGATGGGCCTGCCGTGCGACAAGCATCACCACGAAGTCGCCGCCGGCCAGCATGAGCTGGGCCTGACCTTCGGCACGATGACGCTGACCGCGGATCGCATGCAGATCTACAAGTACGTTTGCCACAACGTTGCGCAGGCGTACGGCAAGACCGTCACCTTCATGCCCAAGCCGATCAAGGAAGATAACGGCTCGGGGATGCACACGCATCTGTCGATCTGGGACAAGGGCAACCCGCTGTTCGCCGGCAACGGCTATGCGGGCCTGTCGGAAACGTGCCTGTTCTTCATCGGCGGCATCATCAAGCATGCCAAGGCGGTCAACGCCTTCACCAACCCGACGACCAACAGCTACAAGCGTCTGGTCCCGGGCTATGAAGCACCGGTGCTGCTCGCTTACTCGGCGCGCAACCGCTCGGCTTCGTGCCGTATCCCGTACGGCACCGGCCCCAAGGCGAAGCGCGTCGAAGTGCGCTTCCCCGATGCGATGGCAAACCCGTATCTCTGCTACGCCGCTTTGTTCATGGCGGGCATGGACGGGATCCAGAACCGCATCCACCCGGGCGAGGCAATGGACAAGAACCTGTACGACCTGCCCCCGGCAGAGCTCGCCGAGGTTCCGACCGTCTGCGGTTCGCTCCGCGAGGCGCTCGACTCGCTGGCGGCGGATCACGACTTCCTGCTGAAGGGCGACGTGTTCTCCAAGGACCAGATCGAATCGTACATCGAGCTGAAGATGCACGACGTGCTGCGCTGGGAGATGACGCCGAGCCCGGTCGAGTTCGATATGTACTACAGCTACTGAGGCGCGGCCACGACCGCGCCGGTGGCGACGAGGCGAAGCCAAGTCGCCACAGGAGCTGTCGGCCGGCCTCGCCCTGGCGAGGACCGACGGCGTGGCTTTGCCACGACGGGACACAAAGAAAGGGCGTCCGGAGCGATCCGGGCGCCTTTTCCGTATTAACGTCATCCCGGCGCAGGCCGGGGCCGCCATGTTGTGCTTGGGAACATCGGTTTCGCGTCCAACCTGGCGGCCCCGGCCTTCGCCGGGGCGACGGGGAGGAGCAACAAAGCGACTTTCGCACCGCTCTCGCCTTCGCTTTGGTGACGCCCCCCACACCGACCGCATTCCAAACCCCCGCAAAACCCCCTAAACCCCGCCGCATGATCCACGTCGCCGCGCTCTACCGTTTCGCCCGCTTCCCCGACCCCAAGGCGCTTCGCCAGCCGCTGCTCGACCTGTGCGAAGCGCACGGCATCAAGGGCACGCTGCTGCTCGCCCCCGAAGGCATCAACGGTACGATCGCGGGCAGCGACGCGGCGATCGCGGCGGTGCTGGCGCACATCCGCACCTTCCCCGATTGCGCCGCGATCACCGCCAAGCACAGTCACGCCGAGACGATGCCGTTCCACCGCATGAAGGTCCGCCTCAAGCGCGAGATCGTGACGATGGGCGAACCCGCGATTGATCCGCTGGAGGGCACCGGCACCTATGTGACGCCCGCCAACTGGAACGCGTTGATCGCGCACCCCGACACCGTCGTGATCGACACGCGCAACGCCTATGAGGTCAAGGTCGGCACCTTCGCCGGCGCGATCGACCCCGGCACCGACAGTTTCAGCGACTTTCCCGGCTGGGCCCGCGCGCACCGCGCCGAGCTCGAGGGAAAGCGCATCGCGATGTTCTGCACCGGAGGAATCCGCTGCGAGAAATCGACCGCCTTCCTCAAGGCCGAAGGGCTGACCGACGTGTTCCATCTCGAAGGCGGCATCCTGAAATATCTCGAGACGACGCCGCAGGCCGAGAGCCGCTGGCAGGGTGAATGCTTCGTGTTCGACGAGCGCGTCGCGGTCGGCCACGGACTGGAGCCCGGTACGCACGCGCTCTGCCGCGCGTGTCGCATGCCGGTCAGCCCGGCGGAACGAGCGTCGCCACAGTATCAGGAAGGCGTCTCCTGCCCGGCGTGTGCCGACACGCGCGATGCGGCCCGGCGCGCCGCCTATGCTGAACGCCATCGGCAGGTGAAGCTTGCCGAGGAGCGGGGCGAAGCGCATGTCGGCGCGACGCAATCGAGGTCCTGATCCCGTCCAAGGCCAGCGGATGAATAGATCGCCGTTCCTTGTCTCGTCGCATTTGTATGCACTTAAACATGTTCTTTGATAGATCTTTGCTGCATTGCGCCCGCATTGGAAAAATACGGGTGGGTCCAGTGATGGTACGATCGACGGTTGGTTTACTGGCGCTGGCCTCGGCTGGTCTCTGCGTCGCGCATCCGGCCTTTGCGCAGCAGGTCGACATCGGCGCGCCGGCGCCGCCCCCCGCCGCCGACTCACCCGCACCGCAGACACCCGGCAACGACAGCCAGAAACCCGCGACCGAACCGGCCGGACCGTCCGGGCCGGATACCCCCGCCGATTCGCCCACGCCGTCGCAGCGCCACGTGCCCACGCACATGCAACACCCGCGCAACATGCTGTTCGAACAGCCGATCGGCGACACCCAGACCAGTGCCCCGCCCGGACTGTTCGCCGACTGGCGGCATACCCGCACCTGGCTGGGCGAGCGCGGCTTCGACGTATCGGCGCGGTATGCGTCCGAAAGCGCCTATAACCCGACCGGGGGCGCGCGGCACAAGCTGACCGAGACCGGGCAGCTCGACTTTGGCGCGAAGATCGACATGGGCAAGGTTGCCGGGATCGAAGGCGGCACGTTGCAGGCGACCGTCACCTGGCGGCGCGGGCGTAACCTGTCGGACGATGCCGGCCTCGGTACACTGCAACAGGTGCAGGAAGTCTATGGCCGGGGCCAGACCGTGCGCATCACCGAATTGTGGTATGAGCAGAAGATCGGCGATGCGATCGAGATCAAGGTCGGCCGGACCAACCCGGGGTCGGATTTCGCGGTCTTCTCCTGCCATTTCGAGAACCTGTCGTTCTGCGGCGCGCAGCCGGGCAACCTCGTCGGCGATTATTGGTACAATTGGCCGGTCAGCCAATGGGGCGGCCGCCTGCATGCCGACGTCGGCAGCGGGATCTATCTCCAGATTGGCGCTTACGAGGTCAACCCGCTCAACTTGCGCAACAATTTCTTCGTCGCCCGCTTCCACGGCGCGACCGGCGCGCTGATCCCGGTTGAAGCCGGCTGGACCCGCCTCGGCGACACCGGGCATGTCGGCTCGTACAAGGTCGGCGCGTGGTATTCGACCGCCAATGGCGACGACATCCTGCTCGACGTCAACCGTCGCCCGATCGTCGTCACCGGGCTTGCGCCACTCCAGCGCTCGGGGCGGTATGGCGTCTATGCCAATATCCAGCAGCAGATCACGGGAACGTCGAAGGACGGGAAGGCGCTAACCGGGCTCGGCGTGTTCGCCAACGTCACCCAGGCCGACCGCGCGACCAGCGTGACCGACAATCAGGTGACCGGCGGGCTGTTCTACAAGGGTTTGCTGCCGGGCCTGGAGGGCGACGTGCTCGGCGTCGCGGTCGGGCGCACCAACGTGAACGGACGTGCCGCGGAAGCCGATCGGCTGATCGCAGGTACGCCGGTGCGCGATGCGGAATATGCGGCCGAAGTCTATTACAGCCTGACCCCGGTGCCGTGGCTGGAACTCCAGCCCAACGTCCAGTGGATCCACCATCCGGGCGGCATCCGGACGCGCGGCGATGTCGCCGTGCTGGGGCTCAAGGCAGCGCTGACGCTCTAGCGGAGTCGCGTCGCGTCGATTGCAAAGATCGGCCGCACGTCTTATTGTTGGTTCCGGAGGTCGCATGCGCGTCAACACGGCTCAATCGATCGAAACCGCCAATACGGTGCATCTGCGCTACGGCAGCTGGCAGGCCGCGCGCGAGGTTGCGCGGTTCGAGGAAGGCAAGTTCGTGCTGCACGTCGCCGCTGACTCGACCGCCGTGCAACCGTCCGAGCCGAAGGACGCTGCCCCCGCCGCATGAGTTTCAGCTATACGCTCTTTCTGGCGCTGCTGCTGCTCGCGCCGGGGCTGGGCGCATGGGCCGGGTTGCGTAGCGGCGAACGCTCCGACCTGATCGCGCAGGCTCCGGAAAAACCCGGATCGACTTTTTCGCTGCTGGTCATCGTCTTCGGTGCGCTTGCCGGGCATATCCTGCTCTCGCTGGTGTTCGCCGTGCAGGCGTGGGCATGCCGCTCCACGGCCGCGTGCTGGACGCTCGGGTTCGATCCCAACGTCTACCGCGTCATCCTCAACGCCGGGCACGCTGGGGCGCGCCCGCCCGACTTGGCCTTTCTGTGCTGGTTCGTCGGACTGCTCAGTCCGGCGCTGATCGTCGGCGCCATCGCCTATCGCGCGAGCGGCTGGCAGTGGGTCCGTACGATGCGCGAGACGGCGGCGTTCGGCTGGCTCAAGCGCTGGGTCGATCTCGGGCGCGCCCCGAACCGGTTCATCATCGCCTATGTCGTCACCACGCTGGAACATGACGGCGCGAGTGTCGCCTATGAGGGCGTCGTCGAGACGCTCGCGCTCGACGACAACAAGGCGATCGCGATGCTCGTGCTCAGCAACTGCGACCGATTTCTCGTTCGCATCGGCCCCGACCGAGTCGAACGCGTCAGCACTGCCGCCGCGCCGATCCCGCTGATCCAGCTCGACAGCCGCAACTTCGTCAACGTCGCGCTGGAGGTGTTCGATACCGATCTGCTGCCGGGCCAGCGCGCGCTGCCGGATCGCGATGACCGCGGCAGCCCGGTGGAGCGAGACCTTTAGAAAACCCGTCTCGTTACCTTCAAACGGTATTCCGGGATGCTCCATGTTCCTGCCCTGGCAGGCACACGATCAATAGGCGCGCCCGATCAGCACCCGCTCCACCGCCGGCGCAGCGGTGAACACGCAGGGGCCATCGACCGCGGCTTGCAGCATCGGCGCGTTGCGGATCGTCAGCTTGAGCGCCTTAAGCCGCGCGACCACCGCGTCGAGCGCGGGTCCGGTCGGCCTGGACCATTGCACCTCGAGCCAGCCGGGGTTCTTCACCCCCTCCGCGAAATGCGTCTCGATCGCGGCGAAGTCGGACGCGGCAACGACACTCGCCTCGAGCCGCGCGCTGGCCTCGCCGTGGAGCGACGCCTGAATGTCTGCGAGCATCGCCCCCGCACCCGCGACGAAATCGTCCTGCGCGACGACGTTGCTGTCGAGCTTGCCGTCCTCGCGGTACAGCCGGTCGCGCCGGATCAGCGAGACGTTGCCCCCCGCCACGTCGCGCCCGCCGACCTCGATCACGATCGGCGCGCCCTTCTTGACCCAGCCCCAGCGCTTGGTCGCGGTCTTGCCGAACTTGAGGTCAAGCAGCGCGCGCACCGGCTCGCCCAGCGCGGTCTGCTGCGCGAGCTTGGCCTGCAACGCCTTGCAATAGTCGATGATCGCCGCGTCCTCGGGATTTTCGCGTAGCATCGGGACGATCACCACCTGCCACGGTGCGATCCGCGGCGGGACGCGCAGCCCGTCGTCATCGCCGTGGACCATGATGACCGCGCCGATCATCCGCGTCGACACGCCCCAGCTCGTCGTATTGGCGAGCTCGAACACGCCTTCCGAATTCTGGAACTTGATCTCCTGCGCCTGCGCGAAGTTGGTGCCGAGGAAATGTGAGGTGCCCGCCTGGAGCGCCTTGCCGTCCTGCATCATCGCCTCGATGCTGTAGGTCGAGACCGCGCCGGGGAAACGCTCGTTCTCGGGCTTCTCGCCCGCGACGACCGGGACCGCGAGGCAATCCTCCGAGAAGGCGCGGTAAACCTCGAGCATCTTGAGCGTTTCCTCGCGCGCCTCGTCCGCGGTGGCATGGGCGGTATGGCCTTCCTGCCACAGGAATTCGCTGGTGCGCAGGAACATCCGGGTGCGCATCTCCCAGCGAACGACGTTTGCCCATTGGTTGATGAGGACGGGGAGGTCGCGCCACGACTGCACCCAGCGCGCGAACGCCGCGCCGATCACCATTTCCGAGGTCGGGCGGACGACGAGCGGTTCCTCGAGCTTCGCTTCGGGATCGGGGATCAGCCGGCCGAGCCCGTCCGCCTTGAGCCGGTGATGCGTGACGACCGCCATTTCCTTGGCGAAGCCTTCGACATGCTCGGCTTCCTTCTCAAAATAGGAGAGCGGGATGAACAGCGGGAAGTAGCAATTCTCGTGGCCGGTCGCCTTGATCTGGTCGTCGAGCAACCGCTGGATCCGTTCCCAGATGCCATAGCCCCACGGCCGAATGACCATGCAGCCGCGCACCCCCGATTCTTCGGCGAGGTCGGCCTCGGTGATGACGGACTGGTACCAGGCGGAAAAATCGGCCTCGCGGGTGACGGGAAGTGCGCGTTTGATCATGACCGCGCGGATAGCGGCAAATTGGTCGGCGGCAAAGCCCAGCGACTGCCTGCGTGCAGCAAATGCATGCAGGAATGCAACGGACCCTGGATGATTCGGCCGACGATCGGCGTAGATTCGTCCGCGCGGCGCGTGCCGCAGCAAGCCGCATGATCGCGGCATTCAACGGGGTTTTCATGGAGTTCTTGATAGGGGTCGCGGTGCTGTTCGGCATCGCGCTGGTGCTTGCGCTCAAATCTTTCGGCATCAACCAGGAATATGAACGCGGCGTCGTCTTCCGCCTGGGGCGGTTGCAGGCGACCAAGGGGCCGGGGTGGTTCTGGCTGGTGCCGCTGGTCGAGCGCGTCGTGAAGGTCGACATCCGCACGATCACCTACGCGCTCGACACGCAGGAGACGGTGACGCGCGACGGCGTCGCGGTGCGGGTCAATGCGGTGCTGTGGTATCGCGCGTTCGATGCGGCGGGCGTGGTGACGACCGTCAGCAACTGGCAATCCGCGATCGTCCAGGCCGCCGAAACCGCCATGCGCGACGCGATCGGGCAAAGCGACCTCGACCAGATGCTGAAGGACCGCACGACGATCAACAAGCGGCTGTATGAGATCCTGACGACGACCTGCAATCGCTGGGGCGTCGAGTTCGACGCGGTCGAGATCAAGGACCTGGACATACCCGCGCAGATGCAGCGCGCGATCGCGCGCGAGGCCGAGGCGATCCGCGAGAAGCGCGCGCGGATCATCAAGGCGGAGGGCGAACAGGAAGCGGCGGCCAAGCTCAGCGACGCAGCCCGCGTGATCGGCGAGGTGCCGGGCGCACTCGAACTCCGGCGGCTTCAGACGCTGTCCGAAATCGGGGTCGAGCATAATTCGACGATCATCGCGATGTTCCCGACCGAAATCCTCGAGGCGGCGAAACGCCTCGCGGCACCTGCCGTCTGACCCACGGTACGGGGCCATCCGTCATGCGCGGCTTGTCCCCGCATCCACCGGGTCGCCTCGTCGTCGATCGGCGATGGCAACCCGAAGGGGCCCCGGGGCAGGCCCGGGTGTCACGGCTTAGCGGTAGCGCCAGCCGTTGTGATAGCGATAGCGGTTCTGCCAATAGCGGCGGCCATCCCAATAGCCGCGGCCGTGATAAAAACCGCCGACGCGGGGTGGGCCACGATCGACGAACACCGGACCGTTGGGGCGGCACATGCCTCGCGGTCCGCGATGGCCGCCGCGACCGCAGCCGTCCGCGGCATCCGCCGGCGCGATGGCGGTAAGCGCCACGCCTGCCGCAATCGCTGCCAATACAAGCTTTTTCATGATCACCTCGTGTAGAACGATCCACATTGCCCTTGCGGGACGCGAGACAAACCGATCGACACCGCCGGATGTTCCTGACGCTCCGGTTCGGCCCTTTTCCGGGCTAGACCAGCAACAGCGTCGCGCCCGACGTATCCCCTTTCGCCAGCGCGCGATGCGCCTCCGCCGCCTGCTCCAGCGGAAACGTCTGGCCGATCGCGGGAGTGATCGCGCCCGACCGCAGCATCGCGAAGAGCCGGTCGATCCCCGCCTGTCGCTCCTCGGGCGTGACATAGTAGCTGAACAGGGTCGGCCGCGTGACGAACAGCGACCCGCGCGTCGACAGGATGCCGAGGTCGACCCCGGTCACCTTGCCCCCGGCATTGCCGTAACTGACGATCAACCCGCGCCGCGCCGCACAGGCAAGCGAGATGTCCCACGTCGCCATGCCGACCCCGTCGAGCACGACCGGCACGCCCGCACCGGCGGTAATATCCCGGACCCGCGCCGCGACGTCTTCCTGCTTGTGGAGGATGACGTGATCCGCGCCCGCCGCCCGGGCCTGCGCCGCCTTGTCCTCCGTACCGACCGTCCCGATGACGATCGCGCCTATCGCCTTGAGCCAGCCGACCAGCAAATGCCCGACCCCACCCGCCGCCGCATGGACCAGCACGGTCTGCCCCGCTTCGATTCTGGCACAGCGTTCGACCAAAAACTCGGTGGTACAGCCCTTCAGCAGAACGGCGGCGGCGGTCCGATCGTCTATGTCGTCGGGCAGCTTGAACACCGTTGCCGCGGCCAGGTTTCGCGCCTGTGCATAGGCACCAAGCGTTGGCCCGAAGGTGCCGACACGGTCGCCCACCGCCAGACCCATCACCCCGTCGCCGACCGCCTCGACCACGCCCGCCGCCTCCGACCCGAGGCCGCACGGCAGACTGGCGGGATAGACCCCGCTGCGAAAATAGATGTCGATGAAATTCAGCCCGACCACGGTGTTGCGCATCCGGATCTCCCCCGGGCCGGGGGGCGCCAGGGTGACGTCGGTCCATTCGATCACTTCGGGGCCGCCGGTGCGGTCGATCCGTGCGGTACGCGTCATATGCCGTGTCTCCTGTGGTCGCAGCCGGCACCCTATCGATCAGGTTTCAGGTTGCAACGCTTGTTCGCCCGCGCCAGATATGGCGTCACGTACCCCATATTCAAAAAACGCGGAGGCTGAGGATGAAGAGCTATCTCAAGCACTATATCGACGGCGCCTGGGTCGAGAGCCAGGGCGGCACGCGGCACGACGTGATCAACCCGGCGACCGAGCAGCCCTGCACCGAGATCACGCTCGGCACAGCCGCCGACGTCGATGCCGCGGTAAAGGCCGCCCGCGCGGCGTTCGAGACCTTCTCGCAGACCTCGGTCGCCGAGCGTGCCGCGCTGCTCGAGCGGATCATCGACGCGTACAAGAAGCGCATTCCGGATCTGGCCAACGCGGTGAGCAGCGAGATGGGCGCGCCAATCGGCTTCGCGATGGCGGCGCAGGTCCCGGCGGGGCTTGGTCATTTCCTCTCGACGCTGAAGGCGCTCAACGCCTTCGCATTCGAGGAACGGCTGGGGCGGTCGACGGTGGTGCATGAACCGCTGGGCGTGGTCGCGATGATCACCCCGTGGAACTGGCCGCTCAACCAGATTACCGCAAAGGTCGCCCCTGCGATCGCTGCCGGCGATACCATGATCCTGAAGCCGAGCGAGGAATCGCCGGGCTGCGCCGTGATCCTTGCCGAGATCATGGACGCGGCGGGCGTTCCGAAGGGCGTCTTCAACCTCGTCAACGGTGACGGCCCCGGCGTGGGCGTCGCGCTGTCGAGCCACGGCGACGTCGACATGGTGAGCTTCACCGGATCGACCCGCGCCGGCATCGCCGTGGCGCAAGCCGCCGCCGCGACGGTCAAGCGCGTTCATCAGGAGCTTGGCGGCAAGGCCGCCAACCTCGTGCTGGAAGGCGCCGATCTCGGCACGGTGCTGCCGCCGACCGTGCAGGGCGTGCTGGCCAATTCGGGGCAGAGCTGCATTGCGCCGACCCGTCTGCTCGTCCACGCCAGCCAGGTCGACGAAGCAACCGCGATCGTCAAGGCGATGATGGAGGGCACGCAGGTCGGCGACCCCGCCGAGATGGGCGCGCACATCGGCCCGGTCGTCAACAAGGCGCAGTTCGACAAGATCCAGGGCCTGATCCAGTCCGCGATCGACGAGGGCGCCACGCTCGTGACCGGCGGCACCGGGCGGCCCGATGGGCGCAACGCGGGCTATTTTATTAAGCCGACGCTGTTCGCCGACGTGACGCCGGAGATGCGGATCGCGCAGGAGGAAGTGTTCGGCCCGGTCGCCACGATCACCCGCTACGACACCGAGGACGAAGCGGTGAAGATCGCCAACGGCACGCCGTTCGGCCTGTCGGCGACCATCTCGGGCGATCCCGCCGCCGCCGCGAAGGTCGCGCCACGGCTGCGCGCCGGGCTGGTCACGATCAATTCGTGGAGCCCCGACGGCAATGCGCCGTTTGGCGGATACAAGCAGTCGGGCAACGGGCGCGAGAACGGCAAGTTCGGGCTGGCCGATTTCATGGAGGTCAAGACGGTGGTGGGCGCGCCGGAGTAACCGGCTTCCCGCCCTGACCCGGCCCGCTCGCCAGCCGCGTCACGGTGGCGCGCGCCGTGCCGTCGCGCCGCGATCCTTTGCTGGACTTGCCCCCGGCTGCGGTAGCCGCCGCCGGGGGTGACGGCACCGCGCTCAATAATCCTTCGAAACGCGCAGGTTCGCGCTCTGCCGCCCGAGCGTCGAGATCGTCGAGAGGACCGACAGCCAGCGCGTCACCTGGAACTCCACCTGGGTCGCGGAATAGCCGGCACCGTCGGTAACGATCTCGGCATAGAAGCGGCGCGTGATATACTTGCCCGCGGCGATCGACGTGCGCTGCCCCGTTTGCGGATCGGCCGAGACGATCCGCAACCGATCCAGCCCCGCGACGCGGCGCACGGCGTTGATCGGGTCGAGCCCGCCCTTGCCATTCTGCAGCGCCGCGACGGCGGAAGCGAGCTGCAGCGCCTCGGGGGCCGACAGATTGGTGATCGACGTCCCGAACAACAGGCGCGACAGCAGTTCGTCCTGCGGCAACGCGGGCACGCTGGAAAAGGCGATCTCGGGTTTCAGAGCAGGTCCGGTCACGTTGATCGTCGCGGTCAGGCCGGTGGTGTTGGCATTGGCGGCAATATCGAGCGCGGGGTTGGCCGGTGCTTCGCCCGTGAACAGGATCTTGCCGCGTTCGAGCGCGAAGGTCCGCCCCGCGAAATCGTAATTTCCCCGCACGAGATCGGCGCGTCCCGAAATCGCCGGATTGTCGGGTGCTCCGCCGATCTGCAGATCCGCCAGCCACTCGCTGCGCAGGCCGAGACCCGACACGATCAGCTGGTTGGGCGCGCGCGCGTGGATCGCGAGCCGCCATGGCGCGCGCGGAACGTCGTCATCCTCGGTGCCGCCGCCGGGAAGGTTGATCTCGCGGATGTTGAGCTGCGGCACGGCGCTCGCAGCGGTCGCCTGGCCGAGCCGGTAGCGGCTCTTGTCGAGGCGCAAGTCGCCCGAGATGGTGCCGCCGCGCTTGTCCGACTGGAAGCGCAGCGGCCCGGTGACCGTCGCGCCGATGTCGTCGCGCGCGATCATCACCGCATGGTCGGCCTGGACCGCGAGGTCGAACCCGCTGTTCGCGCCGAAATCGAAACTGCCCTTGCCCGTGACGTGACCACCCTTGCCCGCGTCGGCGGTAAAGGTGTCGATCGTCAGCCGCGATCCGCCGAACTGCCCGTTGGCGACGACATTGGTCAGGACGGTGCCGGTCGTCGCGCTTTCGATCCGCGCGCCGCGCGCCTGCACCACGCCCCGGATCTGCGGGTTGCCGACACGACCGCCGACATCCGCGCCGATCGCGACGGGGCCGGTCAGGTCGAACAGTTCGATCCCGGTGAGCCGCCACAAGGTATCCGCGGCGCCATCGTAGCGCAGCTGCGCGAAGAGCCCTGCATCGGCGACGCGCGTCGCGAGATCCTGCCCAGCGGGCAGGTTGAGCAACATCTGCGCGCGGCCGACGGTCTTGCCCCCGGTCGCCGCAACCGCCCGCGCCGCGATCCGGTCGGCCGACAGGATGCCGGCCACCCCGACGTCGACCGGTCGCGACGTCAGCACCAGCCCCGAGCGGGTCAGCCCGCGCACCGTCATGTCGATCCGCCCGGTGGGCGGCGCGGCGCCCCCCTGTGCGTAGGACAGGCTGCCCGACGCGCTACCGCCCAGCCCAAGACCGGGATAACCGATATCGAGGATCGTCAACGGCATGTGCGCGAGCTTCGCATCGATCGCATTCGCCCCGCGGGTGAAGCGCCCGGACAGCTGCGCATCGCCCCCCGCGAACGTCAGCTCGGTCGGTGCCAGACGCCAACCCGTATTTTCGGCCTCGCGCGTGAACACGGCGGGCGTCACCAGTTTGAGCGGACGGCGGTCGAGCGTTCCCTGGGCGGACACGACCCAGCGATCGGGCGTGACCTGCGCCACCGATCGGATGTCGAAGGCGCGCCCGCCCGACCCGGCGATCGACGCCGTCACCGTGCCGACACCGCCGCGCAGCGACGCGCGCGCGGCAAAACGGCCCAGGACGAGCGACCCCCGCCGCAAGCCGCCACCGGCAAGGTTCGCCTCGATCGATGTGCCGGCTGGATCGAGCACCGTCACCGCGTCGAGATGCGCCCGCCGGATCGTGACCCCGTCGGCCAGGCTTGCCGCGCGCGCGTCGAGGTGCGCCTCGATCCGTTGGTTGTCGCCGACCGGCGCGAACAGCAGCGCGCCCGCCATCCCGCCCCCGGCCACCGCCAGTCGTCCGTTGAACCCGCCGTCGACGATCGCCAGCGGCCCCGCCAGATGCGTGCCGCTCACCGCCAGGTCGGCGATCGCGATCGTTCCGCCGCCGCCCGGTGGCAGCAGGATCGCACCATTGCCCGTGAACGGCCCGAGCCTGGATCCCCCGCGCGCGGTAAAGGCGAACCCCGCGTCGGTCGGATCGAGATGCGCGACGACGTCCGTAAGGCCCAGAACATCGTTCGGCCGCTGGAACACCAGATCGAGCGTCGGCCGGTCGATCTTGCCATCGAGCTTGAGAGTCAGTGGCCCATAGGTCTGCTGCGTCCCGCTGCCCTCGAAATGGAACGTGCCGTCACGGCGGCGGATGCCGTTTCCGATGATCCGGATCTGCGGGCCGGTCAGCACCAGATTGTTCAGGTGCAGCACCCCGTCCGGGGTGCGTTCGAGCCCGGTGACGAGCCGCGGCAGCCCCCCCGCCAGCGAGCGGAAGAAGGCATTGTCGAGCCGCACCATCTGCGCGACCCCCTGCCCCAGCACGCGCGTGCCGTGGCCGTCGGGTCCGGGCACGACCTTGAGCATCGTCCTGACGTCGACCACGCCGAGCCCCGGGATCAGGTACCGGCCGAGCCCCCCGTTGATCGCGATGTCGTATCGGCCATCGCGCAGGTCGAGCAACAGGTTGAACCGCCCGCTGAGCTTGTCCGAGGTCAGCCGCATGTCGTCGCCGGTGACCAGGGTCGACGTCACGCGCAGCACGCCCTGCATCGTCAGGTTGCGCAGGATGCCGCCCGCGACGTCGCCGACCCCCGTCACGCGCGCGGCGACGAAGCGGATCGGAACGAGCACCGGGGATTTGGACAGGCGCCCGCTGCCCGCCGCAAAGGCATTCTCGAATCCGGTATCGTCGAAGGCGAAGCGCTTCGCCGCCAGCCGATAGTCGAACCGCGCGGTCGCGAAGGCCCCGTCGAGGAGTACGCGCAGTTCGATCGCGCGGCCCGACATGTTGGGGAAGAGCCCCGTCGGGCGGACCAGGATCGCATGCACCCGAACGCCCCGAAACGCGTTCGCGGCGAGGTCGAGGATACCATCGGCGGTCACGCTCAGCGATACCGAGCGGAGCGACAGCGTGCCTTTCAACCGGCGATCGACCAGCGTCGCGGTGCCATGGGTCAGTACGCGCGGCGCCGACAGCCGCTGCAACTTGCCATGCGACAGCGGAGCCGGCGTCAACACACCGGCCAGCGCATAGGCGCCGGCGCGATTGGTCAGTTTGAGGTCGACCAGCCGGACCTTGCCGACCACCGCGACCGCGCTGCCGTCCCATTTCGCCCAGGTGCCGCGACCAGCGATATCGAGCGCGATCGGGCGCAGGAAACCGGTCAGTTTGGCGAGCACCCCGTTGGCGGCCCCGCGCGCGTGCGTGTCGATCGCGAAACGATTGCGGTCGGGCGCCGCGTCGATCCTCATGCGCAGCGTGTCGCTCTGGGCGACCACGGCGTCGAGATCGACCAGCGCGCGGCCGCGGTGGATGGTCGCGCGTCCCGACAACCGGCCGACGCGCTCGACCCCGGTCACCGCCTTCGCCAGGACGATCCGATCGATCGCCAGCGCCCCGATCCGGATGTCGAACGACGGCAGGATCGGCTGCCGGGTGTCCGACTTGATCAGATCGGGCAACCGCTCGAGCCGTGCCTGCGCGATGTGCAGTCGGGTGATGTCCAGCCGATTGTCCAGCCAGCGCAACGGGGACCAGTCGAGCTCCGCGCGCGGCGTGGAAAAGACCAGCCCGCGCCGGTCGCGAATCCGCAGGTCGATCAGCGTCGCCTTGCCATAGATCGACCCGTCGATCCGCCCGATGCTGTAGCGCAACCCGTTCGACGGACGCAGCGCCGCGATCCGGTCGGTCAGCAGCCGGTGCCCGATGCCGGTGTCGAGCAAGGCCGCCAGCGCCGCGACCAGCGCGAGCGCCCCCAGCAGCACGCCGAACGCAATCCGCCCCCACCGCCGGCGCCGCGGCACCGCCACGATGGCATCGTCGGGGGTCGGGGGCGCCAGCGGTTCGCTCAAAAGGCCTGTCCCAACGAGACGTAGACGGCGACCCGCGGATCGCCCTTGGCCGGGTTCACGGGCGTGCCGACGTCGATACGGATCGGGCCGAAATTGGTGTAATAGCGCAGGCCGATCCCGGCGCCGTAGCGCATGTCGGTCAGTTTGGGCAGTCCGCTGGTGTAGATGTTGCCGCCGTCGAAGAACGGCACGACCCCGAAATTGCCAAAGGCCTTGACCCGCGCCTCGATCGAAAATTCGGACAGGCTGCGGCCGCCGATCGGATCGTTGTTGGGATCGCGCGGGCCGATATCCTGATAGCCATAGCCGCGCACCGAGGCGCCGCCGCCGGCATAGAAACGCCGCGATGGCGCGATCGCATCGCGCGGGGCACCGACGATCGTCCCGAGCCGGATCCGGCCGGCGAGCACGGTCCCCTTTGTCACCGTGCGATAGGTGCTGGCGTCGAGCTGCACGCGGGAATAGCCGAAGACGTTCCCCTCGAGCGACAGCTCCGGCGAAAACCGACCGCTCAGCCGGAAGCCGCGCGACGGGTTGAGCAGATCGTCCGACCCGTCATAACTGAGCGTGGTCGGCAGCGCGCCGATGAAATAGGTCCGCCGTCGCGGCGCGCCGGTCGAGACGATCACGTCGCGCTCGTCCGATGCCAGCAGCTCCCCCCCCAGCGACCAGGTCCATTTCTTCTGGAAGAAGATGTTGGTCTGCCGTTCCAGGCTGGCGGCAAGGCCGAAGGTTCGCGCCTGATACGCATTTCGCGTCAGGTTGGAGGCGGTGACCGAGGCGGTCAGGATCCGGTCGCGACCGTTGAAATTGTTACGCCGGAAGATGACGCTGGCGAGTTGCTCCTGCGTGCCGAGCACGCCGCGCAGCGTGAGCCCCCCTTCGGGCGGGAACAGGTTGCGATGGGTCCAGCTCACCTCCGATCGCGCACCTTCGCCCGTGCCATAGCCGATCTCGCCGGCGATGGTATGCGGCGGCGCGCGTTCGACGCCGACGGCGATGTCGACGGTGCCGGGTTCCTTCCCCTCGACGGGTGCGACCTTGACCGTGGATACGAGCCCGGTCTGGATCAGCGCGCGCCGCAGGTCGACCAGCGCGGACGCATCATAGGGATTACCCGGGGTGAAGCGCGCGATGTCCTGAACATGGACGGCATCGAACACCTGCTGCCCGGACGTCATCACGATATGCCCGAACCGCCGCTGCGCACCGGGGACGACCGCGACATCGAGCGTCGCGCTGTGCGCCGCGCGGTCCACCACGATTTCGGGATCCCCGACCACCGCAAAGGGGAAGCCCTTGTCGGTGATCGTCGTCACCAGCGCCGACTGGCCCGCGACGACCGAATCGGAATTGACCGGATCCCCGGCGTGCAGCCCGAAGGCCTTGCGCAACAGCGCCTCTTTGTCCCCCGCGCCGGCCACGCCGGACAGGGTCACGCCGCTGAACGTATAGCGCGTACCAGGATCGGCATCGAGCACCACCAGCGGATGACGGGCGTTGGGCTCGACCCGCGTCGCCACGCGCGCATCGTAATAGCCGTCCGCCTTGAGCAACGACACCAGCAAGGACGCATCCTCGCGCGCGCGCCGGTCGAGCTGCGCCGCGTTGGCGGGCTGGCCGTCATTGGTCGCCAGCGTCGACAATTGGTCGAAACGGTCCCGCAGCAGCGCGCTCGCGACCCCGTCGATCCCATCGATGCGGTAGCTGTAGCGCGCCTCTCCCGTCAGCGTGGCGAGCGTCGGCACGACCAGCGGCTCGACCGGGGCCTTGGACAGATCGGGCCAATCCACCCCAAGTCCGGGCAACGGCGCCATCGGCGATTGCGGGTCGAGGTGCTGCGGCTCGATCGCGGGGGAAGCCGGTACGGACGGCTCCGCTGCCGGACGCACCTGTGCAGCCGCGCACGGACACCCCACGACAAAGACCCCGACGGTGGCAAGCAACTGGCCCCGCCGCCCAACCGGTAACGACATGGATCCGTCCTAGCCCGGCAATCGGCGAAGCGACAGGGGGTAGGCGTGCGCGGTTAGTGAACCGTGCCGATCGCGCGATCGGACGACAGAAAGGCGATCAGCCGCTCGATCTGGCGCCAGCGGCAAAAGTGCAGATAGTTGCCGAGGTCCCTGCTGCGATCCGCGCGCGCCGCGGCTTCCGAGCACGCCTCGCTCCCGAACATGGTGATCAGGTCTGCCGCATCGGTGCATTCGGCGCGATCAGCGAGATAGGGAAGATGCGGCATTCTGGCTCCAGACGGGTCCGAGGCGACCGATGATCCGCCCGGCGATGCAGGCGCCTAGCAACTCTTATCGGCTGCGTCACGCATCCACGAGCACGCAATTGCGCCGTTGGTGTTCCATTTGATCCACCGCTCCCGGATCGGGACGCTGGCGTACGATCCCGGGACATGGCAGAGCATTCCGCATGGCATCTTCCCCCCCGCCCCGCTCGCCCGTCGCCGGTGGTTCCCTGATCGCGCTGGGGGCGATCGTGGGGGCAGCGGTCGGGCTGTTCACGGTCCTTGGGCCGACGCGCGGCTTCCTGCTCGGGCTCTCGGGCGGGGTCGCGATGTCGTTGGCGATCTGGTTGCTCGACCGCAGGCGCTGACGCCGCGGCCCCGTTTACCGCAGCGCGCGCGATAGCCACACCACGCGGCCGACGATATCGGCTTGCTGCAGGACGATGTCCGGATAGGCGGGGTTGTCGCTCGCAACGGTGATGGCGGCGTCACGCCGCGAAACACGCTTGACCAGCAACACCCCGTCGTGCCGCAGGACGAAGATCGCCGGACGGGCCCCGACCCGCTGGTCGCGCTCGTCGACCACCAGCGTGTCGCCATCGGCAATCGTCGGCAGCATGGAATCGCCGCGCGCGGTCAGCATGCCGGCGTCGGACGGACTTAACCGCAAATCGGTCAGCAGGCGCGGGTCGAGCAGCATGGTACGGGCGCCGTCGCGGCTTTCCGCCCCGTCGACCATTGCGCCGGGTCCGGCGGACGCCTCCACCGACAGGCGGCGGATCGCGGTCATCCGGGGCGTGGGCGGCCCGCCGAGTTCGCTTTGATCCACCCGGAAATACGCGGCCAGCAAGGCACGGTCGCGCTCCGCCAGGACCCGCGGCGTTCCCCGTCGCACATATTGCTGCAGATAGGCGTCGTTCCGGCGCAGCATCCGCGACAGCGCGGCATAGCCGACGCCGTGCTGCGCGACGAGCGCCGCCAGACGGGCACGAGGATCGGACGCATCCATGGTCAAAACGATACCATAGGAAAATTCCTAGACAAGTTGGAAATGGCGGAACACATCGGGAACATAAAGCGACTCAAACCGAAAGGCCATCCGATGTCGGTACTGTACAAGATCGATCGTTATCTCCGCGCAACCGCGATGCCGCCGACGACGTTCGGGCGGCTGGCGGTGCGCGATCCCCGGCTCGTGCAGGATCTGCGGCGGGGGCGCGAGCCGGGCGCGCGGATGGTCCGGCGCATCGAAGCCTTCCTCGCGACCCAGCGGGACTTGCCGCGATGAGCCGCGGTCCCGATGCCACCATGCTGTTGCAGCGCCAGCTGGAACGCCATGCCGATCGCTGCGGCATCGCCCTGACCTGGCATGCGCTGCACGTCCGCCGATGGGCCAGCGCGACCTTCGTCGGCGCGCAACACCGGCTTGCCCTGTCGATCAGCGGTGCGGGCACCGCCGCCTGGGCGGCGGCGCTGGACGAGGTCGACCTGCCGTTGCGAGGGCATCTGGTGGCGGATCTGGTCGTGACGACGATCACCCAGGCCGACGACAGCGCCGACCTTGGCATCGAGGTGCTCACCGTCGAAACGTGAGGACGGATCGATCGATCCTGCCGGTCTGCCGCGAAGGCGCCGCGGCGTCTGGCGGCCTAGCGCGCGCGCAGCGCCATGCTGCGCAGTTCGGCAAGCGCGGCTTCCAGCCCGCGTTCCGGCTGGTCGGACCGATCGTTCGGCGGGCGCTGCACCACCTGCTCGAGCCGGTCGAGCAAGGCATGGATCGACTCCGAAGGATCGATCTTCCCCGGCTTCAGGCGAAAGGTTTCCAGGCGCTCCCCCGGCGCGAATGTCTGCGGACGCGCGGATACGGGCTCGGTACGATACGCCGCGAGCGGCACGTCGAGATCCTTCGGCAAGGCGCGTTCGGCACCCGGCGCAACCGTCCCCGGGAAGAGGAAGCCGGACACCGCGTCCCCGCCCGTCTTCGGTGCCCCCGTCTTCAGTGCCCCCGTCCTGGGATCTTCCGTCCTGGGATCTTCCGTCTTGGGTTCTTCCGTCTTGGGTTCTCGCGTCATCGACGCCGTTGTGAGGGGCGTTTGCGCTGCGCCGTCCCCGGCGGAGACCTGCAGGAACGGCGTGCCGAGATCACGGTCGGCGCGCAGGGGGCGACGTGCGGGCGCATCCGGGTGCGCATCGGCGCGACGCAGGATTGGTGCGGCTTCCTCCCGGGATGCGCCTTCGTCGATGGTGATGCCATGCTCGGCGACCGCCGCCGACCGCGTCCCCCGGACGAGAAACGCTGCGAACCAGCCGATCACGCCCAGTCCCCCACCCCCGAACACGACCATCAGCAACCGAGCGGTGAAACCGAGTGGCGGGGCCGCGGCCGAGACGATCGCGGCAATGCCGCTGTCGAGCGCGATCGTCTCGACCACGCCGATCGGCACCGCGGCCAGCACCACGGCGGCACAGCTGCCGACGAGCGCGCCGACGAGCGGCGCGACGGGGAGGATCAGGCGTTGAGAATCGGAGTGGACGGCCATGGAGCGAACCTTGCCTGGGGATCGGTGAGTTTCTGGTAAACGGGGGCGTAACATGCAACGTTGAGCGCCCAGTTGCGCTCTTTCTCGACGAAGGCGCGGCCGCGGTCGCGCCGTCCGTCCCAGCTTGCCCGGTCCGCCAGCAACGTCGCCAGCGCCTGTGCCATCGCGGCGGGATCGTCCGGCGCGAACAGCGTGCCGGTCACCCCGTCCGCGATCAGCTCGCGATGGCCGCCGACATCGGACGCCGCGACGAGTCGGCGCTGCGCCATCGCTTCCAGCGGCTTGAGTGGCGTGACGAGATCGGTCAGCCGCATATGCTTGCGCGGATAGGCGAGGACGTCGATCACGCTGTAATAGCGCTCGACCTCGGTGTGCGGCACGCGGCCGACGAAATGGATATGACCCGCGACCGGCGAGGCCGCCGCCTGCGCGCGGAGCGCCGCCTCGACCGGGCCGCCGCCGACCAGCACGAGATGCGCGCGCGGCCGCGCCGCGACGAGCTGCGGCATCGCGGCGAGCAGATCGTCGAGCCCCTCGTAATCGTAGAAGCTCCCGATGAAGCCGATGACCTCGGCAGCGCCGATACCGAGCTGCGTGGCCAGCGCGGTATCGTAAGCGGGCGGCTCCCCGAACACTGAGAGATCGACTCCATTGGGCGACACGAACACCTTGTCGCGATCGATCCCGCGCGCGACGAGATCGCGGCGCAGCCCATCGCAGATCACCGCGACTGCATCGGCACGGCGCACCGCATAGGTTTCAAGCGCGCGAGTGGCGCGATAGACCGCGGATCCCTCGCGCCCCGTGCCGTTGCCGACCGCCGCATCCTCCCAGAAGGCGCGGATCTCATACACCAGGGGCAGCGAACGTCGCCGCGCGACCCGCAGCGCGGCCAGCGCATCCAGCACCGGCGAGTGCGCATGCAACACGTCCGGCCGGAAAGCCTCCACCACGGCATCGATCCGCTTGGCGAAGGCATGGATTTCGCGGAGTTCCCGAAGGACCGGCGGCATGCCCCTGACCGGCGCGGTGCGATGGAAGTCGATCGCGTCGATCGTTTCCTCGCCGGCGGGGGCGTCTCCGTGGCGCGGGCCGGTGACGGCCGCGACCTGCCATCCGCGCCGCATCTGGCTCTTCAGGATTGCCCGCGTCCGAAAGGTATAGCCGCTGTGGAGCGGCAAGCCGTGATCGAGGATGTGAAGAATCCGCATGCGCATCGGTTAGCGCAAGAGTGTTTAACGGAGCCTCAACCGCCCGCGCGCTAGGACGACGCCGTGGCCGGCCTGACGGACACGCGGGACACGGGCGTCGAAGGGGTTTGCGCGGATGATCGACAATTTCGCGCTCGCCGTGAGCCATGGCCTGATCGCGTTGACAATCTGGCTGCTCCTGCGCCGTCCCGATCTCGACCGCGAAGCCGCCGCGACCGCGAACGACCCCGCGCCCGCCACCCCAGAAAGACCGGGGAGACGCCCGCGTGCGTGACCTGTTCTTCGTCGCGTTCCTTGCGGCCTTCTTCGCGGCGGGGTTCCGGCGGCCGTTCGTGTTCGTGCTGTCCTATGTCTATATCGACATCGTTTCGCCGCAGCGCCTGACCTATCTGCTGCTCAATTCGGTTCCGATCTCGCTGGTTGCGGTCGCGCTCGCGGTCGGCGGCTTCCTGCTCGCCGACGACAAGCGCGACGTCCGCCTTGCCCCGCGCCAGCTGCTGATCGTCCTGCTGCTGCTATATTGCGGCCTCACCACGCGCAGCGCCGATTTCCCGGTCGAAGCGCTCGATAAATGGGGTTGGGTGTGGAAGACGCTCGCCTTCGCCGCCTTCCTCCCGCTGACCCTGCGCACCCGCCTGCGGATCGAGGCACTGCTGGTGGTGATGATCGCCTCGGCGGCGTCGATCATCATCGTCGGCGGGCTGAAGACGATCGCCAGCGGCGGGGGCGGCTATGGCACGCTCAACCTGATGGTCGCGAACAATTCGGGGCTTTACGAAGGCTCGACCATTTCGACCGTCGCGGTCGCGATCATCCCGCTGATCCTGTGGTTCACCCGCTACGGGACGATCTTCCCGCCGGGATGGAAGGTGACCGCCTTCTGCTATGCGCTGGTGTTCGCCTGTCTGCTGATCCCGGTCGGCACGTCGACCCGCACCGGCCTGCTCTGTATCGGGCTGGTCGCGCTGTTGATGCTGCGCGATGCCAAGCGCAAACTCCTGTATCTCGGCCTGATCGCGGCAGCGGGACTGATCGCGGTGCCGTTCCTGCCGAGCGCCTTCACCGAGCGGATGGGCACGATCAAGACTTATAAGGGCGATGAATCCGCCTCCACCCGGCTCGCGGTGTGGGGCTGGACGTGGGATTATGCCAAGCAGCACCCGCTGGGCGGCGGGTTCGAAATGTATCGCCAGAACCAGATCCGCTACGACACCGAAAAAGTCGAAGGCGACGGCAACAACGCGACCGTCGACCGCAAGCTGACGGTCGACAAGGCGCGCGCCTTCCACAGTGCCTATTTCGAGATGATCGGCGAACAGGGCTTCCCCGGCCTGCTGTTGTGGGCGCTGATCAACGGGATCGGGCTGATCCGCATGGAAGTGCTGCGCCGTCGCTATCGCAAGGCGGACGCGCACCAGGCGTGGATCGCGCCGCTCGCCGGGGCGCTGCAATCCGCGCATATCGTTTACCTGCTCGGCGCGGCGTTCATCGCGATTGCGTTCCAGCCGTTCGTCTACATGCTGATCGGCGCGCAGATCGGCCTGGACACCTATCTCGCGCGCAAGCGCGCCGAACAGACGTTCCGGCCGCTCCGCAAGGCCCGCCCCGCGCGGATCGCCACGACGTGACCGCGCGCGCCGAGTTGCGCGCGCTCACCGGGGTGCGCGGGATTGCCGCCTGGTGGGTCGTGCTGTATCACATCCGCCTGTCGATCGCCGGATTGCCCCCCTTCTGGCTGGCGCTGTTCGCCAAGGGGTATCTGGCGGTCGATTTCTTCTTCTTGCTGTCGGGCTTCGTCCTGTGGCTGAGCTGGAACGACCGCCTGCGCAGCGGCGGGATCGGCGCGCTTCCCGGGTTCCTGTGGCGTCGGCTGGCGCGGATCTGGCCGCTTCACCTGTTCATGCTCGCGTGCGCGACTGCGCTTGCGCTCGCGCTCGCCGCGATCGGCAAGGGGGACGCACAGGCCTTTCCCTTCGCTGCGCTGCCGCTGCATATCCTGCTGCTGCAGAATTTAGGGTTCACCGATCGGCTCGCCTGGAACGATCCGAGCTGGTCGATCAGCACCGAATGGGCGGCCTATATCCTGTTTCCGGTGCTGGCAATCGTCCTCGACTGGCGACGGGTGCCGACCGCCGGCATCGTCGCGGCGATCGTTGCGCTGGGCGTGCTGCTGCACGCCGCAATGGCCGGCGCGCCGACCCTCGGCACCGACATCTGGTCGCTCGGCCTGCGCCGCTGCCTGATCGAATTCGTGATGGGAACCGCGACCTACGCGCTGTGGAGCCGATACCGGACCACCCCGATCGGCCCCGCCGTGGTCGCGCTGTTCGTCTTCGGCGGCGCGGTTACGGCATGTGCATTGGGCACGCGAGAAACGCTCGTGTTGCCGTGCGGATGCGCGGCCGGGTTGCTTGCCCTTGCCCTGACGTCGGGTCTCCCCGGAAACCCGCTGGCCGCGCCGCTCCTCCACCGACTGGGCGAGATCAGCTATGCGACCTATCTCGGCCATTTCCTGTTGTTCGTCGTGGTCAAGCTCGTGCTCGTGCGCGACGCGCACGCCGTGCCACCACCGGTCATCGCGCTCTACCTGGCACTCGTGCTGGCCAGTTCGGTCGTCCTGTACTCCTGCGTCGAGCAACCCGCGCAGGAGCGGATGAACCGGCTCGCCAAGACCTGGCGAGCCGGTTCGCGGCGTCACGCGTCCGCCGTGTCTTCCTGATCGGCTTCCTGGTCGTCCAGGTCTTCCTGCAGCGCCTGCAAGATCGCCTTGTTGAACGCCGGAATGTCGTCCGGCTTGCGGCTGGTGATGAAAGGACCGTCGCGGACGACCTCCTCGTCGACCACGTCCGCACCGGCATTCGCCAGGTCGGTCCGCAGCGACGGCCAGCTCGTCATGCGACGACCATCGACGACGTCCGCCTCGATCAACAGCCACGGCGCGTGGCAGATCGCGGCGATCAACTTGCCGTCATCGGCGAATTCCTCGACGATCTCGACCGCGCGGTCATCCATCCGCAAGGCATCCGGATTGGCGACGCCTCCCGGCAGGAGAAGCGCGGTGTAATCCTCGGTATCCACGGTATCGAGCGTCATGTCCGGGGTGATCGTCTGCCCCTTCTGGTCATGCTCCATGCCCTGGATCGGGTCCATCTTGGGCGCGGCCAGAGTGACTTTGACGCCCGCGTCGAGCAGCGCCTTGCGCGGCTCGAACAGTTCGGCTTGCTCGAAGCCGTCGGTCGCGATGATGAGAACGTGCGCCTGCGAAAGCTCGGCCATGATAGTCTCCGGTGCTCAAAGGGTCGGTGGGGATCAAGCCTGGGGGCTCGCGGTGCTCAACCCGCGAGCGGGGTCGGCTGTTCCGGAACGATGCGCCCACCCGTGCATTCAAACAGGCCATGGAGCAGCACATCCCCAGCATCGATTACCACGACGACAGCGAGCCTGGCATTACACGCAAGAAGATGCGGCACGGCTGGGGCTATCATGATGCGCAGGGCAATCGTGTCACCGACCGTGCCGAGATCGACCGGCTGAACGCGATCGGCCTGCCCCCCGCCTATCGCGATGCGTGGTTCTGCCCCTCGCCGACGGGTCATATCCAGGCGGTTGGCTGGGACGAAAAGGGCCGTAAGCAATATCGCTACCACACCGGCTTCCGCGAAACGCAGGAGGCGGCGAAATACGACCTGTGCGCGCCGTTCGGCCAGGCCTTGCCAAGGCTGCGGGCGCGCGTCGAGCGCGATCTCGCGCGCCGCGGTCTGGACAAGAACATCGCGGTCGCCGCGGTGGTCCGCCTGCTCGACCTGGGCAAGGTCCGGATCGGGAACGAAGGGTATGTGAAGTCCAACAAGAGCTTCGGTGCCACGACGCTGCGCAAGCGCCATGCGGACATCAAGGGACAGTCGCTGAAGCTGCAGTTCAAGGCGAAGTCGGGCAAGATGCGCATGCTCACGATTACCGATGGATCCCTGAGCCGCTTCGTCAAACGCTGCCAGGACCTGCCGGGCCAACATCTGTTCCGCTGGGTCGATGCCGAGGGCACATGCCACCCGGTCAGTTCGTCCGACGTAAACGCCTATATCCGCGATGCGATGGGCGCGGATTTCACCGCCAAGCACTTCCGCACCTGGAGCGCGAGCGTTCTGGCGTTCGAGGCGCTCGCGTCGGCGAAGCACGATATCACGCTGAAAACGATGCTCGAGCCCGTCACCGAAGCGCTCGGCAACACCCCGGCCATCGCGCGCAAATCCTATGTTCATCCCGCGCTGCTCGCCCTGGTAAAGGACGGGCAGTCCGCCTTTCGCGACGGGTTACGCCTGCCGCGCTCCACGCAGCATCTTTCCCGGGTAGAACGCGGGTTGATCGCGTTTCTAGACAGCGGCTCACCTACGGGAAGCGCAGCAACGCTCGCCGGGGCCGCGTAAAGGTTTCATCATCATGAGCAACAAGTCCGCGGCCATCCTCCCGCCCATCCGTGTGCGCGACGTGAACAGTCAGGTTCACGGTCTGGTCAAGACGACGGTCGACTGGGTCGGCGACTATTGGCTGCAATTGCTGGTATCAATCGGCGTCGGAACCGCGATCGTCCTGGCGCTGCACGTTGCGCGCCGGCTCGGGCGGACACTGTGCGAGCGCGACGGCAAATTGCAGGGCTGGGGAATCGTACTGGGGCGTGCGATAGCGCGGACCGGGAACGTCTTCATGGTGCTGCTGGCGGCGAAGCTGGTCGTGGGCTTCGCCAATCCGCCGGCCGACGTCACACGGGTGATCAATTTCCTGTTCACGATCTCCGCGGTCTTCCAGGCGGCCTTGTGGGCCCGCGAGCTGATCCTCGGCGCGATCGAGCACCGCACGCGCAACGAACATTATTCCGGCGAGGCGATCGGCAGCGCGATGGGCATCATCCGCCTGCTGGTGAGCTTCGCGGTATTTGCGATCGCGTTGATCGTCGTCCTCGACAACCTCGGCGTCAACGTCACCGGGCTGGTGGCGGGACTCGGCGTCAGCGGCATCGCGATCGGTCTGGCCGCGCAAGGCATCTTCGCCGATCTGTTCGCCGCCCTTGCGATCATCTTCGACCGGCCGTTCCGTCGCGGCGACGCGATCAGCTATGACAAGTCGTCCGGGACGGTCGAGGCGATCGGGCTGAAGTCGACGCGCATCCGCGGCGTTACCGGCGAAGAACGGATCGTCGCGAACAAGCAGCTGCTCGAGAAGGAAATCATCAACAACAGCTCGCGCGACTATCGGCGCGTCATCTTCACGCTCGGGCTGGTGCAATGGACCCCGATCGAGACGATGGAGGCACTGCCGTCGATGCTGAAAGACGTGATCGAGGCCAATGGCATGAAATTCGTTCGCGCCGGCTTCACCACGTTCGGCACGAACAGCTATGATTTCGACGTGGAATTCGATTCCCCCAGCGCCGCGTTCCAGGACTTCTACGACGCACGTCACACCGTCGGGATGGCGATCGTCCGCATGTTGAACACGGACGGGATCGAACTGGCCTATCCGACCCAAACGACGCTCGCCGGGCCGGGAGCGGACGGATCCGGCTTGCCGCCGACCGCGACGAAGCCGCCATCGTCCGAACAGCGCAAGGGCACCGGAGCAGCCGCCAGCCGTTCCGCCGTGGACGAGGACGCCGCGCACAATTGATTTCGCAATACGGTTACTGTCGAATTGTGACTGTTGCGTACGTCATTCACAGTATATTGCCGATAGTTTCGGCGGGAACATTCAAAACGGCTGTATCGCCACTGGCGTTACCGCCGTTTTTGACCTATAATTTCCCTGTATACAGAGAGCGAATGAACTGATCCCGAAGATAACAGCGAAAGGGATTATAGCGGACGCCGATCTCTTAGGGGCGACAGTAGTGGCATTGCAGCGGTTGCACGACCCAGAGGCCAGTATCGAAACGCGGCTTAATCAGGCCGCTCTCGCCTATTTGCGCAAGAACTGGCCAACACCGGTCCATCTTTCGCCGACCCGACTTGGCACGGAGTTCTCGCCCGAAGGCAAGACCTTCGTCCGCATCGTCCAGAGCCTGATCGACGAGGGCTTTCTGTCGGTCGAGTTTTTCCTGATCGGTACGGGCGACGAACCGACCGCCCGCGATGCGATCCTCACGCGGAAAGGTGTCGCCGCGACGCTGAACCTGTGACCGGCGGTCGCCCGGTCACACGATCAGTTCGATAATTCCCGCCAGTTTCCGCAAGGTTGCGAGGTCGTCGTCCGATACGGTGCGGGTCTCCTCCGCCAGGATCGCCAAAGTCCCGATCCGCGCGCCGCGGTCGTCGCGCAACGGAACGGCGACATAGAAGGGAAAACCCGCCGCCCCCGCGGCCACCGGATTGACCAGCGCGCCGAGCGAATGTTGCGCCTGCCCGCTGACGGGCGTGATGCTCGCCGCGCCGACACGCTTGGTTTGCCAACCCTGGGCGATGCGGTCGATGACGATCACGGCAAGCGGAACATCGAGCGACCGCATCGCCAAATGGGCCAAATCGTCGAGCACCACAGCGCCGCTCGCCGCGCGCCGGTCGTGGCGTGCATCGCTCAATACATACATTTCGCGTTGATCGGTTGGTCGCTGTTTCATCGCTACTCGCATGAGGATCTTGTTCCTTCCGACGGCGCCCAACTGATGTTGGGTTAATGTAGGAGGACCTATGCATGGATATTCTAGGGGCACATCCGCCTTAAGTCGGGTTTCATTCCTATTGACTATGATCGGTGGCAACTCGACGAAGGTTTTGCGTCATTTAAAATGCTCCGTCGCGCCCGCCGGCCGCTCCGACGAATCGTCGGCCGCCCTGATTCGAAAATCCGGTTCGCCGGAGAGGGCCTGCGCGGCGTCGCGTTCCTGCCAATTAACGCTACGGCCGCCTATCCGTTCCGATCATGGGTTTCCACAAGGCTTGCATGGGGCAAAAGCCGGTGCCATCTCCCGCAGCACGATAGCCAGGCGCGCACTTTGCAGGGGAATGCCGTGACGACCACGATTACAATTCAGGAGCTCGCCGGTCGGATCGGCAGCGAGCAGGTATCGGACTGGGTCGAAGTCAGCCAGGAAATGATCGACAAATTCGCGGATGCGACGGGCGACCACCAGTTCATCCACGTCAATCCGCAAATGGCCGCGATGACCCCGTTCGGCGGCACGATCGCGCACGGCTTCCTGACGCTGTCGCTGATGCCGCTGCTGTCCTCGAAGATCATCGACGCGGTCCAGATCGAGGGCGTCAAGATGGGGATCAATTACGGCGGCAACAAAGTGCGCTTCCTCCAGCCCGTGCGGTCCGGCAAGCGCGTGCGCGGTCGGTTCAAGTTGCTCGAACTGATCGAGAAGCGCCCCGGCCAGTGGCAGCAGACCAACGAATTCACGGTCGAGATCGAAGGCGAAGAAAAGCCCGCGATGATCGCCGAATGGATGTCGCAGATCTTCGTGTGATCTTTAAAAAGCCCCTCCCCTTTAGGGGAGGGGTCGGGGTGGGGCCGTGCCGTTATCGAACCGGCTGCCTCCATCCCACGTCCCCACCCCAACCCCTCCCCTGAAGGGGAGGGGCTTATAGAAGGAGAAGCCCGATGCGTTCAGCCGTCATCGTTTCCACCGCCCGCACCCCGATCGGTCGCGCCTATCGCGGTGCGTTCAACAACACCCCCGCCCCCACGCTTGCCAGCCACGCGATCAAGGCCGCCGTCGAGCGCGCCGGGATCGATGGTGGCATGGTCGACGACGTCGTCTTCGGCTGCGCGCTCCAGCAGGGCCACCAGGCCGGCAACATCGCGCGCACGTCGCTGCTGCGCGCCGGGCTCCCCGTCACTGTGCCGGGCATGTCGGTCGACCGCCAGTGCGCCAGCGGCCTGATGGCGATCGCAACCGCCGCCAAGCAGATCATCACCGACAATATGGACGTCACCATCGGCGGCGGGGTCGAGAGCATCAGCCTCGTCCAGACCCCGCAGATGCGTTTCGCCCCCGACCCCGAGCTGATCGCCATGCACAAGGACGTGTACATGGCGATGCTCGGCACGGCGGAAGTCGTCGCCAAGCGGTACAACATCAGCCGCGAAGCCTGCGACGAATATGCGCTCCAGTCGCAGCAGCGCACGGCTGCCGCGCAGGCAGCGGGCTATTACGATCAGGAGATCATCCCCGTCACCGCGACGATGGCGGTGACCAACAAGGAGACCAAGGAAGTCACGCACAAGGAGGTCACGCTCTCCAAGGACGAAGGCAACCGCCCCGAGACGACGCTCGAGGGTCTCCAGTCGCTCCAGCCCGTGATGGGTCCGGGGATGAACGTGACCGCGGGCAACGCCAGCCAGCTGTCGGACGGCTCGTCCGCCTCGGTGCTGATGGAAGAGTCGCTCGCCTCGAAGCGCGGCCTCACCCCGCTCGGCCGTTATGTCGGCATGGCGGTGGCTGGCACCGAGCCCGACGAGATGGGCATCGGCCCGGTCTTCGCGATCCCCAAGCTGCTCGAGCGCTTCAACCTCAAGATGGACGATATCGGCCTGTGGGAGCTCAACGAGGCGTTCGCGGTGCAAGTGCTGTATTGCCGCGACAACCTCGGCATTCCGGATGAGCTGCTCAACGTGTCGGGCGGTGCGATCTCGATCGGCCATCCGTACGGCATGACCGGCGCGCGCGCGACCGGCCACGCGCTGATCGAGGGCAAGCGGCGCGGCGCGAAGTACGTCGTCGTGACGATGTGCATCGGCGGCGGCCAGGGTGCGGCAGGGTTGTTCGAAGTCCTGTAATTGAAGTCGACGCCCGTTTCGTCTATAACGGCGTCGGCGATCATAGGCGCCTCTCATAGCGAGCCCCGGTCGTGTCAGCGGCCGGGGCTCAATACGTGTGGGGCTCGGCTGTCAGACCGAGCCCCGCCCGTGCACCTCAATCTTTGCGTGCCATCTCGATGATCTTCAGGACCAAGGTCGCGAAGGCAAGAAGCACGCCCAGGATCAGGCACAGATCGGCGACCATCATAGGTGCACCTCTCATCTTGGCGGCCGAATTGCCGCCGCGGGAATGACTAATCGCGACTTTGACGATCGGCAAATCCAGGCGACACTCGCCTTGCCCGGTCGCCCTGCTTTCGACCGATGGTGTTCCGTATTCTTCGCAGGATACGCCAATGTCTTGCCAGCGATTACCGCAGAAAATGCCGGGCAACCAACCCAGCGTCCCGTCGTTTCCTGTCCGAACCATCCTGAAGGAGACACCCGCATGGCCGACACCCACGAAATCAAGGAAACGCTGTGGAAGAAGATGGCGGACAGCCCCTTCGTCATGGTCGGCCTCGCCGACGGTTCGTCGCATAGCGAACCGCTGACCGCGCAGCTCGACAAGGATCTGGTCGACACGCTGTTCTTCTTCACCGGCAAGGACAATCGGCTCGCCGGCGGTGGCAAGGTGATGGCCCAGTTCGTGGCCAAGGGGCACGACTATTTCGCGTGCATGGCCGGCACGATCCGCCAGGACAATGACACGGGCATGATCGACAAGCTGTGGAACAAGCAGGTCGAGGCCTGGTTTCCCGAAGGTAAGGAAGACCCCAACCTCGCCCTTCTGCGCATGGACATCGACAGCGCCGAATTGTGGGAAACCGACATTTCGCTGACGGGTCGCGTCAAGATGTTGTTCGGCGGCACCATCACTGCGGAGGAAAGCAGCAGCCACGCCAAGGTCAGCACGACGGCCGCGTAAGCGAAGGGTTCCCTGATCCCGCTGGATTCCGGCCGCGTGCCGGGATCCAGCATAAACAGGTACGGACCGGCCCGGCAACGCGCGGCGGAGCGCGGTCCGCTACGCTCTTCAGCCGTGCGCTTTCATCCATTCCTCGACGACCGGCGCGACCTTGTTGCGCCACTTCGACCCGTTGAAGATGCCGTAATGGCCCGCGCCCTCGGCCATGTAATAGCGCTTCTTGTCGTCCGGCAGGTTGGTCGCGATCGTCAGCGCCGCGCGCGTCTGCCCGAGCCCCGAAATGTCGTCCTTCTCGCCTTCGATCGCGAGGATCGCGATATCGGTGATCGCACCCGGATCGACCGGACGACCGCGATGCGTCATCGTTCCCTTGGGCAGCGCATGGTCCTGGAACACCACGTCGATCGTCTGCAGGTAGAATTCGGCGGTCATGTCGCAGACCGAGCGATATTCCTCGTAGAACCGCTTGGTCGCATCCGCCTCCAGATCCTCGCCGACCACCAGATGTTTGAACATCTCGTAATGCGACATCATGTGGCTGCCGAGGTTCATCGACATGAAGCCGGCAAGCTGCAGGAACCCCGGATACACCTTGCGGCCAGCGCCCGGATGCGTCGCGGGGATCGTCGCAATGACGTTCTGGCTGAACCAGCTGTGCGGACGCTCGGTCGCCAGCGTGTTGACCGAGGTCGGTGCCTCGCGCGTATCTACCGGGCCGCCCATCATGGTCAGCGTCCTGGGACGGCACGGATGCTTGTCCGCACTCATCACGCACGCCGCCGCATAGCACGGCACGGACGGCTGGCACACCGCGAGCATGTGCCCGCCCGGGCCCACGACCTCGAGAAACGAGATCAGATAATCGATGTAATCGTCGAGGTCGAACTTGCCCTCGGACAGCGGCACCTGCTTCGCATCGCGCCAGTCGGTGATGTACACGTCCGCCACGGGTAGCATCCGCTCGACCGTACCGCGCAGCAGCGTCGCATAATGGCCGGACATCGGCGCGACGATCAGCAGTTTCGGTCCGGTTTCGACGCCTTCGCGGACGAACCGCTTGAGCTGTCCGAAGGGCTTGCGCGCAACGATCTCTTCGGTGACGGCAACGGTCTTGCCATCGACTTCGGTGAAATCAAGCCCGAAGGCCGGCTTCCCGCGCGGCGCGGCGGCGTGCGCGAACACTTCGAGCGCCGAGCCCATCACCGCCCCGCCGCCGAAATAGGCAAAGGGATTGGCCGGGTTGCTCAGCCACCCTGCGCTGAAGTCGGCCATGGCACTCGCGCCGGCGAGCATCGATTTTTGAATTTCATAGGCATTGTAGAGCATAGCCGCGCCTTCTAGCATACCGAGCTTACGATTCTATCATCATATGCGGCCATGCGACGAACGGACGTGCCGCATGCCCCAGAGAGATACGCGCCGCGCGGCAATAGGCTGCACGACGATTGAGGCGCCTGCCAGTCCCTGCTAGGCGATGCGCCATGGCAGAGACCGTTCACGCCGCTCCCACGCACGACCCAGCGCCTGGCACCGCCCCTCGCGACACGCCGGCACCCGGCCGGCGCAAGCTCAGCAACCTGCTGATGATCTGGCATTTCGGATCGCGCTATCCGGCGCAGATCACGATCGCACTGCTCGCGTTGCTGACGACGTCGGCAACCACCCTGTACATCCCGTGGACCTTCAAGTCGGTGATCGATCAGGGATTCAGCCACGGCGGCGATCCGCAGCACATCGATCGCGTGTTTTACGGCCTGTTCGCGCTGGTCGCGGTCCTGGCCGTGGCGACCGCCGTGCGCTTCTACTTCGTGTCCTGGCTGGGCGAGCGAACCGTCGCCGATATCAGGACCGCGGTGCAGGCCAATCTGCTGCGCCTCGCCCCGCGCTGGTTCGAGGAGAACCGGCCATCGGAAGTCGCCTCGCGCCTGACATCCGACACCGCGCAGATCGAGAGCGCGGTCGGCACGACCGTATCGGTTGCCTTGCGCAACACGTTGACCGGGATCGGCGGGATCGTCTCGTTGTTCGCGCTCGCGCCGAAACTGGCGGGGATGCTGATCATCGGCATTCCGATCGTCGTTCTGCCGATCATGCTGCTCGGGCGGCGCGTGCAGAAATATTCGCGTTCCAGCCAGGATCGGATCGCCGACATCGGGGCGATGGCGGTCGAGACGTTTGCCGCGATGAAGATCGTCCAGGCGTTCGGCCAGGAAACCCGCGAGGCCGAGCGTTTCGCCGGGGCGGTCGACCGCAGCTTCACCGCCGCCAAGCGCCGGATCCGGATCCGCGCGATCATGACCGCGCTGGTGATCGGCCTGCTGTTCGGTGCGGTCACGCTCCTGATGTGGTCGACCCTGGCGGACGTCTCCGCAGGTCGGCTGACGGGTGGCGCCCTGACCGCGTTCATCTTCACCGCCGGGCTGGTAACCGGCGCATTCGGGGCCCTGACCGAGGTGTACGGCGATCTGCTGCGTGCTTCGGGCGCGGCCGAGCGGCTGGCCGAATTGCTCAACGAGGAGCCCGAGATCAGCGCGCCGGCGGTCCCGGCCACGCTGCCGGTTCCGGCGCGCGGCACGCTGACCTTCGATCATGTCGAATTCCGCTACCCGACGCGGCAGGATGTCGCAGCGTTGCACGACTTCTCGCTCGAGATCGGCAGCGGGGAAACCGTCGCGATCGTCGGCCCCTCGGGCGCGGGCAAGACCACGCTGTTCCAGCTGATCCAGCGCTTCTACGATCCCGATGCCGGATCGGTGCGGATCGACGGGGTCGATCTGCGCGATGCCGACCCCGCGGAAATCCGCGCGCGGATCGCGATGGTGCCGCAGGAAACCGTCATCTTCGGCGCGACCGCGCGCGACAATTTGCGCTACGGGCGCTGGAGCGCGCAGGACGACGAATTATGGGCAGCGGCAGAGGCCGCGAACGCCGCGGAATTCCTCCGCAAATTGCCCGACGGGCTCGATACCTTCCTCGGCGAGAGCGGCGCACGGCTGTCCGGCGGCCAGCGCCAGCGAGTCGCCATCGCCCGCGCCTTGCTGCGTGATGCGCCGATCCTGCTGCTCGACGAGGCGACCAGCGCGCTCGACGCGGAGAGCGAACGGCTCGTCCAGCAGGCGCTCGAGCGGCTGATGACCAACCGCACCACCCTTGTCATCGCGCACCGGCTTGCGACCGTGCGCGCCGCCAAGCGGATCATCGTCATGCGCGATGGCCAGATCGTCGAGCAGGGGTCGCACGGGTCGCTGATCGGCGAGAACGGGCTGTATGCGCGTCTCGCCAGCCTGCAGTTCAACGAAGCGGCTTGAAGGAGCCCGGCGGCCGCGGGCTTGTTCGCGCGCCGTCTATGCCGCACACTCCGCCGCATCCGGCACAGCATCCGGATCGCTCAACGGAGAGCCACATGACGCGCGACTTCGACATCATCGTATTCGGGGCAACGGGGTTCACGGGTCGCCTGGTTGCCGAATATCTCCTCGGCAGCGGCGCCCGGCGCTGGGCGATGGCGGGCCGATCGCTCACCAAGCTGGAACAGGTGCGCGACCTGATCGGTGCCCCGGCAGATACGCCGCTCGTCACCGCCAATGCCGACGATCCCGCGGCGCTCCGCGCGCTGTGCCGTCGCACCACCGTCGTGCTGACCACGGTCGGCCCGTACCAACTGTACGGCAGCGATCTGGTCGCCGCCTGTGCCGAAACCGGGACCGCCTATGTCGATCTCTGCGGGGAACCGGCATGGATGCGCCACATGATCGACGCGCATCACGAGACGGCAACGGCCTCGGGCGCACGGATCGTGTTCAGCTGCGGCTTCGATTCCATTCCGTTCGACCTGGGCGTGCTGACGCTCCAGGAGGCTGCCCGGACCAAGTTCGGTCATCCGCTACCGCGGGTGAAGGGGCGGGTCCGCAAGATGCAGGGCGGCTTTTCCGGCGGGACCGCCGCCAGTCTCAAGGCGACACTCGCCGCGGCGGCGAAGGATCCGTCGCTGCTCGGTCTGCTGGTCGATCCGTTCGCGCTGACACCGGGGTTCCAGGGGCCGAGCCAGCCGCGCGGCTTGCTGCCCGAATATGACAAGACGATCGAGGCGTGGGTCGCGCCGTTCATCATGGCGCCGATCAACACCAAGAACGTCCACCGCACCAATTTCCTGCTCGGCGATGCCTATGGCCCCGGCTTCGTCTATGACGAAATGATGGTGGCGCCGGGGCTCGGCGACATGGGCAAGGCGGCGGCCGAGGCGATCGCCCGGATCAATCCGCTCGCGAGCGACAAGGGTCCGAAGCCTGGCGAGGGGCCAAGTCGGGAAGAGCGCGACGCGGGTTTCTACGATTTGCTGTTCATCGGGGAAGGCCCGGGGGGCGAACGGATCGACTGCGTCGTCACCGGCGACAAGGATCCAGGCTATGGATCGACCAGCAAGATGATCGCAGAGACCGCGCTCTGCCTGGTGGAAGAGGCGGGCGGCGCTGGCGGCATCTGGACGCCGGGCGCGTTGCTGGGGCGCGGTCTCGCGGACCGGCTGCAGGCCCGGGCCGGGCTTGTCTTCCGGGTGGGGTGATCGCAAGGGGGCTGCTACCAGGGGCAAGGCACGCCCGGGCGGACGCACCGCGATCCCTACGACCGGAAACAGGACGTAGAATTGCTCCTCAACGCCGAGTGTCCAGGTGTGGAGGAAGGGAATGGTGAAATGGCCATCCCCGGGCACGATAGCGGACAAGACTTGGCTGCGACTCAGCTACCCAGCGCATGTCCGTCATTAGTATTGCCCCCAGCAAGATTTGCTTCGCAAATCGGCTGGCCTTTCCTTGATTTTTACTGGGATGTCCATGCAGGAATACGGGGCGAGCGGATCAGCCTCGCGGACCTCGGCACGGCGCGTTCTCAGCGCGTCCATCCGGCGGCAGAGTGTCATCCATGGCGCGGGCTAAGCCGCGGTAGCCCTGTCCGTGCGGCGTTGGCCGCCCACGGCATGCGAAATGCGCCGGGCGAGGATCAGTCCGCCGACGGCAAGATCGGTCGCAGGTCGCCGGACACCATCGCCCGCCCCTTCCCCAGCGATTTTGCGTTGTACAGCGACAGGTCGGCGCGACGCAGGATATCGCTGCGCGACGTAATGCCTTGATCGAGCACGCACGCCCCGATGGTCGCGCGCACGACGATCGCCCCCGCCGCGCCGGCCACCGGAAACGTCAGCGCGGTCAGCAACGTCGCCAGCAACGCCCGTAGCCGCCCCAGCGCGTCTCGATCCGTGATCGCGAGCACGAACTCGTCACCCCCCGGTCGCGCGACAAAGCCGATGCGATCGGCATGGCGCGCGAGGATGTCGGCGGTGCGCTGCAGCACCTGGTCTCCCGCCTGGTGTCCGTACGTGTCGTTGACCCGTTTGAAATTATCGAGGTCGAGCAGAACGACGGCAAGCCCGTCCTCCGTCGAGCGGTTTTCGAAACGCTCGTTCAGGAAACGATTGAGCGCGGCGCGATTGGCAATACCGGTGAGATCGTCGACCAGCGCGCTCCGCTCCAGGGCACGCTCGATTTCATATTGCGCCGTGACGTCCTGGCAAACCCCGACCAGGCATCTGGCTTCGCCGTCCGGCCGGTCCACTTCCCCGACGTTGCGAAAGCGCCGTCGCCGTCCGTCCACCGTGATGATGTCGGTTTCGACCTCATAGGGCTGCCCCGTTGCGATCGCGCGGTCGATCGCCTGCATCAACACCATGCGGTCGTTGAACGGATAGAAGTTCAGGAACCTGTCCCACGTCGGCATCGCGGCCGCCGGATCGACGCCAAACACGATCCGCGCTTGCCGGGTCCACTCCATCTCGGCGGTCGCGAGATCCAGCCGCCAAGACCCGATGTCGGCCAACCGCTCCACCAGGTCGAAATGGCGAAGCCAGCGGGCTTGCACGACATCCCGCCGGGCGGGCGCGAGCCGCTTTATCGGGTGTCGCATCAGCACGATGCGGTCGTCCCCGGACATCGCCCTGCGGGCTGCCGACACGTAATCGTCCTTGTTTTACGGCTTCACAGCCAATGGTCATGACCCATTATAGACGTGTCCGGGCGCTGACCGCGGTTCGGCAAGGGATTCCGCGCCGCGACCCGACGCCGACCCGGCATCGCGTCGCGTCGCGTCGCGCCGGCGGGCTAGCGTTTCTTCCCCTGATGGCGAATGTTTGCAGGCCGACCCCGCCGTTTGAGCACGCGGGGCGCGGGCTTGCCAGCGCTCCTGCCGCGCTCGGCGCGGTCGGGCGAAGCGCCCCGCCCCTCGACCATCTCGAAGCGCAGCGCCCCGGACACGGGATTCGCCTCGGCCAGGCGAAGCGGGAGTTTCTGCCCACTGGCATAGACCGTCCCGCTCTGTTCGCCGGTAAGCGTGCGCGCCGCCTCGTCAAACCGGAAATATTCGCCACCGATATCGCGCACGGGCATCAAGCCGTCGCCCCCGATGCCATCGACGGTCGCGAAGAACCCGAAGTTGGTGACACCGGTGATCCGCGTCTCGAGCACCTCGCCGACCTTCTCCGCCAGGAACGCGGCGACATAGCGGTCGATCGTATCGCGCTCGGCCTCCATCGCGCGGCGTTCGAATTGCGAGATCGACTGGCCGATGCGTTCCATGCCCGCGGCCTCGCCTTCGGTCAGGCCGCCCGCGCCGAGCGTGTACGCGGCAACCAGCGAACGATGGACGAGCAGATCGGCATAGCGCCGGATCGGCGAGGTGAAATGCCCGTAGCTCCCGAGCGCCAGCCCGAAATGGCCGAGGTTGGCCGGGGCATAATAGGCCTGCGTCTGGGTCCGCAGCACCTGTTCCATGATCTGCGGCCGCACGTCTTCATCGACGACCTTGGCGAGGATGTGGTTGAACGTGCGCGGCTGGATCACCTGGCCGAGCGCGAAATCGATCCCGAAGGTCTTGAGATAGTCCTTGAGCGCGACGATCTTCTCGCGGCTCGGCTGTTCGTGGACGCGGTACATGACCGGCGCCTTCTTCGCCTCGAGCGCCTTGGCGGCCGCGACGTTGGCGGCGATCATGTAATCCTCGATCAGCTTGTGCGCGTCGAGCCGTTCGCGTGGGCTCACCGAGAGGATCCGGCCTTTCTCGTCGAGCACGACGCGGCGTTCGGGGAGATCGAGATCGAGCGGCGCCCGCGCCTCGCGCGCCGTGTTGAGCGCGCGCCAGCACTCCCACAGGGGAAGAAGCGCCGCGAGGATGGGATCAACGCCAAAACCGTCCCGTAGCCCCTCCCCTTCAGGGGAGGGGTTGGGGTGGGGCAGTCCAGCAGACACATCGTCGGCGGCAGGCACGGCCCCACCCCCAACCCCGCCCCTGACGGGGAGGGGTTTTTGGGTGTCCCCAACCCCGCCCGCAGAGGGCTGGGCGTTGTGCGCATCCACCATCGCCTGCGCATCCTCATACGCCAGGTTGGCCGCGATCCGCACCACCGCGCGGGTAAAGTGAAAGCTCTTGAGCGTGCCGTCCTTGCCGATCCGCAGATGGCAGGCCAACGCCGCGCGATCGACGCCCTCTTTCAGCGAGCACATTTCCGCCGACAGGCTCTCGGGCAGCATCGGCACGACGCGATCCGGGAAATAGACGCTGTTGCCGCGTCGGCGCGCCTCGCGATCGAGCGCCGAGCCGGGGCGAACGTAGAAGGACACGTCGGCGATCGCGACGATCGCCTTCCAGCCGCCGGCGTTGCCGGGATCGTCGTCCGGCGCCGCCCACACCGCATCGTCATGGTCGCGCGCATCCGCCGGATCGATCGCGACGATCGGCAGGGCGCGCAGGTCCTCGCGATCCGCGCCGAGCGGCTGCGCGGCGACGCGAACGGCTTCCTCGAGCGTCTCCGTCGAGAACACGTCCGGGATGCCGAGCTTGTGGATCGCGATCAGCGAAAAGCTCCGCGGGGCGAACGGATCGCCCAGCACCTGGGTCACCCGCACGGTGATGCGGGGCGGCCGCCCGGCCCGTTCGGCAAGGACGAGATCGCCCGCCTGCGCGCCGCCTGCATCCGACACCGCGAATTCGTGGCGCTCCTTCTTTTCGACGCCTTGCAGCCACATGCCGCCGGGTTCCTGCCGCAGCACGCCGAGCACGAGGTCCTCGCCGCGCGGCAAGGTCTTCATGGGATGCGCGATCCAGCCCTGCCCCGCCTCCTCGGTGCGGGCCAGCACGCGGTCCCCGACGCCGAGCGCGCCGCGCTTGCGCTCGCGGACCCGCAGCTTCGGCGCGGGTGTATCGGCTTCCCACCGCTCGGGCACGGCCCAGACATTGCCGCCGTCATCGGCATCGACGATGCGCAAGACGGTCACCTTCGGCACGCCACCCATCTTGTGGAACGCACGGCCGGGGGCGCTGTCGATCAGGCCTTCGTCGGCCATGTCCTTGAGCAACGCCTTGAGCAGGATCTTGTCCTGCGCGGTCAGGCCGAAGGCACGCGCGATCTCGCGCTTGCCCGCGGGCGTGTCCGATGTCGCGATGAAATCGAGGATCTGTTCAGGGGTCGGAAGACCCTTGGTCGTGCTGCTAGGGGTACGCTTAGGCATCGCTCGACCATAGGGCAGCGGACGGGTGATGCCATCCATGAAAAAGCCGCTACCCGGGGCTTACGCCAGGCAGCGGCTTGAGGTGGGCGAAATACTGTCGCCGGAAACGTCGCGTTACGCGATCAGAACTTGCCCCGCAGCGTCACGCCATAGGTGCGTGGCTCGGCCAGATATTGCGAGAAGATCTGGCGGCCGCCGGGATATTGCGGATCGACGAACGGCGCGCTGGTCGTTCCCGCCTGGAAGGGCGAGTTGAACGCGACCTGCGTGTAGTTCTTGTTGAAGATGTTCTGGCCCCACAGCTCGATCGCCCAGCGCTGGTCGCGACCACGGATGCCGACGCGCGCGTTGAACACCGCGAAACTGTCCTGCGCCTTCTGCGGGAACAGGTCGGAACCGGTGTTATAGTCGCCCGACAGGCGGCTATCGATGTAGAACAGCGCCGACAGTCCGTTGCTGCCAAGGCTCGGCGTCCAGGCGACCGAGCTGGTCACCACGACTTCGGGTGCGTTCGACAGGTTCTTGCCCGGCAGCACGCGCAAGGCCGGGTCGAGCGGCGCGCCGCTGCTGTTGCCGACCAGATTGTTGCGATACTTCGTCGACTGGTAAGTGAAGCCCAGATTGACGCGGAAATCGCGCATCGGGACCAGCGCCGCCTCGAGCTCGACACCCTGCGACAGGACACCGTACCCTACGCTGCCACTGGAACACTGACCCGTGGCTGCGCTGAGATCCCGATCCCCGCCGTTGAGGCTGCTGGTGCACCCGTTAATGTTCTGTACCAGGAACACCGTGCCGTTGAACGTGTTCAGCTGGAAATTGCTGAATTCCTGACGGAACGCCGCCGCCGACAGCGTGAACGGACCGGTCCCGTATTTCGCGCCGACTTCGTAGGACGTCACCGTCTCGGGATCGAACTGCAGGTTGTTGACCAGCGCCTGGGCACCACCCACCGCGGCGAACGTCGTCGTCGGGACGCCGTTGAACAGCTGGATCGGGTTCTTGAGCGCCGACCGATCGAGGTTGAAGCCGCCCGCTTTGTAGCCGCGCGAATAGCTGCCGTAGAGCAACATGTGGTCGAACGGCCGCCACGACAGGATGCCCGTGCCGCTGAACCGGTCCTCGTGACGCTTGCTGTTGATCGACACGCCGTTCAGCTCGGCGGTGGAATTGCCTTGGCACGACAGGCCGATCAGGCCACCGGCCACGGCGGCCAGCCCGGCGTTGCTGAGGAACGGCGTCAGCGCGGCCTCATTGGCGACGCACGCCGTATTGTCATTGCCGAAGGTCGCCGCGAACTTCTTGGTTTCGTTGGTGTAGCGTACCCCGAGCGTGACATCGAGCCGGTCGGTCAGGTGAAAGATGTTGTGCGTGAAGATCGCGAAATTGCGGCTGTTCTGGGTATAGCGGTCGAGCGTCGAGCCCTTGTCGTTGATGCTGTCGAGCCGGTCGAACGCCGCATAGATCAGCGGCGACGCGGCGCCGAACGCCAGCGGGCGCGCGCCAAGGCAACCGGGCGACGTCGGCGAATACAGCGCCGCCAAGCCCCCGCCGGAAACGATCCGGCAGGTCGCGAAGCGCCCATATTGGCTGCCGAACCGCAAATTGTCGGTCACGGTCAGGTCTTCGTTCGCGAAATAGCCGCCGACCAGCCAGTCGAGCTTGTTGTCGAACAGATTGCCCTGCAGGCGCAATTCCTGCGTGAAGGTCTTGAACTGGCGCAGCGAACCGCCGTTGGCGGCACGGTACAGGATGTCCACCGAGCTATAGTCGGTGTCCGATCCCTGATCGCTCTTATATTCGCGATACGCCGTGATCGACGTCAGGTTGATCCCGCCGAGACGCCAGTCGATCTGGCCCGAGATCCCCTTGTCGGTCGTGATGCCGGCGAAACTGCGCCCGGGGCTGACGCTCACGTTGCGGTCGTATCCCGCGTTGGTCAGCTTGGCGAGCGGCTGGCCCAGATCGCGCAGCACGTTGATGATGTTGTTGCCGTTTGCGTTCGTCGGCGACAGCGGCGTCTGCGGGTTGTTCAGATTGCCGACGAACTGGTTGACCGAATTGTCGACGTAGATCGCGGCGCAGCACTTCTCGTTGCGATGCGTATAGTCGCCGATCAGCCGCAGCGAGAAATCCGCGCTGGGTTGATACAGGATCTGCCCGCGGATGAAGTAGCGGTCGCGGTTGTTGATGTCGGTCTTGTTGGTGGTGTCGTAATAGAAGCCGTCGCGCTTGACATATACCGCGTCGAGCCGGGCGGCGATCGTCTGCGTCAGCGGCACGTTGACCGCGCCCGCCAGACGATAATAATTGTAGTTGCCGTAGGTCGCCTCGCCGTTCGCGCCGAAGGTGAAGCTCGGCTTCTTCGAAAAGACGTTGATCACGCCCGCGGATGCATTGCGGCCGCCCAGCGTTCCCTGTGGTCCCCGCAACACTTCGACCCGGTCGATCTCGCCGAGTTCGTTGAGCCCGATGCCCGCGCGCGACCGATACACGCCGTCGACGAAAACCGCGACCGAGCTTTCCAGCCCGGGGTTGTCACCGACCGTACCGATGCCGCGAATACGGGGCGAACCGTTCGCTTCCGATCCGGTGGAGGACACCAGCAGCGACGGGGCGAGCTGGCTCAGCTGGCGGATGTCGTTGGCGCCCGAGTTGGCGAGCGAGGCCGAGGACACGGCGGACACCGCGACCGGGACATTGGCGAGCAGCTGCGAACGGCCCTGCGCGGTGACGATGATGTCCTGACCGGCGTCGTCCTGGCTGCCGCCGGTGTCTGCCGCCGGGGCTGGCGAAGGCGTTTGGGCTGGTGGGGTCGCTTGCTGGGCAAGAACGGGGTTAGCCGTACCGATTGCCAGAGCCGAAAGCGCACACGCCACCAAATACCGCTTGTTGGGCATCTTTATCTCTCCCCGGGCCGGAGCGCTGATCGGCTCCGTACCCTATCCTCGAATGCCCTGACAACAGACTCCCGTCAAGCATCGGATTCTGCTAATTGACGGAGCGTGACGTTGCTGTTGCACAAAAGACATAATGAGAATGCGCCCGGTGCGGCCAGAACGTATTTTCTAAACCATAGTGTCGAGGATCCGTCGTCCAAACGGATGAGCCGTGGGTCAATAGCCGTTGAGCCGCGCGAACCGTTCGCGGTGGTAGGCGGCATTGCCCCACATCGATTCCAGCACGCGCGACCGCTTGATGTAGAAACCGGCGTCATAATCGTCGGTCATGCCGATGCCGCCGTGTAACTGGATCATCTCGCGACTCATCAGGTTGAGCGTGTCGCTCGCGATCGCCTTGGCGAGGCTCACCGACTGGTCGAGATCCGAGCGCCCGGCATCGATCGCTTCCAGCGCCCCTTCCACAGCCGATCGCATCAGCTCCAGTTCGGTGAACAGCTTCGCCATGCGGTGCTGGAGCGCCTGGAAGGTCGACAGTTGCTGTCCGAACTGGACCCGCGTCTTCAGGTAATCGTTGGTCGTGTGAAACGCCTGCTCCGCCATGCCCAGCATTTCCGCGCACACGATCGCCGTCGCGCGGTCGACCACCTGTGCGGTCAGCGCCCGGTCGCCGAGCCGTTCAGCGGGTGCGTTGGTGAAGCGCACTTCGGCATGGCTGCGCGAATCCGCCATGGCGCGGGAATGGCGCGTCACCCCTTCGTCCCCCGAAACGAGGTACAACCCGTCGGTCGCGGCGACGACGAACAGCGTGGCGCTGTCGCCTTCTGCGACGAAGGCCTTGGTGCCCGTCAGCTTGCCGTCGACCACATGCGTGGCGATCGATGCCGGGTCGTGCGTTGGGCCTTCGTCGATCGCGAGCGTGGCAACCACCTCTCCCGCGGCGATCCGGGGCAACCATTCCGCCCGCGCGGACTCCGACCCGCCCAGCACGATCGCGGTAGCGGCTGCCGCGCTGGCCGCGAGCGGCGACGCGGCGAGGTTGCGCCCGAGCTGTTCGAGCACGATCCCGAGCGACAGGTAGCCGAAGCCGGTCCCGCCGAACGCCTCGGGAATCACGATCCCGCCGAGCCCCATTTCCGCCAGCGCGGACCAGGCGGCCGGGTCGTATTTCTCGGCTGGCGCGGCGGCGCGCATCTTGCGGAAGGCGGAGACGGGCGATTCATTGTCCGCCCATTCGCGCACCATGTCGCGCAGCATCGTCTGTTCGTCGTTGAGTACGGCCATGTCGCTATCCCCCGATGATGTTGGCAAGAAAACGGGGGAGAATGGCTTCAGCCATCCTTCACCCCGCCCCTCTCCGGCGCGCCGCAGCGTCGCGGCCGCCTAACTGAATTTACTGGTGATCCAGCATCCCGAGGATGCGCTTGGAAATCACGTTGTTCTGGATCTCGGTCGAGCCGCCGTAGATCGACACGGCCTTGCCCCACAGCCAGGTGCGGGTCTGTTCGAGCTCCGCGTCGGTAAAGCCGTCGCCTTCCCAGCCGAGCCCGGCCATGCCCATGATCTCGATCGACAATTCGGCGCGGTCCTGGGTAATCCGCGCGCCGACGTTCTTCATGATCGAGGTCGCGGCCGACGGCCCCTGGTTCGACTTTGCCTCGAGCGCCGCGCGGCGCAGCGTCAGCGCGAAGGCGCGCGCGTCCATCTCGTGCCGCACGATCCGCATCCGCAGGTCGCTGTCGTTGACGCGCCCCTCGGCGTCGGTCCCGCGATAGTCCTTGGCGAGCGCGTTGACCGGCTTGCCCGCGAACAGCCGCGACGCCGAACCGCCGCCCGACAGGCTCGAGCGTTCGTGCTGGAGCAGCCGCGTGCCGATTTCCCAGCCCTGCCCCTCGCGTCCGACGAGATTGCCCTTGGGCACCATCACGTCGGTGAAGAAGGTCTCGCAGAACGGCGACTGGCCCGAGATCATCCGGATCGGCTTCACGTCGACGCCCTCGGCGGTCATGTCGAGCAGCAGGAAGCTGATCCCGCCATGCTTCTGGCTCTTGTCGGTCCGGACCAGCGCGAAGCATTTGTCCGCCCATTGCCCGCCGCTGGTCCAGGTCTTCTGCCCGTTGACGAGGTAGTGATCGCCCTTGTCCTCGGCGAAGGTCTGGACGTTGGCGAGATCGGACCCGGCATTGGGCTCGCTATACCCCTGGCACCAGCGGACTTCCCCCTTGGCGATCGCGGGAATATGCTCGCGCTTCTGGTCCTCGCTGCCATATTCGAGCAGCGTAGGCCCGAACATCATCACGCCCATCCCGCCGATCGGGTTCCACGCGCCGATCCGCGCCATTTCCTCCTGCAGCACCCTAATCTCGGGCTTGCTCAAGCCACCACCGCCATAGGCCGCGGGCCAGCCGGGGACGCCCCAGCCCTTCTCGCCCATCGCCTTCTGCCACGCGATTTCATCGGCGGAGGGATCGCTCGGGCCTTCGAGCGCGGACATCGCATTGTCCTTGCCCTTGAGCGCGGGCGGAAAATGTTCGGCAAGCCACGCGCGCGCCTCTTCGCGGAACGCGTCGAGCGCAGTCGCTGGAGTGTCGAGTTCGGGCGCGGTTGCCATGAAACCTGTCCTTGCTTCTGAAAACTGAAGATCGGGTATGGCGGCGCGATGCCATAGATCGGGGCGAATTGGAAGCGCAAAGACGGCACGCCCGGCACTCTCGGTCTTTGATGAAAGGACCTCGCTGACCGCCGTTCGGGCTGAGCGAAGTCGAAGCCCCTCTCCCCAGAGAGCTTCGCTTTCTGAACGAGCAGCCCTTCGACTTCGCTCAGGGCGAACGGAAATGTTGCGCGGTTTCCAAAGGGCGCGACACGGTCCCACGCCCCATCCTGAAAACAGGTCGCGCTTCAGATATTCTCGCGTAAACTCCCCGTCCCGGGGGGGGACCGTCCAATGCCATCGACCAGTCGCGCCATGCCGATCGTTCTCGCCGCCGTGTTGATCGACACGATCGGCTTCGGCATCGTCATGCCGGTATTCCCGACACTCCTCCGGCATCTCGGACATATCGATCTCGAAGCCGCCACACGGGTGGCCGGCTACATGCTCGTCGCCTTCGCGCTCGCGCAATTCGTCGCGGGGCCGGTGCTCGGCAACCTCAGCGACCGCTATGGCCGTCGCCCGGTGCTGATCGCGTCGATGCTCGCGTTCGGCGTGGATTATGCGCTGATGGCGGTCGCGCCGTCGCTGGCGTGGCTGTTCGTCGGACGGATCGTCGCGGGAATCGCGGGTGCGGTCTTTGGCCCGGCGGGTTCGGTGATCGCCGATGTGACCCCGCCCGAGCGCCGCAGCGCCGCCTTCGGCTATATCAGCGCCGCGTTCGGAATCGGCTTCGTCATCGGTCCCGCGATCGGCGGGCTGCTGGCAGGGTTCGGCCCGCGCGCGCCGTTCATCGCGGCGGCGGTGCTCGCGCTCGGCAATGCCGCGGTGATGGCAGTCGCCATGCCCGAGACATACGCACGCGAGAACCGCCGCGCGTTCCACTGGCGCGACGCGCATATCGTCGGCGCGTTCAAGCCGCTGTTCGCGATTCGCATCGCCGTTCCCCTGATCGCGGCGTGCTTCTCCTACCAGCTTTCGCACATGGTCTATCCCGCGACCTGGGCGTTCTGGGCGACGATCCGCTTTCAGTGGAGCCCGAGCGCGATCGGCTGGAGTCTCGCCTATATCGGCCTCGTCATGGCGGTGATGCAGGCGGTGGTGGTCGGCCCGGTGATCGCGCGGATCGGCGACCGCCGCGCGCTGGTGATCGGACTGGCGGCAGATGCGCTGGGCTTTGTCCTCTTCGCGTTCATCGCCGCGGGGTGGCAGAACTATGCGATCATGCCGATCGCGGCACTGTCGGGGTTCGTCGGCCCGGCGGTCAACGGGTTGCTGTCGCGGATGGCCGGGCCCGAGCGGCAGGGTGCGTTGCAGGGCGGGCTGGGCAGTCTCAATAGCGTCGCGACGATCATCAGCCCCTTGCTGATGACTCAGGTTCTTGCCGCCGGAGTGACCCACGGTTTCGTCGGCGCGGCGTTCCTGCTAGCCGCGGGGCTCGCGTTTCTCGCGCTGATCATCGTGGTGTGGAAAGTGCTCGACCGTGTCCCGCCCGCGCCGGACGCGATTGCGGAGGCGTGACGCCTTCCCCATCTCCCGATCCACATCAACAGGAGCCGCGCATGATCGACCTGCATTACTGGCCTACCCCCAATGGCCACAAGATCACGCTGTTCCTCGAGGAAGCCGGGGTCGAATACCGGATCCTGCCGGTCAACATCGGGACGGGCGAGCAATTCCAGCCCGACTTCCTGAAGATCGCCCCCAACAACCGGATGCCCGCGATCGTCGATCACGCGCCGGCGGATGGCGGCGAACCGATCGCGATTTTCGAGTCCGGCGCGATCCTGCTGTACCTCGCGGACAAATACGCCAAGTTCATCCCCGCCGACCTGCGCGGGCGGACCGAGACGGTGCAATGGCTGATGTGGCAGATGGGCGGGCTCGGGCCGATGCTCGGGCAGAACCATCATTTCAGCGGCTATGCGCCCGAGAAGATTCCCTATGCGATCGACCGCTACGTCAAGGAGACCAATCGGTTATACGGCGTGCTCGACCGGCGGCTGGAGGGGCGCGACTTCATCACGGGGACCTATTCGATCGCCGACATGGCGGCCTATCCTTGGATCGTCCCGTATGAACGGCAGGGCCAGCGCCTCGAGGACTTCCCCAATGTGAAACGCTGGTTCGAAGCGATCGCCGCGCGCCCGGCGACCGTCACGGCCTACGCCAAGGGGGCCGAGATCAGCGAGCAGAAGCCGATGACCGAGGAAGCCAAGAAGATCCTGTTCGGACAGACCGCCGCGACGCGCTAGGCTCGCGCCTTTCCCACTTCCGTTCGCCCTGAGCGAAGTCGAAGGGCCCGCGCTGCGCAAGGGGCTTCGACTTCGCTCAGCCCGAACGGAAGGTGGGGCGCTCCGACGCGGAACCGGTGCGCGCACATGCCCTTTCGAACGTCCCGTATGGCGTTCGACCCTCTTCTCCCCTAGCAATCTCGAACATCCGGATTCCGAAACGAGGCTTCATGACCGCCGCCACCCTCCTCGCCAGCGACTTCGCCACCCTCCCCGATCTGATCCGCCAGCACGCGCTGGAGCAGCCTGAGAAGGTCGCGCTCGCCGAGGCCGGCGGGGAGATCGACTATGCCGCGCTCGACGCGCTGATGGACCGGATCGCGGCGGCGCTGCAGCGGGACGGCGTCCGCCAAGGCGCGCCGGTCGCGATCGTCGGCCTCGCCAGTATCGATTATGCGGCGGTGTTCCTCGGCGCACTGCGCGCCGGCTGCGTCGCCACGCCGATCGCGCCGTCGGCCACGCCCGACTCGATCGTCGCGATGATCGCTGATTGCGCCGCGCCGATCACCTTCATCGACGCCGACTCCGCCGCCGCGCTCGGCGGGCATCGTATCCCCGGCAAGCTCGTCCACCTCAAGTCGCTCGGCCACTGGATCGCCCCCGAAGGCGCGCGCCCGCAGCCGGTCGAGATCGCCCCGCAGGACCCGTTCAACATCATATATTCCTCGGGCACTACCGGCACCCCCAAGGGCATCGTCCAGAGCCACGCGATGCGCTGGGCCCACATCAACCGCAACGAGGCCGCCGGGTTCGCGCAAGCCGTGACGATGATCGCGACCCCACTCTATTCCAACACCACGCTGGTCAGCTTCCTGCCGACATTGGGCTGGGGCGGGACGGTGGTTCTGATGAAGAAGTTCGACGCGCGCGGCTATCTCCAGCTTGCCGAGCGTCACCGTGCGACGCACACGATGCTCGTGCCGGTGCAATACAGCCGGATCATGGCGCTCCCCGATTTCGACCGCTTCGACCTGTCGCGCTTCGTCTTCAAGACGTCGACCAGCGCGCCCTTCTCCGCCGCCCTCAAGGCCGATGTGGTCGCGCGCTGGCCCGGGTTGCTGGTCGAATATTACGGCATGACCGAAGGCGGCGGCACCTGCCTGCTCGTCGCCAACGCCTGGCCCGACAAGCTCCACACCGTCGGCCGCCCGATCGAAGGGCATGACATCCGGCTGATCGACGACGACGGCCGTGAAGTGCCGCAAGGCGAGACGGGCGAAGTCGTCGGCCGCTCGCCCGCGATGATGACCGGCTATCACGGCCGCAGCGATGCGACCGCGGCGGCGGAATGGTTCGATGCGGCGGGCAACCGCTATATCCGGCACGGCGATGTCGGGCGGTTCGACGAGGACGGCTTCCTGACGCTGCTCGACCGCAAGAAGGACCTGATTATCTCGGGCGGGTTCAACATCTATCCGACCGACCTGGAGGCGGTGCTGGCGCAGCATCCCGCGGTCGCCGATTGCAGCGTGATCGGCGTCCCGTCCGAGGCGTGGGGCGAAACCCCGGTCGGTTTCTACGTGCCGCATACCGGGGTCGATGCGAGCGTCGCCGAGATTCTGGAATGGACCAACGCCCGGCTCGGGAAGACGCAGCGGCTCTCCGCGCTCCATGCGATCGACGAATTGCCGCGCAGCACGATCGGCAAGGTGCTCAAGCGCGAATTGCGCGAGCGGCTTCCGGCATGACGCCGATCGCCGACATCCTCGCCGCCGCGACTCCGATCGCGAACGGCTTCCGCGCGACCGTGCCGACCGACTGGCTTCAGGGCCGCACCGCTTATGGTGGCCTGTCGAGCGCGCTCGCGCTCCATGCCGCACAGGGGATCGAGCCCGACCTGCCGCCGCTGCGCTCGGCGCAGGTGTCGTTCATCGGGCCGCTCGCGGGCGAGGTCACCGTCACCGCCACCAGGCTGCGCCGCGGGCGCACCGCGGCGTTCATCCAGGTCGACATCACCGCCGACGCCGGGCTCGGCTATCGCGCGATGTTCGTTTTCATGGGCGGCCACCCCTCGCGAGTCGATCTGCAGGGGGGCCTGCGCAAGCCGCTGCTGCCGCCTGCCGCCGATGCGAAACTCTACACCGGCCCGGACGACTTCTTCACCGGCAACTTCAATTTCCTCGACCTCAAGCAGGATGGCGAGCGGCCGCTCGGCGAGGCCGAATGGCTGCGCTGGGCACGGCTGCGCGGCACCGGCGCGATCGACCCGATGGTCGAGGTGATGGCGATCGGCGATGCGCTGCCCCCCGCCGCGTTCAAGCTGTTCGGCAAGGATTTCGTGCCGCTGAGTTCGCTCACCTGGATCGTCAACCTGCTCACCCCCACGCCGCGCACGACCGACGGCTGGTGGCTGCTGTCCGCGCGCTCGGATCATGCGGTCGAGGGCGGGTCGAGCCAGACGATGCTGCTGTGGAACGCCGATGGCGAGCCGGTGGCGCAGGCGATGCAGAGCGTCGCGATCTTCGGCTGACGCAAGTGCGACGTTACCCAGGCCCTGCACAAGACTGTGCGAAACCCTCGCTGTTCTCCCCGCGAAGGCGGGAGTCCAGGAGTCGCGAGAACTGCAAGCCGTTGTTCTGCTCGGCTCTGAGTTCCCGCCTTCGCGGGAAAACAGCAAATGACGAGCCCCTAACTCAACTTTCGCAGGGGCCCCGCCTTCGCCCGGGGTGACGGATGGCCCACGCTCCAGCCCCTCGCGACACTTTGATACAGTTTGGCGGATTGTCGACATAGCTGGGGCACAGCTAGGGTCGATAGCGTCCAACGACGATGCGGCGGGCGGCCCGCCCTGGGAGGAACCGGCAATGCACAAGATGCTTCTCATGGCGAGCGCGCTTCTGGTCGCCGTCCCCTTCGCGGCGAGCGCCCAGCAGGACCCGTCCGCCGTCGGCCAGATGGCGCCGCGCGGCGCGCCGCCCCCCGGCGGCGGTCCGATGGCGGGCATGATGCGCGCCGATACCAACGGCGATGGCAAGATCTCGCGCGCCGAGGCGGATGCGCAGGCGAGCCAGCGCTTCGATCGGCTCGACCTCAATCACGACGGGTTCCTTACCGCCGACGAGATGACCGGCCCCGGCGGCCGGATGATGGGCCGTGCGGACGCGGACCACGACGGCAAACTGTCGCGATCCGAATATCTGGTGCAGGCCGGCAACCGTTTCGACCGGATCGACGCCAATCGCGACGGCATGATCACGCCGGACGAGATGAAGGCGTGGATGGATCGTGCGCGCAGCATGATGCAGCGCGGTGGCCGGTCCGACCCGGCCGATGCGATCGCCCCGCCGCCGGCGCAAGCGCCGTCGCAGTCGCCCCCTTCCACCAAACCGGGCCAGTAACCCCGCGGCCCGGTCGCCGGGCGAGTTCCCCCGCTCGCCCGGCCCTCCCTTCCCTGAGCGGAGCATCATGCTAAACCCCGACCCCATGGGAGATACGCCGCACCTGTTGCTGGTCGACGACGAGCGCTCGATCCGCGAACCGCTCGCCCAATATCTGACGCGACAGGGCTTTCGCGTCACGCAGGCGGGCGACGCCGAAGGCGCGCGCGCGCGGATGAACGCCTATGCGATCGACCTCGTCATCCTCGACATCATGATGCCGGGCGAGGACGGCCTGAGCCTGACGCGCCATATCCGGGAATCGGGCGAGATCCCGGTCATCCTGCTCACCGCGCGGACCGAGGAGACCGACCGGATCGTCGGGCTCGAGATGGGCGCGGACGATTATGTCGTGAAGCCCTTCTCGCCGCGCGAACTCGCGGCGCGGGTCAAGGTGATCCTCCGCCGCGCCGCTGCCGGCGGCACGCGCCAGCACGCACCCGAGGCGGGCTCGTTCGCCTTCGCCGGCTGGGTGCTCAAGTCGGGCGAGCGCACGCTGGTCGATCGCGACGGCGTGTCGGTCCCATTGTCGACCGGCGAGTACAACCTCCTCCACGCGCTCGTCACGCGCCCGCGCCAGGTGTTGACGCGCGACCAGCTGCTCGACCTGACGCAGGGCCGCGAGGCCGCCGCGTTCGACCGCGCGATCGACAATCAGGTCAGCCGCCTGCGTCGCAAGATCGAAGCCGACCCCAAGGCGCCAGACCTGATCAAGACGGTGTGGGGTGGCGGCTATACGCTCGCCGCCGAGGTGACGCGGCTTTGAAGCTCCTGCCCCGCAGCCTATCGGGGCAGATGGCGTTGCTGATCGCGGTCGCGCTGTTCATTGCGCAGGCGATCAATTTCACCCTGCTGCTGCAGCAGCGCCGCCAGGCGCGGCTCGACCAGGCAACCGGCCCGGTGGTGACGCGGATCGTCGACGCCGAGGAACGGATCGCGGCGGGTCGTCCCCCGAACGACCACAACCGGCGCATTCGCCTCGTCCCCCGCTCGCCGATCGCGCAGGGACAAGACCGCGTCGGCGAGGTCGAGGAGGCGCTGCATGCGGCGTTGATCGAGGCAGGGCTCAAGCCACAGCGGATCGAAACGCAGGTCCTGCCCATCACCAAGGACGATCCGCGGCTGCGCTATGTCAGCCAGGCGCGGGTGGAGCGGCTGCTGCGCGAAGGGGGCGAACTGGTCGTCGCGGTCGAGCGGACCGACCATCGCTGGCTCGTGCTGAGCCTGCCCTGGTCCCGCAGCGAATCCTCGATCATCTCGCGTCTGGTGGCCCAAACCCTGATTTTGTACGCGATCGTGCTGGTCCCCCTGTTGTGGGCCGGCCGGCGGATCTCGCGTCCGTTGCGCAGCCTTGCCGAGGCGGCACGCCGCTTCGTCCCGGGCGAAATCGACGTGCCGGTCGCCGAAGGGGGGCCGCAGGACGTGCGCGACACCATCACCGCGTTCAACGCGCTCCGGCTTCGCGTAACGGCGATGCTGGACGAAAAGGACCGGATGCTGGGGGCGATCGGGCATGACCTGCGCACCCCGCTCGCCGCGCTGCGCGTCCGGATCGAGTCGGTCGAGGACGATACCGACCGCGAGAAGATGGCCGAGACGATCGCGGAGATGAACAGCACGCTCGACGACATCCTCTCGCTCGCGCGGCTCGGGCGCCCGAGCGAACCGCCGACCGAGGTCGACCTCGCCGCGCTGGTCGACGCCGTGGTCGAGGATTTCCGCGATCTCGGCAACGACGTGGTGTTCGCGGAAGCCGCCCGGCTACGAATGCGGTTGCGGCCCGGACTGATGCGGCGGGCGGTGCGCAACCTGATCGAGAACGCGCTGAAATATGCCGGTTCGGCCGAGGTGAAGGTGGTCGGCTCGGCGCGATCGGTGGTCATCGCGGTGTGTGATCGCGGCCCCGGCATTCCCCCCGAACGGTTCGGCGACGTGTTCGACGCCTTCACCCGGCTGGAGACCTCGCGCAATCGCGAGACCGGGGGGATCGGCCTCGGCCTTGCGCTCGCGCGATCGATCGTGCGCGATGCGGGCGGCGACATCACCCTCGAAAACCGCGACGGCGGCGGGCTGGTCGCGCGGATCACGCTGCCACGATAACAGCGCCTTACAGGGTGCCTTACAGGGCGCGCTGCGGCTTGAACGGAAGCCGCAGGGTGAATTCCCGCGCAATATCGGCCGCGCGCCGCGCATGCATCGCGCTATGGGTATGTGGCGCAATCCGTTCGCGCGCGTTCAGCCCATAAGTCAGCCCCGCAGAAGGATCGGCGATGGCTTGCGTCATCGTTTCGGCGAGCTGGTCGCAATCATCGGGCTGGACGATCCAGCCGTAGCGCTGATGCGTCACGAACCCGACGTTGCCCGAGGTCGCGGAGGCAATGACGGGAACCCCGCGCGCAAAGGCATCGACGATGATGCGCGGCTGTTCGTCGGACAGGGTGGGAACGATGACCGCTGCGTAACGATCGAGCGTTTCGTAGAAGGCCGGTCCGTATGGCACTGGCGCGAGGACCTGGACTCGCTGGGGGTGGCGCTCGGCGACGGCCCGACAGGCATCGCGCAAATCCCCATCGCCCATGATATCGACCGCTGCGTCGCTCCGCTCGATCGCCTGCAACAGGACGTTCACGCCCTTTTCCGCCGTCAGGCGGCCAGCGTACAACAACCGTTGCTCCGCCCGGACTCCCCGCGCGGTGATCGCTGCATGAGACAGGATCGAGGAATCATCGATCCAGCTCGCTGGGGAAACGGTCTTGAACCCATGCGCCGAACGGCCGAGGTCCGTTGCATAGGCTTCCGTCGTGAAAAAGCTTGCCGACGCCAGCCGGATGCAAAACCGGTTGATGGTCTCGAACAGGCCGGCCTTGGCACGCGCCCACGGGCTGCTCTTGCCGGAGGCGGCCCGCCAGAAGCTCGATTCGACGACGATGACCAGAAAGCGGCGCCGAAGCCATGCGATCGGCACCGCGACCCAGCCGATCGGAAACGGCCAGCCGGCCACGCCGGTATGAATGATCTCGTGGCGACCGACCGCGTTCCAGATCGCCGCGACCAACTGGGGTATCCGCAACACGCTCGAATAGCCCAGCGGCCTGACACCCACGATCGAAAGACGAGAATCGGAGCAGGCAAGCCAGTCTTGCGGCGGCGGACCTTCGCGAACCGGACACAGCAGGGTCAACGCATCGATATTGGCCAGATGCAGCATCAGGTCCTTGTGCCACAGGGGTTCCGCCCAGTAGCGCCCGCCCCATTTCGCCAGTTCGATATTGAGGACCAACAAATACGGCTGTTTAATCAAGACCATCGATAAGGCCCGTCATGCGTTTGTGGCGATCGGTGAGGTTACGCTGGCACACTGTTTTCGCCCCCTGCCATCATGCCCATCCACCCCTTAGCCAGTATCAAGACACGATATTGATATCGTGATCCGTCAGACGGCGTGGCACTATTCGGGAAGCCCGACCTCATCAATTCGTACGGTTACCTGTCGTCCTTGTAAAGTTACGATCCTTTACGAGTCATCCATGACCATGGATCACCGACACCTATAGTATCTAATTGTTCAATAAACCTAGCTGTTACGAGACAATCTGTGAAATTCCGATGAACGGGTAAACACGCCGTCCGAACAGCACCTGGCCCCGTCACGGGCTGAATTTTCGTTTACGCTGCGCCAACTCCCCACGGCGCGCGACTCAGCGAACCCGGACGATCTCGATCGCATCGGCCTTCCCGCCGAATTCCACGCACTCGCCCACCTCCGCGCCGATCAAGGCGCGCGCCAGCGGGGCCTGGAAGCCGATCCGGCCCTCCGCCGGCTCCGCTTCGTCGCCGCCGACGATCTCGACCGTCCGCTCGCTTCCTCCGAGCAGGAACGTGACCCGGCTGCCGATCGCAATCTCGCCCGGTTCGGGCGACGGCACGACTTCCGCGGTGGTCTGGCGCGTGTGCCAATACCGCTGCTCGCGCAGCAAGGCCGGCCGATCCTCCGCGGCGGCCTGCGCCAGCGCGGCATCGAGCCGCACGACCTGGGCATCGATCAGCGCGAGCCCGCGCGGGGTGACCAGATTTGGCCCCGGCGCGATCGGCCGCTCGAACTTGGGTTCGAGATGTTCGTCATCGCTTTCGCGGCGAAACGCTACGCTCATTGTTCGGTCCTCATAGGGGCTTCATCCGGCCGTCGGCCGCGAATGTCCACCAACGCGCCGTCCCCCGGAACAGACCCTTGGGTGCGGCGCAACATTCTGCTACGCGGTCGCGCATGCTGAACATCAACGGTATCACGGTGCGCCTCGGCGGGCGCGCCATCCTCGACGGCGCGAGCGCGGCCTTGCCGCCGAAGAGTCGCGTCGGCCTGATCGGACGCAACGGCGCGGGCAAGTCCACGCTGATGAAGGTCATGATCGGCCAGCTCGAACCCGACCTCGGCGAGATCGAGATGCCGCGCGGCACCCGCATCGGCTATATCGCGCAGGAAGCGCCCTCGGGCACGACCACGCCGATCGAGCAGGTTCTCGCCGCCGATACCGAGCGCGCGGAACTGCTGGTCGAGGCCGAGACGAGCCAGGACCCCAACCGCGTCGGCGAAATCCACGAACGCCTGATCGCGATCGACGCTTATACCGCCCCGGCCCGCGCCGCGCGGATTCTCGTCGGCCTCGGGTTCGACGAGGAAATGCAGGGACGTCCGCTCGACAGCTATTCGGGCGGCTGGAAGATGCGCGTCGCGCTCGCCTCACTGCTCTTCTCCGAACCCGATCTGCTGCTGCTCGACGAGCCGTCGAACCATCTCGATCTCGAAGCGACTTTGTGGCTCGAGAATTTCCTCAAATCCTATCCCGCGATGATGGTCGTCATCAGCCACGAGCGCGATCTGCTCAACAACGTGGTCGACACGATCCTTCACCTCGAGGGCGGCAAGGTCCATCTCTACACCGGCGGCTACGACAGTTTCGAGCGCCAGCGCGCCGAGCGTGTCGCACAGCTTGCCGCCGCCAAGGCCGCGCAGGATACGCAAAGGGCCAAGCTCAGCGAATATATCGCCAAGAACTCGGCCCGCGCCTCGACCGCGAAACAGGCGCAGAGCCGCCAGAAGATGCTCGCCAAGATGCAGCCGATCGCCTCGATGGCGGAGGATCCGACGCTGTCGTTCGAATTCCCGTCGCCAGAGGAATTGCGCCCGCCGCTGATCACGCTCGACATGGCTGCGGTTGGTTATGCCGAAAAGCCGATCCTCCAGCGGCTCAACCTCCGCCTCGACCCGGACGATCGCGTCGCGCTGTTGGGGCGCAACGGCAACGGCAAGACCACCCTCGCCCGCCTGCTCGCCGCGCAATTGCCGACGATGGACGGCGAGATGAACGCCAGCGGCAAGATGCGCGTCGGCTATTTCACCCAGTATCAGGTCGAGGAACTCGACGGCGACGACACCCCGCTCGAACATATGACTCGGATGATGTCGGGCAAGACCCCCGGCGCGGTCCGCGCGCAGCTCGGGCGGTTCGGTTTCTCGGGCGTCAAGGCGACCCAGAAGGTCGGCAAGCTCTCGGGCGGCGAGCGCGCGCGGCTGGCGCTCGCGCTGATCACGCGTGATGCGCCGCACATGCTGATCCTCGATGAGCCGACGAACCATCTCGACGTCGATGCACGCGAAGCGTTGGTACAGGCGCTCAACGCCTATGACGGCGCGGTGATTCTCGTCAGCCACGATCGCCACATGGTCGAGCTCGCCGCCGACCGGCTGGTGCTGGTCGATGGCGGCACCGCGAAGGAATATGCGGGCAGCATGGAGGATTATATCGCCTTCGTGCTCGCCGGAGACGGCGGCGGCGAAGGGGCGAAGACCAAGGCGGTCAAGAAGGACGACAAGCCGCAGATCTCCGCCGCGGCGGTCGCGCTCCAGAAGAAGGCGCATGAAGCCGAGGCGTTGGTCGCCAAGCTGACCAAGCAGTTGAACGCCGTGGACCGCGCGATGGCGGATCCGTCGACGGCGGAAGCGTGGCTGTCGCGGATGAACGCGGCGGAACTCGCCAAGCAACATGCGCAGATCAGCAAGAAGCTCGATGCGGCGGAAGCCGTGTGGTTCCAGGTGAGCGAGTCGCTGGAGACGGCGTGACGCGCTGACCGGGCCTTCGCTTCGCCCGTGTCGTAACCCCGGTCTCGGCTCCATCCCCCGTGTTCCTGCGAAAGCAGGAACCTAGGGTTACGCAGAACAACGCCGCCTGGCTCGTGCGACTCCTGGGCTCCTGCCTGCGCAGGAGCACGTTGGGGCTTTCTCGGAAGGCATTGCTAGAAGCCGGGGTCCGCTGCGGCCTCCCGTTCGCTACCAGCGGTCGTTGCCGACATCCCTCGAACAGAACCGCTGGAGGGCTCACCCACCCCGACCAGTAGCCAGCAACGCCAGCGTCCGCGCATCGCGTTCGCCTACGAACCATCGCTCCAGCGCCGCGCCGAGCATCGGTCCGACCCCCGCCATCTCGACCCCCGCCGCCTCGACCCCGGCGATCTCGCCCCCCGCCGCCTCGAACAGCGTCAGCGACGACCGCAATTTCATCGCATCCACGCCGCCGAAGATCTGCTCCGCCGATTTGCCGGTCACCCCCTGCAAGGCCTCCACCGCAGCGAGATAGCGTCCCCCGAGCACAGGGTCCGCCAGATACGCACGCGCCTCGTCGAGCGAACCGATCGCGAAATGCCGTGCGGTCGGGCTGCTGCCCAGCCCGGCGAGCTGCGGAAAGACGAACCACATCCAGTGGCTGCGCTTCTGCCCGGCGCGTATCTCGGCGAGCGCGGTGTCATAAACGCCAGACTGCGCCACACGGAATCGGTCGAGATCGAAGTCGGACATGGCGGAATTCCCTCTGCGGTGCCGTCCCCCAACGCGCCGGCGCGCAAACCGTTCGTCAGTCGCCCGGCCCTGCGCGCGCCGCGCGCCAGCGTTTGAGCGCCGCCGCATAGGCCTTGTCCGCCCGGTCGGCGGCATCGCGCAGGTCGGAGCGTTCGGCGGCGTGCGTCCGCTCCAGCTCGCGTCGCCGCCGGTCGAGCGCGGCCTGCTCACGCTCGAGCGCGAGGGTTTCCTCGGCATGGCGCTTCTCGGCGTCCGCGACGGCGGCCTCGGCGGCTTCCAGTGCGGAAGGCGACGGACGGGGGATGACGGGTGCCGGTTTGCGTTCTGGCTTGGCGGCTTTCTTCGCCGTCCTGGCGGCAGGCGGCGGCTCCACCGGGTCTTCTGCCGGCTCGGGTCGCTCGACCGCCGGCAACGCCGCGATCTGCGCCGCGGTGGTCCCGCGCGATCGCTTGATCACCACGCCGGGTTGCGCGAGCGGTTCTTCCGTCAGGGCGGGATCGGTGACGATCTCCGCCTGCCCGCGGGCGAACAGGTCGTGCGTCGTGCCCCACGCTTCCAGCGCGGCCTTCTTCGTCGGGGCCGCGACATAGGCGTCGTGGAACCCGATCGGGGTACGAAAGACTTTGAGCGCGCGTGGCATGACGGGAGGCTAGCGATCCCGCGCGCGAGCGACAATGCGCTCGGCCGGGATGGTGGTGCGGGCGGTCGGAATCGAACCGACACTCCTTGCGGAACCGGATTTTGAGTCCGGCGCGTCTACCAGTTCCACCACGCCCGCACGCAAGCTCCGCTAGCGCAAGCTGCGCGACGCTGCAACACCCTGTTGCGAACCGATCCTGCATCGCGCCGATTTGCCCCCGACGGTGCGATCCGGGGCGTGCCCGCACGGCATCAATCCGGCAACGACGTTGCATCGCGCTGTACGGCCAGGAGAATCTCGACGGCCCGCTGCGCCATCGCCTCCGGCACGAACACGTGGTCGTGATGATAGGCCGCAACCATGTTGCACGGGATCCCCGCATCGGCGAGCGCCCCGGCAACCCCGGCGGTAAGCCCGACCCCGTCCAGCGCGGAATAGACCTCCAGCACGATCCGGGCCATCGGCATCGACAGGTCGAAGCCATGGGCCTGCGCATCCTCGCTGGAGAGGATCAGCGCGGTGCCTTTGTCCTCCCGGAAGATCGCGAGGCTCCGGGACAGCAGCGACGCCGGCACCGTCGCCGCGTCCGTCGTGCAGAAATGGTAGCTGCCCGCCTTGAGCGTGGGCGTCATTCCCGCAAGCATGGCCTGCCGCTCGCGGATGAGGTCCTGTGTCATCGCTTCTCTCCACCACCGCGACGCGACCGTACTGCCCCGTCGCCCGGCCCGTTTCCAGCCTTGGGCGCCCTCAATTGACGGGCATTCGCCGCCGATAACTCAGCGCCTCGGCAACGTGCAGCCGCGTAACCCCCTCGCCCCCCTCGAGATCCGCGATCGTCCGCGCGGTCCTGAGCACGCGGGTGTAGCCGCGCGCGGACAGCCGCATCGCCTCCGATGCCTGCGCGAGCAGCGCCCGCCCCGCTTCGTCCGGGGTCGCCACGCGATCGAGCAACGCGCCGTCCGCCTCGGCGTTGGTCCGGACCCCTTCCTCCGCATAGCGCGCGCGCTGGATCGCGCGCGCGGCGGCGACCCGCGCGGCAACCTCGGCGGACCCTTCGGCGGGCGGCGGCAGGACCAGATCGGCCGCGCGCACCGCCTCCACCTCGACATGCAGGTCGATCCGGTCGAGCAGCGGCCCCGATACCTTCGCCTGGTAATCGACCGCGCACCGCGGCGCGCGCGAACAGGCGAGCGCGGCGTCGCCGAGATGCCCGCAGCGACACGGGTTCATCGCCGCGATCAGCTGGACCCGCGCCGGGAAGGTCACATGCGCATTGGCGCGCGCGACGCTGACCGTGCCGGTCTCGAGCGGCTGGCGCAGCGAATCGAGCACGACGCGCTGGAATTCAGGCAACTCATCGAGGAACAGCACGCCGAGATGCGCGAGACTCACCTCGCCCGGCTTGACCTTCAACCCGCCGCCGACCAGCGCCGCCATCGACGCCGAGTGGTGCGGCGCACGGAACGGTCGCGCGCGCGTCAGCCTTCCACCGGTCAGCGTCCCCGCGACGCTCGCGACCATCGAGACTTCGAGCGCCTCCGCCGCATCGAGCGGCGGGAGGATGCCGGGCAGGCACGACGCCATCAGCGACTTTCCCGAGCCCGGCGGCCCCACCATGATGAGGTTGTGCCCGCCCGCCGCCGCGATCTCGAGTGCGCGCTTGGCGGTCTCCTGCCCCTTCACCTGCCGCAGGTCGGGGCCGGGTACGATCGGCTCGGCCTGCCCCGGCGGCGGCGCGGCCAGCAGGCCGTGTCCCTTGAAGTGGTTGATCAGCGACAGGATGTCGGGCGCGGCGAGCACGCCCTGTCCCGCCCATGCCGCTTCCGCCCCCTGCGCGACCGGGCAGATCAGCCCCTTGCCGAGCTCGGACGCATGCAACGCCGCGAGCAACACCCCGGGCGACGGCGCGATCCGCGCGTCAAGCCCGAGCTCGCCGACCACGACATGATCCGCCAGGTCTTCGGCATCGACGATCCCCATCGCCGCGAGCAACGCCAGCGCGATCGGCAGGTCGAAATGCGAGCCTTCCTTGGGCAGGTCGGCGGGGGAGAGATTGACCACGATCCGCTTGGGCGGCAGCGCCAGCCCCATCGCGGCGATCGCGCCGCGCACGCGCTCCCGGCTCTCGCCGACCGCCTTGTCGCCGAGCCCCACCACATTGAACGCGGGCAACCCGGGAATCAGCTGGACCTGCACCTCGACGGCGCGCGCCTCCAGACCCAGATATGCCACCGTCGACACGCTCGCGACCATTCGTTCCCCCCCGGGCCTGTTCCCGGGCTTAACGGACGCCGACACGAAGTCCACTGCCTTGCCAAGCGCGTCAGGCTTCCCACATGCTGTGGCGATGCAGTCCACGCGCCATCCGATGCTCCGGCTCACCCTGTTCTCGATCGGGGTGGTGCTCGTCCTCGCCGCACCGATCGTCGGCGCGATTCCCGGGCCTGGCGGGATCTTCGTGTTCGCGGCCGGTCTTGCGCTGCTGTTGCAGAATTCGCTGTGGGCGAAGAAGCGGTTCGTCCAGGCCAAGCGACGATGGCCGAAGGTCGGCCATTATGCCGACATGGGGCTGAGGCGGCAGAGTGCGGCGCGGCGCCGCGCACGCGATCGCGCAATCACCGTGGCGCGTGATTGACTAGCGCGCCCTTTTTGCCTAGGGGGACCGCTTACGAGGCCGTCCGCGTGGCGGCCCTTTTCTGTTTGCAGTCCTAGGGAATGAACGATGAAGCGGACCTTTCAGCCGAGCAATCTGGTGCGTGCACGCCGCCACGGGTTCCGCTCGCGCATGGCGACCCCGGGTGGCCGCAACGTGATTCGCGCCCGCCGCAACCGCGGCCGCAAGAAGCTGTCGGCGTAAACCGGGATCTCCGCGGCGCGACCATCGAGACGATGGCGCGCCGCGCCGATTTCCTCGCCGCGAACGCGGGGAAACGCGCGCCGATGCCGGGATTCGTCCTGTTGATGCGGCGGCGCGACGATGGTTCCCCGGCGATGCGCGTGGGCTTTACCGTCACCAAGAAAGTCGGCAATTCCGTCATCCGCAACCGGCTCAAGCGTCGGCTGCGTGCCTTGGCGCGTGAGCTGTTGCCGGTCGCCGGAGTCGAAGGCGCGGATCACGTGCTGATCGGCCGCAGCGGCGGGATCGAACGCGATTACGCGGCGATGCGCAGCGAACTGACCAAGGCGCTGGCCAAGGTGGTGCGGTGAGCATTCCCCGACCCAACGGCGGTCGTTGATGTGCGAACCGCGCCCCACCCTCCTCGCCCGCGCACTGATCCTGGTCGTGCGCGGCTGGCAGATCGGCCCGTCGGCGGTGCTCCCGCCAAGCTGCCGCTTCCAGCCAAGCTGTTCCAGCTATGCAATTACCGCAGTTCGCCGCTATGGCGCTCTGAAGGGCGGATGGCTGGCCGCGAAACGAATCGCGCGGTGTCATCCCTGGGGCGGGTACGGACCCGACCCGGTCCCATGATCGCCGAAACCCTGATCGACGAACGGATACGACTCGCGTGAAGCACGACAGCAAGAATTTCATCCTCTTCGCGCTCTTTGCCGCGATCATCCTGCTCGGCAGCAACTTCCTCACCCAGAAGTTCTTCCCCGCGGCGAACCCGCCCGCGACCAAGGTCGTCAAGGGCAAGTCGAAGGCGCTCGAGACCTCGACCGGCCCCGCCGCGGACGGTGCGATGGCAGTCCGCGACCGCAACGTCGTGCTGCGCGAAAGCGCGGGCCAGCGCGTCCGGATCGAGACGCCAAAGCTCAACGGGTCGATCAACTTGAAGGGCGCATGGATCGACGATCTCACGCTGTCGCAATATAAGGAAACGGTCGCGAAGGGCTCGCCCCCGATCCGGCTGTTCTCCCCGCGCGGGACCAAGGACGCCTATTACGCCGGTTTCGGCTGGTCGGGCGACGGCGTCACCGTCCCCAATGGCGACACCGTCTATACGGCTTCGTCCAACGTGCTGCGCCCGGGCCAGCCGGTCACGCTCAGCTACGCCAACCCGCAGGGCCAGCGGTTCGCGCTGACCGTTGCGATCGACGACAAATACATGTTCACGGTCCGCCAGGTCGCCGCCAACGGGGGCGCGACGCCGATCGCGCTGCGCGCCTATTCGCTGATCTCGCGCACCGGCGTCGGCACTGAGGCGGATACCTGGACCAACCACGTCGGCCCGATCGGCGTGTTCGACAAGGGCGCGACCTACGACATCACCTATGACAATCTGAAGGGCAAGGACGCCTCGTTCTTCGGCAAGATCTGGGGCAGCGGCGCCAAGCCCGGCGAGAACATGTTCGACGGCAATGGCGGCTGGGTCGGCTTCGGCGACAAATACTGGCTCGCCGCGGCGATCCCCGATGCCAACGCCCCCGTCCATGCCGGCTTCACCGCCGCCACGGGCAACACCTTCCAGGCCGGCTTCACGCTCGCCCCGCGCGTCGTCGCCCCGGGCAAGGCGCTGGTCACCACCGCCAAGCTGTTCGCGGGCGCCAAGGAGACCAACACGCTCGACCGCTATGAGGATCGCCTCGGCGTCCGGCATTTCGGCAAGGCGATCGACTGGGGCTGGTTCGAGGTGGTCGAGAAGCCGATCTTCAAATATCTCGACTGGTTGTTCCGCATGATCGGCAACTTCGGGGTCGCGATCATCCTGCTCACCGTCACGATCCGCACGCTGATCTTCCCGATCGCGCAGCGCCAGTTCGCGTCGATGGCGGCGATGAAGGCGATCCAGCCGAAAATGAAGGCGATCCAGGAAAAGTATAAGGACGACAAGGCGCGCCAGCAGCAGGAAGTGATGGCGCTCTACAAGACCGAGAAGGTCAACCCGCTCGCGGGCTGCCTGCCGACGCTGATCCAGATCCCGATCATGTACTCGCTGTACAAGGTGCTGCTGCTGACGATCGAAATGCGGCACCAGCCGTTCGTCGGCTGGATCCACGATCTGTCCGCGCCGGACCCTGCGACGATCCTCAACCTGTTCGGCTATCTGCCGTACCATCTGCCGCCGTTCCTCGCGATCGGGATCGTGCCGGTCCTGCTCGGCGTGTCGATGTTCTTCCAGTTCAAGCTCAACCCCGCGCCGATGGACGAGGCCCAGAAGCAGGTGTTCGCGCTGATGCCGTGGGTGCTGATGTTCGTGATGGCGCCGTTCGCGGTCGGGCTGCAGGTTTACTGGATCACGTCGAACCTGTGGACCGTCGCGCAGCAGCGGCTGCTCTACGCCCGCCATCCCGGGATGCGCGAGCCCGCCGCCACGAAGGTCGTCAAGGCATGAGTTTCGAACCCGAAGCGATCGAGGCGGCGCGCAAGATCTTCGCGGGGCCGGTGGCCTTCCTGAAGTCCGCGCCCGCGCTCGAGTTCCTGCCCAATGCGGACGTGCCCGAGGTTGCGTTCGCCGGGCGTTCGAACGTCGGCAAGTCGTCGCTGCTCAACGCGCTGACCCATCGCAACTCGCTCGCGCGCACCTCGAACACGCCGGGGCGGACGCAGGAGCTCAACTTCTTCGACGTCGGCACGCCGCTGACGTTCCGGCTCGTCGACATGCCCGGCTACGGCTTTGCCAAAGCGCCCAAGGACATGGTCCGCAAGTGGCGCTTCCTGGTGAACGACTTCCTGCGCGGACGCGACGTCTTGAAGCGCGCGCTGGTGCTGATCGACTCGCGCCACGGCATCAAGGACGTCGACCGCGAGATCCTCGAGATGCTCGACAAGGCGGCGGTCAGCTACCGCATGGTGCTGACCAAGGCGGACAAGATCAAGGCGAGCGACCTCGCCGAAGTGACCGAGGCGACCGCGGTGGAAGCGCGCAAGCGGCCGGCGGCGCATCCGGACATTCTGGTGACGTCGAGCGATACCGGGCTGGGCATCCCCGAACTGCGCGCGGCGGTGATCGAAGCGATCAACTGAGCGGCGGGGGCCCGCCGCCCTGGCGGTTCCCTCCAATATTACTTCCCCGGCGAAGGCCGGGGCCCAGGAGCGGGCGTTGCGTAAGTCAGCGCAGCACCCTGTTACCACGACCCTCGCTACTGGGCCCCGGCCTCCGCCGGGGAAGTGAAGGGAGGACGGACCGTTCGCGGACGTTGGCACCCCCAAGCTCCGCACGGCGGGTGATCAAGGCAATCCTCTGAGGCGCTAAGGATGCGTTCGTCCGAGACGGCCCGTGCGCCGCTACCACCTCCCCTTCCTACAACCTCCCCGGCGAAGGCCGGGGCCCAACAGCGGCCGTTGCATAAGTGAGCGCAACACCCTGTTACCACGACCTTCGCTACTGGGCCCCGGCCTCCGCCGGGGAAGTGAAGGGAGGACGGACCGTTCGCGGACGTTGGCACCCCCAAACTCCGCACGGCGGGTGATCAAGGCAATCCGCTGAGGCGCTAAGGATGCGTTCGTCCCAGACGGCCCGTGCGCCGCTACCACCTCCCCTTCCTACAACTTCCCCGGCGCAGGCCGGGGCCCAAGAGCGGCCGTTGCATCAGTGAGCGCAGCACCCTGTTACCACGACCTTCGCTACTGGGCCCCGGCCTCCGCCGGGGAAGTGAAGGGAGGACGGATCGTTCGCGGACGTTGGCACCCCCAAACTCCGCACGGGCATGATCAAGGCAATCCGCTGAGGCGCTAAGGATGCATTCGTCCCGGACGGCCCGTGCGCCGCTACCACCTCCCCTTCCTACAACCTCCCCGGCGCAGGCCGGGGCCCAGGACCGGGCGTTGCGTAAGTGAGCGCAACACTCTGTTACCACGACCTTCGCTACTGGGCCGCGGCCTCCGCCGGGGAAGTGAAGGGAGGACGGACCGTTCGCGGACGTTGGCACCCCCAAACTCCGCACGGGCATGATCAAGGCAATCCGCTGAGGCGCTAAGGATGCGTTCGTCCCAGACGGCCCGTGCGCCGCTACCACCTCCCCTTCCTACAACCTCCCCGGCGAAGGCCGGGGCCCAGGAACGGGCGTTGCGTAAGTGAGCGCAGCACCCTGTTACAGCAACCTTCGCTACTGGGCCCCGGCCTGCGCCGGGGAAGTGCAGCAAAAGCGGGATCGCTCGTCGGGATTAGACGTCCTTCGCATCCTGCCCTATACCCGCTGGATGACCCGCAAGATGCCAACGCCCCTCCGCCCCGTCCTGCTGGCGATCGCGAGCATCGTCGCCGTACCCGCCGCCGCGCTGGCACAAAGCAACGACCCGGCACCGTCCGCGCAAACCACCCCCGCCCCGGCAGGCGACACGATCCGCCTGAGCGACGCCGAGCGCGACGCGATCCTCGACAGCAATACGGTCGAAAGCGCCGCCATCGCGCGCGGCGAACGCGACCAATCCGGCAAGGGCGCGCTCGGTATCCACGACGAGGTGGGTGCCGCGATCGGAACGAACGGCTACCGCAGCGCCTATGGCGTCGCGGCGATTCCGCTGGGCGACAATGCCGGGGCGGTGGTGTCGTTCGAGAGCACCCAGTTCGACGGGTATCGCCGCCGCCGCTGAGGGCCGGACGCGTCACGCCGCAATCCCATCGCCGCGACCGCGCCGCCGACCTGGCCGTTCCTTTTTAGCTCTTCCCCGGCGGAGGCCGGGGCCCAGTAGCAAAGGTGGTGGTTGCCGCGGGCAGTCCTCCGCGACTCACCGCTCGCTACTGGGCCCCGGCCTACGCCGGGGAAGCAGCAAAAGAAGCGGCAGAGGAAGGAGAAGGGAAAGCGCTTCCCAGCCCACGGGACGCGCTGCAGACGTGCACCCGTCGCTCACGCCACTCGATACGTCGCCGCGTGGTCCACCGGAAACGCCACCGAGCGCGCGATGAAGCAATGCGCATGGATTTGCGCATGAATCGCATCCGCCGCCGCAGCATCGCTCCCGGCCGCGAGCGTGATGCGCGGGCGCAGCACCGCCCTGACGAACCGCCCGGTCCCGTCGGGCGCGCTTTCCGCCACGCCGAGCGGATCGTCCGCATAATCGGTCACCACGATCCCCGCGGTGCTCGCCAGATGCAGATACCAAAGCATGTGGCAGGCAGCGAGGCTCGCGAGCAGCATGTCCTCCGGGTTGGGCCGCGCCGGGTCGCCGCCCAGCCGCGGATCGTTCGAACATTGCAGGGCGACGCCGGCGGGCGTCACCAGCTCCCACGTCCGGTCATAGCCCTGGTAGCGCCGCGTCCCGTCGCCGCGATTCCCGGTCCAGCCGATCCGCGCGGTGAAGGCGTGCTCCGCCATGGCTATGCCTCGATGATGTGCGGCACGAAGCGCGCGGTGTTGCCGGTAATCGGCCCGTCCTCGCGGATCCCCATGCCGGCGGGCGCGCCATCGACCATCCACGCACCGATCACCGGGCGCTGCGTCCCGCTGCCGGGCAGGTCGTACAGCGCCTGATAGACGAATCCTTCCGCGCCATAGTCGCCCGCGGTCTCGGCGAGCGTCGCCCCGCCCCGCACCAGCGTCACGTTCGCGCCTTCGCGCGCGAGCAGCGGCTTGCGGACGTGATCTCCAGTGAGCGGCGTGCGCCGTGCCTCGAGCAGATTCGGATGATCCGGGAACAGCTCCCACAACACCGCGAGGATCGCCTTGTTGCTCCACAGCATCTTCCAGATCGGCTCGATCCACAGCGTCGTGCCGAGGCTCTCGACCAGATTCTTGCCGAACGGCTCGTTCACCAGCCACTCCCACGGATAGAGGTGGAAGATCGCGTCGATCGGCATGTTGTCGAGATCGACGAACCGCCGCCCCGCGCTGTCCCAGCCGAGGTCGGGCATTTCGATCAGCCGCGTCTCGATCCCCGCCGCGCGCGCGGTATCGGCGAGATAGGCGGTGGTGACGCTGTCCTCCCCCGCGGCATCGGCGACGTGCGCGAGATACAGCGCGCTGCTCCCCGGCGGTGGCGCGATGTCGCGCCATTTGGCGACGAGCGTGTCGTGCAGGCTGTTATACTGGTCGGCATTCGGGAAGACCGCTTCCTTCCAGTCCCACTGGATCACCGCCGCCTCGACCAGCGAGGTCGGGGTATCGCAGTTGAATTCGAACAGCTTGGGCGGATTGGTCCCGTCATAGCCGAGATCGAACCGCCCGAAATTGAGCGCGGGCGGCTCGGCGTTCCAGGAGTCGTGAATCGCATCGTGGCAGAAGGCGGGAATGCCGAAGTCGCCCAACAGTTCGCGGTCGAGCACATGCTGCCCCGCTGCGATGAACATCTCGTACAGGTCGGCGCTCGCCGCCTCGATCGTCGCGATCTGGGCGGGGGTGAAGATGTAGCACGCGCTCTCGTCCCAATAGGGCTTGCCGTCGGCGGTGTGCCAGACGAGCCCGAGCGCTTCGACTCGAGCCTGCCAGTCGGCACGGGGCGTGGTGTCGATCCGGCGCATCACTCGCCGCCCCCGCCGCCGCCGCGCGCGCTCATTCCGAAGCCCCCGCGCGAGACGGTGGCGGCGGATGCGCGCGCGTAGCTCGTCCCGGCGCGTGGCGACATGTAGCCGCCCGCGAGCGGGCGTCCCATCGCCGGAACGACGCTGCCGCGCGAAAGGTAATACCACGCCGCCGCGCCCATGATCGCGCCGTTCATGCCGTGCCCGCCACCGCTGCGCGCGCAATTGGCGTCCGCCGTGCGCACCCCGTTCGCATCACGGCACACCGCGACGTCGGACCGCGCGACATCGGTCGAGGGACCGCAGCCGCTCGCCAGCAACGCGGTCGCGACGGCGCTGGTGATCGGCAGGAATCTGGGATCGAACGTACGCTTGGTCATCAAAAGGCCTCCCCGTGTATGGCGAGCATAAGCCACGCGGGCCGGCGCGAACAGGAAAACCGAGGAAGCCGGATGCGCGTTACCGTGTTCCTGCGAACGCAGGAACCCAGAGCCGAGCAGACCAGCCGATGGCAATGCCGGCGACCCCTGGACTCCCGCCTTCGCGGGAGAACGGTGCACGACGGTTCTGCACCGACCAGCTCCGTCACCCGCCGCTCAGTCGCGCTTGTCCTCGACCAGCGCGAGGAACGGTTTGGCGAGCCCATGATACAGCCGCTCGCGGCACACCAGCGTGCTCGCCGCATCCGCGATCAGCGCGGTCGCGAACAGCGGCAGGATCATCCCCCGCGCGGCGGTCGCCTCCATCACGATGATCACCGCGGTGAGCGGCGCGCGCACCACCCCAACGAAATACGCCGTCATCCCGAGCAGCACGACCGCGCCCGCCGGTTCGGCACTGAACAGCCCGGTCAGCAGGTTGCCCAGCCCCGCCCCCACCGCCAGCGACGGCGCGAAGATCCCGCCCGGCGCGCCGCTCAGCGTCGTCGCCAGTGCTGCCAGGAACTTGGCCGGGCCGAACCATTGCGACTGCCCGGTCCCCTCGACCAGCGCGCGGGTCGCGCCATAGCCCGTCCCCCAGGTGCCGCCCCCGGTCGCAATGCCGAGCACCGCCACGACCAGTCCGCACCCGAGCGCCAGCAGCATCGGCCGGGACCGCGCGGCGGCGACCGGCCGCCACCGTGTCGTCGCGAAGCCCAGCACCAATCGCGAGAAGGCACCCCCGGCGGCACCCCCGAGAACGCCCGCGACCGGGGTCAGCGTCAGCACCGCGCTCACCCCGAGCGTCGCGTGCATCGCGCCGAAATAGACATAGTCTCCCGCGATCCCGAGGCTGGTCAGCCCAGCGATCATCACCGCGCCCATCACCAGCACCGCGACGCGCTGTTCATAGGCGGCGGCGAGTTCCTCGATCGCGAAGGCGACGCCCGCGAGCGGCGTGTTGAACGCCGCCGCCACGCCCGCCGCGCCGCCCGCGATCAGCACGCCCGCGGTGATCGGCACGCGGAAGTAGCGGTGGACCTTGACCATGATCGCCGCGCTGACCTGCACGGTCGGCCCCTCGCGCCCGACCGAGGCACCACCGAGCAGCATCACCACCGTCAGTACGAGCTTGGCCGCCGCGGTCCGCAGCGAGACCAGCGCCGCCGCCGCGCGCGATTCGGGCGCACGGCTTGCCGCGATCACCTGGGGAATGCCCGAGCCGCGCGCATAGGGCGCGAACCGCCGCGTGATCCACACCACCAGCACGAACACCGCCGGCGTCAGCGCGAGCGGCACATAGGGCCAGCGGACGACGAATGCCGCGAAGGCGGCCTGCGCCCGATCGCTCACGCCGGCAAACGCCAGCGCCGCGAGCCCGAGCAACACCGCGCCCACGCCCGTCGCCATCCGCCGCCGCAGCCGCCCGAGCTGTTCCCCCGCCCGTCGCGACCCGCGCCGCCGCCACACAATGGAGACCAGCCGGACGAGATGGGGGATGTTGCGACTCATGCGGTGCGTCATGCGGGATCGGTCCCGGGGATACCACCCGGGATTGCGCCGTTGCGCGCCGTCCGGCGCTCGCTTAGGCAGGGCGCATGAAACTGATCATCGGCAACAAGGCCTATTCGTCCTGGTCCATGCGCGGCTGGCTCGCGTGCAAGCAGTCGGGCCTGCTGTTCGAGGAAGCGGTCGTCCCGCTCTACGACGAGGAATGGGACAAGCGCCGCGAGGGCGACGAGTTCGCGCCGTCCTCGGGCAAGGTGCCGATCCTGTGGGACGGCGATGCGGTGGTGTGGGACAGCCTCGCGATCGTCGAATATCTCGCCGAGAAGACCAGCCGCGACCTGTTCTGGCCGGCGGACGATGCGGCGCGCGCGATGGCGCGGTCGATGGCGGCGGAAATGCATTCGAGCTTCACCGCGCTGCGCCGCAAGCACAGCATGAACGTCCGCCAGATTTTCCCGCCGGTCGCCCCGGATGCCGATGTCCTCGCCGACCTGCAGCGGATCATGGAACTGTGGGCGCAGGCGCGTGCCCGCTTCGGCGGGGACGGAGACTTCCTGTTCGGCGCGTTCGGCGCGGCGGACATCATGTATGCGCCGGTCGTCACGCGGATCGTCACCTATAGCCTGCCGATCGCGCGCTTCGCGAACGGGTATATGGACGCCGTGCTCCACCACCCGTTCGTGCAGGACTGGATCGCACAGGCGCAGGAAGAAGAATGGGTGATCGAACAGTTCGAGCAACCCGCTACGACGGCCTAGCGCTACCGGAGCCGGGGGCGCCGCTGCGCCGCACACACCGGCTGCAACCATCGCAACGGCCCCTTGGCCGCCACTCCGGCGAAGGCGAGACCTGTGCAAAACCATAGGTGTTCCCCCGCGGAGGCGGGAGCCCAGGCGTTGCGAGAGCCGTAAGCTGTTGTTTTGCTCGGCCCTGGATTCCCGCATTCGCGGGAAAACAGCAGACTAGGGGTCCGTGCACCGCCTTCGCATTGGGCGTACGAAGGCCGGGGTCGCTGCGGCGCCGCACACGCCGGCTCCTTCATCGCATCGCCCCCCGGCCGCCACTCCGGCGAAGGCGAGACCTCTGCAAAACCATAGGTGTTCTCCCGCGAAGGCGGAAGCCCAGGAGTCGCGAGGGCCGTAAGCTGTTGTTTTGCTCGGCCCTGGATTCCCGCATTCGCGGGAAAACAGCAGACTAGGGGTCCGTGCACCGCCTTCGCCTTGGGCGCGCGAAGGCGCCGCACACACCGGCTCCTTCATCGCATCGCCCCCCCGGCCGCCACTCCGGCGAAGGCGAGACCTCTGCAAAACCATAGGTGTTCTCCCGCGGAGGCGGGAGCCCAGGCGTTGCGAGGGCCGTGAGCCGTTGTTTTGCCCGGCCCTGGATTCCCGCATTCGCGGGAAAACAGCAGACTAGGGGTCCGTGCACCGCCTTCGCATTGGGCGCACGAAGGCGCCGCACACACCGGCTGCCCCCATCACAACGGCCCTGGCCTGCGCCGGGGTGACGAGCGCGTTCGCCAGCCCCCGACCGCCACCAGCCGTCACCCCGGCGAAGGCCGGGGCCGCCAGGGTACCGCAAGCACCGCCCGCCCACGTCACCATGGTCGCCGGCCGTGACGCGTACGGGCGTCAGGCGGCGGTACGGACGGCCCGCCACCGCGCTATCGAACGGCGGCGGATAGCCGGTCGCGTTGGTTTGCGGGATTTGCGCGAGATCGCGCTTCGGCACCATCGTTTCGAGGTTGCGCCTGCCAGCCTGACGCATCTCGGTCGTTTGGACAGGCCAACGAAAAGGCCGCCGGTCCGCATGGACCGACGGCCTTTCAGCGTGCGCAGCGCGCGTGGATCAGGCGTAGGCGACCTTCGCCTGCTCCTTGCGGCGCGACCGCAGGCCCAGGCCGATCATGCCGAAGCCGGCCAGCATCATCGCCCAGGTGGTGGGCTCGGGAACTGCGCTCTGGACTGCGGAGAAGGAGAACTGGCCGGCGTAATCGCTGGTGTCGCCCCCCGCGACGGCCTTGTTCCCGCTGACGTTGTCCGCGTGCGAGCGATCCCAGGCGAAGCCCGTGAAGGTATAGGTCGTGTCGCCGACCGTCGACGACGTCGCGTCGAGGACGCCGCTGATGCCCTTCTGGTAGATGCCCGAGATCGTCGCGCCGTCGGCGAACTTCAGGGTCATCGTGTAGCTCGGGTCCGAATCGGTGGTGCCGCCGATCGGCCAGCCGTCACCGTTGATCGTGAAGCTGTTGAGGCCCGCCTCGGTCGGATCGTTGATCGCCTGACCTTCGGGGTTCATGATCTTGCCGTACGGCTGCTGCAGGAAGACCGTATAGAAACCGGTCGCGCTCGTGGTGTTCCAGACAGTCGAGCCGTTCGAGCCGGTCACCGCTGCACTGACGAGGTTGGCAGCGGCGTTCGCGCCGGTCGAAACGAGCGCCATGGCAGTGGCGGCGGCGGCGAACAGGATGGCCTTAGTCATTCACTTTACTCCAGAAATTACCGTACTTCTCGAGCACAGGCTTCGCAAAAGCTGTGCCAGTTCAGCAATTCCGCGCGCCTTTATCGTTAACGCCTTTCGCACCTGTAAGCAGGGCCGACGGGTCTGGTCAGCGGTGCTTTTTTCCCGCGACCGTCCCGGGGGATTGAATGCGATGCGCGCTTGGGCGATGCCGGACGGCATGCAGTCTCCTTATTCCGCCGATGTCGTCGCGCTTGCCTCCGCGCTGATCGCCTGCCCCAGCGTCACCCCCGCCACCGGCGCGGTATTCGACGTGCTGGCCGATACGCTGGTACCCTTGGGGTTCACGATCGACCGGTTCGTGGCCGGCGAAGCGCCGGACGGTCCCGTCGAAAACCTGCTGGCGACGCGTGCGGGTACGGGGCGGCATCTTGCCTTCGCCGGGCACCTGGATGTCGTTCCCCCGGGTCAGGGCTGGACCGACGACCCCTTTACCCCGACGACGCGCGGGGGCCTGTTGCAGGGGCGCGGCGCGGTGGACATGAAGGGCGCGATTGCGGCGTTCATCGCGGCGATCCCGGAAGCGCCCGGCGCCCCGCTCAGCCTCATCCTTACCGGCGACGAGGAAGGCCCCGCGATCTTCGGAACGCGCGCGCTGATCGATCGCATGCGCGCCCGTGGCATCGCACCCGACCTGTGCCTCGTCGGAGAGCCGACGTCCGCGCATCGGCTGGGCGATACGATCAAGATCGGCCGGCGCGGATCGGTCAATCTCTGGATCGCCATCGCCGGTCGGCAAGGGCATGTCGCCTATCCGCACCTTGCCGACAATCCGATCCCGCGCCTGATCGCGATCCTGCGCGAGATCGAGACGATCGTCCTGGACACGGGCAATCGCTGGTTCCAGCCGTCGAACATCGAAGTGACCGACATCACGGTCGGCAACCCGGCCACCAACGTCATTCCCGCGCGCGCCGAGGCGCGGCTGAGCATCCGGTTCAACGACGAACAGAATGGCGCGGCGCTGGTCGCGCGGATCGAAGCGCTGGTCGCGCGGCACGATCCCGCCGCGACCGTTACCGCGCGCATCTCGGGCGAGGCATTCCTGACCGAGCCAGGGCCGCTCTCGACGCTGGTCGCGGCGGCGATCGAGCGGCAGACCGGGATCGTCCCCGAATTGTCGACGACCGGCGGAACGTCGGACGCGCGGTTCCTGTCCGCCCTGTGTCCGACCGTCGAATTCGGATTGCTCAACGCCACGATGCACAAGCTCGACGAGGCGGTTGCGCTGGAGGATCTGGCGGGGCTGACTCGAATCTATGCCGACATCATCGCGCACGTGGCGCTGGAGCGCCCATAGGATCGTCGGCGCGAAGCGCTCGCGGTGGGGTCCCCTCCCGCTACTGCGTCTTGCCCCCGCCAAGGAATAGGGTGTTGCGCATCAAGGTTAACGGGGCGTGACCAGCGTCATCCGAAATATCGATCAGTCAAATACCGATCGTGATGTGACAGTCTTGTCATAAAGTGATCCGGTTGCTGGTTCGCACCGCGCGTCGTTTCGCAGTTCGAATGACCGTCGTCGAGGAAATGACCCGCAGTGTACTTCGCGGATCGTGCGAGACCACGGGTGCGCGCTGCGCAATTCGCGGCAATTTGTGCAGGATTCGACGCTGCGCCTGTTGACTTCGCGTCACAAATGGCGTCGAGCGCGCTCGTGATCGCGTATTGGAGCACGAGGTTGAGTTCGCAGACCCTGGTAGTTACGCCCAGCGTTCCCTTCGCGATGGACGGATCGCGATACTATCTCGACATCAAGGCGGTCGACGGACTGAAGCGCTACGCGGCCTTGTGGCCCGGACGCGTGCGCTGCTTGATGCGCAGGGGGGATCGGTCGCAGATCGTCTTCGGCAAGGCGTATGACGCGGCGGACCTCCCGTTCGACGTGGTTGCCCGTGGCGACGCCCCGGACAGCAATCGCGCCGACTTCGACGACGCCGCGATCGTGCTGGCCGCTGGCGACAGCTACGGCGATCTGGCGATCCCCGACGTGACCACCACGCCGACCGTGTTCATCATCGAGAATACGCTCGTCACGCGCCTGCGCATCCTTCGACTGAGCCAGGGGCTGACGCTGCGCACCGCCAAGTCGATGGCCTGGATGGTGCTGCGCGAGCGCGACCGTCGCCGTGCGTTCGAGCAGGCCGCCGGGCTTCAGGCAAACGGCAGTCCGGCGTTCGACAGCTACCAGCACCTGTCCGAGGCGCCGATGCGCTATTTCGACACGCGCATGACCCGCAGCCAGCAAGCGTCGCCGGCGGAGATCGACCGGAAGGTCGCGCAGGCCCTTGCGGGCGCGCCGATCCGGCTCGCTTTTTCGGGTCGACTGGCGCGGATCAAGGGCGTCGACCATCTGGTGCCGTTCGCCGAGGCGCTCCAGCAGACCGGGACGCCCTTTGTGCTCGACATCTTCGGCGACGGTCCGTTGCGCGCCGCCATGCAGGACGCGGCGACGCAGAGCGGCCTGGGGGACAAGGTGCGGTTGCACGGCGCGGTGCCGTTCGACGAAACGCTGGTGCCGACGCTGAAACAGACCGCCGATCTGTTCGTCTGCACGCATCGTCAGGCCGATCCGTCCTGTACCTATATGGAAACGCTCAGCTGTGGCGTGCCCATCGTGGGGTACGACAATGCCGCCTTCCGGGGCATCGCGGCGCTGGGCAACGTCGGCGTTACCGTGCCGATGGACGATGTGAGCGCGCTGGCGCGCGCCGTCGCGCGGTTGAGTGCGGATCGTCCTGCGCTCGCGGACATGATCCGCGCGGCCGGGCAAGTCAGCCAGGACCATAGTTTCGAAAACGTCGTCCAGCAGCGGATCGATCATTTACGGACGATCGCGCAGGTCTGAGTCCCCGTTCGAGGCTCCCAGACCGCGCGATCCGGCAAGGGTCTATTGTGCTTTCGCGACCCCGACGAGCGCCGGCCGCAACAGCCGGTCCTTGATCATGTAGCCCGACTGCATTTCCTGGACGACCGTGCCCGCCGGCTGGTCGCTCGGCAGTTCGAACATCGCCTGGTGGAAATTCGGATCGAGCTTCTCGCCGATCGTCGTCATCTTGGTGATGCCGTGGCGCTGGAATACCGCCTCGAGCTCCCGACCCGTCGCTTCCAGCCCCGCGACGAGCCCCTTCATCTTCTCGTCGTCGCGAAGTTCGGCGGGGATCGCGTCGAGCCCGCGTGCGAGATTGTCCGCGACCGACAGCAGATCGCGCGCAAACGCGGTCGACGCATAGGCGCGCGCATCAGCGGTTTCCTTCTCCGCGCGGCGACGGATGTTCTGCGCCTCGGCGTGCGCATAGAGCACCGCCTGCTTCGATTCGGCGAGCTCCGCCTCGAGCTTCTCGAACCGCGCGTCGGCGGCGTCATGCTCGGCGACCTCGGGAGCGGCTGCGGCGGTTTCCTCGCGCAGATCCTGGGCCTGGTTGGTGTCGTTATCGCTCATGTCGTCCAAAAATCCCGTGTTCAACCCATCAAGCGCGCGAGTGTCGCGGCGGTATAATCCACCATGGGCACGACGCGCGCATAGTTCAACCTCGTGGGGCCGATCACCCCGACCACTCCGACCACGCGACCGTCCAGCCCGCGGAACGGTTTGGCGATCACCGAGGACCCCGTCAGCGCGAACAACTTGGTCTCCGCCCCGATGAAGATGCGGGTCGCATCCCCTGCCGCAGCATTGTCGAGCAGCCGCGCAATATCCTGTTTTCCCTCGAGATCATCAAGCAGATCGCGCACCCGTTCCAGGTCGGCCGCGGCGGCATCATCGATCAGCCGCGCCTGCCCGCGCACGATCAGCACCGGGCGGCGGTCGCCATCCTCGCTCCACACCGCGAGCCCGCGCTCGATCAACGTGCGCGCGGCACCGTCGAGTTCGGCGCGCTCGTCGGCCATCTCGATCTCGATCCGCGCACGCGCCTCGTCGATGGTCAGCCCGCCGAGCATCGCGCTCATGTAATTGCCCGCCTCGACCAGCGCGGACACCGGGAGACCCGGCGGCAACGCGATCACGCGATTCTCGACCGATCCGTCCGCACCGACCAGAACCGCGAGCGCGCGTTCGGCCGACAGCGGCACGAAGCTCATCTGCCGCAACACCAGTTCGCGCTTGGCGACCATCACCATCCCCGCGCAGGCTGACAGACCCGACAGCGCGGCCGTCGTCGCGGCGATCGCTTCCTCGACCGGCCCGGCATGCGTCAGCCGCGCCGCGATCGCCGCCTGTTCCTCGGCAGAGGGCTCCAGCGCCTGCATCATCCCGTCGACGAACAGCCGCAGCCCGGTTTCGGTCGGCATCCGCCCGGCGCTGGTGTGCGGTGCCGCGAGCAGCCCGAGTTCTTCCAGATCCTGCATCACGTTACGGATCGACGCGGGCGACAGGTTGAGCCCCGACAGATGCGCGATCGCGCGCGACCCGATCGGTGCGCCGGTGTCGAGATAGCTCTCTACCACCACCCGGAAGATGTCGCGCGCACGGTCGTTGAGTTCGGTGATCGGGGCTGCGTTCATGCCTGTCATATGGCCCCCCTTGACGCTCCGCTCAACCGGCGCGGACAACGACCGGATCGTCGCACCTGATCGAGGTTATCCTCTTTTCGCAGGAACCGCCCCGCCCCCCCGGCGCGTTAACGACACCGCAACCCAGGAGGGCCCGATGCCAGACGTCACCACCGACGATGCCCCGTTATCCGCATCCAAACACACCTCTGCCGCGGTCGAGGCGATGACCGACTCGCTGCTCGAAAAGCGTGGCGATTCGGTCGTCGGCCGCGCGGTCACGATCAACCGGCCGCGTGCCGAACTCTTCGCCTATTTCCGCGACTTCACCAATCTTCCGACCTTCATGGACAATGTCGAGCGGATCGACGTGCTCGACGCCAAGCGGTCGCATTGGGTGGTGAAAGCCCCCGGCGGCAAGACGGTCGAATGGGATTCGGTCGTCACCGACGAAGCCGACGGCGAGTATATCGCCTGGGCCTCCGAGCCGGGCGCGGACATCGACAATAGCGGTCGCGTCGACTTCCGCGATGCGGGCGCACGCGGCACCGTCGTCACCGCGACTTTGCTCTACGATCCGCCCGCGGGTGTCGTCGGCAAGCTGATCGCCAAGCTGTTCCAGCGCGAACCCGCGATTCAGGCGCGCCGCGACCTGCGCCGCTTCAAGCAATTGATGGAAACCGGCGAAGTCGCCACCGCCGCGCAGACGCGCAAGCAATATGAAGAGGAGAAGGCCTGATGCGCGCGCTGACCTGGCATGGCCGTCACGACGTCCGCGTCGACACCGTCGACGATCCCGAGATCATCAACCCGCGCGACGCGATCATCAAGATCACCGCGACCGCGATCTGCGGCTCCGATCTTCATCTGTACGACGGCTATATTCCGACGATGCAGTCGGGCGACATCCTCGGCCATGAATTCATGGGCGAAGTCGTCGAGATCGGCCCCAAGTCGACTCTCAAGAAAGGCCAGAAGGTCGTCGTCCCGTTCACCATCGCGTGCGGCAGCTGCTATCATTGCGGCAAGCACCAATATTCGGCCTGCGACAACGGCCTGCCCGCCGACAATCAGGACATCGCGCAGACGCTGTACGGCCAGCCGATGTCCGGGCTGTTCGGCTATAGCCACATGACCGGCGGCTATGCCGGCGGCCAGGCGGAATATGTCCGCGTGCCGTTCAGCGACGTCGGCCCGATCGTCATTCCCGAGGGGATCGACGACGAGAAGGTGCTGTTCCTGTCGGACATTCTGCCGACCGGCTGGATGGCGGCGGAGAATGCCGACATCGAGCCCGGCGATACTGTGGCGGTGTGGGGCTGCGGCCCGGTCGGCCTGTTCGCGGTGCAGTCGGCGTTCCTGATGGGGGCCGAACGCGTGATCGCGATCGATCACTTCCCGCGCCGCCTCGAGCTGGCGAAGAAGTTCGGCGCGGAGACGATCAACTTCGAGGATTCCGCGGTCTATGACGCGCTGATGGAGATGACCGGCGGGATTGGTCCCGATGCGGTCATCGACAGCGTCGGATTGGAAGCACACGGCTTCTTCGTCGACAACGTGATCGATCAGATCAAGAAGTCGACCTTCCTCGGTACCGATCGCACGCACGCGATCCGTCAGGCGATCTATGCCTGCCGCAAGGGTGGCCGTGTCTCGATGCCTGCGGTGTACGGCGGGTTCGTCGACAAGTTCCCGCTCGGCGCGTTCATGGAAAAGGGCCTGACGCTCAAGACCGGCCAGACGCATGTGCAGCATTATCTTCCGGGTCTGCTCGCCGCGATCCTCGAGGAGAAGATCGACACGACCTTCCTCATCTCGCACCGGCTGTCGCTCGAGGAAGCCCCGCAGGGCTACAAGATGTTCCACGACAACCAGAATGAGGTGACCAAGGTCGTCCTCAAGCCCGGCCTCGCGCCCACGCTCTGACCCATATTTCAGGAGAGACCAACATGGCCAACAAACTCGCAATCGTCACCGGCGCATCGACCGGGATCGGCTTCGAACTCGCCACCATCGCGGCGAAGCAGGGCTACGATCTGATCGTCGTCGCAAACGAAGCGCTGATCGATTCCGCCGCCGCCGACTTCAAGCAGTTCGGCACCGACGTCCAGTCGGTCAACGCCGACCTGTCCTCGATCGACGGCGTCGACCAGTTGCTCGATGCCACCGCGGGCCGTCAGGTCGACCTGCTCTGCGCCAATGCCGGGATCGGGACCGGCGGCGCGTTCCTCGACCAGGACGTCGCCAAGTGGCGGCGCTCGGTGGACACCAACATCACGGGCACGGTCTATCTCATCCAGCGCGTCCTCAAGGACATGGTCGCGCGCGACGATGGCAAGATCCTCGTGACCGGGTCGGTCGCGGGCTACATTCCGGGCGCGTTCAACGCGGTCTACAACGGCACCAAGGCGTTCGTGGACAACTGGACCGAGGCGCTGCGCAACGAGATCAAGGAGTCGAAGGGCGTCACGATCACGACGCTGATGCCCGGCCCGGTCGAGACCGAATTCTTCGACCGCGCCGGCATGAACGACACCAGCGTCGGCCAGAGCGACAGCAAGAGTGATCCGGCCAAGGTCGCGAAGGACGGCTGGGAGGCGCTGTTCGCGGGCAAGGGCAGCATCGTCTCGGGGTTGTCGAACAAGCTGCAGGTTGCGGCCACGGGCGTCTTGCCCCCGTCGTTCGTCGCCGAGCAGCATCGCAAGATGGCGGAGCCGGGCAGCGGGACGGAGTAACGCGCGTTGGCGGCATCCCCGGCCATAAGCGCCGGGGGTAGCCGCTAACCACGCTTCTGTTTTTAGCGCTTCCCCGGCGAAGGCCGGGGCCCAGTAGAGAGAAGCCTGGGGGCGACCGTTTCACCCGACCACATCGGACCTCTCTACTGGGCCCCGGCCTTCGCCGGGGAAGTAACAGGGTGGGGGAAACCCGCTACTTCTCCTCATCCCCGCCTTCCCCACGCTCGGTCCGTCAAACCTGCCTCACCTGAAATCACATCCGGCCCCCGCAGGAGCGAATAACGGCCCACTGCGCAGTCCCCCCCGGCGAAGGCCGGGGCCCAATAGTGAGACGGGTAGAAGCGGACGCTGCGCCCGATCTGCTCTGACCGCTCTATTGGGCCCCGGCCTTCGCCGGGGAGGCGTGCAAGGGTGATGGCGGCATGATCGACCTTCCTCGTCGCCGCCTTCCCCACGCTCGATCCGTCAAATCCGCTTCACCTGAAATCATATCCGGCACCCGCAGGAGCGAATAACGACCCACTGCGCAGCCCTCACCCCCCCCGGCGAAGGCCGGGGCCCAGTAGAGAGAAGCCTGGGGGCGACCGTTTCACCCGACCACATCGGACCTCTCTACTGGGCCCCGGCCTTCGCCGGGGAAGTAACAAGGTGGGGGAAACCCGCTACTCCTCTTCGTCCCCGCCTTCCACACGGTCCGACGTCCAAACCTGCTCGCCTGCAACCGTATCCGGGACGGCCATTCCGGCCGCCGTCCTGGTCGGACGGTAACGAAGTTTTGCAACGGTCAGCCCGCACGTCGCCGCGTCCAGCCGGGCGTTGCCGCTGGAGCGCGTGATCCGGCACGCAGTGACGCGGCCCTTGACGCCGACGACAAATTCCATCTCGACGGTGCCTGTGACATTTGCGGCGTACAGGTCTCGCGGCAGATCACGATAGCGAAGCGGCCCGCTGATCAATCGGAGCGGGATCTCCCCGCCCCCGCCGCCATCGCCATCCCCGCCGCGACCGCTGCCGCGTCCATTGCCCTGCCCGCCGCTCCCCGTCCCCGGCCCGACCACGGGTGCCGCCCCCGCCTTGGAGTCCGTCCCCGGCCCGGCCACGGGTGCCACCACGATCGGCGGCGGCTTGGGCAGGCGGATCACCGGTGGCGGCACTACGACTTCGGTCGGCTTGGCGGTGAGGTTCGGCGGTGCGGCTTCGGCCTCCTTGCGCTTCTCCGCCTTGCGCGGTGCGGGCACGACCTCCTTCTTGGGCGGCGGCGGAGCGGGCGGAAGCACCGAAAACGCCTTCATCTCCTCGACCACGCGGGTGCGAAAATCGACCGACAGCCCCGTCACCAGCCCGTATCCGATCGCCACCACCAGCAACGCGGCCCCGCCCGCCCCCTTGATCCGGTCGCCAGTCGAGGAAGGTTGGTAGGTCGTCATCAGGGGGTCGGGCTCCGGGGTCGCGGCCCCTTCAGATAGGGGTGACACTGTCCCAACGCACGGGTAGGTCGTCGCGACCATTCTCAGGAGATTCCCGATGCGCCCCAGCGGCCGTACCCCCGACCAGATGCGCGCGATCACGATCGAGCCGCGTTTTACCCGTCACGCCGAAGGATCGGTGCTGATCGGTTTCGGCGACACCAAGGTGCTCGTCACCGCCAGCATCGAGGAAAAGGTCCCGCCGTTCCTGCGCGGCAAAGGCGAAGGCTGGGTCACCGCCGAATACGGCATGCTCCCGCGCGCGACGCACACCCGTGGCAGCCGCGAAGCCGCCAAGGGTAAACAGTCCGGCCGCACCCAGGAAATCCAGCGCCTGATCGGGCGCAGCTTGCGCGCGGTTACCGACCTCAAGCTGCTCGGCGAGCGCCAGATCGTGCTCGATTGCGACGTGATCCAGGCGGATGGCGGCACGCGCACCGCGTCGATCTCGGGCGCGTGGGTCGCGCTCCGCCTCGCGATCGACGGGCTGATGGCGAGCGGCAAGCTCACCGCCGATCCGCTGACGCAGAAGGTCGCGGCGATCAGCTGCGGGATCTACAAGGGCACGCCGGTGCTCGACCTCGACTATGACGAGGATTCGAACGCCGACGCGGACGCGAACTTCGTCCTGCTCGAAAACGGCAACATCGCCGAAGTCCAGGCAACCGCCGAGGGCGCGACCTATGACGAGGAAGCCCTGCTCCGCCTGCTCCGTCTCGCGCGGATCGGCTGCACCGACATCTTCGCCGCCCAGGCGCGGGCGGTCGCCAAGTGACGCCGACCGGGGATGAGGGCGTGGCGCCCCAGGCGATCCGCAAGCTAGCCCCCGGCAAGCTCGTCATCGCCAGCCATAATGCGGGCAAGGTCCGCGAGATCGGCGCGTTGCTCGCCGAGCACGGGATCGAGGCGATCTCCGCCGCCGATCTCGACCTGCCCGAGCCCGAGGAAACCGGCACGACCTTCGTCGCCAATGCCGAGCTGAAGGCGCTGCAGGCCGCCGACCTGTCGGGCCTGCCCGCGCTCGCCGATGACAGCGGGCTGTGCGTCGAGGCGCTCGGCGGCGATCCGGGCGTCTACACCGCCAATTGGGCGGAAACGCCCAACGGGCGCGACTGGACGCTCGCGATGACCAAGGTCGAGGACGCGCTCGTCGCCAAGGGCCCCGATGCCAGCCGCAGCGCGCATTTCGTCTGCGTCCTCGCGCTGGCGTGGCCCGACGGGCACGTCCAGTGGTTCGAGGGCCGCGCCGAGGGCACGCTGACGTGGCCGCCGCGCGGCGCGGTCGGGTTCGGCTACGACCCGGTGTTCGTGCCCACCGGCAGCGACCAGACCTATGCCGAGATGGACCCCGCGCAGAAGCATGCGATCAGCCACCGCGCCGCCGCCTTCGCGCAGATGACCGCGGCAGTGCTGTAGGTCCGCGCAGCCCGCTACCGAAAAAACCCGGCGGTCGCGCGACCGCCGGGTTTTTGGGCACCCGCTACGCCGGGGATCAGGCCAGGGTCAGCTTGGTCGAGCGCTTGCGATAGCGCAGCGCGGCGCCCATCAGGCCGAAGCCGGCCAGCATCATCGCCCAGGTGGCAGGCTCGGGCACCGCGGTCGTCACCGATGGCGTGAACTTGGCATAGACGAAGCTCGCCAGCGAAGCGGTCGACGTCTTCGATCCGATCAGCGACGCGAAGGTGAAATCGAGCGACGTGGTCGGCATGTTGACGGTGTCGGTCACCAGCGCGACGCCATCGCTCGCCGCGAACGGGATCAGGACATTGCAGGCGACGGCGCTCGTGCAGCCGGCCGTCAGCGCCGGATGCGTATCGAACGCGCCGGCCTTGCCGTTGAGGAAGACCTGCGACAGCAGCGCATTGCCCGCGGCCAGCGCGCTCGACAGCGTGGTGAAGGAAAAGTTGCCGGTGGTGCAGCCGCCGAACACGCCCGAGCAGGTACCATCGAGGAAGGCGACGTCATAGCTCGCGCCACCGACGGTCACGCCGGTTGCGCCCATCAGCTTGCCGCTGCTGACGATCGGCGTCGCGGCCGTGGCCGGCACCGCGGCAATGGCGCAGGCAAGTGCCGCGGCGGCCGAAAGGCTCTGGATCATCTTCATGGGATACGCCCTGTATTGCTGGGCCACGATCTGGCCGGTTGATGCAACCGGCTGTAGCGCCAGACAAAATGGCAGCAACGGCCAATATCTGCCTGTTAACCAAGGATTGTTCCAGAAGAGGATAGGTCTTCTCTGTGCAACGATCGCTATGTTTCAATGTGGCACATGATGAAGATCTTGCCGCGATCGCGCGCCATCTTCGCCTCAGCCCACACGTTCTCCAATGACATTTCCTGGCGGCGAGTAGCGGCACACGAGATAGTCGTCCTCCCGGCTGCTCCGCAGCGCGCACCCGACTCGGGTCGTCGCGCGCCAGATGATCTGGGTGTAGTGCGCGACGTCCTCGCCCCGTCCGGTCCGGCTGAAATCGGGGGTGACCGCGTCGACGAAATCCTTTTTCTCGGCGACCCAGAGGTCCACCATTTCCCGATAGGAATAGGCGCCCCGCGTCCCGCGGAACAGCGTCTCCCCTTCGCGTCCAGGACCCATCGGCTGGTCGGCGTGGCGGAACCGCCCCGTCACGACCAGCGTATCGGCATAGACCGCCGCATCGGCCGCAAGCGCATCGTCCCACTGCAACGGCGGCGCGCCGACCTCGGCCCGCGCCGCGGCGTGACCGGCCAGCATCGCGGCCTTGAGCAGGGCCTCGCCGCGCGGATAGCTGCCGGCGATCACCCGCGGCTCCACCACGCGTTCGGGCGCCGCGACCTGGCATCCGCCGAGCACGATCGCTGACAGCACGGCCATCATCCGATTTTTAAGGCCCCCCAACCTTTCCACCGTCATCGTCTGCCTGCATAGCACGATCGATGCCCACTGCCCCAATCCCTGCTGCCGATCTGACCGTATCTCCGCTCGCGCTGTATGTGCATTGGCCGTTCTGCGTCTCGAAATGTCCATATTGCGACTTCAACAGCCACGTGCGCGACGTGGTCGACCAGGCGGCCTGGCGCAAGGCATTGCTCGCCGACCTGCGCTACGAAGCGGCTGCACTGCCGGGACGGCGCTTGGGCTCGATCTTCTTCGGTGGCGGCACCCCCTCGCTGATGCCCCCCGAAACCGTTGCGGCGGTGATCGACGCCGCCAAGACCTATTGGGCGCCCGAGCCCGACATCGAAATCACCCTTGAGGCCAATCCGTCTTCGGTCGAGGCTGCACGCTTCGCCGATCTCGCGCGGGCGGGGGTCAACCGGGTTTCGCTCGGATTGCAGGCGCTCGACGACGCCGCCTTGCGGTTCCTGGGGCGTGCACACGACGTGACCGAGGGTCTGGGCGCGCTGGCCACCGCCCAGGCGGCCTTCGCACGGGTTAGCTTCGACCTGATCTACGCGCGCCCTGGCCAACGTCTGTCGGACTGGCAAACCGAACTGGAGCGCGCGCTTTCCTTCGGGACCGAGCATCTGTCGCTATACCAGCTGACGATCGAGCCGGGCACGCGGTTCGCGACCGAGGCGGCGGCGGGGCGGATCGTCATTACCGACGGCGATTCGGCAGCCGATCTGTTCGAGGCGACGCGCGCGATGACCGCGGCGGCGGGATTGCCGGCATATGAGATCTCCAACCATGCCCGGCCCGGGGCAGAAAGCCGCCACAACCTCGTCTACTGGCGGTACCGCGACTATGCCGGCATCGGCCCGGGAGCCCACGGCCGGCGCGGCGGACTCGCGACGGCACGCCACAAGAAGCCTGAGAACTGGATGACGGCCGTCGACCGGAACATGCATGGGGCCCAGATCGAGGAGCTACTCCCCCCCGCCGACCGTGCAACCGAGGCGTTGCTGATGGGGCTGCGCCTGCGCGAGGGAGTCGATCTGGCGCGGATCGCCAGGGTCGGCGCAACGACCATCGACCGGCTGATCGACACCCCAGCAGCGGACCGGCTCATCGCGCAGGGACTACTTGCCCGGAACATGGATTGGTTAGGCGTGACCGAAGCAGGCATGCTGCTGCTGGACGCGATCCTGCCGCTGGTCGTGCGGACGGACTGAACCCGAGACCGTGATCCGGGGAAGGTCATTGCCGCAGGCACTGCCTGCAACGCCCTCCCCCGCCTCGCACCGGACAGCAACTGGGCCCCGGCTTCACCCGGGGGCCCGTCGACCAGAGCAGGCGCTTATCCTAGAACCCCGTCGGCGCGGGCGACACGGTCACGGTCGTCCCGCCGCGGATCTCCTGTACCTCCAGCGCGCGTTCGGCGACATTGTCGCGACCGAAACGAAACGCGCCGTCGATGCCAGAAAATCCGCCACGATCGTGCAACCGGTCCTCCGGGAACGCGGTCCCCATCGACCAATCGCGCATGATCCGGATCGTCAGCAAGACGGAATCATAGCCAAGGCTCGACAGCCGGAACGGAGCCGCCCCGAAGCGCGCGCGGTATTTGGCGGCATATTGGCGATACAATCCGTCCGAGACGCTGGCGAACCAGGCGCCGTTCAACGCCGTCTTGCTGGCAATCGCCGCTTCCGAATTCCACAATTCCGTCCCGAGAATGCGCGCGCCTCCCATGCCATTGCGACGCAACACGGGAACCCCGGCGGCTGCGGCCGAGCCGCCATCGGCAATCAGGACCGCCTGATACGGGGCGCTCTTGGCCATCCGCGCGATCGCGGCGGTCATCGCGCCGCCGACCCGGTCGTAGGTCTGGAGCGACCCGACCCGTCCGCCGGCCGATTCCACCGCACGCAGGAAGGCGGTCGATGCGCGCTCGCCATAGACGCCGTTGGGCACGAGCCCGCCGAAGCTGGTAACGCCGTGCGCCGCCGCATAATCGACTACACGGCCGATCGACTGAGCCGGTGCATAGCCCAGCAGATATACGCCGTTGCCAGCGGCGGTGGTGTCGTTCGAATAGCTGACCACGGGCACATGCGCCTGTTTGGCGATCGGCGCGACGGCGCGCACGTCATCGGCGAGCAACGGCCCCAGGATCAGCTGATTGCCATCGGCTAGCGCGCGTTGCGCGGCCTGTGCCGCACCGGACGCAGTATCGTACGTCGTGATGCGAACCGATTCGTTGCGCGAATCCAGCAGCGCGAGCTGGGTCGCATTTGCCAGACTCTGCCCGACGCCCGCATTGGTGCCACTGAGTGGGACAAGCAGCGCAACCCGGTGGCGCGCGGTATCTTTCGGAATGCCTTGCTCGAACACCGGCTGCTGCGACTGGCTGGGTCCTGCTGCGGGACGCGGACGGGGCACGGCGCCCCGCGGCACGACCGTCTGGCACCCGCTGAGCACCACCGCGCCGGCTACCAGCGTCGCCTGCGAAAGCCGCCTTATTCCGTTGCGCCGTTGCGCCCCTGTATCCTGCTCTGCCATGACCGCTCCTGATGACCAATGATCTTTCCCCGGGCCTCTACATCGTTGCGACCCCCATCGGCAATCTCGGCGATCTGTCGCCGCGTGCCGCGCACATCCTGAGCCATGCTGCTGTGATTGCGGTGGAAGACAGCCGCGTGACGGCGAAGCTGCTGCACCATATCGGGGTCAAACGCCCGATGGTGCCGTATCACGACCACAATGCCGAGGAGGTCCGCCCCGGGCTGATCGCGCGGATGGGAATGGAGCCGGTCGCCTTGGTGTCGGATGCGGGGACGCCGCTGATCTCGGATCCGGGCTACAAGCTGGTCCGCGATGCGCGCGCGGCGGGGCATACGGTGTGGACGATCCCGGGGCCATGCGCGGCGGTGGCGGCGCTGACGCTCGCGGGCTTGCCGACCGATCGGTTCCTGTTCGTCGGGTTCCTGCCCGCCAAGGCGCAGGCGCGCGCGACCGCGATCGCCGAGATCGCGACGATCCGCGCGACGCTGGTGCTGTACGAAAGCGGCCCGCGGTTGGGCGTCACGCTCGCCGCGCTGGCCGAGGGGCTCGGTGACCGCGAGGCGGCGGTGACGCGCGAGATCACCAAGCATTTCGAGGAAGCGGTGACGGGCACGCTGTCGATGCTCGCCGCGCGCTATGCCGATGCGCCGCCCAAGGGCGAGATCGTCGTGGTGGTGGCTCCGCCGGGCGCGCCCGACGCCGCAAGCGCGGAGGACGCGGATACCGCGCTGACCGAGGCGCTGACGCGGCTTTCGACCGGACAGGCGGCGAGCGAAGTCGCCAAGAAGCTCGGGCTGGATCGCAAGACATTGTACGCAAGGGCGCTGGAATTGAAGGCGTGAGCGACGCCCGCCCCTTGTCACTCCCCTCCCTGGAAGGGAGGGGCTGGGGGTGGGTCGGTCCGTTGGTCGCGCTACGGATATCCCCCACACCAACCCACCCCCGGCCCCTCCCTTCCAGGGAGGGGAGGAGAGTCACAACTCGCCGAAAGCACAGTCCTTGGTAAGGGACCGCCGCGTTGCCGAAGCCGCGGGCCGACGCGGCGAACGGCTCGCCAGTTGGTGGCTGCGGCTCCACGACTGGGAAATCCTCGCGCGCCGCGTGCGCACCCCAGCGGGCGAAGTCGACATCGTCGCGCGCAAGGCGAACCTCGTTGCGTTCGTCGAGGTCAAGCAACGCAAGACCGCCGCCGCGCTCGACTTCGCGATCGACGAACGCCGGCTCGCGCGGGTCGCGGCGGCGGCGGAAGTGCTGATGCCGCGCTTCGCGGGACCGGGCGACGACATTCGCGTGGACGTGCTGCTGCTTGCACCGGGGGTACGCCCCCGGCATATCGAGAATGCGTGGATCGCGTGAGACACGTGTCGCGAATACCACCATCCCGTTCGTTTCGAGCGAGGTCGAGAAACCCGGCACAGCGCAGGTTTCTCGACTTCGCTCGAAACGAACGGTTAGGTCAGGATTGATAGCCCGTCGTCGGAACGGCGGAGCCTGCTCGGGGTGACACGCCGCGATCGACCCCCTATCTGCGCCGGGTAACGGAAGAGTCCCGGACGGAGTTACGATCAATGAGCCTGACAGTCGCCGTCCAGATGGACCCCATCGCTTCCATCAACATCACGGGCGATTCGACCTTCGCGCTGATGCTGTCGGCGCAACAGCGCGGGCACAAGCTGTTCCATTACAATGCCGAGGCGCTCAACTATTCGAACGGCCGGGTCTGGGCGAAGGCCGAGCCGGTCACCGTCCAGCGCGTCGAGGGCAACCATTTCACGCTCAGCGAGCCGGTGAGCCTCGACCTCGGCGACGAGGCGGATGTCGTGCTGATGCGGCAGGATCCGCCATTCGACCTCGGCTATATCACCGCGACGCACCTGCTCGAGCGGATCGCGCACAAGACCTTGGTGGTCAACGACCCCGCGCAGGTCCGCAACGCGCCCGAAAAGGTGTTCGTGCTCGATTACGCGCAGTTCATGCCGCCGACGCTGATCACCCGCTCGCTCGACGAGGCGCGCGCGTTCCTGGCGGAGCATAAGGAAATCGTGATCAAGCCGCTCCACGGCAATGGCGGCAAGGCGATCTTCAAGGTCGGCAGCGACGGCGCGAACCTGTCCGCGCTGATCGAGGTCTTCAACACCATGTGGCGCGAGCCGCATATGGTGCAGGCGTTTCTCCCCGATGTCGCGAAGGGCGACAAGCGCATCGTGCTGGTCGACGGCGAGGTCGCTGGTGCGATCAACCGCTTGCCCGGTGAAGGCGAGATCCGCTCCAACCTCGCGGTCGGCGGGTCGGCGGTGAAGACCGAGCTGACGGACAAGGAACGCGAGATCTGCGCGGTACTCGGGCCGGAGCTCAAAAAGCGCGGGCTGCTGTTTGTCGGGATCGACGTGATCGGCGGCGAGTGGCTGACCGAAATCAACGTCACCTCCCCCACCGGCATCGTCGCGATCGAACGCTTCGATGGCACGGATGTCGCGGGGATGATCTGGGACGCGATCGAACGCAAGGTCGCGGGCTGACGCCCGCTTCGCGATGACCGAACTGATCATCGAACTGACCGCCTGGGGCGGCTATTTCGGCATTTTCCTGCTGATGGTGCTGGAAAATGTGTTCCCGCCGATCCCGTCCGAAGTCATCATGGGGCTTGGCGGGATCGCGGTCGCGCGTGGGCAGATGAGCCTCGTCCCGCTGATCGTCGCGGGGACCGCGGGGACGGTCGCAGGGAATTACTTTTGGTACGCGATCGGCTACCGGCTCGGCTATCACCGGTTGCGCCCGGTCGTCGACCGGTACGGCCGCTGGCTGACGCTCGACTGGCAGCATGTCGAGAAGCTCGAGGCGTTCTTCCGGGCGCGCGGGCAATGGGTCGTGTTCGTGTTCCGCTTCATGCCCGCGTTCCGCACCATGGTGTCGCTGCCCGCCGGCATGGCGCGGATGCCGCACCTGCGCTTCATCCTGTGGACCGCCGCGGGGTCGGCGATCTGGAACACCGGGCTGGCCTATGCCGGTTACTATCTCGGCGCGAATTTCCGGGAGCTCGACGCGTTCATCGGCCCGGCGGCGGTGGCGCTGACGGTCGCGATCGTGGTGGGGTATGTCTGGCGGCTGCTGACGTGGAAACCGCGCGGCTGAACGCGGTTTTGCTGCACTGCGGTAGTAATTGTCGGGTGCGCCACCCATCTGCCGGTCAACGCGGGCTCATCGCCCGTTGGAGTAGACATTATGAATATCCTGATTGTCCTTACCTCGCATGACCAGCTCGGCGACACTGGTGCCAAGACCGGCTTCTGGCTCGAGGAACTTGCCGCCCCTTATTATGTGCTCAAGCAGGCTGGTGCCACGCTGACGCTCGCCTCGCCCAAGGGTGGCCAGCCGCCGCTCGACCCCAAGAGCGCCGACGAGAGCGCCAAGACCGACGATACCCGCCGGTTCGAGGCGGATGCCGACGCCAAGGCACAGCTCGCCAGCACGGTGCGGCTCGACTCGGTCAAGATCGAGGATTTCGACGCGGTCTTCTATCCTGGCGGGCACGGTCCGCTCTGGGATCTCGCCGAGGATTCGACCTCGCGCGCACTGATCGAAGGCGCGATCGCTGCCGACAAACCGGTCGCTTTGGTGTGCCATGCACCGGGCGTGCTGCGCCACGTGCGGGCTGCCGACGGTACGCCGCTGGTCGCTGGCAAGAAGGTCACGGGCTTCACCAACACCGAGGAAGCTGCGGTCGGGCTCACCGACGTGGTGCCGTTCCTGGTCGAGGACATGCTGACGCAGAACGGCGGTGTCTACTCCAAGACCGATGATTGGGGCGTCCACGTCGTGCGCGACGGGTTGCTGATCACCGGGCAGAACCCGGCGTCGTCCGCTGCGGCGGCGGAAGCGTTGGTCGCGGCGCTCCGCTAAACCTTCAGCATACGCGCGGCTTCCGTCACCCCGGCGAAGGCCGGGGCCGCCATGTTGGTCGCGAAGCCGACGTTCCGGATCACAACATGGCGGCCCCGGCCTTCGCCGGGGTGACGGCTGTGATTCTTCCGCTACGCCGTCAGGCGCGCGGGTGCGCGTTGCGATAGACGTCGAGCAGATGCGCCGCATCCACTTGCGTATAGATCTGCGTCGAGCTCAGGCTCGCATGCCCCAACAGTTCCTGCAACGCGCGCAAATCCGCCCCGCGCCCGAGCAGATGCGTCGCGAACGAATGCCGCAACGCATGCGGCGTCGTCCGGTCCGGCAATTGCAGCCGCACCCGCGCCCGCTGCACCGCGCGGCGCACCATCCGTGGCGAAAGCGGCCCGCCTTTCGCGCCGCGAAACAGTTCGGCATCGCGCGCGGTGCCATAGGGGCACAAAGCGACATAGGCCTCGATCGCGGCTTGCACTTGCGGCAACAGCGGCACGATCCGCGTCTTGTCACGCTTGCCCGTGACGACCAGCGTCGCGCCGAGCGGCAACGCCGCACCGGTCAGCCCGAGCGCCTCCGCCACCCGTAGCCCCGCGCCGTATAGCAAAAGCAAAACCGCGAAATCGCGCGCGCCGATCCACGGTTCATCCGGATCTTCGGATACGTCCTCCGCCAGTGCGATCGCCTCGGCGGGTGAAATCGGGCGCGGCACGCCTTTCGCGACGCGCGGGCCTTTGAGGCGCGGCGTGGTGCCAGCGCCGGTGACGTGATCGAGGAACCCCCGCACCGCCGACAATTCGCGGGCGGCCGAGGCATTGCCGATCCCCTCCCCACGCCGCGCGGCGAGAAACGCGCGCAGGTCTGCGGTGGTGACGCGGGCGAGCGCGGCCTTGTCGATCGCTTCGCCCCAATGGGCTTGGAGGAAGCCGCACAGCCGCACTGCGGTGGCTTCGTAGGCGCGCACGGTATGCGGGGAGCGCCTGCGGTCGCGCGCGAGATACTCGGCATAGGCGCGGGGGAGGTCGCTCATGGGGTGGGTGTAGCGGATGTCTGCCGCAAGGTGAAACCGAAAGCCCCTCCCCTTTAGGGGAGGGGTTGGGGTGGGGAAGTCCAGCAGAACTAGCTCTCTATGAGACACAGCCCCACCCCCAACCCCTCCCCTGAAGGGGAGGGGCGTAAGGAGAAGAAGGGCGCTCCCAGAAGGCGAGGGCTCGAGCAAAACACGCCCCCCTTTGCACCCGCCCCCGCAACCCGCCATATGCCCCTCATGTCCCGCGCCCGCGTCATCCTCCTCAACGCCGCTCTCGGCCCGCTGGATTACCGCGTCCCGCACGGCATGACCGTCGAACCCGGCTCGATCGTCGTCGCGCCGCTCGGCCCGCGCCAGTTGCTCGGCGTGGTGTGGGAAAGCGAGCACATGCCGTCCGATGCCGAGGTCGGCGACAATCGCCTGCGCAACCTCGTCAGCGTCCTCCCCGTCCCCCCGCTCGCAGCACCGCTGCGGCGGCTGGTCGAATGGACCGCGGATTATTACCTCGCCTCGCCCGCGTCGGTGGTGCGGATGGCGCTCGCCTCCACCTCCGCGCTGGAAGGCGCGAAGACGATCGTCGAATATCGCGCGACCGGCACGCTCCCCGACCGCCTCACCCCGCAACGGGAGCAGGCAATCGAACGGATCGGCACGACCCAGGGCCTGATCCGCGAACTCGCCGCGATCGCCAAAGTCTCCGACGCGGTGATCCGTGGGCTGGTCAAGGTCGGTGCGCTCGAGGCGGTCGAAGTCGACATCGACAGCCCCTTCCCGCGCCCCGACCCCGCCTTCGCCGCGCCTGCGCTCTCCGCCGACCAGCGCGCCGCGTCGGGCGTGCTCGTCGCGGACGTCGCCGCGAAAGCGTTCAAGCCGACGCTGCTCGACGGCGTGACCGGCTCGGGCAAGACCGAAGTCTATTTCGAAGCGGTCGCCGAGGCGATCCGCGAAGGTCGCCAGTCGCTCGTCCTGCTCCCCGAAATCGCGCTGACCGAGCCGTTCCTCAAGCGCTTCGCCGCGCGCTTCGGGGTGCAGCCGGTCGCGTGGCATTCGGGGCTGCGCTCGTCGCAACGCCGCCGCGCGTGGCGCGCGATCGCGAGCGGTCAGGCGCTGGTCACGGTCGGCGCGCGTTCCGCGCTGTTCCTCCCCTACGCCAATCTCGGGCTGATCGTCGTCGACGAGGCGCATGAGACGAGCTTCAAGCAGGAGGAAGGCGTCCACTACCACGCGCGCGACGTCGCGGTGATGCGCGGCAAGTTCGAGCAGATCCCGGTCGTGCTCGCCTCCGCCACCCCCGCGATCGAAACGCGCCAGCAAGTTGCCAACGGGCGCTATGCCGAGGTCAAGCTCCCCGGTCGTTGGGGTGCGGCGGAAATGCCGTCGATCCAGGCGCTCGACCTGATCGCCGATCCGCCCGAACGCGGCCGCTGGATCGCGCCAAAGCTCGTTACCGCGATTGGTGAGACACTCGCGCGGCGTGAACAGGTGCTGCTGTTCCTCAACCGGCGCGGCTATGCGCCGCTGACCTTGTGCCGGACTTGCGGGCATCGGTTCCAATGCCCGAATTGCACCGCGTGGATGGTCGAGCACAGGCTCGTCCGCCGTCTTGCCTGCCACCATTGCGGCCATACCGAGCCGGTCCCGCGCGTCTGCCCCGAATGCCAGAATGAGGACACGCTCGCGGCGGTCGGCCCCGGGGTCGAGCGGATCGCGGACGAGGTGGCCGCGCTGTTCCCCGATGCGAAGACCGCGGTGGTGACGTCCGACACGATGTGGTCCCCCGCCAAGGCCGCCGAGTTCGTCGCGAGGATGGAAGCGCACGACATCGACATCGTGGTCGGCACGCAATTGGTGACCAAGGGCTATCACTTCCCCAATCTGACGCTGGTGGGGGTGATCGACGCCGATCTGGGGCTCGACGGCGGCGATCTGCGCGCGAGCGAGCGGACCTTCCAGCAGATCATGCAGGTGGCCGGCCGCGCCGGACGCGGCGCGAAGCCGGGGCATGTCTTCATCCAGACGCACAGCCCCGATGCGAGCGTGATGCGCGCATTGGTGTCGGGGGATGCGGAAGCCTTCTACACCGCCGAGACCGAGCATCGCCGCGAGGCGGGCGCGCCGCCGTTCGGGCGGTTCGCGGGGATCGTCATCTCGAGCGAGGATCAGGGCGCGGCGTTGGAGACGGCGCGCGCGATCGGGCGGTCGGCGCCGACGCATGAGGCGATGGAAGTCTATGGCCCCGCGCCCGCGCCATTGGCGATGCTGCGCGGACGGCATCGCTATCGGTTGCTGGTGCACGCGCGGCGCGCGTTCGACGTGCAGGACATGCTGCGCGAATGGCTCGGCGGGGTGGACTGGCCGTCCAAGGTGCGCGTGGTGGTGGACGTCGATCCGTACAGCTTCGTTTAGCGGCTACCCGCCAAGCGCTTCCCCGGCGAAGGCCGGAGCCCAGTAGCGAGACGCCGGAAGGCGGGCGACTGCGCGATGTTTCATCGGTCATCACTACTGGGCCCCGGCCTTCGCCGGGGAAGCGCCATCGGTTTTAGCCCGATCCAGCCGAGCAATGGTATCGCTACAGATCCACCGAAGCCGACACTTTCACCGTCCTCGGCGCGCCCTGCAGCAACGCCGCCCCGAACGAGTCGAACGACGACGCCCAATAGCGTCGGTCCGCGACGTTATCGACGCCCAGGCGGAACGTCACCGGGCGGTCCGCCACGACCGCGACGTAGCGAGCGCCGAGATCGACCCGGGTCCACGACGGGATCGACAGGCTGTTCGCTGCATTGACCTGCTGCCGCCCGGTGTTGACCACCCGCCCGGTCAGCGTCACCCCGCGCAGGAACGGCGTATCCCACTCGACATTCCCGTTGATCAGATAGTCCGGCACGCCGACCGCGGTATTGCCGTCGTTCGCGCCGCCAGCGGTGTTGCGGAGCTTCGCGTCGTTGACCGACCCGCCCGCAATCACCCGCAGGCCACGCGTGAGTTCGCCATCGACGCTGAGCTCGATCCCGCGATTGCGCTGCTTGCCGAACACCCCGTAGCGGAACGTCGTCGGCGTGACGGCGATGCTGTACGCGCTCGGCTGCTCGGTCTGGAACAGCGCGATGCTCGCGTTGACCCGTCCGAGCCCGAGCTTCCCGCCGACCTCATATTGGGTGGATGTGTAGGGCGCGAAGATCTCGCCCGCATTGAGCGTCCCCGCCGGCGCGACCGGCCCGGCCGCGAGCCCTTCAATCCGGTTGGCGAACAGCGACAGCCCCGCGACCGGCTTGATCACCAGCCCGACGACGGGCGTCACCGCGCTCTCGTCATAGGTGCCGCTTAACGACCCGTCGGTGTACGAATAGCTGCGCTGGTTGATCGTCTGGAGCCGCAGCCCGGCGGTCAGCAACACGCGGTCGTCGAGCACCCCGATCGTGTCCGACGCGAACGCGCTCCCCAGCCGGGTCCGCGAGATGGGGAACGGGTCCGCGAGATTGCCGCCGACCAGCAGTGACGCGGGCAGCGCGATCTGCTGCGTATTGTAGAGGTTGGTCGCGAACCCGTCGAAGCTCGAGCCGTAGCGGAAGTCATACGCATTGCGGTTGACCTGCCAGATCATCGAGCCGCCGAAATTGATCTCCTGCGTCACGCCCCCCGCCGCGAGCTTGACGCGAATCCCCGCCTGCGCGGTCTCGTTATTGTCGGTCCGCGGGACGTACAACGCCGTGCCGCTCGCCGCGCCCGTCACCGCGTTGGTGACGGTGATCCCGCTGTAGATCCCCTGCTCACTCCCGTCGCGCGCGCCCGCGGCGGCGTAGAGCATCGCATTGTCGGTGACGTCATATTCGATCCGCCCCGATCCGAAGATGTCGCGCAGCGTGGTGTAGGCGAACTTCTGCCCGTAATTGGCGGTCGAATCGGGCACGCGCGGGATCGTCGCGCTGGCGATCGTCACCTTGGGGCGCAGGTCGCGGACCTGCACCCGCTGATACGCGAGATCGAGCGACAGCCGCAGCCGCTCGCCGCGATAGTCGAGGCCAGCGCCGATCACCGCGCTGCGGCGGAACTCGTCGTCGATCGCGACGTCGCCCGCGCGATACGCGCCGTTGATCCGCACCCCGATCTCGCCGCCGCTGCCGAAGCGCCGGCCGACGTCGAAGCTGCCGCCGAAATGCCGGTCGCCGCTATAGGTCGCGCTCAGTCGCGTGAGTGGTGTGTTGCCCGCGCGCTTGGAGACGAGGTTGACGCTCCCGCCGATCCCCGATCCGCCGGGGGCCGCACCATTGAGGAACGCACTCGCGCCGTTGAGGACCTGAACCTGTTCGTACAGTTCGGGCGCGACGAGCTGGCGCGGGGTCAGGCCGTACAGCCCGTTGAACCCGATATCGTCGCCGAACAGCGTGAAACCGCGGATCACGAACTGCTCGGCGGCATTGCCGAAGCCGTACGTCGTCCGCACCGACGGATCGTTCTCGAGCACCTGCCCGAGCGTCTGCGGCTGCTGGTTGAGGATCAGCGCGGCATTGTAGCTCTTGATGCTGAACGGCACGTCCGCCGCCACCTTGTTCCCCAGCACGCCGACCGCCCCTTCGCGCGACACTTCGGTGCGGTTCTGGCGCTGCGCCGTGACGACGATGTCGGCCGAGGAGTCGTCGGGCGTTGCGTCTGTGCGATCCTGGGCAACGGCGGGGGCGGCAAGCACGGCAGCGGCAAGCGCGACCGCCGAGGCGGTGCGGGGGAACAGCAAGGTCACGGTATCAATCCCTTTTGAAACCAGCGGGTCTTTGCCCGCCTCTGGAAGATGCAGCGTTGATCAGCGGCGACGCGCGGCCATTGCCCAGCCGACCGAGGCGACCGGAATGCCGAGCCCGATCCATGCGGCAGCGTCCCGCCAACCGCTGCCGGTCAGCGCGGCGATCAGGCCGGCGACCGTGCCCAGCGCGATCAGGGTCGGCAGCGCGAAGGTCGACCGAAGAATCATGCGACGTTCTCGGGAAGGCGGATGCGCGCCCACGCCCTGCCGCCGGCACGCCGACCGGCGGAGCGAGGCCCTGTCTCAGGGCCACGACCGAGCCAGAGATAGAGGCCGGATCCGAGAACAACGATGGTGAACAGATCGAGCATCGCCCAAAGCAGCTTGAGCGGCAGCCCGCCATAATCCCCGAAGTGCAGCGGACGCGACAATGACAGAGCCTTGAAATACCACGGCATCGGTCGCGCGTCGGTAAGCTGCCCGGTTTCCGCATCGACCAGCGCGGTGGTCAGCAAGTTTTCCGTCAGCGGCGTCGCGCCCTGGAAAAACACGGCATAATGATGCCCGCTGCTGAACGCCCCGCCCGGGAAGGCGATGAATTGCGGGTTCATACCCGGAATGGCGCGACGCGCCGCAGCCATTGCGACGTCGAGCGAGCCATAGCGCGATGGTGGCAGCGGCGGACGTCCCGCATAGGCTCGCGTCATTTCCGCCAGCTCGTTGGCCTGCCAAAGCTTGGTGATCGGCGTGACGAAGGCGTTGATCACTCCGGTCAGTCCGACGACGACCATCCATGCCAGCGCAACGATACCAACGAGATTATGGTAATCCAGCCACTTGAGGCGGCGACTCCGCGTAGTACGCAACGTCCCGAAGTCGAGTTTGCGCATGAACGGCGCATAAAGCACGATCCCCGAAACGACGGCGATCACGAAGACCAGGCCCATCACGCCGAGGAACAGCTCGCCCGGCAGGCCAAGGAACATGTCGGTGTGGAGTTGCAGCAGAAATTCGGTCATCGCATGCCCCGGACCGCCATTGCCGTCTTCCAGAACGTCACCGGTCAACCGATTGAGGTTCTGGATCTTCATCCCGCTGGCGGGAACATCGGGTCGCGCGCCCGTGGTCACGGTCATCAATGGCCGGTCGCTATCGAAGGCCATGTAGAGCGGGATTTCCCCCGGCCGCTTCGCCAGCGCTTTTGCAAGCATCGCGTCGAGCGGTCGCAGCTCCGGCGAGTCGCGGGACGCGGCAATGCCGGTGACCGACATCGCAGGATCCCCACCCAGGGCATCGATCTCGTCATGGAAAATCAACGGCAGCCCGGTGAGGCACAGCATCAGCAGAAACAGCGTGCAGGCCAGGCTGCTCCATTTGTGCAGCTGAACCCAGAAGCGGACCATACCGCGCGTCATCGCGGCAGTCCGTTATTTTTATTGCGACGCATTCGCAGCAACTAGCCGAGACGCTTGTTGCGAGCAAGTCGCAAAATGCCGACCCGTCATCAGCCAAGCTTAGCCTGCGTCTTGCTACGGTTGTCCGACGACGGCGTCCCTGCCATTGCCGGCACATGACCAGTCCCACGCGCCCGCTCCTGAGATGGTTTGCCGGTTGGAGCATCGTGCTGGCGGTCGGGGCGACGCCCTCGGTTGCTTCCCCGATCCTGGTGTCGGAGTTCGTCGATGCGGCGCCGCCCTACCCCCAGGCGCATGCTTCGACGATCATCCAGCTGACCGACGGAACGCTGGCGGCGGCGTGGTTCGGGGGCAGCGGGGAAAGTCGTCCGGACGTCACTATCTGGTTTGCGCGCCGGGGGCCGGCCGGATGGGACAAGCCGGTTGCCGTGGCCGACGGGCGCACGCGCGACGGCGTCCGCTATCCGACCTGGAACCCGGTGCTGTTTCAACCCGCGGGAGAACCATTGCGGCTGTTCTACAAGGTCGGCGCCAGTCCCCGCACGTGGCATGGCATGGTGATCGTGTCGCGCGACAACGGCCGGCACTGGAGTGCGCCGCGCGCCCTGCCGGATGGCGTGCTGGGTCCGATCAAGAACAAGCCGGTCGTCACGCCGGGGCGCGCGTGGCTGGCGCCGTCGAGCCGTGAGGCGGGCACGGCGGAACAGAATCGCTGGTTCATCCAGATGGAGCGATCGACCGATCACGGCCGGACCTGGCAGATCGAACCGCCCATTCCCTCGCCCATGGGGATCGAGGCGATTCAGCCAAGCGTGCTGACGTTCCAGGACAAGCGGCTGGAGCTCATTGCCCGGACGCGGCAGGGCGCGCTCGCGATGAGCTGGTCACGCGACGATGGCCGGAGCTGGACACCGCTCGCGGCCATCGACCTGCCCAATCCCAACGCAGGGACGGATGCCGTGACGCTGCGCGACGGTCGTCAGCTGCTCGTCTACAACCATAGCGCGCACTGGCCGGACCGGCCGGGAGATGGCCCGCGCTGGCCACTCAACATCGCGCTTTCAGACGATGGCGTACAGTGGCATCCGGCGCTGTCGCTGGAAACGCGACCGATGCCGGACGGGTACGCCTATCCCGCGGTCATCCAGTCGCGCGACGGGCTGGTCCACATCACCTACACCTACAACCGGACTCGGATAAAGCATGTCGTCGTGGATCCGGGCGCGCTGAAGTAGCAGGCGGCGACCGTTCGATCCGTCGTGGTGACACACCGTTCTGGCACCAGGCCCTCGATGCGAGCGCTGCGCCGCACATTCCCGCTGTCCCGCAGCGACGCTTCCTGTCAGAATCGACAGTATGGCTTTTTTACCGATCCTCAGCCCGACCGCCGCCCTGACGTCTTCGCGCGTCGCGACGACGGGGACCCCGCGGACCATGCGGACGCTTGTTCTGGCTGCTCTCCTGATCCTGGCCGGTCTTGGTTTCTTCCCGCAACCCGCCCGCGCCGACGACATCTCGGCCACGGCGCGCAGCGTGGTGCGCGTCGTGACGATCGCGATCGTCGATGATGAAGTCGTCGGCTTCGGGCACGGGAGCGGCTTTGCCGTGGCGCCCAACCGGATCGTCACCAACGCGCATGTCGTCGAGCTGGCGTCGCGGTACCCGGGCAATGTCGTCATCGGCGTGGTGCCGTCGGAGGGTACCAAGGGCTATGAAGGCAAGGTCATCGCGATCGATACCGTCCACGATCTTGCGCTGATCGAATTTACCGGCGCGCGCCTGCCGACGGTCGCGCTGTACAGCGGCCCGGTCGACGAGGGGAGTAACGTCACGGCGCTCGGCTATCCGGGCAACGTCGATCTGGCCACCGCGCGATCCGCGGCGGACTATATCCATCCGCTTTCCCCGATCCGATCGGAAGGCGTGTTCTCGGGGCGGCGGCAGATGTCGGGAACCGACGTGATGCTCCACACCGCAGGGATCGCGCGCGGCAATTCGGGCGGTCCGCTGCTCGACCCGTGCGGGCGCGTGATCGGGGTCAATTCGGCGATCACGAAGGCCGAGGACGGCGACACGAGCTTCGGCTTCGCCATTGCCGACAGCGAACTCGCGGCCTTCCTCGCGCGCGCGAAACAACCCTATGCCGCCGTAGGGACGCCGTGCACGAGCATCGCCGATGTCGACAAGGCCGATCGCGATGCCGATGCGCAGGCCCTGAGCCTTGCCGAGGCGAACCGCCGCGAGGCCGCCGCCCGGGCAGCGAGCGACCAGCAAAGCGCGCTGTCCAGCGCGCGTATCGCCGCAGACCGCCACCGCGAAAACGTCATGGCGATTGCCACGCTGATGCTGGTGCTGGGCGCCATGGGGATCGGTGGCGGGACGCTGCTCGAGCTGCAGCGTCGACGTCGTGGCGCGATCTGGGGCTGGGCGGGCGGCGGAATGCTGATGGTCGGCGCGGTCGTGCTGTTCGTGTTGCGCCCCAGCGGCGAGACGATGCTGCCCAAGGGTGTCGCCACGCCCGCGCCCGTGCCGTCCTCGACCGCTGTCTCCTCGACGGCGGCGCTGGGCAAGATGGTATGCCGGTTCGTTCCCGAGCGGAGCCGCGTGATATCCTCGCAAACCAGCGACGTCGCGATCGACTGGGGCCAATCCGGCTGCATGAACGGCCGGACGCAATATGCCGAGAACGGCAGTAAATGGGATCGCATCCTCGTTCCCGGGGAAGAACAGACGGTTTCCGTCATGCAGTTCGACCCCGCGACCCGCCAATATGTGACTCGTCGGTATTTCCTGTCGGCAAGCCAGATGGACTCGGTACGCAAGATCCGGTCGCAGGTAACGCTGAAGGCGTGCACGCCCGACGAGGCGGGGCGTGCGAACCTTGCCACGCAGCAGGCGGCGATCCGCGCCGCGCTGCCGCCACAACCCAATGAGAAGATCGTGTACACCTGCTCCCCCGCCGACCCGTCAGGCGTCTGAACGACGACGCACCCACACCGGATCGACGAACAGTCCGCGCCGGTGCGCCAGAACCAGCAGCATAACCCCGAAGACCAGGTTGACCATCACGGCGGGGACCGACGCTTCCGCACCGAAGCTGCCGCCGGTGAGCCAGTTCGGTCCCTGGATGGCGGGGCGTAGCAACCCGGTCTGCCTGAAGCCCGATACGGCGATCCCATAGATTCCGCCCTGCGCGAAATTCCACGCCGCATGCATCCCGATCGCCGCCCACAAACGCCGGGTCAGCATGTACAGCGCCGCAAGCATCACTCCCGCCTCCAGCGCGATCGCCACCGCGGCGGACATCGTCGCATTGGGATTGCCGAGATGCAGCGCGCCGAACAGCGCTGCCGACAGCGCAAGCGCGATCCAGCTGCCGAGCAGACGCTCGAGCAACCGAAAGAACAGCCCGCGCAGAACGATTTCCTCGACAACGCCCGACAGGATCGCCAGCGCGGCGGCGGCATAGAGCGACGAGACCGCCCCGGTCCCGACCATGCGATACCCGCCCAGCGCCGCGATGATCCCGATTACCAGGCTGAACAGCAGTGTTCCGCCCGCAAGCCCCGCCACCAGTTCGCGCACCCAGCCGGCTGCGGCGAACTCATAGACGGGCCGCCGCTCGATCAGCCGGACGAAGGCGACGTAGCTGCCCGCGATCAGGGCGGCAAAGGCTACCGCCTGGAGCACGCTGATCGGCGAGCCCTTGAGCGGCGGCCACTGCTTGGCGAACATGCTGGCGACGACCTGCCCGCCGAACACGAAGACGAAGCCGACGAACAACAGGATCAGCGGGAAATGCAGGAAACGCCAGACACGGCTGTGGGGCGGTGTATTCGGTTCGGTCGGCAGCATTGGCGGTTCCCCCTGTGAAAGGGGAGGCTAGCGTGGTTTGCGCGGGAGACAATGGCGGGGGGGCGCCTGCCTTGTCAGCGGCAGAGTGTGGTGCCCCCTCTTCGCTTTTCGAAATCCCAGTGGCGCCTAAGGTACTCCCTCGCGCTTACGTAGCACCACCTTCCGATCGATCCCGTAGGCGTAGCCGCCCAATGTCCCATCGCCACGCTGGACACGGTGGCATGGGACCACGATCGAGACCGGATTCGCACCGCACGCGGTCCCCGCCGCGCGCACGGCTGCCGGATTGCCGACCATCGCCGCCAATTCGGCATAGCTGCGCGTCTCGCCGAGCGGGATCGCGCGGAGCGCTTGCCAGATCGCTTCCTGAAATGCGGTCCCCTGCACGTCGAGCGGCAGATCCTGGTCGCGATCCGGGGATTCGACGCTGGCGACCACTTGCGCGGCAAGCGTCGCGAGCGCAGCGCCCCCGGGCAAGATCTCGGCCTCGGGAAAGCGTGCGCGGAGCGCAGTCTCGTCCTCGTCGAACGACACGCGACAGAGGCCCTTGTCGGTCGCCGCGACGAGCATCGCGCCGAGACTGGTGTCCGCGATCGTCCAGCGGATCGTCACCCCGGCCCCGCCGCGCTTCCACGCGCTCGGGCTCATCCCCAGCCGTTTCGCGCCATCCTCATAAAAGCGGCTCGGCGCCGAATAGCCCGCTTCGTAGATCGCCTCGGTCACGCTCGTGTCTCCCGTCAACGCCAAGGCCGCCCGCCGCGCCCGCAGACCGCGCGCATAAGCCGCCGGGGTCACCCCGGTCGCGCGCTTGAACAGGCGATGGAAATGGTGCGGCGCATAACCGACCTGCGCCGCGAGATCGTCGAGCGCGAGCATGTCCTCCGCCGCCTCGAGCAACGCGACCGCGCGCGCGACCGCGATCCGGTCGCGCCCGACCTCGTCGGGCTTGCAGCGCAGGCACGCACGATAGCCGGCGGCCCGCGCCTCGGCGGGGTCGCGGTAAAAGGTGACGTGCTCACGCTTCGGGTGACGCGCGGGGCAACTCGGCTTGCAGTAGATTCCGGTGGTCTTCACCGCGCCGACGAAGCGGCCGTCGCTATGGCGATCCCGCGCTTCGAACGCGGCCCAGGCCATCGTGGGATCGAGAAGGAAGGTCTGCGTCATGCCGACGCTATACGCTTCGGCGGGATGCGATCACATCCCGCCGGTTGCGTTCAAAGCGTCAGCCGCCGTTCGCGGCGAACAGGTCGAGCGTGCGCTGCTTGGCGAGCTTGGCGCTTTCCGCGTCATAATCGTCGCGCCGATCGGAGTTGAAGCCGTGGCCCGCGTCGTAGAGGTAGACGGTCGCGTTGGCCCAGTCCTTCGCGATGACCTTCTCGACGCCGGCGAGCGGAATGTGATCGTCCTTCTTGCCGAAGTGGAGGATCGTCGGAACCTTGGGCTCCTCGTCAGCGGCATCGGGGATCATGCTGCCGTAATAGCCCGACACTGCCGCGACGCCGCGCAGGCTGGTTGCCGCCTTCCACGCGACCGAGCCGCCGTAGCAATAGCCCACGACGAACACCGGGCCCTTGTCAGCGAGCGAATCGATGCAGGTCTGGACGTCGGCGAGCGTGAGTTCGAACGGATGCAGCTTGCTCGCGAGCTCGACGCCCCGCGCGAAGCCTTCGCCGGAATATTCGGCCTCGAACCCAGGATGCTCGCGGTCGAACACGGCGGGTGCGAGCACCTCGAAGCCGTCGGCGGCATAGCCGTCGCACAGACTGCGGATGTGATCGGTCACGCCAAAGATTTCCTGCACGAGCACGAGGCCGCCGCGGCGCGTCCCCTCGGGTTGCGCGTGGTAGACCGCGATTTCGGCGCCGTCGGACATGGTCATCGTGGTGGTGGTGGCGGACATGTGAGTCGCTCCTGCTGGGGGTGCCTGCCCATACCGCGCCGCCAGCGGTGGTCTAGGGGGTGTGTCCTGTCGCGCTGAGTTTCCACCGCAAAGGGTCCTCGTCCCGGCGCAGCGCCATACACTTGCGAACGTGCTCCGCAGCCCCCGCCCGTCACCCCGGCGGAGGCGAGACCTCTTCGAAAGTCGCGCCATTGCCTCTTTCCGTCACCCCGGCGCAGGCCGGGGCCGCCATGTAAGGGGGCAAAACCGGTGATACCGCACTTAGCCGTCTCGCCGCGCCCGGGTAACAACACGGCCCCGGCCTTCGCCGGGGTGACGGATGTGAGATCGAGCGACTTTCGCAGAGGTCTCGCGCAGGCCGCGGCCGCTTGATCATGACGCACACCGGTTGCCCCGAAGCCAACGCCCTGGCCTTAGCGGGGGTGACGGTGCGTGACGCCAGCACGGCCGGCGACGAACGTCATGCGGCGCGCACGTCCGCGATCAGGCCGTTGATCTGGCTGCGCAGCGCCTCCACGCCGCCGGCCACGTCGCCAGCGGTGCGCGTAACCTGGTCGGCGCTATGGCGCGAGCGCTCGGCGCGTTCGCGCAGCGTCTGCATATTGGCGGCGGCGTCGGCGGTGCCGTCCTCGACCTCGGCGATGGCGTGCGCAATCGCCTGGGTCATGCCGCGCTGCTGGTCGACCGCCTGCGCGACGTTCGCAGACGAACGATCGAGCTCGGCGACCAGGCCGTTGACCGATTCGATCGTCGCCAGAACGGTGCCCGTCGCGATTCGCACCGCATCCAACCGCCCCTCGATCCGACCCGCCGCGAGCTGCGTCTGGCGCGCCAGTCCCTTCACCTCGTCCGCGACGACCGCGAAGCCACGCCCGGCCTCGCCCGCCCGCGCCGCTTCGATCGTCGCGTTGAGCGCCAGAAGATTGGTCTGGCCCGCGACCGCTGCGATCATATCGAGCACCCCGGAGATTTCGGCCACCAACGCCCCCAGCGATTCGGCGCGATCGCGTCCCTCCAGCGTCCGCGACCGCACGGTTGCCACGCTGGCGCGCGATTCGTTCGCCTCCCGGCTGATCTGGTCGATCGCCCCGGCAAGCGCAGCCGCCGAATGCGCGATCGTCCGCGCGTTGGTGGCGCTCTGTTCGGTCAGCGCGGCGGTTGCCATCGCCTGCTCCTGGGTGGTTCCGGCCTCGTCTGCCATCGCCCCGGCCGTCTGGCGCAGCGCTGGACCCGCCGAGGCAAGCCGCCGGACCGAGGACCCCGCCTCTTGTTCGAACTTCTGGAACAGGGCTTCCAGATGCGCCGCCCGACGGGACCGTGCGGCATCCTCGCGACGTTCATTGGCGTTGAGCGCATCGGCGGTCCTCCGAGCCTGCTCGCTCATGCGTCGCGCCTCCGCCGACCGGTCGCGCGCGAAGGCGAGCGCGCGTGCGATCTCGCCAATCTCGTCGGTGCGATCGAGCGCAGGGATGATTGCCTCGGCGCGTTCCAACGTGATGTCGCGCGTCGCGGCGGCAATCTGCGCCAGCGGACGCTCGACCCGCAGCGACAGCATTCGCATCCCCCAGATCGAAACGAGGACCGCCCCCACCGTGATCAGCGTCACGAGCAGATAGATCTGGCCGAAACCCCGGTCGAGCGCTTGCCGCTCGCGCATCGCATCGGCACGCAGATCCTCGATTAAGGTGGCGCTGGATACGGTCAGCGGGTCGATCGCGCTGTACATCGCGCCACTCAGGAAAAAATCGAGCTGGTCGACATGTCCCCCGCGCAGCAATGCCAGCAGCTTGTCCAGCGCAGCATCGGCATCGTGCCGCGCCGTCGCAACCTGTGCCACCTCGTCCGAGCGGCCGACATCGAACCTGTGACGGGTAAAGGCGTCCCAATCCGTAGCGATCAGGCGGCGCGACGCCGCGATCGTCTCGATCGCGCCTACCGCCGACAGATTACCGCTGCGGACCTTGTTGGCGGTAAGCAGCGCGGTGCCATAGCTGGCGTTGATCCGCTGCAATTCGCCGATCGGATACAGCCGGTCCACCACCAGCGCGTTGACCCGGTGGCTCGTGGCGAGGGTGGTCCCCAGCAACGTGACCGCAAACAAAGCCTGGATCGCCAGCAGCGCGCCGACGATGCGGCGCAGCTGCACCCGCATGTTCCGGCCACCCTCCGCCCATTTGACGAGAAAGCGGCGCAACAATGCCTTGAGCGAGCGGACGTGCGGCCGAAGCGAAGGGGTCTTCATGCCGCGGCTAATGCGCAGCAAGGGCCTGACAGGTAGTTAACTGAATATTACAGTTAAAAGAAATTCCACAGGAAAGTCGTCCCGCTCCGGACGCATTTCAGCGCACGGCTTGCATCGTCCGCGACCCGATGCTAGCGAACCGGCAACCCATCTGGAGGCGCGTTTTGCCGCCTTCATTCCCCATGGGGCCACCTTATGACGTCCAAGAGGATCCTAATCGCGTGGAGACATCCGGCGGTATTCAAGCAAGCTTAAGCGGACGTTATGCCACCGCATTGTTCGAGCTTGCCCGAGACACCCGTAGCATCGACGCAGTCGAGGCGAGCCTCGGACGTGTGCGTGAAGCGCTTGCGCAATCGGACGAATTCGCCGCGCTGGTTGCCAGCCCGGTGATCTCGCGCGCCGCCGCTGCCAAGGCAGTCGCCGCAGCCGCCGAGATGATCGACGTGGACGACACGACGGGCAAGTTCCTCGGCGTGCTCGCCGACAACCGCCGCCTGCCGCAATTGCCCGCGATCATTCGTGCGTTCCGCGATCTGGCTGCACGCCACCGCGGCGAGACGACCGCAGAGGTCACGTCGGCGCATCCGCTTTCGGACGATCAGGTCGACGCGCTCAAGCAGCAGCTGCGCACCCGGATCGAGACCGACGTTTCGGTCGACCTGTCGGTCGACCCCGCACTTTTGGGAGGGCTGGTCGTCAAGATCGGCTCGCAGATGATCGATTCGTCGATCCGCACCCGTCTCAACACCCTCGCGCACGCGATGAAAGGCTGAAGTCGTAATGGATATCCGCGCCGCAGAAATCTCGAAGGTCATCAAGGACCAGATCGCATCGTTCGGCACCGAGGCGCAGGTCTCGGAAACCGGCCAAGTGCTCAGCGTCGGTGACGGCATCGCGCGCATCCACGGGCTCGACAACGTCCAGGCGGGCGAAATGGTCGAATTCTCGAACGGCGTGCAGGGCATGGCGCTCAACCTCGAGGCCGACAATGTCGGCGTCGTGATCTTCGGCTCGGACAGCCAGATCAAGGAAGGCGACGTCGTCAAGCGGACCGGCACGATCGTCGACGTCCCCGTCGGCAAGGGCCTGCTCGGGCGCGTCGTCGACGGCCTCGGCAACCCGATCGATGGCAAGGGCCCGATCGTTTCGGACCAGCGCAGCCGCGTCGAAGTTAAGGCACCGGGCATCATCCCGCGCCAGTCGGTCAGCGAGCCGGTCCAGACCGGACTCAAGGCAATCGACGCGCTTGTTCCCGTCGGTCGTGGCCAGCGCGAGCTGATCATCGGCGATCGCCAGACCGGCAAGTCCGCCGTCGCGATCGACACCTTCATCAACCAGAAGGCGGCGCATCAGGGCGACGACGAGTCGAAGAAGCTGTATTGCATCTACGTCGCGGTGGGCCAGAAGCGCTCGACCGTCGCACAGCTCGTCCGCACGCTGACCGAGCAGGGCGCGATGGATTACTCGATCGTCATCGCGGCGACCGCATCCGACCCTGCCCCGCTCCAGTTCCTCGCACCCTACACCGGTTGCGCGATGGGCGAGTATTTCCGCGACAACGGCATGCACGCGGTCATCGTCTATGACGATCTCTCGAAGCAGGCCGTCGCCTACCGTCAGATGTCGCTGCTGCTGCGCCGCCCGCCGGGCCGCGAAGCCTATCCGGGCGACGTCTTCTATCTCCACTCGCGTCTGCTCGAGCGTGCGGCGAAGATGAACGACAAGGAAGGCGGCGGCTCGCTGACCGCGCTCCCGATCATCGAGACGCAGGCAGGCGACGTGTCGGCCTACATCCCGACCAACGTGATCTCGATCACCGACGGCCAGATCTTCCTCGAGACCGACCTGTTCTTCGCGGGCGTCCGTCCCGCGATCAACGTCGGCCTGTCGGTGTCGCGCGTCGGCTCCGCCGCGCAGACCAAGGCGATGAAGAAGGTCTCCGGCTCGATCAAGCTCGAGCTCGCGCAGTATCGCGAGATGGCGGCGTTCGCGCAGTTCGGTTCGGATCTCGATGCGTCGACGCAGCGCCTGCTCAACCGCGGTGCCCGTCTGACCGAGCTGCTCAAGCAGGCACAGTTCCAGCCGATGCCGTTCGAAGAGCAGACCGTGTCGATCTTCGCGGGCACCAACGGCTTCCTCGATACGGTCCCGGTCAATGACGTGGTGCGCTACGAGCAGGCGATGCTGTCGACGATGCGCAGCGATCACGCCGATCTGCTCAACGACATCCGCGACAAGCGCGACCTGTCTAAGGACACGACCGAGGCGCTGAAGACCGCACTGGGTGCGTTTTCGAAGACGTTTGCGTAAACTTCTCCCTCTCCCGTTTGCGGGAGAGGGCAGACGAGCGAAGCGAAGTCGGGAGAGGGCAGTAACGCGGACGCAAGTTTGTGACTGCCCCTCTCCCCGACCCTCTCCCCGGGGGGGAGGGGGAGAAGAAGGACGAGAATGGCAAGCCTAAAGGCCCTCAAGATCCGCATCGGCTCGGTGAAGTCGACGCAGAAGATCACCAAGGCGATGAAGATGGTCGCCGCTGCCAAGCTGCGTCGCGCGCAGGAAGCGGCCGTCGCCGGTCGCCCCTATGCCGAGCGGCTCGAGCAGGTGATGGCGAGCCTCGCGTCGAAGGTCTCGGTCAGCGAATCGAGCCCGAAGCTGCTCGCGGGCACCGGCAAGGACCAGGTCCATCTGCTGATCATCGCGACCAGCGAGCGTGGCCTTGCGGGCGCGTTCAACTCGAACATCGTCCGCGCCGCACGCCGCAAGGCCGAGGAACTCGAAGCCGCGGGCAAGACCGTCAAGTTCTATGTCGCGGGCAAGAAGGGCCGGGTCATCCGCCGCTTCTTCCCGACGCAGATCGCCGCCGATCACGAAATGAGCCACATCAAGACGGTGTCGTTCACGGACGCGCGCGCGATCGCCGATGACGTCATCGCGCGCTTCGAAGCGGGCGAGTTCGACATCGCGCATCTGTTCTACGCGAAATTCCAGTCGGCGCTGGTGCAGACCCCGGTCGGCAACCAGATCATCCCGGTCGCGATCGACACCAACGCCGCTCCGGTTTCGGACGGTGGTGCGGCGGTCGAATATGAGCCCGACGAGGAAACGATCCTCGCCGATCTGCTTCCGCGCAACGTCGCGATCCAGATCTTCCGCGCGCTGCTCGAGAATGCAGCGTCGGAGCAGGGCTCGCGCATGACCGCGATGGACAATGCGACCCGCAATGCGGGCGACATGATCAAGCGTCTCAGCATCCAGTACAACCGCGCACGTCAGGCCGCGATCACGACCGAGCTGGTCGAAATCATCTCGGGCGCCGAAGCGCTCTAAGCAGTCGATACGAGGAAAGAACCATGGCAACCGCCCCCGAAATGACCACGCCCCCCAAGGCTACCACCAACAGCGTCGGCCGCATCAGCCAGGTCATCGGCGCCGTCGTCGACGTGACGTTCGAGCAGGATCGCCTCCCCGCGATTCTCAACGCGCTCGAGACGTCGAACAACGGCAACCGCCTCGTGCTCGAAGTCGCGCAGCATCTGGGTGAGAACACCGTCCGCACGATCGCGATGGACTCGACCGAGGGTCTCACCCGCGGCCAGGAAGTCACCGACACCGGCTCGCAGATCCGCGTTCCGGTCGGCCCGCAGACGCTTGGCCGCATTCTCAACGTCATCGGTGAGCCGATCGACGAGCGCGGCCCGGTCGGCCACACCGACACGATGCCGATCCACGCACCTGCCCCGCTGTTCGTCGACCAGTCGACCGAGAGCGCAATTCTCGTCACGGGCATCAAGGTCATCGATCTGCTCGCGCCTTACGCAAAGGGCGGCAAGATCGGCCTGTTCGGCGGCGCGGGCGTCGGCAAGACCGTGCTCATTCAGGAACTGATCAACAACATCGCCAAGGGCCACGGCGGCACCTCGGTGTTCGCGGGCGTCGGCGAGCGCACCCGCGAGGGTAACGATCTGTACCACGAGTTCCTCGACGCAGGCGTCATCGCCAAGGACGCCGACGGCAACCCGACGCCTGAGGGCTCGAAGGTCGCGCTCGTGTTCGGCCAGATGAACGAGCCGCCAGGCGCGCGTGCACGCGTCGCGCTCTCGGGCCTGACGATCGCCGAATATTTCCGCGACGTCGAAGGCCAGGACGTTTTGTTCTTCGTCGACAACATCTTCCGCTTCACGCAGGCGGGTTCGGAAGTGTCCGCACTGCTCGGTCGTATTCCGTCGGCAGTGGGCTATCAGCCGACGCTGTCGACCGACATGGGCGCGCTGCAGGAGCGCATCACATCCACGAACAAGGGATCGATCACCTCAGTGCAGGCGATCTACGTTCCGGCAGACGATCTTACCGATCCGGCGCCGGCAACCTCGTTCGCCCATTTGGATGCAACGACCAACCTCAACCGCGCGATTTCGGAGCTGGGCATCTACCCGGCAGTCGATCCGCTCGACTCGACCTCGCGCGTGCTGACCCCCGCGATCGTCGGCCAGGAGCATTACGACACCGCCCGCCGCGTCCAGGAGACGCTGCAGCGCTACAAGTCGCTCCAGGACATCATCGCCATTCTGGGCATGGACGAGCTGTCGGAAGAAGATAAGTCGACCGTGTCGCGCGCTCGCAAGATCCAGCGTTTCCTGAGCCAGCCGTTCCACGTTGCAGAAGTCTTCACCGGCATCAGCGGCAAGTTCGTCCAGGTCGAGGATACCGTGAAGTCGTTCAAGGCCGTCGTCGACGGCGATTACGATCACCTGCCCGAGAGCGCCTTCTACATGGTCGGCGGGATCGACGAAGTCGTCGCCAAGGCCGAGAAGATGGCCACGGAAGCCTGATCTACTAAAGCCCCTCCCCCTCGGGGGAGGGGTTGGGGTGGGGCAGTCCAGCAGTGCTGACGCTCGGTGAGACACCCCCCACCCCCATCCCCTCCCCTGAAGGGGAGGGGCGAAGAGAGAGATACAATGCTGCACTTCGAACTCGTCACGCCTGAAAAGCTGGTCCGCTCGGAATCGGTCCACATGGTCGTCGTTCCCGGCACCGAAGGGGACTTCGGCGTGCTTGAAGGCCATGCGCCCGTCATGTCGACGATCCGCGACGGCGCGTTGTCGGTTTATCGCACGCCCGACGGCACGCCCGAGACGATCACGATCGAAGGCGGCTTCGCCGAAGTCAGCGCGCGCGGCTTGACCGTCCTCGCCGAGCGCGTCGCCTAGCGCTTACGACGGCACGCCACGACCGTCGCCATCGGCTTCCCGAAGTCCCTGCACTCCCAGGATCCTTCGGCAAGCTTCGGGACGATATGACCGGGCGAGCTGACATCGTTTCCGATCCAGAGTATTGCGCTACGCGGATCTGTTCCCGCGAGAGACAGGACCTCGCTGCTCGATGGCGGCGCATGTGCCCTTCCCGCCACCACGACCTCGACGGCCTGCCCCGCCCTGCGCAGGAAGAACCCGCCAACCTCGCCGACATTGGCGCGCCCCAGGGGCGTGGCGGATGAAGCCACGCCGACCGGATCGGCAAAGGCGAACACGAGCCGATCCGGATGCCGCTGCAGCAGCCATGCCGAAGGTTGTTCGAGGTTAAACAAGTGCCGATGATCCAACGCGGTATCGGTCAAGGCCGCACGCGTCTCCTGGAGCATGCCGCCTGCCATCGCGGCAAACAACGCGAGCACGGGTATCGCGCTTCGGTCGATGGACCACCGCATCCACCACGCTACTGCGAACAACAGCGCAGGATGACAGGGCGCAAGATAGCGCGGCGCGAAGCCGGGCCGCACTGTTGCAAAGACCAAAACCAAGCCGAAGGCCAGCGCGCCACTCAGGACCAGCGCCCATTCCGGAGCCAGCCCCATCGTGCGGAACGAACCGCGTTTCGGGGGCACCTTCGCCAGAAGCACGACAGTGGACAATCCGATGATCGCCAAAAGCAGAATGCCTTGCAGACCGGTACCGAACATGAGGAGCGGGATCAGGGGCAGCAGGTTTGGCGTTGGAGCGTAACACGACGCCGCGCACGCAGCCGACAGGCCGAACACGAAGGGCAGGTGCACGGCCATCCAGCCCAACAGGAGCAAAACCGGCAGAAACGCCGGCCATGTCTTGATGGCCCGCTGGCGACCGAGCAGCAGATACAATACCCCCTGCGATCCGACGATCGGGATCGCATAATAATGGGTGAGGACCAACAGCACCGAGACGCATGTCCACGACAGCGCGCGCCGCGTGCACGGGCCACGGAGCAGGTGGAGAAATGCAATCGCCTGTACACTACCCAGCAAGAAGAGCTGCGCGTACGAGCGCGCGTCGTTCGCGAATATCAGAGCCGGCAACCATAGCAGAACGATCGCGCACCAAAACACCCGTAGGAGCCTGTCAGGACTTCCATACCGCAAAATGACCAGCGGTGCCGCAAGCGAGCAGGTCATGCTCGCCGCACGCAGGGCGACGTCGCTCGCACCGAACGCCTTCACCCATATCCACAGGGGAACGTAATATGCCGGGCCAGTCAGCTCGTTGAGACACCATCGCAGCAAGCTTCCGAGATTTGGCTGAGTCGCGATGACCGCCGAGAACGTCTCGTCGAACCACAACGGCAGACCATAGCCGGACATCAGTCGCGTCGGCACGCCGATCACGAACGCCAGCCCGAGCAAGATCGCTTGCCAATGCCGTTCGAGAAACGGCGGACGCGGCGGCGTACCGGCAAGATTGATCGGTGACGCAGTCCGATCGTAAGGAAGTTCGGGATGTGACCGCATCGGCTGACTCTGCGCCACTGCGGTAAAAACACGATTAATGGGCAGCGAGCGGGATCGGCCACCGGTCCCCGTTCTGCTTACCTCCGACCCCTAACACATTAGGTAAATATCAAGTTTTGCCGGCTAGCTCGGTCGTTGCTATGAGGAATCAGACGGCATGAGTGCATTTGGGCGTCGTCCTGGAATTGCAGGACAGGGTTCGCGCCCGGCGTTCGGCGTGGCGCGCCCGATGCAGGGCGGCGGCAGCGCGCGACCGGCGGAAGCCGAAGCCGGTGGTGAGCAATTCCCCCCCCTGCCAATCTCGGCCGCGGAGCTCGATCCGTTCGGCGTCCTTCCCCCACTCCAGCAGGATGCGATGCAGCGGCTCGCCGATCGCCAGGCATCGTCGGGCGACGCGGGCAATTCCAAGGTCGAGGGCTTCGAAAGCTCGATCCACAAGATCAAGGAGCAGGTGCTCCCTCGCCTGCTCGAACGCGTCGATCCCGAGGCCGCCGCGACGCTCGACAAGGACGAGCTAGCCGAGGAATTCCGGCCGATCATCGGCGAGGTGCTCGCCGAGCTGAAACTGACGCTCAACCGCCGCGAGCAGTTCGCGCTCGAGAAGGTGCTGGTCGACGAGCTGCTCGGGCTCGGGCCGCTCGAGGAATTGCTCGCCGACCCGAACATCACCGATATCATGGTCAACGGCCCCGACCAGACCTATGTCGAGCGCAAGGGCAAGCTCGAACTCGCGCAGATCCAGTTCCGCGACGAGGAACATCTGTTCCAGATCGCGCAGCGCATCTGCAACTCGGTCGGCCGCCGCGTCGACCAGACCACGCCGCTCGCCGACGCCCGCCTCAAGGACGGCAGCCGCGTCAACGTGATCGTGCCGCCGCTGTCGCTCCGCGGCACCGCGATCTCGATTCGTAAGTTCTCCGCCAAGCCGATCACGCTCGACATGATGGCGGGGTTCGGCTCGATGTCGCCCAAGATGGCGACCGCGCTGAAGATCGCGGGCGCGTGCCGCTTCAACGTCGTCATCTCGGGCGGTACCGGTTCGGGCAAGACGACGATGCTCAACGCGCTGTCCAAGATGATCGACCCGGGCGAACGCGTGCTGACGATCGAGGACGCGGCCGAACTTCGCCTGCAACAGCCGCACTGGCTGCCGCTCGAAACCCGCCCTGCCAACCTCGAGGGCCAGGGCGAGATCAGCATCCGCGATCTCGTCAAGAACGCGCTGCGTATGCGCCCGGATCGCATCATCCTGGGCGAAATCCGTGGCAGCGAATGTTTCGACATGTTGGCGGCTATGAACACCGGTCACGACGGATCGATGTGCACGCTCCACGCCAACTCCCCGCGCGAGGCGCTGGCGCGTATGGAGAACATGGTGATGATGTCCGACATCAAGGTGCCCAAGGAGGCGATCTCGCGTCAGATCGCGGACTCGGTCGAGATGATCATCCAGGTCAAGCGCCTGCGCGACGGGTCGCGCCGCGTGACCAACGTGACCGAGGTAATCGGGATGGAAGGCCCGGTGATCGTCACGCAGGAACTGTTCAAGTTCGAATATCTCGACGAGAGCGCAGACGGCAAGATCATCGGCGAATATCGCTCGATGGGGCTGCGCCCCTACACGCTCGAGAAGGCGCGGACGTTCGGGTTCGACCAGGCGTATCTCGAGGCGTGCCTGTAAGCGCACCCGCGCGACGCTTCCGGTCGCTACGCTCCCGGAACTATGCTGCCGGCGCCCGGATCACCCTGGTAGTTTCGGCAGTCCAGCCGGACCGGACGATGCGTCGACCCGACCGTCGATGCCCTTAAGCAAGGCCTCCCGAAGATGGTCCAGCACGAACGGCTTCTGAAGCACGACAGCCCCCGCCTCGTCGCCGTCGAGCGCAACCTGATCGCCATATCCTGACGCAAAAATGAACGGCACCCCGGTTCCTCGCAGGCGCCTGGCGAAATCGAAGCTCACCTGCCCGGCAACGTTGATATCCAGCACGGCAAGATCGAACCGGCTGGACGCGACCGAAGCGACCGCTTCAGCGATGGTGGACGCTGTGGTCACGTGATCCGCCCCCAGCGCGTACAGCATGTCTTCCGTCTCGAGCGCGATGATCATGCTGTCTTCCAGCAACAAGACGGCGGCGCCCGCGAGCGGGCTGTTCGCCTTGGCCTTCTGTTCCACCGTGCGATGGGGCGACACGACATCCGCCGCGGCGACGCTTGGAACCTCCTGCGGCGGAACGAGGTGTTTCGCCGGAAGGTAGAAGTCCGCCTCCAGCCCACCGAGCAGATAGCGAACTTCGGCCGTCCCCTGCAGGTCGAACGGTACCGTCCGCTCGATCACGACCGATCCAAAGCCGCGTCGGGTCGGCGCCTGAACCGCCGGACCGCCGCGCTCGCGCCAACGCACGTCCAGCCCGCCGTCCGTGCGCAGGGCGAGCGTCACGTGGATGCAACCGTCGGTCGACAGCGCACCATATTTGGCGCTGTTGGTCGCCAGTTCGTGCACGACCAGCGCCATCGTCGTCATGGCGGTCGGGTGAAGCTGGACGGGTGGCCCGTCGACGGTGAGGACTTCGTGCCCGTTGCGCCGATGCGTGTTGACCTCATCCTCTAACAGAGATGCCAGTGACGCCGGTCCCCAGGCGTTGCGGGTGACATAGTCGTGCGCTCGCGCAAGGGCCTGCACGCGACCGTTGAGCGCGGACATGTACTCGGCCACGCCATTGACGCTCTGGCCGGTCCGCGTGATCAGACCGCGCACGAGCGTCAGGATGTTGCGGACCCGGTGGTTGAGCTCGGCGATCAGCAATTCGCTGCGTTCGGTCGAACGGCGGCGCTCCTCGCTCGCTGCCTCCGAATATCGTAGGATCACCTCGATGATCGCAACCCGCACCGCTTCGCCGAGGCGCAGATCGGCTTCCGAAAATGGCTGGGATTTTCCGCGCACCATGCTGGCGAAAGCGGCAAAGCTCTTGCGTGGTGACAGGCGGAGCCCGTCATCCGTTTGGACCACGGCCTTGGTGGGGTCCCCGCTCCATCGCACTTCCTGCAGCATCTCGCGACGGAACAGCATGATGTAGTCGCGCGGCGTCCGGGACACGGGGATCGACAGCATCCCAGCCGCGCGATCGGCGGACTGCGCGCAGCGCGGCTCGATCGACGCCAGCTCGCTCGTATCGAAGACCCTGCTCGGCGAAGCGGTGTCGAGGTAGCGGGCGATCCCGTAGACGTCTTCTTCCGGCGGTGTCGATCCGTTGAGCGATACCCGCCCACCCTGAAAGATCGCAACGCCATCGCAAGGGATCATGCCGCCAACGATGTCGCGGATCCATTCGGCGTTGGTAAGCAGCGACTCGTCCGCGGCGATCGCGGTCATCATCCGGTCGCTGAGCTCGCGCGCACTGCGCTCGGCGGCGGCGGCATCGCCGCGCAGCCGGCTTTCGAGCGTCATCGAATACATGTGCCCGAACAGTTCGGCAGCGGTGCGCATCACGAAGCTCGGGCAGCGCGCGGCACCGTGATGACAGGCGATCAACCCCCACAGCTTGCCCTCGACGATGATCGAGATCGACAGCGAGGCCCCCACCCCCATGTTGGTCAAATATTCGATATGCACCGGGGAAACGGCGCGCGTAACGGCATGGGTCATGTCGAGCGCCTGCTCGGGGCCGCCACGCAACGGCAGCACCGGCACCGTCGGGGCGTGAACGTCGGCGATGATCCGGAATGGATTGGCAAGATACAGGGCTCTTGCCTGCACCGGTATGTCCGACGCCGGATAGCGCAGCCCGAGGAAGCTCTCGATGTTCGACCGGGTCGATTCCGCAATGACGTCGCCATCGCCATTGTCCTCGAAGCGATAGATCATCACCCGCTCGAACCCGGTGATCGCGCGGATCTGCCGCGCCGCGTCGCGGTGGAATTCGCCAAGCGCCTTCATGCGCTTCAACCGCTCTATCATCGCGCGGACCATCGACGCTGCTTCCATCCGGTCCTGCGGCAACGATGGTTCGCCCTCCAGCACCAGCAACTCGCCGCTATATTGCAGGCTGAGGTCGAAGCGCTGCTTCGGGTTGACCAGGCCGATATCGTACAGCCGTTCGCTCGACGTCGCCTGCAGGATCGTCATCCGGTTGCGAATGTCGTGCAACGCCTGCCGGCTGATGACGCTGTCGAGCGGCCGGCCAATCAGCATGTCGGGCGCAACGCCGAACATCTCCGCGGTATTCGCCGAGGCGCGGGCAATCGTCCAGTCGTTGGAGAGAGCCAGCAGGAAGCCGAAGGACTGGATGCGATCCAGCCGAGTGATCGGTTCGCGGTCGCAGATCGTGAGATCCGGGAGGGATGGATCGGTGTCGGACATGGTTTAGCGGATTCTCCGTCTCAGGCGGCGATATTCCAGGGCGGAACAACCAACCCGGGCGCGGAACGCGCGCCGGAACTGTGCGCTCGTCGGAAAACCGACCCGCCCGGATATGTGCTCGATGCCAAGCCCGGATTCGGCCAGCAACTCGCGCGCCCGATCGATCCGTTTGGTCGTGACATAGGCATAAGGTGTCGTCCCGGTCGCCGTCTTGAACGCCCGGGTGAAATGGAACCGGCTCAGCCCGCACAGCACCGCCAGGTCGGATACGCTGATCCCGTCCGCCAGATGATCCGCCACGAAGGCGTCGACCAGCTTGAGATGCCGTTCGGACAAGCCCACGCCGACCGGGTCGGACTGGATGCCGAACACCTCGAGCGCCGCTACCAGACACACGCTTTCCGCCAGCATCTCATCGACGTTTGGCGCCAGCAGCAAGGTCTCCAGTCGCGTGAGCGCCGCCTGCAACGGCGGAGGCCTGACGAACAGAAACGGTGCAGGGTTCGTCACCGTATAGCGGCGCTCAAGCTCTTCGCTGATCAGGGCGGGTTCGAAGTACAGGGCGGTAAAGGCATTCTTCCGCGAGGCCGGGGTCACCCATCCCTGCGCCGAACGCCCCTTGGGGATGAAGCTGACCGATCGGCGCCAGTCGCGCGTGTAATTGGTCGCCATGCCGTCGATGGCGATTTCACCATCATCCAAAATCATGTCGTGCAACGCCAGATACTGTGTTTCGCCGCTACGCTGAAACGAATATGGTTGCGTACCCGTCACGACATGCTCTGCGGAAAAGCCGCGCCATTGATGCAACGATCGCGGCACGACCGCACCCGTCGCGAAAGCCAGACTGAGATCCGCTGGAACCTGCACTATCTCAACCGATTGTTTCTTGCGATTCGATGCATTTGTGCTTTGTATGGTATTCGTCGCAGCGATGGAACCCATGAGAAGCGAACCCCGATGCAGTCCCACTTAATGACCAGCGCGGTAGTTCGCCTGCGCGCCGCGACGCGCCCATTCCATGATCTGACCGACACCGAGTACAGCAGCTTCGATCTGAGCGACCGGCGCGATTACACGGCTTTCCTGCTGGCGCATGCGCGGGCGACGCGGGCTGCCGAGGCGGTTCTCCACGACGATGAGACCCTTCCGACATGGCGGCCGCGCGCGCCGTTGCTGGCAGATGATCTCGACAAGCTGGGATGCGCCATGCCCGCGCCGCTCGTGTTCGAGGATTCGGCCGACGAGGGCTGGCGCTGGGGCGTGCTCTATGTGCTGGAGGGATCGCGGCTGGGTGGCGCTGTGCTCGTCAGTAGTGCCGACCGGGATGCACCGGTCGCCTTCCTATCGGCGCGCCATGCCAAGGGCGAATGGCGCACGCTGCTCGCCGCGATCGATGCGCGCGGCGCGGTTCGCGGTCCCGCGTGGATCGACGGTGCAATTGCCGGCGCGTCCGCCTGTTTCCAGCTTTACCGCCGTGCAGCAAAACCGCTCGGCGCTGGGCAGGACGGGTAGCGCTGCGCCGCTAGACGGGGCGTGACCACGAACTCAATGCTGCGCAGCAATGACGCACAATGCGGCACCGAGCAGTGCCGTCATCTGGACCGTTCGCCAGTCGAACCATCCGACCCGATCGAGATCGTCGCGGCGGGTGCGCCGCCAGTCGGCGACGCCTGCAAGGACCGCCACCGCCAGCGCACCCGCCATCCCTGCCCACCACATCAAACAGCCGATCAGCTACCGAGTTTTTCGACCTTTTCGTTCAACCGGCCGAGCTCGGCTTTCAACGCAGCAATTTCCTCGTCTTTCGAAACGGTTGCAGCCGAGGCTCCCGGCATGCCCGGCATCACGGCCGTCCCACCGGGCTTGAACGCGGCGGTGGCCACTTCGAACATGGCCATATTCTGCTTGGCCAGTTCGGCGAACGGCGAGTTGGCAAAAGCCCCCTCCACCGCGGTCTTGAACTGCTGCTGGTTGCGGCGGAAGCTGTCCATCGATGCTTCCAGGTACCCCGGTACCATAGCTTGCATGGAGTCCCCGTACATCGCGATCAGCTGCCGCAAAAACGGAACCGGCAACATGGTCTGGCCGCGCTGCTCCTCTTCCATGATGATCTGGGTCAGGATGTTGTGCGTGATATCCTCTTCGGACTTCGCATCGATGACCTTGAAATCGCGGCCTTCCCGCGTCATCGCCGCAAGGTGTTCCAGCGTGATGTAAGACGAAGTCTCGGTATTATAGAGGCGGCGATTCGCATATTTCTTGATCGTCACCGGGCCGTCGCCCGGAATGGTCTTCTTCATGGAGAAGGGCTCCCGCCTGATGGTCTTCGCGACCCTACCACCATTCGTTACCGCGCTGCAACACGGGCGCTTTGCGGCGATGCCACGCGGTCCGCGGCCGCTCCCGCTGTTTCTGGACATGCTGCACGCCGAGACCGCAACCGCGCCGGACCGACGGTCTGCGGCGCTTGCCGGTTTGCGCGCCTATCAGGATGCCCCGCGCGGTCTACCGCCAAAGCCTGCGCCCGTGCGCTATCGCAAGGGTACCGTCCGCGTCCGGGAGTATGCGCCGGTCGGCTCGACCGGCCGCGCGGTGTTGTTCGTGCCCTCCCTGATCAACCCCGCGCATATCCTCGACCTGTTGCCCGAACGGTCGCTGCTGCGCTGGCTGGCGGCGGAAGGGCACCGGCCGTTCCTGCTCGATTGGGGCACGCCCGATCCGGGCCAGGCGCTTGATATCAGCCAGCATGTCGAGCGTATCCTGCTCCCACTGATCGCAAAGTTTCCCGAGCCGCCGATTCTGGTCGGCTATTGTCTGGGCGGGACGATGGCACTCGCTGCGGCGCAATGCGCGAGCGTCGCCGGGCTCGCGCTGATCGCCGCGCCCTGGCATTTCGCCGGACTGGGCGAAGCGGCGCGCGCGGATGTCGCCCGGCTCTGGACCGCCGCCGAACCGTCGTGCGCGCGCATGGGACTGGTCCCTATGGAAGTGTTGCAGAGTGGCTTCTGGAAACTCGATCCGGCGCGAACCATTGCCAAATACGAAAGCTTCTCGCGCACCGCGGCCGATACACCGGCATTCCGCCAGTTTGTCGCGATGGAGGACTGGGCTAATGCCGGTGCCGCTCTGTCGTTCGCCGCGGGCCGCCAGCTGTTCGAGGAGTTCGTCGCACGCGACCTTCCGGGTTCCGGGCGCTGGCACGTCGCCGGCACCGCGATCGCGCCGCAGGCACTGCCCTTCCCGGCGATCGACTTCGTCTCCCGCAACGATCGGATCGTCCCGGCAGCGACCGCGGCGGATCTCCCCGATCGGCGCGACATCGGGGCAGGACACGTCGGCATGATCGTCGGTAGCGGCGCGCGCGCGCAGCTGTGGCAGCCGCTGTCGGACTGGCTAAACGCGGTCCCGAGCCCTAAATAGCGGGTCTGTCGCTTCGAGCAGCGTTTCACCGCGATCCCAGTTTTATCCAGGAGCCCGCCATGCAGGACATCGTCATCACCGCCGCAAAGCGCACACCCGTGGGCAGCTTCCTCGGCGCCTTCGCGGCAACGCCCGCGCACGAGCTCGGACGCATCGCGATCGAGGCCGCGCTGGCGCAGGCGGGTGTCGCGGGCGAAGACGTTTCCGAGGTGATCCTTGGGCAGGTCCTCACCGCGGCACAGGGGCAGAACCCCGCGCGGCAAGCGGCGATGGCGGCCGGTATCCCGAAGGAAATTCCGGCTTGGGGCGTCAATCAGGTCTGCGGTTCGGGTCTGCGCGCGGTCGCACTGGCGGCGCAGTCGATCGCCTGCGGCGATGCGACGATCATGGTCGCGGGCGGGCAGGAATCCATGTCGATGAGCGCCCATGCCCAGTCCCTGCGCGGCGGGCAGAAGATGGGTGACCTGAGCCTGATCGACACGATGGTGAAAGACGGGCTGACCGATGTCTTCAACGGCTATCACATGGGGATCACGGCTGAAAACCTGGCCGAGCAATATCAGATCACGCGCGGAGACCAGGACGCGTTTTCGGTCCGATCGCAAAACCTGGCGGAAGTCGCCCGCGCCGCCGGCCGGTTTCGCGACGAAATCGCACCGGTGACGATCAAGGCGCGCAAGGGCGACACGATCGTGGCGGACGACGAGTATATCCGGTCCGGCGTGACGCTCGAGAGCGTGGCCGGGGTACGTCCTGCGTTCAAGAAGGATGGAACGGTCACGGCCGCGAACGCATCCGGTCTCAACGATGGCGCCGCCGCGCTCGTTCTGATGACGCGGACGGAAGCCGAGCGCCGCGGGTCGCCGATCCTGGGGCGGATCGCGAGCTGGGCATCGGCCGGGGTCGATCCGTCGATCATGGGGATCGGGCCGGTCCCCGCGACCCGCCGCGCGCTGGAGAAGGCGGGGTGGACGATGGCCGATCTCGACCTGATCGAGGCGAACGAAGCCTTTGCGGCGCAGGCGCTTTCGGTCGGCAAGGAACTTGGCTGGGATGCGGAACGAGTCAACGTCAACGGCGGCGCCATCGCCATCGGCCATCCGATCGGCGCATCGGGGGCACGCGTGCTGACGACCCTGCTCTACGAGATGGCCAAGCGCGATTCGCGCAAGGGTCTCGCCACCTTGTGCATTGGTGGCGGCATGGGGATCGCGCTCTGCATCGAGCGGTAGCGGCCGCGATCGGGCCGGATTGTCACGCTGCGTCTTGGGTGTCTGCTGCCCCGCGAGGACTACGCCGGCGCGTGCAACGACGGATTGGGCGCTCCTGCGGGGGCGCCCTTTTACTGCCAGATGCGATCGAACCGCTGGCCGAGCCCGGTCAGCAATTCATATTGCGACATGCCCGACGCCGCTGCCGCGCGCGGCAAGGCGAAGTCGAGCGTGACCCAGTCGCCTTCGTCAAGGGTCGGGAAGGCATCGACCGATATCGCGGTCAGATCCATCGATACGCGCCCCAGCACCGGCAGTACCGCATCGCCCGCCCGTGCCTGCCCCGTGTTGGTAAAGCCGCGCCAATAGCCGTCCGCATAGCCGATGTTGAGGATCGCCACCTCGACCGGCACGCTGGCGGTGTAGAGCGCATTGTAGCCGATCGAGTCCCCTGCCCGAAGCGTCCGACGCTGCAGGATCTGCGCCTGCGGGGTGGCGACCTGCCGAACGACATCCGCCAGCGCGGCGCGCGGGACGCCGCCATAGAGCGCGAGGCCGGGCCGGGTCAGATCGAACGCATAGTCTGGCCCCAGCGCGATCGCGGCGGAATTGGCGAGGCTGAGCCGCTTCGCCGTTGTCGCGCCACGCAGCCCGTTCAGCCGGTCGCGCTGCCGCGCATTCGCCGGAACGTCCTCGTCCGCACAGGCGAGATGGCTCAGCAGCGTGTCGATGCCCAGGCCGTCCAGAAGGCCTTGTGCGACGTCGTCTGGGGAGATTCCCAGCCGGTTCATGCCGGTATCGACCATCACGTCGCATCGCCCGCCCCCCGCATTGCGCCAGCGCCGGACCTGCTCCACGGTACTCAGCACGGGCCGCGCGTTCGCGTGCAGCGCAAATGCCATATCGTCCTGACGAACCCCGTGCAGAACGGAGATGGCGATCGAGCGGTCGGTCGCCACATCGGCCAGGGCAGCTGCCTCCCCCCAGTTCGCCACGAAAAAGTCCCGGCACCCCGCCGTCGCCAGGCGCTCGACCACGCCCCGGGCGCCAAGCCCATACCCGTCGGCCTTGACCGCCGCGCCGCACGCCGCGGTCCCGCTCAATCGATCCAGCGCGCGCCAATTGGCGACAAGGGCAGCGGTATCGAGCGAAAGGCGGAGCGGGGCAATCATGCAAGCGCGGGTAACGCGCCCAGCCGCATTCGGCTAGCCCGCCTTCGATCGGGCGGGGCGGATGTCTTCCAGCCAGAGCGTCGTCACCACCAGTGTCATCGCCACGACGGCGAAGGTATACCACAGCCCGGCATAGGGGTTGCCCGTGCGTGCGACGATGAACTGGCTGATGAAGGGCAGGAAACCGCCGAAGTAGCCGGTACCGACATGATAGGGAATCGACATCGAGCTATACCGGATCCGCGGTGGGAACATCTCCGTCAGCAACGCCGCGACCGGACCATAGGTGATCCCGGAAAGCGCGCTGAGCGCCAGGATCGCGACCAGGATCAGCGCGATGCTGCCCGGCCGCGGTACGACGCGGTCTAGATTATAGCCGGCCTTGGTCAAAGCGGCGTCGAGCCCGGAGGTACTCATGTCGTCGACCGGGGATCCCCCGATGATGACAAGCGTGACCGGCGTATGCGCCTTCTTGTACGGCACGCCCTTCTTGGAAAGGGTGTCTAGCAACTGTCCGCAGGCGTCCGCCTGCCTGGCGGCGAACGGGTTGTACGTACAGGCAGGCCCCGAGACGACGACCGGCGCGCGCTTGGCGGCATTGGCGAGCTCGGGGTTGGCCGCGCTGCCCATGACCCAGAAGATCGGGAAGAGCAGCACCAGGGTCAGCGCATAGCCGACAATGATCGGGGTCTTGCGGCCATAGCGATCCGACAATCGGCCGAACAACACGAAGAACCCGAGCCCGCCGAGCGCACCGACACCGACGATCAGTTGCGCGGTCGTCTCGTCGACCCGCATCGGCCCCTCGAGGAACGACAGCACGGTGAACATCGCCGTGTACCAGATCACCGTCAGCCCGGCCGCAATCCCGAACAAGGCGACGAGCAGCCGCTTGAGATTGCCCGGATAGGTGAAGCTTTCGAGGAACGGGTTGCGCGCCGTCGTTCCGGCGGCCTTCATCTGCCGGAACACCGGGCTTTCCGACAGCTTGAGCCGCATGAACACCGATACCGCCAGCAGCAGCAGCGAGAAGACGAACGGCACCCGCCAACCCCAGGCGGTCCAGGCCGCGGTGCCAAGGACACCCTTGGTCAGCAGTACCACCACCAGACTGAGGATGAACCCGCCGGCGACGCTCGCCTGGATGAAACTGGTGTAATAGCCACTCTTGCCGGGTGGCGAATGCTCCGCGACATAAATCGCCGCGCCACCATATTCGCCGCCGAGCGCAAGCCCCTGAAGGATTCGCAGGCCGATGACGATAAACGGCGCGGCCAGACCGATCGCGGCGGCGGAAGGCACCATGCCGACCGCCGCCGTTGCCAGGCCCATCATCGCGATCGTGACCAGAAACGTGTATTTACGGCCAAGACGATCGCCGAGAAACCCGAACAGGATCGCACCCAGTGGCCGGAAACCGAAGCCGACCGCAAACCCTGCCCAGGCATAGAGCGTCTGGAGCAACTCGCTCTGCGCGGGGAAGAAGGTCCGGCCGATGATCCCCGAGGCGGCAAGCGTCCCGTAGATGAAAAAGTCATACCATTCGAAAATCGTACCCAGCGACGAAGCGGTGATGATCAGCTGGATGTCGCGGCGGCTGGGCTCCGGCATGGCGTCGGGCAAGCTCGGTCCTACGTCGCCCGCCAGGATCGTTGCCATCGTTCACCCCTCATCCAACGCCATATTGGCCGTGTCGGCGACGATAAGCGGTTTCCACGCCGCGGCAAGCGCTGCCCGGGGTTCAGCCGCGGCCGGTCGCGATGCAGACGGGGCGCCCGTGCGCATCCAGCGCAACGGAGACCGCGATGTCGAACACGGCGCTCAAGCGGGCGGCCGTCATCGTTTCCAGCACCGGTCCATGCGCAACGACACGCCCATCGCGCAGCAACAGCACGTCGTCAGCGACACGCCCGGCGTGAAGCAGATCGTGCAGGACGATCACCACGCCCCGACCAGCCGTCGCCACGGCACGCAACCGATCGAGCATGTCGAACTGATGCGACGGATCGAGCGCAGCCAACGGCTCGTCGGCGAGCAACCAGTCCGGGGTTCCCGCGAGGGTTCGCGCCAGCAGCACCCGCGCACGCTCCCCGCCCGAAAGCGTGGCAATCCCGCGCTCGGCCAGCGCCGTCGTCCCGGTCGCGCGCATCGCCTCCGCGATGGCGGCACGATCGGCGGCCGCTTCCGCGGCGAACGGGCTGCGATACGGCAAGCGCCCGAGCGCGACGACGTCGCGTACCGGCACGTCCCAATACGCCCTGCCATCCTGCGGCAGGTACCCGATCGATCGCGCGCGCTCGCGCGGTGCAAGCGTGGCGACATCGCGTCCGCCAAGCTGCACGCCGCCGCTGACTGGCGTGATCAGGGCGGCCATCGTCTTGACGAGGCTGCTTTTGCCGGCGCCATTCGGGCCGAGGATCGCGGTGATCCGGCCCGGTCGAAACATCGCGTCAATCCCGCGCAACACCGTCCGCCCACCCAGCCGGACATCGAGGCCAGCAACGATCAACTCCATGGGACGCGCCCCCGGAGCAACAGCCAGAGGAAGAACGGCGCGCCGATCATCGCCATCGCAACCCCCAGCCGAACTTCGCCCGCGCCGGGCGCGAGCCGACACAGGCTGTCCGCGACCAGGACCAGGGCCGCGCCGCCCAACGCGCTCGGCAGCAACAACCGCGACGGCCGTGCGCCGAACCACGGCCGCAGTACATGCGGCACGATCAGCCCGACGAACCCCACTACGCCCGAAACCGCGACACAGGCACCCACGCCCAGCCCGGTTCCCAGGACGACCAGCGTCTGCACCCGACCGAGGCGTACGCCGAGCGACCGCGCGGTTTCCTCCCCCAGACCGAGCGCGTCGAGCGATCGACCGGTCATCGCCAGCAACACACCGCCGACGATCAGAAAGGGACACGCGTTCCGGACATCGTCCATCCCACGGTCCGTCAGCGCCCCCATCAGCCAGTCGAGCACCTCGGCGACGGCATAGGGGTTTGGTGCGATCGAAATGAGAAACGCGGTCAGCGCGCCCGACAAACTGGCCAGCACGGTGCCGGCAAGGATGAACTGCACGCTGCTTGCCCGCCGCCACGTCAGCGCCGCGAGCAACGCCATCGCCCCCGCCGCCGCCGCCATCGCGCAGGCGAACAGCGCGACGGGGCCGGCTGCGGTGCCCAGGACGATCGCCGCGACCGCCCCCAGCGCCGCACTGGACGACACGCCGATCACCGCGGGATCGGCGAGCGGGTTGCGGAGATACCCCTGCAGCACCGCCCCGGACAGACCGAGCATAGCACCGATCCCGAGGCCGAGCAGCGCGCGTGGCAAGCGCAGCTCCAGCAGGATCGCCCCGTCGCGCCCAGCCTCCATCCAGACGTTCGGTGCGATCCACAGCTTGCCCGCCATAAGAGACAGGGCGAAGCCGGCAACGACCAGCAAAACGAGAACCAAATGTTGGCGGATCATCCAAAGGTCCTTCGGATCGCCACAAGCCGGGTGATCACGGGAACGATCGAGGGTCCCCCGCAATTGAGGAGGGCTCGCGGGATCGCTGCCAACCGGGTCGCCGCGCCCATGCGCGCGAGCACTTTTCCGCGCAACATCCCGCCGCGCGTCGGCCCGGGTTCGAGTAGCAGCGCGGGCGGAGCGGCGACGATCGTCTCCATGGTGACGGACGTACTGTAGGTGAGCCCGTAGTGCTGCGCGGCATTGGCAAAGCCCACCCGTCGCATCAACTCATCGAGGAGATTGCCCGGACCATTGGCCAGCGACCCGCCCAGAAACAACAGCGCATCGATCGCAGGCGTCCGCCGCGGCACCGCTGCGAGCGCCGCATCGATCCGCGCAACCATTGCCCTGCCCCGCTGCGGCTCGCCGACCGCTTCCGCCAGGGTCCTGATCTGCGCCTCGCTGGCCGCCACGCTTCGGGGGGAATCGAGGGTCAAGACGGGCAGTCCTGCACGACGGTATGCGGCCTGTGTCGCAATCGGGGTAAAGCTGGACGTGACGACCAGCGCCGGGTGCAGCGCGATCACCTCCTCGGCGGTTCCGGCAGTCGTGGAGAACCGGCGCGCAACGTCCAGCGGCAGCGAACTCGCCGTCGGATCCTGCGAATAGCGACTGATCGCCCTTATCCGTTCCGGCGCGAGATCGACGAGCATCGCATCCGCGCACGGGTTGGTCGAAACGATCCCGCCGCTTTGAATCGGCTCGCGCTGCGGTTCCGCGCAGCCGGACACGAGCGCCAGAAGCAGGAGCGGCCACCGCATCAATCGTGCCTTATCCGCATGGAGTCTGAGCCGCCCGCCATCGATGCCGTGATTGGCCAAGATCTGGTACGGAGCAACCGGGCGCTTGTCGACGCGACGGCGCGTTGTCGATCGACAGCGGGGCGCGACCTTTCTTGCGGTCGTCGCGACCCGCGCGTCGGGTCGCTCCTGACCATGATTCGATCGCTGCGGCTCAAAGTGTCCCGGAATCGGACGATGGTCCGCCCCGTAGCAGGGGGACGGGCTCCGTCGAGACCAACCAATATGAAAAAATATTCAGCTTTCGCGCCGCATCTGCGAACGTGATTGTCGGTTGCAAGACAACACCTGCATGTCACCTTTGGGCCTCGTCCGCTGCAAGTGCCTTTCGCTCGGGCGACTTCGAGAACAGAGGCTTCTCGGACCGATCCGCACGATGTGTTCATCCTTTCCTGCAAACCTTCCCGGCTCCATCGCCTCGCTTGGGGCCCACCGTAAATGGTGCGATGCAGCGTATGCTTGCGATCGTCGTGGGAGCGATACCGTGAACAAAGACTTCCACTGCTCGTTAACCACTGTAATCATGGAGCGGAGACTCCACGGAAGAAGGGCTCGTACGGGAGCATTGAGGATGCGCACTGATTGGACACACGCACGGCGCCTGACGCCCTTGACGCACGGCCGGACACTTTCTGCCGGAACCGGGCTGTTGATCGCGAGCTTGATTTCGCTGCTGATGTGGGCAGTAATCGTGGGCGTAGCGATCGTCCTTTGATCGCCGCGCTTCGCGCCGTTTCAGAGGTTCTGCCGCCCTTGCAAATCTTTCAGTTCAGCAACGGTTCAATCCGGTAGGGTAACGCCGCCGTTACCCATGACCAATGTCGTCCTTCCTCTCGCCTTGATGCTTGCGCTTGCGCCGACCGCGTCCGTGGTGGAGGGTCCGATCGAACGCGTCGAACTTGCACAGGTGACGATCCACCAGCGGATCATCATCCGGATCCCGCGCGTTCTTGGCGGCCACCCGGTGCAGCAATCGATGCCCACCCGGGCGATCCGCTGGGCCGAAAAGCGGGGCCCGAAGTGCATTGCCGCCGAATTGCTCGAGGGCGCGGTCATCACCGGGGCCGACAGCGTGGACCTCATCATCGCCGATGGCACCCGACTGCGCGCCGAGCTGGAGGACCGCTGTCCTGCGCTCGATTTCTATTCCGGCCTGTATCTCAAGCAAACCAGCGATGGGCTGATCTGTGCCGATCGCGACTCCATCCGGTCGAGATCGGGCAGCGTTTGCAAGATCGACGGGTTCAAGCGTCTCGAAGCAAAGCGATAACGCTGAATATCGCCCTTTACCTTGACAATTGGCGCCCAATCCGCAAGCGCTCTACGTCGTTTACGGGCGCTTTCGCCCGGACGATCATTCCGGACACCGCATGACCTTTGCCGATCTCGGCCTTTCCGACGAACTCCAGCGCGCCGTCAACGAGTCCGGCTATACCGAGCCGACTCCGATCCAGGCGAGCGCGATCCCGTCGATCCTGATGGGCAAGGACCTCGTTGCCGTTGCACAGACGGGCACCGGCAAGACTGCCGCCTTCGTCCTGCCGATGATCGACATTCTTGGCGAGGGGCGCAGCCGCGCCCGCATGCCACGCACGCTGATCCTCGAGCCGACCCGGGAGCTCGCCGCACAGGTTGCCGAGAATTTCGAGAAATACGGCAAATATCACAAGCTCTCGATGGCACTGCTGATCGGCGGCGTGTCGATGGGGGACCAGACCGCCGCGCTCGAAAAGGGCGTCGACGTGCTGATTGCGACGCCGGGTCGTTTGATGGACCTGTTCGGGCGCGGCAAGATCCTGCTGACGGGGTGTTCGATGCTGGTCATCGACGAGGCCGACCGGATGCTCGACATGGGGTTCATCCCCGACATCGAGGAAATCTGCACCAAACTGCCCAAGACGCGCCAGACCTTGCTGTTCTCGGCCACGATGCCGCCGCCGATCAAGAAGCTCGCGGACAAGTTTCTCGCCAATCCCAAGACGATCGAAGTTGCCCGCCCCGCGACCGCCAACGTCAACATCAAGCAGTGGCTGGTCAACGTTACCGCCGCGAAGAAGCGCGACACGCTGATGAAGCTGCTGCGCTCGGAAGAGGTCAAGACCGGGATCATCTTCTCGAACCGCAAGACGACCGTGCGCGAACTCAACAAGGCGCTCCAGCGCGCCGGGTTTGCATCGAGCGAGATTCACGGCGACATGGAACAATCGCAACGCATCGCGGAACTGGACCGGTTCAAGAAGGGCGAGGTCAATATCCTCGTCGCGTCCGACGTCGCCGCACGCGGGATCGACATCAAGGGCGTCAGCCACGTCTTCAATTTCGATGCGCCATGGCATCCGGACGATTACGTCCATCGCATCGGGCGCACCGGGCGTGCGGGTGCGACGGGCATTGCGTTCACGTTCGCAACGCCGGACGACGCCGAGAACATCCAGAACATCGAAAAGCTGACCGGCCTTAAGATCGAGCGCTATGCGACCTCCGAGGCCGCGCCGGTCGTGGAAGAGCCGGCTGCGCTGGAAGAAGCGCCAGCCGCTCCGAAGAAGCGTCGCAGCCGCAGCAAGGCGAAGAGCGATCCTGCGGTCGCGAACCTCGGTAGCGAAGCCGACGTAGCGGCTCTAGTCACCGAGCCGTCGCTCCCGGAAGATCCCGTGGTGGAAGCCGTTGCAGCCCCGTCCCCCGTACGATCGCGCCGTGAACAGCCCACCCGCGACCGTACGCCGCGTCGCGACCGGCCAGAACGCGCCGAGCCCCTCGCGCCGCCACAGGACCGCGTGCCGGCGGCGGATGAGCGATCGTTCGCCGACAGTGACTGGAACGGTCCGGTTCCCAACTTCCTGTTGGCCCGGCTGACCTACTGAGCGGGTCGCCCATCGCACCGCTCGGCGAACCGGCAGTCGCCACGCCGGTCGAGAGTCCTTGCGTTTCGACCTGCCGGATCGATCCGGCAACCGCGATATGTACCGGATGTGGTCGTACCCTCGAAGAAATCGCCTGCTGGTCGACCGGTACGTCGCACTGGCGCGCCGAGGTAATGACCGCGCTTGCCGGCCGCCTTGCCGACCTGAAACCGCGCGCTGGTCGCTGAGTCGGTGCCGTCGCGGGCCCCGCGGACCTGGCCGAAGGAGCCGTCGCACGGCGACGTGCCCGCCCCACACCGACCGTGCTTCCCCTTCCGCTACCCAACAACCGCCGCAGGCGCAGCGGGCGCAGCCGCGGCAGCGATCAGCGCATCGTCGATCTGCGCCGCGCGCTTGTACCCGGGGCGGTCGGTTACACGCTCGACGTATGCCGTGAACAAGGGATTGGCTGAAATCAGACCGAATTGCAGCCCCCAGATCAGTTGGGATCCGGCATAGACGTCGGCCGCGCTGAAACGGTCGCCCGCGAAATACGGGTTGATCGTGATCGCCTTGGCCAGCGTATCCATCGCCAGGTCGAACGTACCATAGCCGGCCATCCGCTGTTGCTGTTCGTTGGGAATGGTCCCGAGCGACTTGTTGGTGACCGCATGCTCGATCGGGCCGGCCGCAAAGAACATCCAGCGGTAGTAATCCGCCCGTTCCGTCAGAGCCGGCGCCAGGCTGGCCTCGGGAAACGCATCCGCGAGATACGCGCAGATTGCTGCACACTCGGTCACCACATGACCGTCATGGACGATCGCGGGCACCTTTCCCATCGGGTTGATCGCGCGATACGGCGCGTCCTTCATGCTCGACGCATAATCGAGCACGACCGTTTCGTACGGAACGCCGACTTCTTCGAGCATCCATCGCACGATCCGGCCACGTGATGCCGGGTTGGTATAGAGCGTCAGCGCCATTGTTTCTCTCCCGAATCGACCAGGAACAGGAGTAGAACACGAGCTCTAGGTCGGGTCAATCGCGTTTACAGCGTTCGCCCGAACAACCCCAGCATCCGGCCCCATGCCCGGTCGGCCTGCTCGGCGTTGTAGACCCGGCTGTCAGGCGGACACCAACCGTGCTTGGTGCCGGTATAGACCTCGATCTCCGCAGGTAGTTTCGCCGTCGCAAAGGCCGCGCGCAACGTATCCTTGTCGGTCGGCGCGCGCTGATCGTCATTCTCCGCGATCGCGATCAGATAGGCCGCCTTCATCTGCGGGATCAGCTTGTCAGGCGCGTCCGCCTCGGTCCCGACCAGGCCGCCACCGTGGAAGGTCGCCGCGGCCCTGATCCGCTGGGGTACGGCCGCCGCGGTGCGCATCACCATGGGACCGCCCATGCAATAGCCGGTTGAGGCCATCCCGCGCTTGCGGTCGACCTGCGGTTGCGCATCGAGGAAGCTGGTAAAGGCGATCGCATCGCGGACCGTACCCGCCGAACTCAGCGCCTTGGTGAAAGGCATGATCTTGGCGCGGACTTCGGGCTGGTCATAGGACTCACCCGGCGCGAGGAACGGCGCCTTGGTCGAGCGGTAGAATTGATTGACGACGAGCACCGCGTAACCCGATTGCGCGAGCCGATCCGCCATCTGCCGGAAGGCGGGACGCAAGCCCATGATATCGGGCCAGATCAGCACGGCGGGATGCTTTCCCGCGGCAGGCGCGACGAAATATGCATCGGCGGTGCCGTCGGGTGTCGTGACCGCGACGTCGCGGCCATTGATCGGCGCGGCGTTGGCGGGCCCCGGCAACAGCATCGCAAGCCCCGCTGCGCCCGTCATCGTACCGAACTGGCGGCGCGAGATCGCGCTGCCGCCCAGGAATGCGTCGTTATCGGCTGTGGTATGCTCGTCGCACATAGGCCTCTCCTGCTGATTCGCCTGCCGGCTTTGGATCAGGCTAGGCCGAAAAGGGGGTGAACGGAATGGCTTCGGCACGCCGCCCCCCCGGTCGCGCTACCGGGACACCGCGCGCTTTGGTGTCATGCGGCGTGAAACCACCACACGCCTTCGACCATCTCCCGTTTCGCCCGTCGCTCGACCTCGAGCCGCCGGAGATGCGCCAGTGCCTCGCCGGTCGCCATGCCGAGCATGTCGGGACCGATCGCCCGGCGAAACAGGCGCCCGAAACAGTCGATCGCGCGGCGCGGCTCGTCGAGAAACGCATGGAGTTCGTCCAGCCGTTCGCGATGTTCGCGGTCCATCGCCTCCAGCCGGCGGTGCAATCCGGTAAACGGATCGCCATGCCCGGGCAGCACGAGCAGATCGTCGGGAAGCTGCCGAAGGCGCGCAATCGACGCGAACCATTCCCCTAGCGGATCCGCCTCCGGTTCGGTCACGCCGAGCGATACGTTCGGGCTGATTCGCGGCAATACCTGGTCTCCCGCGATCAGAACCCTGCCGACCGGATCGTACAGGCACGCGTGTTCCGGGCTGTGACCGGACCCGACGACGACGTGCCACGCGACATCGCCGATCGTCAGCGTGTCGCCCTGCGCGATGCGCCGGTAACCGAGCGGCAATGGCGTGACGATCTTTCGGAAACCGGCCCAGCCGCGCGCTTCGGCATGCGCAATCTGCGCCATGTCCCACCCCGCACCACGCCAGAAGGCGAGCATTTCCTCAGGCACGGCATCGCGCGCATCCGCAATCAGCATCCGCGCGGTCAGCCATTCGCCGCGGGTCATCACCAGCGGCGCGTCGTGGCGATCACACATCCATCCCGCCAGCCCGATATGGTCGGGGTGGAAATGCGTCCCGATCATCTGCGTCACGCGGACGCCGGACAGCGGGTCCCGCCACAGCGTCTTCCATGCATCCCGCGCCTCGGTGGTATTCATCCCGGTGTCGACCAACGCGACGCCCTCGCCGCGATCGTCAACGTCGTCGAGCAGCCAGCAATTGACATGCCGCAACGGTCCGGGAATGTGCAGCCGCACCCAGCGAATGCCCGGCGCGACCGGCAGCGCTGCCCCCGATTCCGGCTCCCGCCCGCCAAAGGGATAGACCAACCCCTTGTGCGTCGTCGGTTGGAGATCCTGCACCAGCAGGGCTGCGGCATCGGGAGCATCGGACATCGGTTGCAATTAGCAACGCGGTAGACGGCAAGTCACGCGATATATGGGATCGACGGGTCGGCAAGCACCCGCTGCACGATCTGCTCTGGCGTCGCGAACACCAGGTCGGGGCGCATCTCCACCAGCGCGTCCGGGTGCGCATAGCCCCACAACACCGCGCCCGACGCAATCCCCACCTTGCGCGCGGCCTGGATGTCGCGCGTCTCGTCGCCGATCGATAGCACGTCGGAGACCATCACGCGGCTCTGTCGGATCACGCGCCGATAGCATCGCGCCTTGCCGAACAACGACGCGCCACATTCGAGCCGCTCGAACAGCGCCGCATGCGGGCCGAGGATCGCACGCGCATTCTGCTCCGCGTTGGAGGTCACCAACGCCAGCCGCACGCCGCCCTCGCGAAGCGCGTGCAAGACGCGCGGAATGCCCTCGAACAAGGCGATCCGGTCAGTCTGCTGCGCCAGCAAGCCGTGCAGATAGCGCCCCATCGCGGGGAGCTTCCAGCGCGGAATGCCGAGATGGCGGATCACGTCCCGGGTGCTCTTGCCGCGCAGTGCCTCGACCTCATCGCGGGAAACGCGGCGAAACTTGAAGCGATCGGCGAGGTGGTCGACGGTCGACAGGAACCAGTCGCCGCTGTCGGCCAGGGTGCCGTCGAAATCGAAGATGACCAACCGATAGCGCGGATCCCCCATGAGTCCGCGCTCCTATGATAGCGTGCGAGGTTGGCGAACGGTCCCCGCCCGCTGGTTTCCGGCACGGGCGGCGAACCGGCGCGGATCCGGCCGCTTCGGCTTTGGACGGATCGCGCGGAGGTGGGCCATCCGCAATCGCTACGGCTTGCGCTTGCGCTTGCCCGTGTCCACGGGACGCAACCCGCTGCGGATCGTCAGCAACTCTGCGCGCGTCACCATGCCATCGCGGTCGAGGTCGAACCGCTCGAACAGGCGCCCGAATTCGCTCTGCAGTTCAGCCACCGTGATGCGATTGTCCTGGTTGGCGTCGACGCCGAACGGGCTCGGCAAGGCGTTGCGGTCCCCCAGCCACAGCAGCGCCCAATCGGCATAGCCGATATACCCGATCGTCCCGCTGTTCGCCGTATCGATCCGTGCGAAGCTGCGCGCAACGCAAGCATCGAGTTCCGCGCGGCTGGTACGCGCATCGCCATTCTGGTCGCAGGCGGCGATGAACACGGCGGCTGGCTCGGCGACGATCGTCGCGGTCGGCTGGGCGGGCGCAACCGGCGCTGCGGCGACCGGCGGCGTGGTCTGCGCGGTTGCGCTCCCCGCGGCCATGACGCTCAACCCTAGTATCGCGGCAACGACCAGACGCATCCTCAGCCCTTCGACGGCAACAGCAGACTGGCATCGCCATAGCTGTAGAATCGGTATCCGTCGCGTATCGCGTGGTCGTAGGCGTCCTGCATCCGCTCGATCCCCATCAGCGCGCTGACGAGCATGAACAAGGTGGACCGCGGCAGGTGAAAATTGGTCATCAGCCCGTCGATTCCGCGAAAGCGATATCCCGGCGTGATGAAGATCGCGGTGTCACCCTCGAACGGCTTGATCACACCCGCCGCATCCGCCGCGCTTTCGATCAGTCGCAAGCTGGTCGTGCCGACCGCAATCACCCGCCCACCGCGTGCGCGCACGACGTTGAGCCGGTCGGCCGTCGCCGCGTCGATCCGCCCCCATTCGGCATGCATGCGATGCTTCGTCGTGTCATCCGCCTTGACCGGCAGGAACGTTCCTGCCCCGACGTGCAGCGTCAACGTCGCATGCTCGACCCCGGCGGCCGCGAGTTTGGCAAGCAGACCGGGCGTGAAGTGCAACGCCGCGGTCGGCGCGGCCACCGCGCCCTTCTCGGCCGCGAACATCGTCTGGTAATCGTCCGCGTCCTGCGCGTCGGCGGGACGGCGCGCGGCGATATACGGCGGCAACGGCATCCGGCCCGCGCGCTCGATCAGCACCTCGACCGGCTCGTCCCCCTCGAAGTCGAGCGCGAAACTGCCATCGTCCCCGCGGTCGCGCGCACGGGCAATGACGCCCGCCCCGAAATCGATCGCATCGTCCTGCTTCAACCGGCGGGCATTGCGGATGAAGGCGCGCCAGCGCCGTGGCCCCTCGCGCTTGTGAAGCGTCGCGCCGATCTTCGAATCGCCGCGCCGCCCCTCCAGCTGGGCCGGGATCACCCGCGTATCGTTGAATACGAGCAGATCGCCCGCCCGCAGTTCAGCGGGCAGGTCGGCAACCGAACGATCCCGTGTCGCCGCGCCGTCCAGCACGAGCATTCGCGCGGAATCCCTGGGCACGGCGGGGCGCAACGCGATCCGCTCGGGCGGCAGCGCGAAATCGAACAGGTCGACTTTCATGACGCTCCTTTAGCGCGCCGCACCGGCTGGCGGATTACGCCGCCTTCTTGCGCGGCGTGGCGACTGGCTTGGCCCGGGGCGCAAGCTTGAACGCGGGAGCGGCGGTCGGCAATGCCGCGGGTGCCGCGGGCATGGGCGGTGCAGGGACGTAAGCCGGGGGATTATCCGTGCCGAGATAGGCGTGGAGGATCCGCGACGGCGCCGTCGGCGGCTCGCCGCGCGCAACCGCATCGACATAGTCCATGCCCGAGATCACGCGACCGAACACCGTATATTTCTTGTCGAGCTTCATCGTCGGGTTGAACACGATGAAGAACTGGCTGTTGGCGCTGTTCTCCGCCTTGGCGACGTCCTCGACCGAGGCGCCCTCCGGCGCTCCCTCGCGAGCCGCCGACACCGCGCCGCGGACGTGCGGCAGCCAGTTGAACTCGGCGGGGACGTTCGGGAGGGTCGAACCGCCGGTGCCGTCGCCCTTCGGGTCGCCGGTCTGCGCCATGAAGCCTTCGATCACCCGGTGGAACAGCAGGCCATCGTAGAAATGCTGACTGGTCAGCAGCTTCACCCGCTCGACCATCTTGGGCGCTGCATCCGGCCGAAGCCAGATGACGACACGACCGCCAGTCGACAGATCCAGATACCACAGGTTCGCGGGGTCGGTCACGGACGGGACAGGCGGGCGACCGGTGGTCACCACCTTGGCGTCCTTGACCTGCACCTTCTCCTTCTTGGCGGCTAAAGCGGGGCCGGAAACCAGCGCGAGGATGAAGGCAAGAAGAGTGGCAACGAAACGCATCATGTCCCCGCGAAAAATCTCGGTGAAAGGTCGCTTAGACCAAGTCGTCGCTTGCGCCAACGTGAACGTCACCGCAGCCGTATGGCGGCAGATGCCGCGCGAAAGCGACCATAATAGGGCCACGGGTATTTTCAGGGGCGAAGGCGGTGCGCCTCGCCCTTCCGCCCGATGCGGTCGACGCGCTCCGCGACCTCGGCCGCGACCGCCGGCGTGACGAACCGGTCGATCGGTCCGCCGTACAGCGCGATCTCCTTGACCAGGCGGCTGGCGATCGGCTGGAGCGACACGTCCGCCATCAGGAACACCGTCTCGACCCGCGGATTGATCTGCTGGTTCATGCCGGCCATCTGATACTCATATTCGAAATCGGCGACCGCGCGCAGTCCGCGAACGATGACCTTCGCCCCCTCGCGCTCGGCGAAGTCCATCAGCAGCGAATCGAAGCTGACGACGTGGATCTCGCCCTCGACCCCCTCGACCTCGCGCTGGACCATCGCCATCCGCTCGTCGATCGTGAACATCGGCGACTTGGACGGGTTGGTTGTCACGCCGATCACCAGCCGGTCGACCAGCTTCGCGCCCCGGCGGATGATGTCCATGTGCCCGAGCGTCACCGGATCGAAGGTGCCGGGGTAGACCCCGGTGCGGATCGTCACCGATCGCGCTCGAGCGTGAATCGGGCGATTTCGCGGAGCAGATCGGCCTCGGGCCCGAACGCGTGGAGATGCGCGATCGCCTGGTCGACCAGCATCCGCGCCTGTTCGCGCGCGCGCGGCAGGCCGAGCAGCGAGAGGAAGGTTTCCTTGCCGGCCCCGGCGTCCTTGTGGAGCTTCTTCCCGACCGCGGCCTCGTCGCCTTCGACGTCGAGGATGTCGTCGGCGATCTGGAACGCGAGCCCCAGGTCGCGCGCATACCCGCGCAGGCCCGTGCGCCCCTCGGGCGGCAGCTTGCCGAGGATCGCGCCGGCCTCCACCGAACAGGCGATCAACGCTCCGGTCTTCATCGCCTGCAACCGCGTGACGGTCGGCAGGTCGAAGGTGGTCTTCTCGGCTTCGAGGTCCATAGCCTGCCCGCCAGCCATGCCCGCCGGCCCCGCCGCCCGCGCCAGATCGAGCACGAGTTCGCTGCGCACGAACGGATCGGCATGGGTTGCGGGATCGGCAAGGATCTCGAACGCCAGCGCATGCAGGCAATCGCCCGCGAGGATCGCGGTGGCTTCGTCGAACGCTTTGTGGACGGTTGGCTTGCCGCGCCGCATGTCGTCATTGTCCATCGCGGGCAGATCGTCGTGGATCAGCGAATAGACGTGGACGCACTCGATCGCCGCGCCGGCACGTCCGACGCAATCCCGATCGACCGCGAACAACCGCCCGGTCGCCATCACCAGCAACGGGCGCAGGCGCTTACCCCCGCCGATCGCGGCATGGCGCATCGCGCGGTACAGCGGCGCGCGGGCGTCGTCGGGAATGGCGATCAGCGAATCGAGCCGCTGGTCGATGTCGGTGCCAACCTCGGACAGGGCCTCGGCGAGCGACAGGGGCGCTATGGTCACGGGGTCAACCTGCCGCAAAGGGCTGCGTGCCGATGGCCCGCCCCTCGCTATCGGTACGGATCGCTTCGATCCGCGCCTGTGCCGCGTTGAGACGGTCATCGCAACGCCGGCGCAGCTTGTCGCCACGTTCGTAGAGCGCGATCGCCTGGTCCAGCGGCGCATCGCCACTCTCGAGCCTCGACACGATCCCCTCCAGTTCCTTGAGCGCCGCTTCGAACGTCAGCTCTTCGATCGGTATATCCATTGGCAACCTATGCGGCAGGCAAGCAACGGGGGTCAAGGATACCTGGGCAAGACTTTGCGTTTGAAAGGGGCATCCCCTTCCCGATTTTCCTTCAGGAGCGCTTTTCCATGTTTACCAGCATCAACCCCGCCACCGGCGCGCCCGGCGAAAGCTATCCCGAGCTGACCAGGGACGAGATCGAGACCAAGGTCGCGCGCGCCGCAGCGACCTTTCGCGAATGGCGGGTGACCGATCATGCGACGCGCGCCGCGCTGCTCGAGAAAATCGCCGAGCAGTTCGATGCGCAAAGCCACCGTCTCGCGGAAATCGCTACGCGCGAAATGGGCAAGACGCTCAAGTCCGCGCTCGCCGAGGTCGAGAAATGCGCCGCCGCCTTCCGACATTATGCGCAGGAAGGCCCCGCGATGCTCGAGCCGCGCGCCTTCCCGAATGCGACCGCGACGTGGCATCCGATGGGGCCGGTGCTTGCGGTGATGCCGTGGAACTTCCCTTATTGGCAGGTCGTCCGCTTCATGGCGCCAACGATCATGGCGGGGAACGTCGGGCTGCTGAAGCATGCCTCGAACGTGCAGGGCTGCGGCGCGGCGCTCGAGGAGATGGTGATCGCGGCGGGCGGACCGGCGGGGCTGTTCCAGAACCTGGCGATCAAGTCCGACAAGGTGGCGGACCTGATCGCCGACGACCGCATCGTCGCGGTGACGCTGACCGGCAGCGAAGGTGCCGGGATGAAGGTCGCCGAGGCCGCGGGGCGTGCGCTCAAGAAGGTCGTGCTCGAGCTCGGCGGATCGGATCCGTTCATCGTCATGCCCTCGGCGGACCTCGACGAGGCGGTCAAGCAGGCGGTCACCGCACGCGTCCAGAATACCGGGCAATCGTGCATCTGCGCCAAGCGGATGATCGTCCACGCCGATATCTACGATGCGTTCCTCGAGAAGTTCTCCGCCGGGATGCAGGCAGTGGTCGCGGGCGACCCACTCGATGCGGACAGCACGATGGGACCGCTGTCGAGCGAGGAGCAACGGCAGACCGTGCTCGGCCAGTTGAAGCTGTTCGAACAGGCAGGCGGGAAGCTGCTGTTCGGCGGCGAAGCGCTTCCCGGCAAGGGGGCGTACATGTCGGCGGGGATCCTGGTCGACGTGCCGCTCGACGATGCGGTCGCGCATGAGGAATTGTTCGGGCCGATCGCGCTGCTGTTCAAGGCGGACGATCTCGATGCGGCGATCACACTGGCGAATGCGGTGCCGTTCGGGCTGGGCTCGTCGGTGTGGACCAACGACGCGGACGAACGCGCGCGGTTCGAGCGCGATCTCGAGGTTGGCATGATCGCGGTGAACGCGATGCTCGCGTCGTCGCCGGAGGCACCGTTCGGTGGTGTGAAGCGGTCGGGCCATGGGCGCGAGCTCGGGCCGTACGGGTTGCATGAGTTCATGAACCTGAAGACCGTGATCGGGTGATTTCTCAAGCCCCTCCCCTTCAGGGGAGGGGTTGGGGTGGGGAAGTCCAGCAGTGCGCGTTCTCTGCGAGGCACCGCCCCACCCCCACCCCCTCCCCTGAAGGGGAGGGGCTTCAGAAGTAGAAGGTTACTTCAGCGCCGCCAGCACCGCATCGCCCATCTCCGCAGTCGTCAGCGCCCCCCCCAGATCCACCGTCCGCGCACCATCCGCGATCGCGGCCTTCACCGCATCCTCGATCCGTACAGCCGACGCCTCATCCGACAGCGAATGCCGCAGCAACAGCGCCGCCGACAGGATCGCCGCGCACGGGTTCGCCTTCCCCTGCCCCGCGATGTCCGGCGCCGACCCGTGGATCGGCTCGTACAGCCCGCACGACCCCTGCCAGTCGTTGAGCGACGCCGACGGCAGCATCCCGATCGACCCGACGCACATGCTCGCCTGGTCGGACAGGATGTCGCCGAACAGGTTGCTCGTCACGATCACGTCGAACGCGCCCGGGTTGCGCACCAGCTGCATCGCGGCATTGTCGACATACATGTGCGTCAGCTTGACCTCGGCATAGTCGCGCGCGATCTCGTTGACGATTTCGCGCCACAGCTGCGACGTCTCGAGGACGTTGGCCTTGTCGACCGACGTCAGCATCCGGCTGCGCCGCGCCGCCATCTCGAACCCGACCCGCACGATCCGCGCGATCTCGACCTCGTCGTAGCGCATCATGTCGTGCGCCTCGCGGAGGCCAGTGTGCGTGAAGCCGCGGCTCTTTTCGCCGAAATAGACGTCGCCGGTCAGCTCGCGGACGATCACCATGTCGATCGCGCGCGCGATTTCTGGGCGCAGCGCGGACGAATCCTCCAGCCCTGCCAGCATCGTCGCGGGCCGGATGTTGGCGAACAGGCCGAGTTCCTTGCGCAAGCCGAGGATCGCCTGCTCGGGCCGCACCGACCGCTCGAGCCCGTCCATGTCGGGATCACCGACTGCGCCGAACAGGATCGCGTCCGCGCGCTGCGCTAGGTCGAGCGTCTCGGGCGGGAGCGGATGGCTGGTCTTGCGATACGCCGCACCGCCGACCAGGCCATCCTCGAACGTGAGGTCGAGCCCGAGCGCCTCGAGCACGCGGCGCGCCTCGTGCGTGACCTCGGGGCCGATGCCGTCTCCGGCGAGGATTGCGATCAGTGCCATTTTCCGTCCCGATCCGTGTTTCGAAGGCGCGGCCATGCCGACCCTTGGCGGATCACGCAACCGCCCTTTTGAGCCGATCGACCAGCCGCGCGCGGGCTTCCAGCGTCACGGCGCGCCGGTCCGCCAGGATTTGCGCGCCCAGCGCCTCCCCCAGGATGCGCAACGCGGCGAGGATTTCGGGCCATTCGTTGGCATCGGGATCGGTCAACGCGGGGGGCAGCACGTCGTCGTCGAGACCATAGCCGAGCTCGGCGAGCAGCAACTGCTCGTAGCGCGCGAGCGTCAGCGCCCATCCGCGCGCGGCGGGGGCGAGCGCGATCGCCTCGATCACCGCGTCGAGCGCGAGATAGATCCGCGGATAGGGCAAAGCCTCGGGCAACGCCGCCGCCGTCAGCGCGGTGACCCATTCGAGCGCGAGCGCTGGCAACGGCTCGGCGTAAAGCGGCGCGCGGCTGATGACGAGTTCGACCGTCAGGCTCGCGAGCTGGTCGTCAGTCCGCGCGCGCCATTCGCCCATAACGCGGTTGGCGGGTTGCAGAATCGGCCGGATCCGGCTCGACCGCCCGCCGCGGACATAGCCCGCCTGCAGCCCGTCGTCAGGGGTAAGCGCGCGGACGATCGCGCCATGCTCGCCGTGGTGACGGACGCCGAGGATCAGGGCTTGGGTGCGCAGGTGCATCGCGGGTGTGTAGCGCGTGGTCCGGGTCGAGGGAACGAGGGGGATTGCGTGGGGCGGGGATACGCTGCGCCCGGTCCCCCCTCCCACCACTTCCCCGGCGAAGGCCGGGGCCCAGTAGCGATACAGTGGAATGCGACCGCTGCGCTAAGTTGGCATGACCTCCGCTACTGGGCCCCGGCCTTCGCCGGGGAAGCGCGAAAAAGAAAAGGAAGCTACCCGGCGCCCCTCACCCCACGCGCTCCGCCACCAGGTTCGACCACAGTTGCTCCGCCTGCCGCCACCGCGTGCGCAGCGGGTCGGGCGACAGCGGCGTATCGGCGTGGCCCGTACGCAAGGCCGGCAAGTCCGCGAAATGCACCGTCGGCATCGCGTCCGCCCGCTCCGCGAGCGCCGCGCACACCCCTTCGAACCGCCGCACATGTACGGCATTAAGCCGTGTGCCCGACCGATTGGCGAGTTCGAACCCATGCGTCACGATCGTCACCGCCGCATGGTCGCGCGCAAGCGCGTGATCGAGCGCCGCGCGCATCTCGCCGAGCGACAGCGCGCAGATCTGGAAATTCCGCATTTGCCCCGGGCGTTCCTCGATCAGCGTGACCGGCACCTCGATGACGCCCAACCGCTCCACTGGCGCGATCTGCCGGATCGACAGGTCGATCTGGCTTGGCCAGGGGTGTTCGCTGCCGTTGTGGCTGCTGTCATACGCAATCCCGTGCCGTGCCAACGCGCGCAGCGTATCGTCGTTTGCGGCATAGGAGCCCGCGCGAAACGCCACCGGCCGTGGGGCACCCGCCGCCATCAACAGGTCGAGCGCGCCCGCAATCAGCGCGGTCTGGTCGTCCAGCGTATATTCGACCATCTGGAAGCGGCTATAGGTCGCACCGCCATCGCCGACCGCCGCGCCCGACCAATTGGGATGGAGATGGAGCTGGACCTCCTGGCCCCCCGCGAGGATCGTCTCGACGACGCGGCGGACATGCCCGAGCCCGAACACCAGCGCCGGCATCGGATCGACGAAGAAGCACGCCTTCAGCCCGTAGCGCGACAGGGTTTCGAGCATGTGCGAAACCCCGACGCCCGCTGGCTCGAACGACCGCGCGAAAAGGACGTCGACCGGCAGGCGTGCGGCGTGGTGGCGCCACATCAGCTCGGTATCGACGGTCAGAAACACGGGTACACTCACCCCCCGCGCCGTAGCGCGCAGGGGGTAAAGATTTACCGAATCAGCCTGTTACGAAACATTGCAGCCAGCGATCAGTCGCCGGTCAGAATGCGATCGACCAACTGCTTGACCGTCGGCACGAACCCGTTGGAATAGAACGGATCGCGCTTGAACTGATAGGCGCCGTGCCCGGCGAACATCAGGTTCTGCTCGACGTCGCCGCCGTGCGCGATGTTCTGCAGCGTCTTCTGGATGCAGAAGCTGCGCGGATCGGCGAGACGACCGGTCGAATTGGTTTCGGTATCCGACCAGGACGAGAAGGAGCACTGGCTGAGGCAGCCCATGCAATCCGCCTGGTCCTTGCGGATCACGCCCTTGTCCTCGGGCGTGACGAACACGAGCGTATTGTCCGGCGTCTTGAGGGCATCGGTGAAGCCCGCCCCGAACCACTCGCGCGCGCGCAGCAGGTCGTTGCGCGTGACCCAGAAGTTCTTGCCCTTCACGCCGACGTCGAGCTGGAACGTATGGTCGCCCGCACTTTGCGTCGAAAAGGCGATCTGCCGTTCCGAGCGCGACTGCAGATGGCGGAGGAACGGGTTGAGCACCGCGCTCGAATAGAAGCCGGTCGGCGAGAAGCGATGCAGCAGCACCTCGCCTTCCTGAATGTTGGTCAGCCGTGCCTTCCAGTCCTCCGGAATCGGGCTTTCCTGCGTCAGCAGCGGGCGCGTACCGAACTGGAATGCGATCGAACCGAGCTCGGGATTGTCGATCCAGTCGGACCAGTCGCGCAGATACCAGACACCCCCCGCCATCACGATCGGGACGTCATCCGAGATCCCGCCCTCGCGCATCGTGTCGCGCAGCGCCTTCACGCGGGGGTAAGGGTCCTGCGGCTGCAACGGATCCTCGGCGTTCGACAAGCCATTGTGCCCGCCCGCGAGCCAGGGATCCTCATAGACCACCGCCGACAGATATTCGGCCGCCTTGGAGTAGGCACGCTTCCAGAGCGCGCGGAAGGCGCGGCCCGAGCTCACGATCGGGAGATAGCTAACTTCATAGGACGAGGCGATCTCGCTCAGCTTGTACGGCATGCCCGCGCCGCAGGTGACGCCCGAGACGAGACCGCGGGTCCGCTCGAGCACACCGTGCAGGATCCGCTGGGCGCCGCCCATCTCCCACAGCACGTTGATGTTGATGGCACCCTTGCCGCCGGCGATGTCGAACGCCTTGCGGACTTGCTGGACCGCGCCCTCGATGGCGTAGTCGATCAGTTCCTCGTGCCGCTCGCGCCGGGTCAGCGCCTTGTAGATCTGCGGGATGATCTTGCCGTCGGGATCATAACTGTCGGCATTCACGGCCGAGACGGTGCCGATCCCGCCGGCCGCCGCCCAGGCGCCAGCGCTCGCGTGATTGGTCGCGGCGACGCCCTTGCCGCCCTCGACGAGCGGCCAGACCTCGCGGCCTCCATAAACGATGGGCTTCAAACCTTTGAACAAGTGAACGGCTCCCGGACTAACATACGTTTCGATATACGCTCTGGATGCCCTGCGCGGCAAATCGCGAATTAAGCCAACGCGCCGGGACGGCCCAGCACGCTGGAATAGAGCGCGCCATAGCGCGCAATCATGCTCGCTTCATCATATTCCGCGACCGCCTTCGCGCGGTTCTTCTCGCCCAGCCAACCGCGTTGCTCGGGCGTTGCGGTCACCAGCGTCTGCAGGGAGTCGCGCAGCGCGACCTCATGATCGCGCCGTTCGATGAAACTGTGGTTGTCGGGCGAGACCATCTTCAGGATGTCGCCGACCGGCGTCGCGACGATCGGCAGCCCCGCCGCCATCCCCTCGATCACCGAGATCGGGAACTGCTCGCTCCTGGAGGACAGCGCCAGGATGTCGAACAGCCCGATGTAACGGTGCGGCTCGGGCAGGAAGCCCGGCAGCACAAGCTGGCTCTCCATCCCCATCCGCTCGGCGGTGTCGAGGATTGCCTGACGCTCGGGCCCTTCGCCGACGATCACCAGCCGCACACGGCCGGACAGGCCCCCGACCGCGCGGACCAGCATCGGCAGGTTCTTGACCTCGCGCAGGCCAGCAAGCGTGCCGATCACGACCTCCCCCGGCTTGCGCTTGAAGCCGGGGATCGCCTTGGGGTCGGGCTTGCGCGCGTAAAGCGCGGTGTCGATCCCGTTGGCGATGCGATGAACGCGACCGCGCGGCTGCTTCCAGACCTTCAGCGCGATCTGCTCGAGCGTCTCCGACGGGACCACCAGCGCCTCGGCCTTGGTCAGCGCGAAACGGCGATAGAGGTTGCGTTGCGGCTTGAGCCCGTCGGCCTCGTCGGCGTTGAAGCCGTCCTCGTGATGCACGACCGGAGGCATTCCCTTGGACGCCACGCGCTTCGCCATCACCCCATCGATCGCGCCCCAATTGTAGGTGAGCACGAGATCGAACCGGCGCATGTACGCCGCGATCGCCTCATAGCGCTGGACCGAGGGGCCGCCGGTCAGCGGCGGCGGGTTCTGCGCGATCTCGTAATCGATGCCGGGCGCGATCGCCGTTTGCGCGCCATAGTGCCCCTCCATGCTCGACACGATCGTATGCCGCGCGTTCGCGCCGAACGCGTTCATCAGACGGACCGCGCGCGCCTCTTTCCCGCCGAGCGAGAAGGTCGAGTGGAGGTGGAGGATGTTGACGGGGCGCATTTCCCGGAGTGCTTACCGACTCCGTCGCGCAAAACCAGCCCCATCCTCGCCTCGCCACGCCACCGTTGCCCCGGCGAAGGTGAGACCTCTACAAATTCACGCGTTACTGATTTGAAGCTGTTTTCCTGCGAAAGCAGGAATCCAGGGCCACGCAAAACAACGGCTTGAAGTTCTTGCGACTCCTGGGCTCCCGCCTTCGCGGGAGAACAGCTATGGTTTCGCAGCGGCCATGAGACCGCCGGGGTGCCGGCAGGTCAGTCGAACAGCGTCTTGGGCACATGCGAGATCCGGCACGCCAGATCCGCCTCCCCGCTGGCGACCACATAATGGTCGCCCGCATCCGCGATCCCGGTCGTGAACACGACGTTATCGATATACATCTGTTCGCGCAGCGGATCGGTCAGCATCGGGTTCGCTTCGATCAGCGGATCATGGCTGGTGCGGAGCACGCGGCTCGGGTCGTTGCGGTCGAGCAGCGACCAATAGGTGCGGTAAACCCCCACCACGCCCATCGGCTCGACCCCGTGCCACAGGCTCAGCCAGCCGCCGCCATCGGGCCCGTCGATCAGGATTGGCGGGGTGCCGCCGCCCATGCGCGCGGTCGCCATGGTCGCGGCATGCGGGCGGATGCCGGGCCGATCATGCGGCTTCCAGTGCAAAGCATCGGGCGAGGTCGCGAGGTTGATCGATGGCCCCGCGCGCCATTCGCTCCCCGGGGGGTACGCGAAATACAGGTCGCCCAAGGGCCGCGTCTGTGCCCAGTATCTGCCGTCGACCAGCCCTTCGAAGATCAGCATGTCCTTGTTCTGGTGATCGAGCACGATCCCCTCGAGCGTCCAGTCGAGCGCATTGTCCGAGCTGTACAGCGTGGTCGAATGCCGCTCCGGGCTGACCGAACAGGTCGTCATCAGATAGCGATCGCCGACCTTGCTGATCCGCGCATCCTCGACGCCGTAGCATTGGTAGGATGCTCGCGGCGCGATCGCCTTGTCGTAATGTACCGTCACGACCTGCGTCCCGTCGGCGGTGAGTTCGACCGGGAGCAGCCACGACAGCGACGTCAGCGCCATCACCTTCCAGCCGCCGCCGCGCATCATGAACTTGCGCGGGTCGGCGGTGTCGACGAAGTCGAGCGGCCAGGCATCGAGGCAATAGCCGCCATCGTGCCAGCGGATCGCGTGGATCTGCTGGTCCTTGATCGGCGTCCGCAACGCCTCGGCGATCCGCACCATCAGCAGCAGGTTGCCGTTCGGCAGCCGCGTCATTCCCGGGTTGAACGCGCCGAGCACATAGGTTTCGGCATCGATCTGCCCGGCGAGCGGGGACTTGGTCAGGTCGACGTCGGCGGGAGTGAAGATCAGCGCATCATGAGGGAAGGTCATTCAGACTCCTGGTTCCGCGGCGTGAAGGTCGGGCATGTAGGGTATGCCGGGCGCAAAGTCTTCCGCACGCCGCCCGGTTTCGTCGCGGATCTTTTCGCACCAGTCAGCCCGAAGCGGGTTCCGCCGGGATCCGCGCGAGCAACCGCTCGATCGCCGCGATCGCCGCCGGTTCATCCAGCGTCGGCGCGTGGCCGGTGTCGGGAATGGTGAGGAGCTCGCGCTGCTCCAGCATCCCGGCCATCCGCTCGGCAACCGGCGCCGCGAGCACGTCGGACGTCGCCCCGCGCACCAGCAACGTCGGCACGGTCTTCAACCCGTCGAGCGCGCGCCACATGTCCGGTCCGGCCTCGTTGCCGGGAACGCGGAACGGTTCGGCGATCTTCATGTCGTAATCGAGCACGATCCGCCCGGCGCTGTTGAGCCGGTACAGCCGCTTCGCCATCGCCAGCCAGTCCTCCAGCTGGAACTGCGGATAGACGTCGCCATTCGCCTCCGCCACGGCACGGGCAGCGTGGAGCCAGGTCGGCCAGGTATTCGACTTGCCGACATAGCTGCGGATCCGCGACAGCCCCTCGGGCATGATCTCGGGACCGACGTCGTTGAGCAGCACGCCCATCAGCGTCTCGCGCGCGGTGCCGGCAAGCAGCATCGCGACGATCCCGCCGAGCGACGTCCCGAACGCGATGTAGCGTGACACGCCCAGCTCCCCGAGCAACCCCTCGATGTCCTGCACGTAGGTCAGCGGGACATAGGTCATCGGATCCTTGGCATAGCCGCTGTCGCCGCGCCCGCGCAGATCGACCGTGATCACGCGCCATCGCGGCGACAGCCGTTGTGCGAGATCGTCATAGTCGCGCGCGTTGCGGGTCAGCCCGGGGAGGCACAGGATCGGCGGGCGCTCGGACGGGCCTGGATAGTCGCGATAATGCAGCCGCAATCCATCGTTGGACCACCAATATCGGTTTTCATAGGGTGGCATGGTTGCGTCCTGCGGTTGGCGCCCTCCATATCCACGCATGGACACGACCCCGCAAGCCTACCGCCCCGAAACCGCGATCCTCGATCTCGGCGACGCTTTCTATGATCCGGTCACACCAGCGAATTTCCCCGAAACGCACTTGCGTTTCCGGAACGATCGTGCCGCTGCCGAGGTCGGGCTGGAAACGCTCGGCGGGGGAGAGTGGATCGAGCATTTCGGACGATTCGAGCCTATGCCGGGCAGCCTCGTCGAGCCGCTGGCGCTGCGCTACCACGGGCACCAGTTCCGCAACTACAATCCCGAGATCGGCGACGGCCGCGGCTTCCTGTTCGCACAGCTGCGCGACACCGGCGACCGATTGATGGACCTCGCGACCAAAGGGTCGGGCACGACGCCGTGGAGCCGCTTCGGCGATGGGAGGCTGACGCTCAAGGGCGGCATGCGCGAGGTTCTCGCGACCGAAATGCTGGAAGCACTGGGCGTGCCGACATCGCGCAGTTTCTCGCTGATCGAAACCGGCGAACAGCTCGAGCGCAACGACGAGCCGTCGCCGACGCGCGCGGCGGTGCTCGTCCGCCTGAGCCATAGCCATATCCGCATCGGCACGTTCCAGCGGCTTGCCTACGACCGCGATGCCGACAACATGGCGCGCCTGGTCGGCTATGTCCTGCGCAACCTGTATGCGGAGGAACCAGGCGACGATGCGGCCGCCCAGCTGCTCGATCGCGTCGTCGGCCGGACGGCCACGCTGGCGGCAAGCTATATGGCCGCGGGGTTCGTCCACGGCGTGCTCAACACCGACAACATCAACGTGACCGGCGAGAGTTTCGATTACGGACCGTGGCGCTGGGCCCCCACCTGGGACCCGGCCTTTACCGCCGCCTATTTCGACCACGCCGGGCTCTATGCGTTCGGTCGCCAGCCCGAGGCGATCCACTGGAACGCGATGCAGCTTGCGGTCGCGCTGCGCACCGTCAGTGAGGCGCAGCCGCTGATCGACATTCTCGAAACCTTCCCGGAACGCTATCAGCGCGCGGTGTCCGAGGCGATTTTGTGGCGGGTGGGCGTGGTCCCGCTGGATTCGACGCGCGACCGCGCGCTGGTCCAGGCGATCGAACAGGGGATGACACAGAGCGGGATCGGCATCGACCGCTTCTTCTTCGACGCCTTTGGCGGGACCGTACCCGCGGACGACGCCTTCGCGGCGGCTCGAGCCGCTCTGGTCGGCTATACAGCGCGCAAGCCCCGCGACCATGCCTATTGGTCCGGCGCACCCTGTTCGATGCTGATCGACGAGGTCGAGGCGATCTGGTCGGCGATCGATCAGCGCAACGACTGGGCACCATTCCATGCCAAGATCGCGGCAATCCGTCATATGGGCGAAGCGCTCGCCGACTGATCCGCGTCTGTGAAGTGGATTATCGCTGCATTCTGAGGCAAGACCGTACCATGTCGAGTGACCTGCTTTCCTACGAACCCGCGACCGGTGCCCTGTTGTGGCAAGGCGCGACCGGCGATGCCGATACCGAAGTTGCCGCCGCGCGCGCGGGCTGGCCGATCTGGGCGGCGCAACCGCTCACCAACCGGATCGAGACGTTGCGCCGGGTCGCCAATGTCGTGCGCGCCCGGGCAGACGCCTTTGCCGACCTGATCGCGCGCGAGACCGGCAAGCCCTTGTGGGAGGCGCGGACCGAAGTCGAATCGGTCATCGCCAAGGTCGACATCTCGGTGACGGCGTATGCCGACCGCACGCCGCAACGTCGGCTCGACACGCAGATGACTGGGCGGATGGCGCTCCGGCACAAACCGCACGGCGTGCTCGCGGTGCTGGGTCCCTACAATTTCCCTGCACATCTGCCCAACGGGCACATCGTCCCGGCGCTGCTCGCGGGGAACGCCGTGGTGTTCAAGCCGTCCGAAAAGACGCCCGCGACCGGCGCGTTCCTGGTCGACTGCTTTCGTGCCGGCGGCGTGCCCGCCGGCTGTATCCGCCTGCTGATCGGTGGCGCCGACGAGGGCAAGGCGCTTGCCGCGCATGACGGGATCGACGGACTGCTGTTCACCGGCTCCGCGCCGACGGGGATCGCGCTCAACCGCGCCTTCTCCACCCGGCCCGAGAAAATCCTCGCGCTCGAGATGGGCGGCAACAACCCGATCATCGTGTGGGACTCGCCGGATCTGCATGCCGCCGCGGTCCTCATCGTCCAGTCGGCGTTCACCAGCGCCGGCCAGCGCTGCACCGCGGCGCGGCGGCTGATCGTCGACGAGAAGCTCTACGACCCGTTGCTGGACGAGGTCACCAAGCTCGTCAGCCGGATCATCGTCGATGAACCGCATGCGAGCCCCGCCCCGTTCATGGGCCCGGTGATCGACAATCAGGCAGCCGACATGCTGACCGAGAGCTTTCTAGAGCTGATGATGCGCGGCGGACGCGCGATCCGCCATCTCGAACGGCCCGTTCCCGATCGACCGTTCCTTCGCCCCGCGCTGATCGACACGACCGAGATGAACGACCGGCCCGACGTCGAACTGTTCGGGCCGATCCTGCAGGTGATCCGCAAATCGAGTTTCGAGGATGCGATCGTGGAGGCGAACAACACGCGCTACGGCCTGTCCGCCTCCCTGCTCAGCCAGAACCCCAAGCTGTACGACCAGTTCTGGGCAAATGCGCGGGCCGGGATCGTCAACTGGAACAAGCCGACCAACGGGGCGTCGTCGGGCGCGCCGTTCGGGGGGATCGGCTGGTCGGGCAATCACCGGCCGAGCGCCTATTATGCGGCGGACTATTGCGCCTATCCGGTCGTGTCGAACGAGGCCGAGCAGGCCCGCGCGAGCATCGGCGTGGGGCTGCGCGACGCCTGACCGGATAGGCGTGCCGAGCGGGTGCTCCTGCACCGACCGGATCGGGTTGATCCGTATCAGTGCATTAGCCCGCTCGCTGCGCGGACATTTAGCAAGCCTCCTGACGTTTCCCCGATCGCCACCACACAGGCAATTCGGAGATGGAACATGGCCGTTAAATTCGCCGGTACGATGAACGCGATCAATCGCGGTCTTGAGACGACCAAGCCCACCAAGGGCGCCGACATGGTCGAGGATTGGGAAGCCGCGCTGGCGGATATCGACACGTCCGGGGCCAAGGGCATCCTGCGCGATCTGGCATCCTTGCGCAAGCAGCTGGAGCGGGACGAACCGGATGCGGATCGCGTCCACGCCCTGCTCCATCGTCTTGGTGCTGCAACGACCAAGATCGCCGACAAGGCCGATTCCTCGCAGGAAAAGCTGAAGGCGCTGGGCGAGGCGCTGACCGAAGCGGGTGAGGACTCGCCCGAAGAGGAAGAAGACACCGCCGCCGCCGCCGCACCGAAGCGGGCACGCAAGAAGAACTGATCCCGGCGATACCGTCGCAACGATCAAACGCCCGTCGTCTCCTTCGAGACGGCGGGCTTTTCTTTGGCGCAATTGTAACCCCCGCGGAAAACGGCATGATGACGCATCGATCACCGGACCGCCGCCCCCGGCTGTATTGAAAGGCTCCATGATGCCCCTTCACGAACCGACCCGCCGTACCGTACTGACAAGCGCCGCCGCGTTGTGCTCGCTTGCGCCGACGTTGCTCGCGTCCTCCGGGCTCGGCGCGCAGGTGCGGTCCGGCGACGAGATCGTCCCGCTTTGGCCGAACGCGATACCGGGCGATCGCCATGAAGCGATCACGGCCAGCATTGAGGAGCGAAGCCGGGATGCGCACCATCCCGATCGTTGGGTCCGTGGCGTCGCGCACCCCGTCCTCGTCGTGAAACGTCCCGTGAGGTCCAATGGCGCGGCGGTGTTGGTGATGCCCGGGGGCGGATACGGTTTCCTTTCCTATGACAATGAAGGGCTCGAACAGGCGGCATGGCTCAATGCGCGCGGCATTACCGCCTTCGTCCTGCAATACCGGCTGCCGGGCGAAGGCTGGGACAACCGCCAGCTCGTACCGTTGCAGGATGCCCAGCGCGCGATGCGGCTGATCCGGGCAGGCGCGCGCCGCTACGGCGTGGATATCGCACAGATTGCGGTTCTGGGATTTTCGGCCGGCGGACATCTGGCGGGATCGCTCGCGACACGACATGCCGAGCAGAGCTACGCACCGGTCGACGCGATCGACACCCAGTCGGCTCGGCCCGATTATGCCGGACTGATCTACCCGGTGGTGAGCATGGAAGCCCCCTTTTCACACGGCGGATCGCGCGATGCTCTGCTGGGAAATGCGGCGTCGGCCGCACTGCGCCATGCCGCCTCCGTCGAGGCCCGCGTCACCGCGGACACGCCACCGGTCTTCTTGGCGCATGCCGCGGACGACGATCTCGTACCCGTCGCCAATAGCGTCGTCCTGTTCACCGCGTTGAAGGCACAGGCACGACCGACGGAATTGCACGTCTTCGATAGCGGCGGCCACGGTTTTGGCGTGCGCCTCCCTAAAAGCAGACCGGCGTCGTCCTGGCCGGACCTGTTCCTCGCGTTCGGAGCCAGCCGGGGCGTGTTCCACGGATGACCCGCCGCTCCGTCGGCAAGCCAAAAATGACTGTTCATATATAAATTGCCGCTTTATGGTTGGACGAAAGAGGCCGGTCGGGTCGCGGGACACCATCGTGGTCCGCATCCGGATCGGTTGGAGCCTGGAGGGGATTCCGAAATGCCCATGCGATCGAGCTATCTCCCGTTTCCAGCGGCATCAGCCACGCGATCGGCACGCGCTCCCGGGACTGCGTCCGGGCAAGAGCGCGCATGAGTCGCCCCATTCCCGCACGTGCGTCGCTCAAGCTCCCGATCGTGCTGATCGTCGCGCTGTTCTTTCTCTGGGGCGTCGCGAACAATCTCAACGACGTGCTGATCTCGCATTTCAAGGGCCTGTTCAGCCTGGGGGATTTCGGCGCGGGACTGGTCCAGTCCGCCTTCTACCTCGGCTATTTCTGCCTTGCGATCCCAGCCGCGCTGTTCATGCGGTCGTTCGGCTATCGGGCGGCGGTGTTGCTCGGGCTTGGCCTTTATGGCCTCGGCGCGCTGCTGTTCTGGCCCGCCGCGAGCGCGTTGAGCTACCCCGCGTTCCTTGCCGCGCTGTTCATCATCGCGAGTGGTCTCGCCTTTCTGGAAACATCCGCCAATCCGCTGATCGCGCGGCTCGGCAGTGCCGAGACCGCATCCCGTCGGCTGAACTTCGCGCAGGCGTTCAACCCGCTCGGGTCGATCACCGGAGTCCTGATCGGTCGCGCCTTCATCCTGTCGGACAATGCGACACTCGATCGCGCCAGCGCAGCGGCGGCGGTCCAGATCCCGTATCTCTGCATCGGGATCGGCGTCCTGGTATGGGCGCTGTTCGTCCGTCTGGCGCCCTTCCCCGACATCGCGACCCGGCCCGACGTCGAGGACGGGGTCGGCGCAGCGTCCGATTTCGCCTGGCTGTTACGATCGCCGCGCTTCCTGATCGGCGTGCTGGCGCAGTTCTTCTACGTCGGGGCGCAGGTGGGCGTGTGGAGTTTCCTGATCCGCTATGTCGAAACCGCGCTGCCGGGAACGCCGGCGACGCAGGCGGCGGGGTATCTGACCGCCTCGCTGATCGTCTTCATGATCGGTCGCTTCGCCGGCGCCGCGCTGATGGGTCGGATCCGGCCACTGCCGCTGCTGTCGATGTTCGCGACGATGGCCGCGCTGCTATGCCTGATCGCAAGTATCGTCGGTGGCATGCCCGGCGTCCTCGCGCTGGTCGCGAGCAGCTTCTTCATGTCGATCCTGTACCCCACGATCTTCGCCGAGGCGGTCGATGGCCTGGGCGCGCGGACCAAGGCTGGGTCGGCGTTGCTGGTCATGGCGATCGTCGGCGGCGCGGTGTTCCCCGCCGTGATGGGCCTTGTGTCCGATGCAAGCGGATCGATCGTGCGCGCCATGATCGTTCCTGCGGGATGCTTCGTCGTCGTGCTGGCGTTCGGCCTGTTTCATCTGCGGAGGCCCGCATGATCGACCTACCCCCGATCGGCATGGGCTGCGCCGGGATCGGCAACCTGTATCGGCGCGTCGACGATGCGGTGGCAACCGACACCGTCGCGGCGGCGCTCGACGCCGGGATCGGCTATTTCGACGTTGCGCCTCATTATGGGTTCGGTCTCGCCGAAAGCCGTCTCGGCGCGGCGCTGGCGGCGCATGACCCGGACGCGCGCGCGCTGGTATCGACCAAGGTCGGGCGCTTGCTGGAACCGACCGGCAGCACCGATCACGAGCGGCACGGCTTCGTCGACGCCCCCCCGCTCGAGCCGGTTTTCGACTATACGCGCGATGCGGTGCTGCGCAGTTACAGCGCAAGTCGCATGCGCCTCCGGCGTGACCGGATCGACGTGCTGTTCGCGCACGACCTGGGCGAGGAAACGCACGGGGACGATGCCGCGCGCCACCTGGCTGCGTTCCTGGACGGCGGCTACCCGGCATTGCGCGAGTTGCGCGACGCTGGCGACATCGGTGCGATCGGGATCGGCGTCAACGAAGTGGCGGTCTGTCACCAGTTGCTCGACTTCGCCGACCTCGACCTGATCCTGCTGGCCGGCCGCTACACGTTGCTCGAACAGGACGGCGCCGTCGCGCTGATCGAACGGTGCGAACGCGCCGGAACGCGGCTGGTGATCGGCGGACCGTACAACAGCGGAATCCTCGTGGAAGGCAGCGCGCAGGCGCGCCATTTCAACTACGCCCCCCCGCCGGCGCTGGTCGTGGCGCGGGTCGCGGCGCTGGAACAGGCGTGTCGTGCGTTCGACGTCCCGCTCGCGGCGGCGGCCCTGCAATTCCCGTTGCGCCATGCCGTCGTCGGCAGCGTCATCCCCGGCCTGGTCGGGCGTGATCAGGTCGAGGCAACCCTCCGCTATGCCCGGTGGCCGATCCCCGACGCATTGTGGGACAGACTGACCGCCGACGCCCTCTCTTCGGACGCCTTTGCCGCATGACCGCTATTCTTCTGCACCCGAGCGACAACATCCTGGTGGTTACCGCCGCGATTGCCGCCGGCGACATCGTTTCGATCGATGGCGATGCCGTCGTGATCCCGGTTCCGGTCCAGGTTGGCCACAAGATCGCGCGCCTGACGCTCAGCCTCGGCGAAACGGTGATCAAATATGGCGCGCCGATCGGATCGATGACCGCCCCCGCCGCACGGGGCGATCACGTCCACCTGCACAATATGAAGAGCGATTACATCGCGTCGCACCTGCGCGACACGCTCGAACGGAGCACCGAATCATGATTTCCGCCTGGTCCCGCAGCGACGGCCGCAAGGGCATCCGCAACGTCGTCGCGGTCGCGTATCTGGTCGAGTGCGCGCATCACGTCGCCCGCCGCATCGTCGACAAGATCGATCATGCCGACGTGCATCTGATCGGCTTCCCCGGTTGCTATCCCAACAGCTATGCGGACAAGGTGATGAAGGCGATCGCGACGCATCCCAATGTCGGCGGCCTCGTGATCGTCTCGCTCGGCTGCGAGAGCTTCAATCGCGAGGGACTGGCAGCGACCGTCGCGGCGAGCGGGCGTCCGGTCGAGACGCTGGTGATCCAGCAGAACGGCGGCACCGCCTCGACGATCGCCGCGGGGCTCGCCGCCGTCGCGCGCGTCCAGGCGATCGCGGACGCGGGCCCGCGCATCCCGATGGCTCCCAGCGAGCTCGTCATCGGGACGATCTGCGGCGGCTCCGACGGGACCAGCGGGATCACCGCCAACCCAGCAGTCGGCCGCGCGTTCGATCGCTTCGTTGCGGAGGGCGCGACCTGCATCTTCGAGGAGACCGGCGAGCTGGTCGGGTGCGAGGCGATCATGGCCGACCGCGCGATCACCCCCGAGCTCGGCGCGGCGCTGATGGCGAGCGTCGAGAAGGCGGAACGCTATTATACCATCCTCGGCTTTGGCAGCTTCGCTCCCGGTAACGCCGAGGGCGGCCTGACGACGCAGGAGGAAAAGTCGATGGGCGCCTATTCCAAGTCGGGCAGCTCGCCGATCTCGGGGATCGTCAAGCCCGGCGACATCCCGCCTTCGCCCGGCCTCTACATGCTCGACGTCGTGCCAGACGGCGAGCCACGCTTCGGCTTTCCCAACATTTCGGACAATGCCGAAATCGTCGAGCTGATCGCTTGCGGCGCGCACATCAACCTGTTCACGACCGGGCGCGGGTCGGTGGTCGGATCGGCGATCTCCCCGGTCATCAAGATCTGCGCCAACCCCGAGACCGCGCGCCGCCTGGCAGACGACATGGACGTCAACGCCGGCCGGATCCTCGAAGGCGCCGCGACGATCGAGCAGGTCGGCACCGAAATCTACGAACGAACGCTTGCCATCGCGGCGGGCGAACGCAGCGTGTCCGAGGCGCTCGGGCATCAGGAGTTCATCTTGACCTACAAGAGTTTCGATCCCGTCGGCCCCGCCTGCCTGCCGCGGAGGCAGGCGGCATGAGCGCGCGGCTAAGCGGCAAGACCGTCTTCATCACCGCCGCCGGGCAAGGCATCGGTCGCGCCAGCGCCGAACTGTTCATCGCCGAGGGCGCGAGGGTCATTGCGACCGATATCGACGCGTCGAAGCTGGAGGGTCTTGCATGCGAGACCTTCGCGCTCGACGTGCGCGATGCCGCCACGGTCGCCGCGCTGCCCGGGCGCACCGGGCCGGTCGACGTGCTGATGAACAGCGCTGGCGTCGTTCACAACGGGACGATCCTCGACTGCGGCGAGGACAGCTGGGCGTTCGCCAACGACCTCAACGTGACCGCCATGTACCGCACGATCCGCGCCTACCTGCCGCTGATGCTGGATCGCGGCACGGGGAGCATCGTCAACGTCGCGTCGATCGCGAGTTCGATCAAGGGCATCCCCAACCGCTTCGCTTATGGCGCGACCAAGGCTGCGGTGATCGGGTTGACCAAGTCGGTCGCGGCGGATTTCGTCGCGCGCGGGGTGCGCTGCAATGCGATCTGCCCCGGCACGGTCGATTCCCCCTCGCTCCAGCAACGGCTGCGCGATACCGGGGATTATGACCAGGCGCGCAGGGATTTCACCGCGCGACAGCCAATGGGTCGGCTCGGCCGCCCGGAGGAGATCGCCGCGCTCGCGCTGTACCTCGCCAGCGACGAATCCGCGTTCACGACGGGCCAGGCGCACATCGTCGACGGCGGCTGGATCAACTAAGGCTTTCGTTTCGGCGCCCTCTCCCCCCTATCGTCATCCCCGCGAAACCGGGGATCCATACTGGCTACCGAGGGAAAGACGTACGCAGGCCAGCCACTATGGATTCCCGCCTCCGCGAAAATGACGGAATGTGAATCACCCCCCAGGAGTTTCCCCATGAAGTTAGTCCGCTACGGCCCGCTCCACGAAGAACGCCCCGGCCTGATCGATGCGAACGGCACGCTGCGCGACCTGTCGGGTGAAATTCCCGACGTGATCGGCGCAACGCTGTCCCCGGACGTCCTCGCCGAACTGGCCCGCCTCGACCCCGAAACCCTCCCCCCGGTCGAGGGCACGCCGCGTATCGGCGCATGCGTCGGGCAGGTCGGCAAGTTCCTGTGCATCGGGCTCAATTATTCGGATCACGCCGCCGAGAGCGGGATGACCGTCCCGCCGGAACCCGTGCTGTTCACCAAGGCGACCAGCGCGATCGTCGGGCCGAACGACACCGTGCGCATCCCGCGCGGATCGACCAGGACCGACTGGGAAGTCGAACTGGGCATGGTCATCGGCACGGCTGCCAAATATGTGTCCGAGGCCGACGCGCCTGCCCACATCGCCGGCTATTGCCTCATCAACGACGTGTCCGAGCGCGAGTATCAGCTCGATCGCCACGGGACCTGGGACAAGGGCAAGGGCTGCGACACGTTCGGCCCGATCGGCCCGTGGCTCGTCACGCCCGACGAGGTCGGCGACCCGACCGACCTCGGCATGTGGCTCGAGGTCAACGGCCACCGCTATCAGGACGGCACCACCGCGACGATGGTCTACAAGCCCGCGTTCCTCGTCAGCTACCTCAGCCAGTTCATGACGCTGCATCCCGGCGACGTGATCACCACCGGCACGCCCCCCGGTGTCGGCATGGGGCAGAAGCCGCCGGTCTTTCTCAGGGCAGGCGACGTCATGCGGCTCGGCATCGACAAGCTCGGCGAGCAGCGGCAGGCTGTGGAGGCCGACTGATGCTTCATGTCCTGCTGCTCGACCTGAAGGACGATCCAGCCGGGATCGCGGAATATGAGCGGTGGCACGCGGCGGGGGCAGTCCCCGCCGCGGTCACCGCCAGCATCCGACGCGCCGGGATCGAGGACATGCGGATCTTCCGTGCAGGCAACCGGCTGGTGATGCTGATGGAGACGGGCGCGGCGTACGATCCCGCCGCCAAGGCGGCCGGCGACGCGGCGGATCCGGACGTTCAGGCGTGGGAAACGCTGATGGATCGTTTCCAGCAGGCGATTCCCGCGGCCGTGCCGGGAACGAAATGGACCGAAGCCGGCCAGATCTTTGCGCTCCACGAACAGGAAGGCGCCTGACCGGCGCTCGGAGCCCGCGACGCTCAGCGCAACGGTCGAGTGGCTTGCGCCAGTAAAATAATTGACCATACGTGAAAACGGATGGCGACGCGGACGGTGATGCAACGCGCGCCGATCCGGGGGGAGTGAAATGACAAAGGCGGCCGCAGTGCTGGATTATCGAGCGCAGGCGCGCCGCCGCCTGCCCCCGTTCCTGTTCGAATATCTCGACGGCGGCTCCTATGCCGAGGTCACGCTGCGCCGGAACGTGGCCGTGCTCGAACAGCTCGCCCTGCGGCAGCGCGTCCTGACCGACGTGTCCGCGATCGACCTGACGACGACGCTGTTCGGCGCGGCGCAATCGCTGCCGGTGATGCTGGCGCCGATCGGGCTTGCGGGCATGAACGCGCGGCGGGGCGAAGTGCAGGCGATTCGCGCGGCCAATGCGGCGAGCATCCCCTTCTGTCTGTCGACCGTCAGCGTGTGCCCGTTGGCCGAAGTCGCCGCCGCGGCAACCGCCCCATTCTGGTTCCAGCTCTACATGATCCGCGATCGCGGGCTCGTCCGCGCCTTGCTCGACGAAGCGCGGCAGCTCGGATGTTCGGCGCTGGTCTTCACGGTCGACATGCCGGTCCCAGGCGCACGCTACCGCGATTACCGTTCGGGTCTGGCCGGCGCGTCTGGCTTGGGCGGGACGCTGCGCCGGTTCGGCCAGGCCATGACCCATCCCGAGTGGGCGATCGACGTCGGCGTGCGCGGGCGGCCGCACCATCTGGGCAACGTCGCCCCGGCGCTGGGGGACAAGACCGGGCTCGAGGATTTCCTCGGATGGATGCGCACCAATTTCGATTCCAGTGTCACCTGGCGCGACCTCGACTTCATCCGGTCGCATTGGCAGGGGCCGCTGATCATCAAGGGTATCCTCGACCCCGCCGACGCGCGCGAAGCAGCGCGGACCGGCGCGGACGGGATCGTCGTCTCCAACCACGGGGGGCGGCAACTCGACGGCGTCCCCGCCACCGCCGACGCGCTGCCCGCGATCGTCGATGCGGTGGGCGATGCGCTGACGGTGCTCGCTGACGGCGGGGTCCGCTCGGGTCTCGACGTCGTCAAGCTGATGGCCCTCGGCGCGAAGGGCGTGTTGCTCGGGCGCGCCTGGGCCTATGCGCTTGCCGCCAATGGCGAGGCCGGGGTCGCGCACGTCCTGCGGCTGATCGAAGCCGAGATGCGCGTCGCCATGGCGCTGTGCGGCCGCACCCGAATTGCCGAAATCGATCGATCGATGCTCGTTTCCACCGCCTTCCAACGACAGGATTCCCTATGATCACCGTATCGGTTCCCAAACGGATGCTCGCGCGCTGGACCGGCGCCGCCGCGATTGCGCTGTTGCCTGTCACCGCGCAGGCCGACCCGATCGCCACGCTCGACCGCAATGGCAGCCTCGTCGCGATCGAACCGTATGCGCCCAATATCGTGCGCGTGACGATCGCGGTCGATCGCGGGCTGGCCGATGCGCCCCCCGGCCCCGGCCCGAACGCCAGGGCGGACGCAACCGGCTGGACGCATCGCACCGATCCCGCGGGCGACGTCTTCGCGTCGTCCGGGATGACGCTGACCGTCGCCGCACAGCCATGGCCCAAGGCCCCCTCGCAGATGGAACGCTATTTCGCGCCGTCCCTGCCCCCCGTCGCGATCACCGTCCGGGGAACGGACGGCCATGTCATCACGCAGATGAGCGGCTGGGAAATGGCCCCGCACACGGTTGCCGGGGAAAAGACCTTCAAGGTCGGCGCCAGCTTCGCCGCACCGCTCGACGAGCATTATTACGGGCTCGGACAGAATCAGGAAGGCAAGCTCGACCTGCGCGGCCGGACGATCGACTGCCGCCACAATTATGACGCGCCTGCGGGGGAGACGGTGTGCGTACCGTTCATGGTCACCAACAAGGGGTATGGCATCGTCTGGGACAACCCTTCGACGACGACGGTTTCCCCGGGGCTCCACAACAGCACCCACTGGCAGTCGCAGGTCGGCGAGCGCGTCTCCTTCTTCGTCATCACAGGGGACACGACCGACGCGCTCTACGCGGGCTACGCCAGGCTGACCGGGCCGACCCCGCTGCCCCCCAAGGCCGCATTCGGGCTGATTCAGAGCAAGGCGCGCTATGAGACGCAGGCCGAACTGCTCGGCATTGCCGACGGCTATCGCAGCCGCGGCTATCCGCTCGACGCGATGGTGCTCGACTGGTTCTACTGGAGCCGGATGGGCCAGCTCGACATCGACCGCACCTATTTCCCGGATCCTGCGGGCATGAATGCCCGGCTCAAGGCAATGGGCATGCGCAGCATCATCAGCGTGTGGCCGCGCTTCGAGAAGGAGTCGCGCTATTACGACATGCTCTCCGCCAAGGGATGGTTGCTGCACGATGCCGACGGCAGCGTGGTCGACGGCCTGCCGGTGCGGTATGACCGGGCCGGAGCATTGCTCGACAGCACCAATCCGGATGCGGGCAAGTGGTTCTGGGGCAAGATCCGCGACAATATCGCCTCGCAGGGCTTCGACTGGTTCTGGCTCGACGAGACCGAGCCGGATCTGGTGCCGGACGGCCATCAGTTCTCGATCGGGTCCGGCGATCGCTATCACAACGTCTTCCCGCTGGTGCATACGGCGAGCGTTGCGGATGGGTCGGCCAAGGACCGGCCCGACCTGCGCAACCTCATTCTGTGTCGGGCGGCCTATCTTGGTGCCCAGCGCAACGGCTGCCTTTTCTGGTCGTCGGACGTCCAGTCGACGTGGGAGGCCTTGCGCCGCCAAGTCCCGACCGGGCTGAACTTCACCGCGTCCGGCATGGCATATTGGAGCAGCGACACCGGGGGCTGGCAATATCCGGCCGGCCCGACCGCGGAACACCCGGTCCTGCTCGACCCCGCCGGCGCGACCGCCATGGGGGCAAACTATCCGGACTATCCCGAACTGTTCGTCCGCTGGTTCGAGTATAACAGCTTCACCCCGACTCTGCGGATCCACGGGCAGCGTCCGGGCACCGCAATCTGGCAATATGGCAAGGCCGCCGAACCGGTGCTCGCGCAGTATCTGAGGCTTCGTTACGCCTTGATGCCCTACCTCTACGCGCTCGGTCATCAGACCCAGCAGAGTGGCGCGCCGTTCATGCGCGGGTTGTTCATGGACTTTCCGAACGATCCCAAGGTCGCCGACATGGGGGACGAATATATGTTCGGACCGGCGTTCCTCGTCGCCCCCGTCACCGAACAGGGCGCGACCAGCCGCCCGGTCTATCTGCCGGCCGGCGCGGACTGGTATGACTACTGGACCAACGAGCGCCACAGCGGCGGCCAGACGATCACTGCGCCAGCGCCGATCGACCGCATTCCGCTGTTCGTCCGCGCCGGATCGATCATCCCGATGGGTGTTCAGGTCCCCAGCACGGCCACGCGGCAGCAACTGGACAGTATCCGCGTCTATCCGGGGCGATCGACCAGCTTCACGCTGTACGACGACGATGGCGTGAGCAATCGCAAGACCGGCAGCAGTGCGACGCTGCGCTGGGACGATACGACAAAGCGGCTGAGCGCATCGGGCAAATTGCCGACCGGGCAGGATCCGGCAGGCCTGGTCAAGATCATGGGCCGCTGACGGGTTTGCCCCCGCCAGCGCGCGTGGGGGCGGACCTTGTCCGCTGCCACGCGCCCCGGCTAAGGTCGACGGTACATAAGACCGAAGCGGGGGCGATCATGGAGCAGGACGAGCACGAAGAGCAGGACGGCCGCCGGTACAAGGCACCCGCGCTCGAGAAGGGGCTCGACATCCTCGAATTGCTTGCCAATGCGCGCGATCCGATGTCGTTCACGACGATCGCCGACCAACTCGATCGGTCGCGCGGCGAATTGCACCGGATGGTTCAGGTGCTGCAGTTCCGCGGATACATCGAGCAGGATTCGGCATCGGAAGGGTTCCGCCTGACCGACCGGCTCTTCTCGCTCGGCATGCGCCAGCCCCGCACCCGCAATCTGGTCGAGCTCGCCCTGCCCGTGATGCGGCGACTGGTGCAGGAGAGCAGCGAGTCCTGCCATCTCGCGCTGCACAGCCGGGGCGAAATCGTGGTCGTCGCCAGGGTCGAATCCGGCGAGCATCTCGGCTTCTCGGTCCGCGTCGGGTATCGCCGGCCCCTGCCGTGGACCGCATCCGGCACCGTCCTCTACGCTTTCCAGAGCGATGCCGTCCGCACGCGGTGGGAAGGGTTGTTCGACCCGCCGCTGTCGACAAAGGATCTCCATGCCTTTCGCGCCCACGCCGATGCGATCCGCGCCGCCGGTCTCGAACAGATGCCGAGCCCGCTGATCGCAGGCGTGATCGACACTTCGGTCCCGATCCTGCGGAGCAATGCGGCCGCCGCGGCGCTGACGGTTCCCTACCTCGAGCGTCGCCAGCCACTCCATACCGCGCAGCAGGTCGCCGCAATGGCGCAGGCTGCCGCCCGGCAGATCGCCGACCAGCTCATCCAGAGCGACGAGCGGCTATGACCATGGCCGGCGGTGCGGCCGCACCGCCGGCTCAGGACCGGCGCGCGCCCGTATCGGCGAAATTGGCGACCGCGATCGAACCGAGCGGCCCCGCCCGGTCTCCCAGCGCCGGCGCGACGATATAGGGCGCGTCCGCGGGCAGCCGCATATAGCCGTTGAGACTGGCGACGAGACTTGCTTCGATCCGCTCGAGCAAATGCGCCTGGCCGGTCACCACGCCCCCGCCGATCGCGATGCGGTGCGGACCGGTCGCGCAGACGAGGGTATGACACAGGACGGCGAGCACATGGACCACCTGCGCCCAGACGGGGTCCCCCGCCGCGACATCGCGCGCGGATCGCTCGCCGAGCCGCAGCGCGAGGGCGGATCCCGAAGCCAGCCCTTCCACGCAATCGTCGTGGAAAGGGCAGAAGCTGGGAAACGTGTCGCCGGCCAGCCGTGGCACGCGAATGTGCCCCAGTTCGCTATGCCCGATGCCGCGCGTGGGAAGACCGTGCACCACCAGCCCGACCCCGACGCCGGTGCCGACGGTGACATAGGCAAAGTCGGTCATGCCCTGCGCACACCCCCACGCCATCTCGGCGAGCGCCGCACCGTTGACGTCCGTATCGAACCCGACCGGGACATCGAACGGGGCCGACAGGATGCGAAGGACGTTGGTACCGGTCCAGCCCGGCTTGGTGGTCGCGCCGATCTCGCCATGATGGAGCGACGCGACATTCAGCTCCAGCGGGCCGAACGACGCGATTCCGAGCGCGGTGAACCCGTGCGTATTCTGCCACGCCCGCAGAATCGCGATGATCGCCGGCAGCGTCTCGCCGGGATCGCGGGTCGGTACGGTGGCCTGGTCAATGATCTCGCCAGTGCTCCGCGCGAGCGTGCACACGCATTTGGTCCCACCAAGTTCCACACCGGCGCGCAGCGGCGCGACGTTTCCGTCAGCCGTCATGCCTTGGTCGTCCGTGCCAGGACCCGGACGCTAAGCACAAGCTGCATATTCTCTCCCAAACGCTGTCCGCGCGCACCACACACCTTACGGTCGACCGCGACGCCGCCCATCATTAATAAACCAACTTAAATAATTCAATCATCCAGAAAGCTGAGGACCGGCCGAGACGTGGCGCGTCGGGCCATGCCGTCTGCCATCCGTCCGCCGCGCCGTTTGGGCTGGTCGTTACGGTCGTGCTAGTGCAGTTTGCCGAGGCGCCGCGGTTCGCATTGCCGGAACGGGGATCGCGGGTGCGCGCAACAGGCAGGGTAGAGATGGGATCGATCATGACCGCGATGGTTCGCGCCGTACCGCGCAGCGGATGGGTATGACACGCCAGACCCCGCGGGATCAGCCGCGCCTGTCGGGCACCAATCTGGAACGCGCCGCAGACCATAACCAGCGTGTGACGCTTCATGCGATCCGCGTGATGAGTCCGTTGACGCGCGTCGAATTGGCCCGGATCACTGGGCTGACCGGTCCCGCGATCGCGAACATCACCAAGCGCCTGCTGCAGGACGGGCTGATCGAGGAAGCGGGGCAGCGGCGCGGCGCGCGCGGGCAGCCGCCGACCAAGCTCGTGGTCCGGCGCGACGCCTGCTATTCGATCGGCGTCAACATCGATCGCGATCATGTCACGATCGTGCTGGTCGACTTCTCGGGAGAAACGCTCGCCCGCGTGACCGAGGATCTCGACTTCGCGCTGCCAGACCAAGTCCGCGCGCTGTATCGTCGTTCGATCCGCACCATGCTCCGCAAGGCGAATGTCGATGTCGCCAAGGTCGTCGGGCTGGGTGTTGCCGTGCCCGACGACCTCGGGCTGGTCGACCTGCCCGGCCGCCCGCCGAGCTACGCCGCCTGGGCTGATGTCGACGTCGCGTCCCTGTTCGACGAACCTTTCGCGCTTCCGGTCTTTCTCGAAAACGACGCCGCCGCGGCGGCCATGGGCGAGATGCAGCTCGGCCAGGGGCAGCGCAACAACACCTTCTTCTACATCCTGCTGTCGTCCGGACTGGGTGGCGGCCTGGTGATCGACGGAACCTACATCCGCGGTGCGGACGGGCGTAGCGGTGAGCTCGGCTTCATGCGGTCGCCCCAGCATGACGCAACCCCGGACGAGCAGATCCAGCGCTACGTTTCGCTCTCCGGCCTCGCGCGCAGCCTTGAAGAACAGGGGTTCCACCTGGCCGAAGTGATGGATGGCACGACCGATCCCGAGGTGCAGGCCTGTGTTTCCGAATGGATCGAACGCGCCGCACATCAGCTGACGGTGCCGATCGAGGCGATCAACTGCCTGATCAATCCGGGCGTGATTCTGCTGGGCGGCAGACTGCCGACCGCGCAGCTCGACGCCCTGGCGGAGCGCACCGATGCGCTGATGCGCGCGCGCGCGCCATTGCTCCCCTCGGTCGCACCGGTGCGGCGCGCAGCTCTGTCCGCGGATGCGCCCGCAGTCGGCGCGGCGATCCTGCCGTTCAGCCATTTCCTGCTGCCAAAGCCTGGCGCCCTGTGGAAGGCGCAGGGCCAGCCGGACGTCGTGCAGGTGCTGTAAGCGGCTATCATCGCGTCCTAGAGGCGTTCGGCGAGCAATGCGGGCTTGCGCCGCAGCGTGTCGAGGATCAGCTCGCCAAACAGGCCGTTGGCCCAGGCGAACCACGGCCGCGTGAACTTGGCGGGATCGTCCTTGTGGAAGCTCTCGTGCATGAAGCCGGTGCCCGCATGCGTCGTCTTCAGCCAGCGCAGGCATTGGCGAACCACCGCATCGTCGTCGCTGTTGCGCGCGTGGACCATGATCGACATCGGCCAGATCATGTCGAGCCCGACATGCGGCCCGCCGATCCCCTGCGCGGCGCTGCCCTCGAAGAAGAACGGGTTGCGCGGGCTCCACGCCAACGCCGCCGTCCGGCGGAACAGCGGGTCCGCGCGATCCGCGGCACCGAGCAACGCCAGCCCGCACAGGCTCGGCACGTTCGCGTCGTCCATGAACAGCGCGTTGCCGAAGCCGTCCGCCTCATAGGCCCAGACCGTGCCGCCCTGCCCGTCGGGCATCCGGCCATGCGCGACGAGCGCCGCCTCGACCTCGGCGGCAAGCGCGAGACAGTCCCGCGCCGCCGCGGTGTCGCCGCGCGCTTCCTGCTGCACCTGCGCCAGCATCCGCAGCGCGGAGACCGCGAACAGGTTGGACGGGATCAAGAACGGCAGCACCGTCGCATCGTCGGACGGCCGGAACATCGAATGGATCAGCCCGACCTTGCGCGTCGGCGCACCATAACCGCCGAGCATCAGCGTCTCGGTCGGCGAAGGATCGACGCGCTGGAAGTGATAAGGCCCCGGCCCTTCCTTGCGTTGTTGTTCGCGGAAGGTTGCGACCGCGCGCGCCATGCCCTGCGCCCACAGCGCGTCGAACGGCGCCGGGTCGCGCGTGGCGGTCCAGTAGGAATGCGCCAACCGCATCGGATAGCAGAGCGAGTCGATCTCCCATTTCCGCTCCGCGACGCCTGGCTTCATCTCGGTCTTGTCGGACACCGCGCCGAGCGTCGATTTCGCGGTCGGATCCTCCATGAAGGCATTGGCGTAGGAATCGATCAGGATGCAGCGTGCCTGTCGCTGTATCAGCCCGTGGAACACGCGGCGCAGGTCGGCATCGCGCGGCGCGAGATGGACGTATGTCTGCATCTGCGCCGAACTGTCGCGCAACCACAAGGCGTCGATATCGCCGGTGATGACGAAGGCGTCGGGTTTGCCGTCGATCGTCGACAGCTTGACCGTCGTGTCGAGCGTGTTCGGGTAGCAATTCTCGAACATCCAGGCGAGCTCGGGGTCGGCAATCCGCGCCTTCACCGTGCGAATCTCCGCCTCGACCGCCTTGCTCGTAAAGCGGCGAGCGCTGACCGGCGGCCGCTTCGATCCGAAGGCGGCCGTCGCCGCGCGAGCGGGGACCGCCGCTGCAACCGCGAGCGCGCCCGCGCCCGCGATGATGTCCCGACGATTCATGCCACTCTCCCGTTCCGTTTTCAGCTCAGCGCGCCACCGGTGCGCTCATCGAGAAAGGCGCGTTCGCCTTGGCGGTGCCCCAGTGCGTGTTGGGGGTCGGCCCCATCACGAAACGCAGCGTCCCGCCCGCCTGCAAGGCAGCGCGCGACAGCCACGGCTTGTCATGCGGCTTGCCGTTCAGCGTCACGGACTGGATGTAGACGTTTTTCGGCCCGTTGCTGGGGGCCTCGATCGTCAGCACCTTGCCGCCCGGCATGGTCAGGCGGACCGATCGAAACAGTGGACTGCCGATCGCATATTGGCCGACCGTCGGGGTCACCGGATAAAAGCCCATCGCGGAAAAGACGTACCAGGCCGAAGTCTGGCCATTGTCCTCATCCCCCGGATAGCCGTCAGGCGTCGCCGAATAGAGCTTGGCCATCACGTCGCGGACATGGCCTTGCGTCTTCCACGGCTGGCCCGCCCAGTCGTAGAGATAGGTCATGTGCTGGATCGGCTGATTGCCGTGCGCATATTGGCCCATGTTGACGATCTGCATTTCGCGCGTCTCATGAATCACCGATCCGTAATAGCTGTCGTCGAACACCGGCGGCAGCGTGAAGATCGAATCGAGCTTGTCGGTGAATGCGCGATCGCCGCCCTGCAGGTCGATCAGCCCCTGCACGTCCTGCATCGCCGAAAAGCTGTAATGCAGCGCATTGCCCTCGGTGAAAGCATCCCCCCAGGCGAACGGGTTAAACGGCTGCATCCAGCTGCCGTCCTTGTTGCGCCCGCGCATCCAGCCGGATTGCGCGTCGTAGAGCTTGCGGTAATTCTGCGCCCGCGCGGCGTATTTCTGGGCATCCTCGGTCTTGCCGAGCGCGGCGGCGAGGCGCGAGAGCGAGAAGTCGGCGGTGGCGTATTCAAGCGTGCGCGCGGCGCTTTCGTTGATGCCGACGTCATAGGGCACATAGCCGAGCTTGTTGTACCATTCGACGCCCTCGCGCCCGACTGCGGTGACGACATTGCCCTTCTTGTCCTTCGGTCGCCCTTCCGAGGTGGTCGCATTCTTGACCAACGCCTCGTACAGCGTCTCGATGTCGAACCCGCGCACGCCTTCCAGATAGGCGTCCGCGATGATGTTCGCCGAGTTCGACCCGATCATCACGTCGCGCTGGCCCGGGCTCATCCATTCGGGGAGCCAGCCGCCTTCCTTATAGGCGTTCGCCAGCCCCTGCATGATCTGGCCGTCGAGCTCGGGCCGGACGAGCGCGAAATAGGGGAAGACCGCGCGCCACGTGTCCCAGAAGCCGTTGTCGGTATACATCGGCCCGTCGTGGACCTTGCCGTCATACGGGCTGTAATGGACCATCGTCCCGCGCGCATCGATCTCGTGGAACTGCCGCGGGAACAGCAGCATCCGGTACATCGCCGAATAGAAGGTGCGCTTGTTGTCGAGATCGGGATCGCTGACCCGGATGATCCCGAGCTCCTTCTCCCACGCGGCCTTCGCCTTGGCCTCGGTCGCGGCGTAGCTGTCACGGCCGATCTCGCTGTCGAGATTGCGCTGTGCCTGCTCCGCGCTGATGAAGGACGAGGCGACCTTTACGCCGACCTGTTCCCCGTCGCGCGTCCTGAAGCTGACGACCGCGCCGACATGGCCGCCTTCGCGGGTAGTGTCCGCGCCGATCTGCCAATTGTCGTCCCAGGTCCGGCTGACGCTGAAGTCGTGGTCGAACTGCGCGACGAAGTAATTGTGGAAATTGTCGGGCACGCCGCCGTGGTTGTTGCGGACATAGCCAGTGATCCGCCGGTTGGCCGCGTCGATCTTCACCATCGACCCGCCCGCCAGCCCGTCGAGCAGGATGTGCGCGTCGTCGCTCTTGGGGAAGGTGAAGCGGAATTGCGCGGCGCGGTTGGTCGGCGTCACCTCGGCGGTGACGTTATAATCGGCGAGATAGACCTTGTAATTGTACGGGTGGCTCGTCTCCGCCTTGTGGCTGTACCAGCTCGCGCGCTCGTCTTCCTTGATCTTGAGCGGGCCGGTTTCCGCGAACAGCGAGAAGGCGGCATAGTCGTTCATCCACGGGCTCGGCTGATGCGTCTGCTTGAGCCCGTTGATCTTGAGATCATGGTACATATAGCCCCAGCCGCTGCCGGGCTTGCCGGTCACCGGGGTCCAGAAGTTCATCCCCCACGGCACCGCGACCGCGGGATAGGTGTTGCCGTAGGACAGTTCGTAGGTGGAATCGGTCCCCATCAGCGGGTTGACCAGATCCGCCAGCGATTCCGCCGTCTCCCCGCCTTGCTGCGCCATCGCTGGCGAAACAAGCAGCGGGGCGGGCAGGCCGAGACTGGTGACGGCGAGCAACGCGAGGCTGCGGCCGGCGGATGCGGCGAAACGGATCTTCACGTCAGGTCTCCCGGAGAATGCGTATAGGGCTGAACGGCCAAGGTGGCCGGTGCGGACGGGCCGGTCATTGCCGCCGGCCGATCGGACGCGGTGGCGCGCCTGTGTTGGTCAGCACGACCGGCTCGATCGTGCCGTCGGTAGCAAAGCTCATCCGATCGATCGCGATCTGGCGATGTTCGCCTTTGGCGTCGCCGAGCGGACGGCGGTGATAGACGATGTACCATTCGTCGGTGCCCGGCACGTTGACGACCGAATGATGCCCCGCCCCACGCGCGATCCGCGCGTCCTCGGCGAGAATCTTGCCCATCGGCCTGAACGGTCCGGTCGGGCTGGGCCCCATGGCATAGGCGACGCTATAGTCCGACCCGGTCCATTCCCCTTCGGACCACATCAGATAATAGACCCCGCGGCGCTTGATGACGAACGATCCCTCGACATAGCCCGGCGGGGTGATCTCCTTATAGGTCGTGCCGTCCGGGAACGGCCGGACGCTGCGCAGGTCGTCGCTCAGGCGGACGACGTTGCAATGTCGCCAGCCGCCGTAATAGAGATACGTCTGACCATCGTCGTCACGATAGACGAACGGGTCGATCGGCTGCGCCTGATTGTGGAACGCCCCGATCAACGGCTTGCCGATCGCGTCCTTGAACGGGCCGCCGGGTTTGTCCGCGACCGCTACGCCGATCCCGCCGTGTTCGGCGTCGCTCTGAATGTCGTTCGCGCCGAAGAACAGGTAATAGCGGCCCTTGTGCTCGATCGCCGAGGGCGCCCACACGGCATAGCCGGCCCAGGCCACGTTGGCGACGTCGAGCACATGGCTGTGCCGGGTCCAATGGACCAGATCGGGCGAGGAAAAGGCGTTGAAAAAAGTCTGCTGGAGATAAGACGGCCGCACCGTATGCCGCCGTCGCAGCTTGGCCTGGTCGGGCGTAAAATGCGGCGAAACGTCCGGTTTTGCCGCGTCGTCGGAATAGGTCGGGTAGATCCAGTAGGTGTCGCCGAACACCCGGATTTCGGGGTCGGCATACCAGCCCGGAACGATCGGATTGTGCGCCGCGACCGGAGCCGCCAGCAGCAGCGCGGCCAGCGCGGCCAGTCCAAACCTGCTCATCGGCACATCATCCTTGCCCGGATCGGAAAAGGGCGCGGCACCGCCTGGGGAAGACGGTGCCGCGCGACGTACTCGGGGAGGGGTACGCCGTCTCAGAAAGTCCACTGCACGCCGGTATAGAAGCGGCGCCCGGTATATTGGCTCGAATAATAGCGCGCGGTCGTATCGTTCCCGAGATGCGCGCGCTGTTCGGACTTGGTCAAGTTGATCACCGAAGCGGTCAGCGAGATATGATCGGTGAGATTATACTGCCCGTTGAGATCGACCTGCTCGTACGGATCCGAATAGACGTTGAGGCCGGAGACGATCCCGCCGACCTGCTCGCCCTTGCGGTTGTACGAGGCGCGCAGCAGCACGCCGTGCTTTTCGTAGAACAGCGATGCATTCCACTGCGTCTTGGCGCTGCCGACCAGCGGCGACGTGCCGATCTTGGTGCCGTTGAGCGACACGTCCGCGGTCGACGTATGGTTGTAGGTAAAGTTCACCTGCGCGCCGAGCCCGAAATCGAGCGTGTGCTGCGCGTAAAGCTCGACGCCCTCCGACACCGCGCTCGCGCCATTCGCCTGGGTCGAATATTGCTGCACCAGAACCTGCTGGCCCTGCACCGTCTGCGCCAGGTCTAGCACCAGCGGGACGACGAAGTTCTTCACGTCCTTGCGGAACAACGCCGCGCCGACGACCGAACCCCGGTGGAAATACCACTCCGCACCGAGGTCATACGCCCAGGCGGAGAAGGGCTTGAGATTGAAATTGCCGCCATTGCCGAACCAGCCGGCAGTCTCGCCGAACTGGTTGCGGTCATAGGTATAGGCGGCCGAATGGAACGTCAGCGATCGCGCCGCCGCCAGATCGTTATAGGCCGGCCGCGCCACCACCTTCGATACCGCGCCGCGCAGCAGGACGTTGCTCGTCACGTCCCACGAAACGTTGAGGCTCGGCAGGATGTCGGTGTAGCTCTTCGATTCGTTGTTCGGGCTGAACTCGCGCACCTCGCGCTGGCTCTGCGGCAGGACCTGGCAATTGCCGTCCGCGCCCAGCGGCGGCGGGCTGAACGGACCGCCGGGGCCGTCCTGGCAATAATCGATCTCGCGATAGACGGTGTCGGTCGAGGTGCCCGACTGCTTGGTATTGGCGACGCGCAGCCCGATGTTGCCGCGGACCGGCCCCGCCTTGAAGTTCGCCTCGATATAGCCCGCCCAGATCTTCTCGTCGATCTTGTAGAGGTTCTGCGGCTGCGGCACGTTGACCGCCTGACCGTAGGTCTTGTTCAGATAGCTGAGGTAGTTGGTCAGGTTGATCCCGGGATAGGAGCTTGCGGTGAAGCCCCCCGGAATATTGCTGATCGGCGAACTGTAGAAGAACGACGGCTGCGCGACTGCGCCCGCCGGCGTGTCCTGGAAGCGCAGCTGCGTCGCCGGATCGGCATACCAGTCGAGCTCGCCGGTCTCGCGCGTGATCTTGCCGTCGCGCCATTTGCCTCCGACCTGGATCGACTGGAGCAGCCCGTCGAACTTGCGCGTGACGTCGACCTGCGCGTAGCGCTGCTCGACCGAGCTGTTGGTGAAGCCCGACCCGGTCGACCCGGTGTCGATCTGCGCGACCCCGTTCGTCAGGTTCTGCTGCAGTTCCGGCGAGAAGGTCATGTTCAGCCCGCCGCCGCTATAGTCGTACATGCTGAGGAAATTGCCGTTCTGCGTGACCGTACCGGTCAGGCGCGGCTTGGCCGCGACAGAAAACTGCTCAGACGGGCCGCCGGTGGAACGGGTCTTGCCGACGATGAACGACACCGACAGCCGGTCGTGCGACCAGTCGCCATGCAGGTCGAACGTGTTCGAGATGTCCTTTTCCCGGGCGTAGACGCCGGACAGCTGCGGCGTCTCCATGGTGCAGATCGGCGTCTGCCGCAGGCATCCCGTACCCGCGTTCGGCACCTGGAACGTCGCCGACTGCAGGATCGTCCCGCTCTTGTCGAATTTCGCCGCGGTGAAGAAATTGTCATAGCCCCATTCGGGGATCTTCAACACGTTGGACTGGGTCTTGCTGTTCAGCTGGAACCGGAAATAGTTGGCGGTGAGCCGCAGATTGTCGGTCGGCTTCCACTCCAGCGTCGCTTGCGCGCCGATCCGCTCGCGTTCGGAGACGACGATCGATTCGTCGACCGACTGCGGTGCCCAATAGCCGTTGTAATGCGTGCCGGACTGGGTCGTTTCGCCCCGCCCTTGCGACCAATAGCTCACCGCCGCATCGTTGGCGATCGGACGCCCCCGCACGTCGGTCGCCTTGATGCCGTCGCGACCGCCATCGGTCCACCACTGCCAGCTCTCGGTCGAGCCATCCATCTCGCGATTGGTCCGCTTCTGATAGGTCCCGCCGACCAGCAGGCCAAGCGTGCCGGAGGCGTTGTGCCACGACAGCTGCCCCGAAATCTGCGGCTCGACCTTGTTGGTCACGTCCGAAATCGTGCCTTCGGCCGAAACGAACCCGGACCAGGGCTTGAGATCCAGCGGCCGTCGCGTGTGCAGGATGATCGTGCCGCCGACGCCGCCTTCGTCGAGCCGTGCCTCGGGCGACTTGTAGACGTCGATGCTGCCGATCATGTTCGAGGGCAGCAGCAGATAGTTGAACGACCGCGACGGGTCGCCGGTATCCGCCCCTGCGATGAAGTTGCCGTTGAGCTCGGTCAGGGTCAGGTCCGATTGCAGACCGCGGATGCTGACCCGGCTTCCTTCGCCGCCATCGCGATCGATGATCACACCCGGGACGCGCTGGAGCGAGTCCGCGACGTTCTTGTCGGGAAACTTGCCGACGTCTTCCGCCGTGATGACGTCGATGAAGGCGTTTGCCGCACGCTTGCGCGCCAGGCTGGTTTCGATCGAGCGACGATAGCCGGTCACCACGATGTCATCGGCCGTGATCCGGACCGGGCCGGTGTTCGTCTGCCCCTGGTCCGCCGGGGCCGGGCCCTGGTCGGCGGGGGCGGTCGGCTGTTGCGCGTTCGTCACCGGCGGCGGCGTTGCCGTCTGCGCCTGCGCTACCCCGCCAAACACGACCACCGCACTCACCGACGTCAGCAACCGCCGCAGCAAACGTCCCTGCGTGCCCGACTCCGTCGAAATATAGGTCATCCCCAAATCCTCTCCCTTGCCGAACCGGCGCCCCGTCAGATTATTTTTTCGTTGGCCGCGGCGATCCCCGGCGGCGCTCAAGATCGAAATATAAAAGCAATTTGTCAATTAAAACATTTGCGGTCCCCGCCGACGGGTAAAGGACGCCGCGAGATCTGCACGAACGACGCCATGGTAGCGCAATCATAAATAGTGCCGACTGTCCGGGCCGTTACTTGGCGGGAACGCGCAGAGGCGCCGCAATCCGGGAAAAGTCCGCCAGGGACGCCTTGGCGACTTCCCGGTCATAGGTCAGCAAGCCGTTGATTTCCCCCTCGACGTCGGTCGTCTGCGTGTAGACCGATGCGCTCAGTCCATTTTCCCTGGCTTGACGCGCGACCTCGTCGACCTTGCGCTTGTAGCGCGCGAGATAGTCCTGCGCGTCGCTGGTGACCTGGTAACTCCACCGCTTGTCGGCGCGCCAGAGATGCCCGTCGATCGGGCGTCCGACACCGCCATATTCGCCGAGCACGATCGCGCGCTTGCTGTCGTGCGGCGGCGTATGCGGCACGTCTTCGTAGGTGTGGATATCGGCCACGTCCGAGACGTCGGGCGCGACGTCGAGCCAGCCGCTGTCGGCGTCGACCAGCCGGCTCGGGTCGATCCCCTTCACATAGCGGGCGAGCGTCGCGGAATCATATTGCCCCCACCCTTCATTGTTGACGACCCACAGCACGATCGACGGAAACCCGCGCAACGCGCCGATCATGTGCGCCAGCTCGTTCTGCTGCGCAGCCATCACGTCGGACGACAGCACGGCCTGGCTCTGGCTGGTACCGGTAACGAACTGGTCCTCGCCGCCGCCCGCAGGCATGTCCTGCCAGATCAGCATGCCAAGATGATCGGCATCGTAATAATACCGCGCCGGCTCGACCTTGATATGCTTGCGGACCATGTTGAAGCCCGCTTTCTTGAGGAACTCCAGGTCGGATCGCATCGCGCTCTCGGACGGCGGGGTCAGCAGACCGTCGGGCCACCAACCCTGGTCGAGCGTCCCGTTCTGGAAATAGGGCCTATTGTTGAGCAACAGCGCCGGCTGACCGGTCACCCTGCCCGGCCCCACCGAAATCTTGCGCATCGCAAAATACCCGTCGATCCGATCGCGCGGGGCACCCGCCACCGTCGCGGCCGCATAAGTCGCACCCTCGCCCTGCGTGAAGCGCGCGTCATAGGCGGTACGATCGCGGTCCGGCCTGCCGCGATAAGGATCGTCCACCGTCACCAGTTCGGCGACCAGGTCATAGAGAAACGGATCCTCCGGCGACCAGAGATGCGCCCCGGACACGTCCAGGCTCGCATGCCGGTTGGCCCGGACGATCGTCGTGGCGATCGTGCGTCCGCCCGACCGCACGCTGAGCCGGACCGCGTCGGTGTCGTGCGCCGATCCGTTCACCGCGACGTCGACCTCGACCTTGCCCCGATCGATATCCGCGATCGCCCGAACGTCGGCGATATGGAGCGCCGGGACCGGTTCGAGCCACACGGTCTGCCAGATCCCGCTGACCGCAGTGTACCAGATGCCGTCGGGATCGAGCGTCTGCTTGCCGCGCGGCTGGCTGCCCGCGCTGGTCGGGTCGGACACCTGCACCACCAGCGCATTGTCGCCAGGCTTGAGGAAGGCGGTGATGTCGAGGCCGAACGGATCCGATCCCCCTTCATGGCTCCCGACCAACGCGCCGTTCACCCAGACGTGCGCCGCGTGGTCGACCGCGCCGAAATTGAGCATGACATGCTGCCCCGCCCAGTCGGTCGGGATAGTGAAGGTCCGGCGATACCACAGGCGATCCTCGGGCCGCAGCTTGCGCGCAACGCCCGACAGACGTGACTCCACCGCGAACGGCACCAGAATCTTGCCGTCCATCGCGACGGGCATCGGCGCGGCGGCCTTGGTGATCGCATAGTCCCACGTGCCGTTGAGGGTTTGCCAGCGGCTGCGCGTCCATTGCGGACGCGGGTAGCTGCGCCAGGCGTTCTCCGGCGTGACGCCTTTGCCCCAGCGCGTCACCATCGCGCCGGTGTAGACCGAATCGGGCCGCTGCGGCGGCAGCGTCTGCGCAACGGCGCCGGCGGCATTCCACAGGCACGCTGCGGCGACGATCGCGCCGCGATGGCGGAAGCGCATCATGGCCGCCCCATCGACGGCGGGGCGTCCCCGACCGCGCTGCCCCAGGCCGGGTTGGGGTTCGGCCCCATCGTCAGCACGAACGTCGCGCCGTTCGCAACGTCGCCGTGCCGGAACCACGGCTTGCTCCAGGGTTTGCCGTTGAGCGTCGCCGACTGGATATAACCGTTCTGCGCCGAATTGTTGCGCGCGACGATGTCGAGCGTCTTGCCGTTGCCCATCTTCAACACCGCGCGATCGAACAGCGGACTGCCCAGAATGTAGACGTCGCTCGACGGATCGACCGGATAGAAGCCGAGCGCGCTCAACGCGTACCAGGACGATGTCGCGCCCTGGTCGTCCATCCCGGGATAGCCGTAGCCGCTGGCGTCGCTGCCATAGAGGTCGCGCAGGATGCGGCGGACGAGGGCCTGCGTCTTCCACGGCTGACCGCTCCACGCATACAGATACGGGGCCTGCTGGTCGGGCTGGTTGCCCTGGACGTATTGGCCGATCACGCCGGTACAGTCCCGACAGATACCGGTCGGATGATAGGGCGTTGCAAAGAACGCATCGAGCTTGGCATTGAACGCGGCACGGCCGCCGAGCAGATCGATCAACCCGGCCACGTCCTGCGGCACCAGCCACAGCGTCGACCAACCCGACGCCTCCTTCATCATGAAGTTATAATAGGGTTCGCGCGGATCGAACGGGGCAATCCATCGGCCGTCCGCGGTACGGCCGCGCATGAATCCGGTCGAGCGGTCGAACACATTGCGATAGTTGGCCGCCCGCTCCGCAAACAGCCGGGCATCGTCCCCATGCCCGAGCCGTGCGGCGAAATCCGCCAGCGCCGCGTCATCCCACGCGTATTCGAGCGTCGTCGCGGTGCCCGCCTTGCCGCCGGCATAAGGCGGGCTCGGGTTGCCGCGCGGGATCTCGTCCGAAATCCAGCCATTGCGCGCATATTCGGCAAGATACCCGCGCGGCCCGGTCGGGTCGGTCGCATTCTTGCGCAGGAAGGCATAGGCCGCCCGATAATCGAACGGGATCCCGCGCTTCATCGCCCCGGCGTAGAGGAACACGGCATTGTCGCCGTGGAACGAGGTGTTCATGAACCCCTGCTCCTGCGCCATGTCGAGTTCCGACTGCAGCACGTTCGCGGTCACCGCGGGTTCGAGCAGTTCGAGCAACACGATCTGGTTTCGGCCGGTATCCCAGAACGGCACCGGCCCGTAGCGGTCGTGGGAGGCGGTGCGGGTCTGGCCCTTGGTATCGGTGAAGCTCTCCCCCTTGCGCGCGACCAGCCGCGGGCTGGCGAAGGACTGGAACAGCGTCGAATAGAAGAGCATCCGCTGCTTCGCTGATCCGCCGCTGACCTGTACCCGGTCGAGCAGCGCTGCCCATTCGGCCCGGGCGCGTGCCCGCATGCCCTCGAAATCCCATCCCGGACTTTCCCCGCGAAGACGTTGCTCGGCGGCCGCATAGCTGGGGCCATGCGCGATCTTGACCAGCACCGTCTCGCTCGCGCGAGTGGTGAAATCGAGATAGGTTCCGGCGAAGCTGCCCGACAGCGCGCGGACCGCCGGAAGCACGTCCTTGTCGCCGATCCCATAACCGCGACGGTCGCCGGGCGCCTTGCGAAACGTCCCGAAACTCTTGAACGGTTTGGAGAATTCCGCGACGAAATAGCGCCCGTCGCGCGCATCGATGTCGCCGTTCGGTTCGGCGATGCCGCGCACGACATGATCTCCCACGATCTCGACCGATCCCCCCTCACCCGGCAGGTTGAGAATGACGTGGGCGCGTTCGGTCGCTGGAAAGGTGAAGCGCATCAGCGCGGTCGCCTGCGTCGCGGTGAGTTCGACCTTCGTCCTGAAGCTGTCGAGGAATACCGAGTAATAGCCTGGCGCGGCCGTCTCGCGCGCCTTGTCGTAATAGGCTTCGCTATATGCGGGGGGGACGGTCCAGTCGCCGACGACCGGCATCACCATCGGCTGCGCCCGCGCGCCATAGGTCGGGCCGCCACCCCCGGTGAAGCCGATCATCGTCGGGTTGGTATAATAATAGGGCGTCGCGACCCCCGACGGATAGCTGAGCGCGACGTTGAGATTGACCGGCGCCGCCTCGACCGCGCTGTGCGGCAGCCGCGCGCCCGGCGAGGTTATGCCGGAATAGAGCGGTTCGCCGGCCGGCGGCGCGTTGCCGATCAGGTCGGGGCGGTCGAGCGGCGCGGTACCGACCAGCGGGTTGGCCTGGTCGACCGGCGCGACGCTGGACTGTGCCAGCGCGCCCCCCGCACCGAACAGGGCGGCCATCGGTATCCAGGGCAGGATCATCGACCCTTTGGAGCGGCGTTGCCGCCCGGACGCATTCGAGGCCATCCCAGTTTCCTCTCCACCACGATCACCGCCAAGTCGGCGCGCGACGTCGCCTTCGCCGGCGATCTTCGTGCGGTGAATCTGGATTAATAAAACATTTTGTCAATTTTAATATTCGAGAGCTGGTCCCGCCCGGGAATCCTTCCGACACGGTGCATCGTACGGCACGTTTGCGAGGCTGCATTCGCATGCACATTCGGTTAAGTAAGAACGCTTTAAGGGGCGTTATGACCGAGTTTGATGAAGCCCGCCCCGAGGCGATGCGGCGCGCGGCGTGGTTGCTCGACATGTTGCCGGGACTCGTCGCCTATTTCGACCGCACCCTTCACTATCGCTACGCCAATGCGACATATGCCGCCTGGAGCGGACATGATCCCGCCTGGATCGTCGGGCGATCCTGCCGTGAAGTCGTCGGCGAGATGAACTACCCCCAGGTCCTGCCCCGGCTCGAAGAAGCGCTGCAAGGGCAACGGGTCACCTACGAATACACGCTGTTCGACGGGCCCGAAGCGCGTCGGGTGCAGGGCAGCTACGTCCCCGATCTGGACGATCGCGGCGTCGTTCGCGGTATCGTCGTGCTGGTCACCGACATCAGCGTTCGCCGCGACCTTGAGGCACGGATCGCGGAAACCGAAGGCATGTTTGATGACGCCTTTCGCCATGCCCCGGTGGGAATGGCGGTATCCGACCCCAGCGGTCGCCTGGAACGGGTGAACCAGGCCTTTGCGACCATGCTCGGCCGGCCGATCGAACATCTCGTGGGAACCGACTTTCGCACGATTACCCATCCCGACGATATCGAGGCGGAAGATCGCCGGTTCGGGCAGGTGGCCGATGGCCGTCGCGACGGCTATCGCATGGACAAGCGCTTTCTGCGTCCGGGGGGCGAGATCGTCCATACGACCCTCGCCGTGTCCGCGGTCCGGGACGGTGAGGGCAAGCCGGTCCGGTTCATCGCGCAGATCGAGGACGTCACCGACCGGCGTCGCGCCGAACGCGAACAGCAGGAAATCAACGCGCGACTGACGCTGGCGATGGAGGCGGTGCGGGGCGGCTTCTGGCATATCGACGTGACGAGCCGCCGCTTCGAGATGTCGCCGTCCTTCCTGCGCTTCGTCGTCGGCAGCGACGTCGGTGGTTCGCTCGATCTCGACGATTATGCCAGCCGCATCCTGCCGACGACTCGCGAGGGGGCATCGGTGCAGGCGCTGCTCGACGGAACCATGGACGAGACGTCGGTGGAATATGAGCTGCAGACCGTCGATGGACCGCGATGGATGCGTTGCGACCGCCGCTTGCTACGCGCGCCGGACGGAACGCCGCGCCGGATCGTCGGGGTCTCGATCGACATCTCCGAAGACCACGAACGCCAGCGGAAAGCCGAGCTCGCAGCGGAGACTGATCCGCTGACCGGGCTGCTCAACCGACGCGGCCTCGACGAGCGTCTCGCACAGATCCGGTCTGGGCTCCCGATCGGCGTTCTCGCGATCGACCTTGACCGGTTCAAGGCAGTCAACGACGGCTTCGGCCACCTCGTGGGTGACGCAGTGCTGGTCGAAGTGGCGGAGCGGCTGCGCAACGCCGTCCGCCCGACCGATCATCTCGCGCGTCTGGGCGGCGACGAATTCGCGGTTCTCCTGCCGGACTCCTCGCCCGAGCGGGTCGCGATCGTGGTGGCGCGGATCGAGCGCGCGCTCAATCACCCGATGACATGGGTCGATGCGGTCGTGCCGATCCATGCAAGCATAGGCGCCGTGACGATGGCGAACGCGCAGGCCGGCGGAGCGGCGGAAGGTTTCGGCACGGCCTGGCGGCGGGCAGATGCCGCGCTTTACGATACGAAACGGGTCCGCCATCTGCAGTTGCCCGTCCCGTCCGAGGGCCATGCCGTGAGCCCGCCCGCTCGTCCCCCGCAGGGGTAGCCGCGGCGCCCGGCCTTCTGAGCGCCACCGTCGGATCGTGATCAGGCGGATCGACGGCAACGCCTGACGAGCCTCGCCCGGATCGCGTCGTCGGTCGGCACGCTGCTATGCCTCGCAGCCTCGGCCGGCCGGATGTCGTGGCGCCCGGCGTGCCCCCGGCGCAGGTCGCGCCAAGGCCGCTCCAGGCCACACCGCCCAAAACCGCCGCCGCCCGTTCAGAAGCCGGCAAAGGCCACCGCGAACAGGATCAGCGCCAGGAAGACAATTCCGACCAGTTCGAACACATTCGCCACGCGTTTCACGATCTGCAACGCTCTACTCCCCCAACACTCGCCGCTTGCGCGATCGCCTCCGCCGATATTCGGCGTCAAGCGACCGGCCATGCCCGATAACGGCAGCCATGGCGGCGGGACAAAGGCCCGCTGCCCACCACGATACGCATGGCTACCGCTCGGATACGGGAAACGTAAACCAACCGATTCGATCCGCAATGTTACAATTACGTAACATCCGCGACGGACCGATGACGACGTGCCCCATATCGGGATGGCGGGCGTCGTCGTCCCGTCCCGCTACGCCAACCAGCGCGACGTCGTTACAGCGCCGTGGTTCGGGTGACTGCCGCGACGATCTCCTGGTCCGTGGCAACATGCTCCTCGATGATGCACCGCAGGTCGAGACCGCTGATGCCATGCGCGGAGACGACGCTCGCCTGCGCGACGTTGAGCCCGTCGGACGACGCATAGCGCAACGACGATCCGGCGGCCGCATGGGGGTGCTGCAGGTGATAGGCATAGCTGCCCGTCGTGGCGACCACCCGGTTCTTGTGATCGACGATCGATGCGACGCACATCGCCCCGGCCTTGTTGACGACGCGCATGATCGCCTCGGTCTGCCCCTCGAAGTCGAATTCCAGGTAACATACGCCAATCGTCGCGCCTTCCAGACGCACCGGTGCGACATAGACCAGCACCTTCCGCCCGTTCGACCAGGGATTCTCCCAGACTTCGTCGGTCATCCAGAGCACCTCCGGCGGCGCGCCAAGCGCCCGTTGAAACTGCCCGTATTCCTTGAAGTTGACGCCCCGCACCGCGGCGTTTTCATGCGCGCAGGCGGCGACTTCGCCGTCGCCGTTCACGATGAAGGCGTTGAGGAAATAGGGGGAGCAGCCGAGCAAGGCGCGCAACCGGTCGAGCGCGCGCGCATCGATCCGCGGGGTTGCGTGTTCGACCAGCAGCGCCTCGGCGATGGAATAGTCCGTCGCCAGCATCCGCACGTCGATCGAACGGTCGAACAAGGTCCGCGCCAGCGTGTCCGCGATCGACTGCGCCAGGTCGGTCAGCCGGCCGCCCTCCATCTCCTTGGCCAGTTCGTCCGCGATCATCGCGCCCTGATGAAGGTAGGTCAGGACCTGGTCCCGGAAGCTCGCCGACGACGCGCGCGCGAGGCCCGCCAAGCTCTTCACTTCCTGCGCCACCACGGTGAAGCCGCGCCCTGCGTCACCCGCCCGCGCGGCCTCGATCGTCGCGTTCAGGGCAAGCAGGTTGGTCCTGCCGGCAATCGCCTCCGATTGGTGGACATGCGCCGTGACCTGTTCGCTCAAGGTGTTCAACAGGGAGCGGATACGACGCGGCATCGGTAACTTTCGGCTAATCTTCGAACGGGTTAGCGTACGAAGGTTAATATGCCATAGCCATCGACGGTGTTGCTCGGGTCAATGCGACCCCGCGGCAAAGGCGCACGTCCGCCCAGGTTCAGGCCGCGCCGCCGCTCGGCGCGATCCGCATCTCCCCCGCCCGGTGCACCGTGGTAAGCCCACGATAATCCCGGATGGCTGGATATTCGGTCACAACCGGATGGGAATGGGTCGCGGTGATGACGACGACCGCGGCCCCGGCGGCCCGACCGGCTTCGATCCCGGCGGGTGCATCCTCGAAGACGAGGCAGCGGGTGACGTCCAGCTCCAGCCGCCGCGCGGCCTCGACGTAGCAATCCGGTGCGGGCTTGCCGACCGCAATGTCCTCGGCGGTGATGAACAAGGGCGGCGGGACGAGACCCGCCGCCTCGAGACGCGCCTCGGCGAGCGGGCGGGTGGCGGACGTCACGATCGCCCAGCCATGGTCCGGCAAGCTCGCGACGAAGTCGGCCGCGCCGTCGATCGCGCGCACTCCCGCCAGGTCGGCAAGTTCTTCGCGGGCGATCCAGTCCGCCTCCTGCTGCGGATCGATCCCGGGAATGTCGAGCCGGCGAATGGTTTCGAGTGTCTGCACGCCATGGATACGCGGCAGGATCTCGGCCGGATCGAACCCGTGATGACGCAACCAGCGTGACCAGACCCGCTCGGCGGATTCGATCGACGTGAGCAGGGTTCCGTCCATGTCGAACAGGCAAGCCTGGAACGATTGATCGGCATAGGGTCCGGCAGCGGACGAGGCGGGGTCAGTCATGGGCAGGCGTTCGTCGAATTTCCCGCGCGGATCAAGGGTGCACAAGCCGCGCCTTGGCCCGCGTCCAGATCACTCTTGCGGCTTCATCCGCGCCTGATGGTATTTCATGCGGATGACGATTGCCGCGATCATGTGCAGCGCGGCGATCCCGAGCAGGAACAGCGGCAGGATCATCGGGATCTGCGGTGCATATCGCGCACGGACCAGCGCAAGGATCGCCGCGACGATCGCAAGCGCGACCCCCAGCCAGCGGACCGGCCGCGCGACCATCCGCAATTCGCGCTGGTATGCGGCCCGCTCTGCCGGGTCATTCAATTTGGGGCGAGGCGTCATCGGGCTTTCCAATCGGTCGTGAGCATCCCCCAGCGGAAGGTGTCGCGCACGCCGATATGCGTCTCCCATTCCGCCCGCAAGCGGCCGTTACGCAGGATAACGATGGTGGTGTCATCGCCGTGGCGCGTCATCGCCCGGGCGCGCCATGGCCGGAACGGTTCGGCGAAACGGGCCCGCACGACCCCTCGACCGGTGCAAACAGGCCATGCGAACAGCAGGTTATGGTCGCAGCCATGCGGTTTCGCGAGCCGGACTCGATGTCACCCCGTCAACGCCGCGACCAGCGCCTTGACCTTCTTCTGCCGCCACTGGGGGAGCGGCGCGACCAGCCAATAGCCCAGCCGATACGCCTTCGCCTCCCCGACCGCGACGATCCGCCCCGAGGCGAGATCCGCCGTCGCGAGCAGCTCGGGTACGGTCGCGCGGCCAAGTCCCTGTGCGGCGGCGTCGAGCGCAAGACCGGCGTCGCTCACGCGCACCAGCGAGACGCCGTCGTCATCCCCGCAGCCGGGCCAGGAAATGCGCGTGTCCGCCCCCCCGCCCGGGCGCTCGACCGTCACCATTCCGGCGGATTCGATCGCCTCGCCCTCATGCTCGCCCGGGCCATCGCCCCAGCGGATCGCGAGATCGAGATTGGCCTCGGTAAAGTCGATGGCCGCACCGGCCCCCGCGACGTCGGCCGAGATGAGCACGAACCGCAGTTCGGGATCGGCGCGCGCGATATCCGCGAGGCGGGGCATCAGCCATTTTTCGGTCAGATCGCGGGGCGCAGCAATGGTCAGCGACTTGCTCGTCTGCCCCGCCTGCATCGCGCGGACGGCTTCCTCGAACTGGAGGAAGCCATGCCGGAGCGCAGCGAGGCCCCCCTCGCCCTCCGGGGTCAGTTCGAGACCCTTGGTGGTGCGGCGGAACAGCACGACCCCGAGCGTATCCTCGAGCGCGCGGATCTGCTGCCCGACCGCTGCCGGCGTGACGGCGAGTTCGTCGGCGGCGCGAGTGAAGCTCAGGTGGCGCGCGGCGGCATCGAGCACGCGCAGGCCGTTCAAGGGCAGGTGAGTGCGCTTCATGTCGCCCCCGTCACCCGGCCAAGGCCGCGGCCGCCCTGTCAGGACGGACCAGCCGACCTTGCGCGGCCAACGTGGCGGCCCCGCCCCGCGCCGGGGTGGCGGACGTGGCGTTCATACCCCGACCGCCGGAGCGATCAGCGAGAAGCGCGGGATGTCGACGTCGAACCCGGCGCCATCCTCCCCTAGCATGTGATAGCTGCCGACCATCGCGCCACTGGGCGTCGACAGCGGGCAACCGGAGACATAATCGAAGCTTTCGCCCGGCTCGATCATCGGCTGTTCGCCGATCACGCCTTCGCCCTCGACCGAATGCCGCGCGCCGCGGCCATCGGTGATGATCCAGTGGCGGGTGAGCAGCTGTACAGCCCCGTCCGAGTCGTTTTCGATCCGGATGTGATAGGCCCAGAACCACCGGCCGCGGTCCGGTTCGGACTGTTCGGGCAGGAAGCTGACCGACACGCGCACGATGACGCCGCGCGTTTCGGCGACATGGGGGAAGAGGGCTTTCACGCGGCGACCCCTTGTTGGTCCCGTGCGCCGGCGAGAGCAGGCGTCCAAGACCGCAGCCCGCTCACAACCCCACCGCCGTCAACGCGCGGTCGATGTCCTCGATCACGTCGTCGGCATCCTCGAGCCCGACGTTGAGCCGCAGCAACCCCTCGGTCACGCCCATTTCGAGCCGTTTGTCCTCGGCGACGCTTGCATGCGTGGTCGACGCCGGATGCGTCATCAGCGAGCGCGAGTCGCCGATGTTGTTCGAGATGTCGACCAGCTGGAGCGCATCGAGCAACCCGTGCGCCTGCGTGCGATCCGCGACCTCGAACGCGAAAATCGGTCCGCACGCTTCCATCTGGCGCATCGCGAGATCGTGTTGCGGATGGCTCGGCAGCCCGGGATGGAGGATCCGCGGCACCCGCCCCTCGATCAGGCGCCCGACCTTGAGCGCATTCTCCGACTGGCGGCGGATCCGCAGGTCGAGCGTCTCCAGTCCCTTGAGCACGACCCAGGCGTTGAACGCGCTGAGCGTCGGCCCCGTGTTGCGGGTGAAGGGCAGCAGCGTGTCGTTGATGAACGCCTCGGTCCCGCACACCGCGCCCGCGAGCACGCGCCCCTGCCCGTCCATCATCTTGGTCGCGCTATAGGCGGTGACGTCCGCGCCGAACTCCATCGGGCGCTGGAGCGCGGGCGTGGCGAACGCATTGTCGACCACCGACGTGATCCCGCGCGCGCGCGCGATGTCGCACACCGCCTTCAGGTCGACCACGTCCATCGTCGGGTTGGCGGGCGTCTCGAAGAAGAACACCTTGGTGTTGGGGCGGCACGCATCCTCGAACTGCTGCGGGTCACGCGCGTCGATCGTCGTCGTCTCGATCCCGAACTTCGGCAGCAGCGTATCGACCAGCCAGCGGCACGATCCGAACGCCGCGCGGCCTGCGACGACATGGTCGCCCGCCTGGAGCTGGCACAGCAGCACCGCGGTCATCGCTGCCATGCCGGTCGCCATCGTGCGGCACGCTTCCGCCCCCTCGAGCAACGCGATGCGATGCTCGAGCATCTCGACCGTCGGGTTCTGCAGCCGCGAATAGGTCATGCCGGTCTGTTCGCCGGCAAAGCGCGCGGCGGCGTCGGCCGCGCAATCATAGGCATAGCCCGAGGTGAGGAAGAGTGCTTCCGACGTCTCCCCCCATTCGCTGCGCGCGGTGCCGCCGCGCACGGCTTGGGTCGCGGGGCGCCACTGGCGGGTGATGCTCTGGTCTTGTCCGGTCCGGCGTTTCATGGCGTACGCTTTGCCGGGTGGCGGCGGGGCGCGTCAATGCCTCATGCCCGCAAGGCCGCTTGAAAGCCGCGCGGATCGGCTGGATAGAGGCGAGCGTGAGCGAGGCCCGACCCCATCCGTATCGCGCCGCCGCCGCGCTTGGCGTGCTCGCGCAACTGCTGTTCAGCTATCGCCTGACGATCCCGACCAAGCTGATGTTCGACGAGACGCATTACGTCCCCGCCGCGCGCACGCTGATCGCGCTCACCGGGCCGACCAATATCGAGCATCCCCTGCTCGCCAAGGAGATCATCGCCGGCGGGATCCTGCTGTTCGGGGATAACAGCCTGGGCTGGCGGTTCTTCTCGACGCTGGCGGGAACGGCGACTGTGCTGGGCGTGTTCGCGATCGTCCTGTTGATGGTTGGACGGGTGCGCCCGGCGGTGTTCGGCGCGCTGTTCACGCTCTTCAACTTCACCGTTTTCGTCCAGGCACGGATCGGGATGCTCGACGGGTTCATGGCGGCGTTCGTCGTCACCGGGCTTGCCGCGTTGCTGTGGGCGATGCGCGCGCCAGAGGGTCGGCACGCATGGGCGCGCTGGATCGGCGGTGCCGTGCTGCTCGGGCTCGCGGTTGCGGCGAAGTGGATCGCGGCCCCGCTGATCGCGTTCGCCGCGCTGGGTTTCATCCTGCTCCGTCTGCACGACGCCCGCCTGCGCGGACGATCGGTGTTCGCGGCGCTCAACGCCGGCACGAACCGCCATTGGCCCGGGATGGCGGCCATTCCGGCGGTGCTGGTCCTCGGTGCGGTCAGCATCGCGACGTATCTGGCGACCTTTGCCCCGGCCTTCTTCTACCTGCACGATCCGATGACGCTGGGGACGCTGCTGCCGTTCCAGAAGCACATGTACGACCGCCAGACGATGCCGCTGCCGAAGCATCCGTATCAATCGGGCTGGTGGTCCTGGCCGATCATGGTGCGCCCCATCTGGTACCTCTACGAACGGGTCGACGGCGCGCAGCGCGGGGTGCTGCTGATCGGCAATGTCGCCATTCTGTGGGGCGGGCTGATCGCGGTCGCGGCGTGCCTCGTGGAGGGTGTCCGCGCGCGGTCGCCGCGGCTGCTGGCGGCTGCCGGTCTGTGGCTGGGCAGCTACGCGATCTGGGTGGTGATCCCCAAGAAGATCGGGTTCTTTTATTACTATTATCTCCCCAGCATCGCACTGTGCGTCGCGCTGGCGCTGGCGTTCGACCATTTTCCGGCGGCACGGCGGAGGGATACGGCGTTTCTCGCAGGGGTGATCGCGCTGTTCGCGATATTCTATCCGGTGTTGTCGGCGGCGCCGCTGCCCGGGCCGGGCGCGTTTCGGTACTGGACGTGGTCGTCGACCTGGGTGTGAGACCCTCTTCCCGGTCCCTGCCGTCCGCTCGCAACGAACGGCTGGCGATGTGCCTGGTCCCCCGCCAAAAGAAAAGGGCGCGCGGGTTGCCCCGGGCGCCCTTCCAGTTCGAACCGTGCTTGGGAACGGCCCGATCTGTCGCTTACATGCCGTTCGCGAGGTTGGTGTCGGGATCGTTGGTGCGCATGTCGGTCGCCTGGTTCTGGCCGACGGCGCGAACCGAGTCCGCCTTGTTATCGAGCATGTCCTTGCCCGCGACGGTCGAGGCGTTGTCCGCTGCGTCCTCGAGGTTGTCGGCGACCGCCTCGGTGTTGGCTTCGATATTGTCAGCAGCCTGCTCGCGCGGGGTGGAGTTGCACGCGGCCAGCGAAACGAGGCCGGCTGCGGCTGCAAAAACAATCATCTTCTTCATTATGCGTCACCCTATAGCGATCGGCTCGAGGCCGAAGGGTCCCAATTCCCCGCAGGCGGATTTGTTCCCTTCGGCGCGGCGGCGCACCGGGCCGAGCGGGTCGCCGCTCAGTCCAGCGTCAGCACGATCTTGCCGACATGGTCGCCCGCCTCCATCCGGCGATGCGCCGCGGGTGCCTCGGCCAGCGGGAAGGTGCGATCGAGCACGGGCTTCAGCCGGCCAGCCTCGACATGCGGCCACACGGTGCGGTGGAGTTCGTCCGCGACCAGTGCCTTGAACGCCTCGTCGCGTGCGCGCAAAGTCGACCCGGTCAGCGTGAGCCGGCGGCGCATGATCTCGAAGATCGGGATCGTCGCCATCGCGCCGCCCTGCACCGCGATCGATACGTGCCTGCCGTCCTCGGCCAGGCACTTCAGGTTGCGCGCGACGTAATCGCCGCCGACCATGTCGAGCACCACCGCGCAGCCGGCACCCTCGGTGATGGCCTTGACCCGCTCGACGAAGTCCTCGGTCTTGTAGTTGATGGCATGAGCCGCGCCGAGCGCCTTGGCGGAGGCGCATTTGTCATCCGACCCGGCCGTCACGATCACGGTCAGCCCGAAGATCGCGCCCAGCGCGATCGCCATCGTCCCGATCCCGCTCGTGCCGCCATGCACCAGCACGGTATCGCCCTCGGTGGCATAGCCGCGCTCGAACAGATTGGTCCACACGGTGAACAGCGTCTCGGGCAAGGCCGCTGCCTCGACCATCGACAGCGCGTTCGGCACGGGCAGCACCTGCCCCGCCGCCACCGCGACATATTCGGCATAGCCACCGCCGGCGACCAGTGCGCAGACCGGCTGTCCGATGAAAGTGCCCGACACGTCGTCACCCTGCGCGACCACGGTACCCGCGATCTCGAGCCCGAGGATCGACGGTGCGCCCGGCGGCGGCGGATAGCCGCCCATGCGCTGCAACACGTCGGGCCGGTTGACGCCCGCGGCGACGACCCGGATCAGTAGCTCATGGGGTTGCAGAGTCGGCACGGGCCGTTCGACGACCGTCAGGACCTCCGGCCCTCCGGCAGTATCGGGATCGATCGCACGCATCGTCGCTGGCAAGTTTTGCATCAATCTCAGGCCCTGTCCCTGCCAACGGTCTCGGCCAGTCCCGTTTCGTCGGCGCGCCTTATTGACATCCCCTGCGCGCGGGTCAACGATCCTCGGCATGGACATCGACGAGATTCTCCCGGGCAAGGCGGGCGATCCGCTCGCTGCGGTCATCGCACAGGACCTCGATCCGCTCTCGGTCAAGGAGCTCGACGATCGTATTGCCGCGCTAGAACGCGAGATCGCGCGGACCAGGGGAAAACGGGAGGCCGCGGTCAACCATCGCGCAACGGCAGATATGCTCTTTAAGTCGTAAAGATACGTATCCCGGAACACAGGTACAGCCTGAGTCGTTTTCAAGAGGTTGTTGCAAGCGTCCTGCCTACCAACATAGCGCTCACGGGCAGTGCGTCTTTCGTGGCCCGCATGGAGTAAAGTACAGATGCCATCCTTCGCCTCCGCGCTGGAAACCACGTTGCACAAGGCCCTCGAGGCTGCGTCTTCGCGCCGGCACGAATATGCTACGCTCGAGCACCTGCTGCTCGCGCTGATTGATGACGATCATGCGTCGAAAGTGATGCAGTCGTGCGGTGTCGACACCGCCGAGCTGACCGCGACGGTCAAACATTATCTGGATACCGAGCTCGAGGCGTTGAAGGTCGACGCCGCGACCGACCCCTCGCCCACCTCGGGCTTCCAGCGCGTCGTCCAGCGCGCGATTCTCCACGTCCAGTCCTCGGGCCGCGACGAAGTGACCGGCGCGAACGTGCTCGTCGCCTTGTTCAGCGAGCGCGAGAGCTATGCCGTCTATTTCCTGCAACAGCAGGACATGAGCCGGCTCGATGCGGTGAGCTTTATCAGCCACGGCGTCGGCAAGGGCGGTTCCGCGCCCGAAGCCTCTACCCCCAAGGGTGCCGAGGAAGAGAAGCCGCAGAAGCCCGGCGAGAAGGGCAAGGAAAGCGCGCTCAAGCAGTTCTGCGTCGATCTCAACGAGAAGGCCAAGAAGGGCAAGGTCGATCCGCTGATCGGTCGCGGCCCCGAGGTCGATCGTACCGTCCAGATCCTGTGCCGCCGCTCGAAGAACAACCCGCTCTATGTGGGTGATCCCGGCGTCGGCAAGACCGCGATCGCCGAGGGTCTCGCGCGCAAGATCGTCGAGGGCGACGTGCCGGAAGTGCTGCTTCCTGCCGTCATCTACTCGCTCGACATGGGCGCGTTGCTCGCGGGCACGCGCTATCGCGGCGACTTCGAGGAGCGTTTGAAGGCGGTCGTGACCGAGCTCGAGAAGATGCCCGATGCGATCCTGTTCATCGACGAGATCCACACCGTGATCGGTGCCGGTGCGACCAGCGGCGGCGCGATGGATGCGTCCAACCTGCTCAAGCCGGCGCTGTCGGGCGGCACGATCCGCTGCATCGGCTCGACCACCTACAAGGAGTTCCGCAACCACTTCGAGAAGGACCGCGCCTTGCTGCGGCGCTTCCAGAAGATCGACGTCAACGAGCCGACGATCGAGGATACCGTCAAGATCCTGGCAGGTCTCCGCTCGGCGTTCGAGGAGCACCACAACGTCAAATACACCCCCGACGCGATCAAGTCGGCGGTGGAATTGTCGGCGCGCTACATCAACGACCGCAAGCTGCCGGACAAGGCGATCGACGTGATCGACGAAGTCGGGGCGATGCAGATGCTGGTGCCGCTCGCCAAGCGCAAGAAGACGATCACCAGCCGCGAGATCGAGCAGGTCATCGCGACGATGGCGCGCATCCCGCCGAAGTCGGTTTCGACCGACGACACCAAGGCTTTGGAATCGCTCGAGACCGATCTCAAGCGCGTGGTGTTCGGTCAGAATGCCGCGATCGAGAAGCTCGCCTCGGCGATCAAGCTCAGCCGTGCCGGCCTGCGCGATCCCGAGAAGCCGATCGGCAACTACCTGTTCACCGGCCCCACCGGCGTCGGCAAGACTGAGGTCGCCAAGCAGCTCGCGACGATCATGGGGATTCCGCTCCAGCGGTTCGACATGTCCGAATATATGGAACGCCACTCGGTCTCGCGGCTGATCGGTGCCCCTCCGGGCTATGTCGGGTTCGACCAGGGCGGCCTGCTCACCGACGCGATCGACCAGCAGCCGCACTCGGTGCTGTTGCTCGACGAGATCGAGAAGGCGCATCCCGACCTGTTCAACATCTTGCTGCAAGTGATGGATAACGGGCGACTGACTGACCAGCACGGCAAGACGGTCGACTTCCGCAACGTCATCCTGATCATGACGACCAATGCGGGTGCGAGCGACATGGCGCGCGAGACGTTGGGCTTCGGCAACCTCACCCGCGAGGGCGAGGACGAGCAGGCAGTCCAGAAGATGTTCACGCCCGAGTTCCGCAACCGTCTCGATGCGATCGTGCCGTTCGGCTATCTGCCGACCGAGGTTGTGGCACGCGTGGTGGACAAGTTCATCCTCCAGCTCGAGTTGCAGCTGGCCGACCGCAACGTCCACATCAACCTCGACGACGAGGCGAAGACGTGGCTCACCACCAAGGGCTATGACAAGCTGTACGGTGCCCGCCCGATGGGCCGTTTGATCCAGGAAAAGATCAAGCAGCCGCTCGCCGAGGAACTGCTGTTCGGCAAGCTGGTTCACGGCGGCGAGGTGACGGTGAAGATGAAGGACAACGCGCTGTCGTTCGAAATCACCTCGGCCCCACCGAAGAAGCCACGCCGCAAGGCCGCGGGCAAGGTCGACACGACCGCCAAATAGGCGACACCGTCGAAAGAACGAAAGCGCGGGTCCGGTCATGCCGGGCCCGCGCTTTCGCGTGGACGATCAGCGCGTCGGAACCGGGCCGGCGGACGCCAGAACCGTCGATCGCCGCCCGCGCGCGGCTTCCGCCGCCGCGAGAATTTGCGGCTCGGCATCCTGCCGCGCCTTTACCCGACATTCGCGCTGGTGTTGCACCATCTTCAGATCGGCAAAACCACCGCTGTCGCAGACATTGCTGATCGCAGTCGAAACCCTGCGCGCAAGCGTACGCTGGCCCGCGGCGGACGAGAGGTCGAGATCGGCCACGGCAACACGCGCCGTCCGAACGTCCCGATCCTGCGCATGACCGGAAACCGAAGACAAGCAGACAATAGCGGCAATGATCGGCGAGCACGTCGCCACATAGGTGCGTGACATGAGTAGTCTCCTGCAGACTATTGGAAATATCATAATGAATGTTTGTTTTTATAGCTTGTATGTCGGCGCGTTTGATTGAAGGCCTATTTTCGTCACGGCCCATTGTTATTGCCGACGGGCGGTCGACTAGCAGCAAACGGTGACAGACATGTGTCGTTTCGCCCCAGAATCGTTCCCGATGACTCTGCCCCTTGAAATCGGGCACAAAATTCGATCTTTACTTCCCCTTTCCCATCACTGGCCTAGGGAGCGGCCATGCGTGTCGCGCTTCTGTCCTGCTGTGCCCTGATTCTGGCGGTGATCGGCTCGATCCTGCTGGCGGCGGCCCCGGCGGCGGCGCAGGCCGGGGTGACGGGCCAGCCGATCCAGACCTGCGTCCTGCGCGACCAGCCGGGCGTCACGCCAGCCGCGATGCTCGCTGGCCGGGTCCATTTCGATTGTCCCCAGGATCAGCGGGTGCTGGGCCGCGGCACATATTGGGTGCTGTCGCTCCCGCTGCGCTGGTCGGGTCCGGTCGCGGTCCGCAGTGCCAGTCTCTGGCAGGGCCTGGTCACGCTCCACGCGCTCTATGCCGACGGACACGTGGTCTCGGTCAACATCGACCAACGCGGCGCGTCGCGGCGCATGCAGCTTGGCGCAATCCTGGAAGTGCCGTTGCCCCCGCACGACGCGCCACTGGTGCGGCTGCTCTGGCATGTCGACCAGGCGGCCAATCTGCGCGGGATCGTCCGCGACGCGACACTTGCGCGTCCCCGCGAAAGCATTGCCTCCAACCTGTTGATGGGCGGAATGTACGCCGCGTTCGCCGGCCTGTGCATCGCGCTCCTGTGCTATAACTTCGCCTTGTGGGTCGCGCTGCGGCATCCGTTCCAGCTCGCCTATTGCGCGATGGTTCTCGGCCTGCTCGCCTATGCCGTCTCATCCTCGGGGTGGCTTGCCTGGCTCGTCCCGGATATCGCCAATAACGACCGGATCCGGATCAACTATCTGCTGCTGGGCCTGTCGACGATCGCCGCCTTCGCGTTCGCGCGCACCTTCTTCGAAGCGCGGGTGTTCGCCGGGGGAATCGGACGCCTGGTCATGCTGACCTGTGCCATCACCGCCGCGGCATCGCTGGCTTTCTGCCTGTTCGCGCCGCTCGACATCTGGCTGTTCGATCGGATCTACTCGCTCGCCTTCGCAGCGCAGATGGCGATGGTCATCCCCTTGCTGTGGCGCGCCTGGGTGCGGCGCAGCAATTACCTCTGGGTGTTCACGATCGCCTGGGGCTCGCCGATCATCATGGCGGCGTTTCGCATCGCCAGCTCGCTCGGGATGATCGGCTGGAACTTCTGGCTCGACAATTCGACGATCCTGACGATGACGATCGAGGCGCTGCTGTCGAGCATTGCGATCGCCTATCGCATGCGCCTGCTGAGCATCGAACGCGACGAAGCGCGCGAACGCGAGATTGCGGCACGGCTGCTGGCGGATATCGATCCGCTGACAGGGCTGCTCAACCGCCGCGCCTTCCTCCACCAGGCGATCGGCCGCGAGGGCGCGCAGATCCTGATGATCGCGGACCTGGACCATTTCAAGCAAGTGAACGAGACCATCGGCCATGACGGCGGCGACGAAGTGCTGCGTGTCTTCGCGCGGACGCTGCGGCAATCGGTGCCGGCCGAGGCGCTGGTCGCGCGGATCGGCGGCGAGGAATTCGCAATCGTCATCGGCGCGGAGACGGCCGTCGATCCCGACGACATCCTCGCGCGCCTCCGCGCCGGACGCATGCCATATGACGTCACGGTGACGGCCAGCATCGGCATGTGTGTCGGATCGCTGCAGCGCGAGACCGACTGGAAGGCGCTCTACGCCTGCTCGGATCGCGCGCTGTTCGACGCAAAGTCGGCCGGTCGCGACCGGGCCCGGTCGCGTGCGCTCGATCCCAACTGTGCCGCCCCCGCAACGACTCCGCTTGTCGCTATCCGGAATTAACGGTATATCGGCGGGACAAGGAGACCAGCGGTGCGCGATCGTCGAGTGATGCTGGGGTTTTGCGCGCTGCTCGCAATATCGGCCTTGGCGCACCATCCGACCGCCGACATCCGCGTCCTCACGCATCAGGCTGCCGACCCGATGCCCCATCAGGTCAAGGCTGCTCTTGACCTGGGGGTGCTGGGCATCTCCATCCTCTACACCTGGACCGCCCACCCGGTCAGCTGAGCGACGCGCCGCGCGCGGTGCGCAAGGCGGCAGCGTGCGCATGGCCTTGCGGGTCGGAAGCGGCTTGCTTACACCTGTGTCAATGAACAGACCCGAAGCGCTCTGGCGCGAATCGTATCTTCATCCCACGGCTTGGGAGAGCGCCTTTCCGTCGATGTCGATGGCGGATTTCCTCGACGCGGCCGTCGCCCGCGCGGGGAATGCGCCGCTGATCGATTTCCTCGGCCGCCATTACAGTTTCTCCGAAACGCTCGACGGCGCGAATCGCGTCGCCGCCGGGCTGAAGGCGCTGGGGTACGGGCCCGGCGACCGGATCGGGTTGTTCCTGCCCAACGTGCCGCATTACGTCGCTGCCTATTACGGCATCCTCAAGCTCGGCGCGACGGTGGTCAATTTCTCGCCGCTCTATACCGCGGCCGAGCTGGCGCATCAGGTCGAGGATTCGGGTACGCGCCTGTTGTTCACCCTGTCCGCCAGCCAGTTGCTGCCGACGGCCCTGGCCGTGCTCGAACGGAGCGGGCTGGAGCGACTGGTGGTCGGTTCGATCGCCGGCGCATTGCCGCCCGCCAAATCGCTCCTGTACCGCATGTTCAAGGGCAGCGAGGTGACCAGGCGTCCCGCCGACGCGCGCATCATCGCCTTCTCGCAATTGATCGCCAATGACGGGAAGCATCCGCGGGCGACGATCGATCCCGAAAGCGACGTCGCGCTGATCCAATATACCGGCGGCACCACCGGCACCCCCAAGGGCGCGATGCTGACGCACCAGAACCTCTCCGCCAATGCGCGGCAGGTGATGGCGATCGATCCGCACCCGGAGGCGCCCGACCGGATCCTCGGCGTGCTGCCGATGTTCCACGTCTTCGCCAACACCTGCGTGCTCAACCGCACCGTGCTCAACGGCGGCTGCATCGTGATGCTCCCGCGGTTCGAGGCGGGCGCGGTGCTCGCCGCGATCACGCGGACCAAGGCGACCGCCCTCCCCGGCGTGCCGACCATGTACCAGGCGCTGCTCGACCATCCCAAGATCGGCACGACCGATTTCGCGTCGCTGCGGATCTGCATCTCGGGCGGCGCACCACTCGCGCCCGAACTGAAGGCCAAGTTCGAGGCCACCACGGGCGCGACGGTGGTCGAGGGCTATGGCCTGTCCGAAAGCTCGGGCGTGCTGTCCGCCAACCCGTATGAAGCCGCCGGCAAGACTGGGACGATCGGCCAGCCGATCCCCGCGACGTCCCTCCGCCTCGTCGACAAGGGCGATCCCGCGCTGGAGGCGCCGGAAGGCGAACCGGGCGAGATCGTCGCGCGCGGGCCGCAGATCATGAAGGGCTATTGGAACCGGCCCGATGCCGATGAGGAGGTCTTCCTCACCACCGCCGAGGGCAAATGGTTGCGCACGGGCGACGTGGGGACGATCGACGCGGACGGCTTCGTCAAGATCGTCGACCGGCTCAAGGACATGATTTCCGTCTCGGGGTTCAAGGTGTTCCCGAGCCAGATCGAGGCGGTGCTGTACCATCACCCCGCGATCAAGGAAGCGCTCGTCGTGGGTCTGCCCGATCCGTATCGGGGCGAGCATCCCCGCGCCTATGTCACGCTCAACGAGGATGCGGACGTCACGGGCGAGGCTTTGCGCGACTGGCTCAATCCGCAGGTCGGGCGACACGAGCGCGTCGACGACGTGGTGGTGCGGCTGACCATGCCCAAGACGATGATCGGCAAGCTCAGCCGCAAGGATCTGATCACCGAGGTGATGGCGGAACAGGGATAAGACGGACGCTTCTGGCGGGGACCTGCCCGTGCCCCTGCAGAGGCAGACGCCAGGACCGAGCAAAACAACACTTCTGCTTCGAGCAACGCCTGGACTCCCGCTTTCGCGGGAGAACAGATCGGCTTTCGCCAAGGTTATGCCCTCCCCAGAACGTGCCTCGTGGAGTGACGTTTCGGGAAATTTGGACTAAACTCTCCTCACCATTCTCCGGGGGGAGCACCGCATGTCTGATCTGATCCTGCATGAATATGCCGCGTCCGGCAATTGCTACAAGATTCGCCTGACCGCGGCGCATGTCGGCATCCCGCTCGAACGCCGCGAATATGACATTGTCGCGGGCGATACGCGGACCCCTGCCTTCCTCGAGCGGATCAATGCCAACGGACGGATCCCGGTGCTCCAGGTCGGCGACGACTTCCTGCCCGAAAGCGCGGCCGCCTGCCTCTACCTTGCGGACGGGACACCACTGATCCCGCACGACCGGTTCGATCGCGCCGACATGCTCCACTGGATGTTCTGGGAGCAATATAGCCAAGAGCCCAATATCGCGACGCTCCGCTTCTGGATGACGACGATCGGCGAAGCGGGACTGGACGACCTGCAGCGCGCCCAACTGCCCGGGAAGCGCGCGGCGGGCGCGGCGGCTCTGGCGCTGATGGACGCGCATCTCGCGCGGACCCCGTTCTTCGTGGCGGGACGCTTCACGCTCGCCGATATCGCGCTTTTTGCCTATACCCATGTCGCCGCCGACGGGGGGTTCCGGCTGGAGTCCTATCCGGCAGTATCGGACTGGCTCGCACGCGTTGCGGGACAGCCGCGGCACATTGCCATGTGACAATTGCATGAAGGCCGACACCTGCGATTGTAACAATAGCTTGTCATAGACCGAGGTCATCCAGAGGCTTTTCCGGGACGCCAAACGATGGACGCAGTTACGAAGATCGCCCTCGATGGTCTGGCCGGGCACGGAACGATCGCCGACTTCGCCGATTTCGCCAATTCGCACCCCGCGATTCCCGAACGCCCGATCGACGAGCGCCGCAAGTATCGCACGATCTGGATCTCCGACATTCATCTCGGCACGCGGGGCTGCAACGCCGAGATGCTGATCGACTTCCTCGACCACGTCGACAGCGAGCGGATGTATCTGGTCGGCGACATCATCGACGGGTGGCGCCTCAAAAAGAAATTCTACTGGCCCGCCGCGCACAACGACGTGGTGTGGCGCCTGCTCAAGCGCGCCAAGCGCGGGACCGAGGTGATCTATATCCCCGGCAACCACGACGAGGTGATGCGCCAGTTCACCGGTCTCGACTTCGGCGGCGTGGCGATCCGGCGCAAGGCGATCCACGAAACCGCCGATGGCCGCCGCCTGCTGGTCCTCCACGGCGACGAGTTCGACGCGATCACGCTCGCACACCGCTGGCTGGCGCATGTCGGGGACGTCGCCTACAACGTGCTGATGGCGCTCAACCGCTGGGTCAATGCGTATCGACGCTACTTCAACATGCCCTATTGGTCACTCTCCAAGCATGCGAAGGCGAAAGTGAAAAACGCGGTCGAGTTCATTTCGAATTATGAGGAAGTGATCGCGCAGGCGGCGGGGTCGCGCGGGGTCGATGGGGTCGTCTGCGGTCACATCCACACCGCCGAATTTCGCGATATCAACGGAATCGCTTATTATAACGATGGCGACTGGGTGGAAGGCTGCACCGCCTTGGTCGAACATTTCGACGGCCGCATGGAATTGCTGCATTGGGCGGACGAGATTGCTGCACGGGAGAAGGCCCGCCCCACTGCGAAGATCGCGCAGCTGGCGGCCTGACGCCCGTGCGGATCGCCATCGTCACCGACGCCTGGAGCCCGCAGGTGAACGGCGTGGTCCGCACCCTGCAGGCGGTCCGCGCCGAGCTCGTCAAGCAGGGGCACGAAGTCCTGATCGTCTCGCCCGACCTGTTCTATTCGATGCCTTGCCCGACCTATCCCGAGATCCGCCTTGCCTTCGCGCGCACCGCCGCGGTCGGCAGGATGCTTGCCGAGTTCGCGCCCAATGCGATCCATCTCGCGACCGAGGGGCCCGTCTGCCTCGCCGCGCGGCGTTGGTGCCTGTCGCGCGGGTTTCCGTTCACCACCGCCTATCACACGCAGTTTCCCGATTACGTCTCGGCGCGCACGGGGGTGAATCCCGAATGGGTGTGGCGCTACATCCGCTGGTTCCACTGGCCCGCGCAATCGATCCTCGCGTCCACCCCGTCGATCGCCGCGACGCTCAAGGCGCATGACCTGACGCGCGTGCGGCACTGGGGCCGCGGGGTCGATCTTTCGACCTTCGGCAGCGACATCGTGCCCGATCCCGCGATCCGCGCGCTGGCCGAAGGCGGCCGGGGTCCGGTCCAGCTGTATGTCGGGCGCGTCGCGGTCGAGAAGAACATCGAGGCGTTCCTCACCGCCGCGCATCCGGGCGTGAAGGTGATCGTCGGCGACGGGCCGGCGCGCGGGAGCCTGGCCGCGAAATATCCGGACGCGCATTTCCTCGGCCCGCGCTTCGGGCACGACCTTGCCGCCGCTTATGCTGCCGCCGACGTGTTCGTCTTCCCGAGCAAGACCGACACCTTCGGGCTGGTGATGATCGAGGCGATGGCGTGCGGCGTGCCGATCGCCGCCTATCCGGTGACCGGGCCGATCGACGTGCTCAAGCCCGCGGTCGGTGCAATGGACGGCGACCTCGACGTCGCGATCGCCAGGGCGCTGACCCTGAGCCGGGCCGATTGCGCTGCCTACGGCCAGAGCTTCACCTGGGCGGCGAGCGCGCGGCAGTTCCTCGGCGCGCTGGTCCCGGTCAACCACCCCGAGGCGATCGCGGCTTGAGGCGAAACCCGCGATGGCGTAAATTCTCCCGGCGCTGATACCAGCGGGAAGGAAGACACGTGAACGTATCGATTGGCCCGCGTTGGGAATCGTTCATCGAATCGATCGTCGCGGAAGGGCGCTACGCCTCGCCCGACGCGGTCATGCGCGAGGGGCTTCGGTTGGTCGAGGAGCGGGAGCAGAACGTGAAGGCCTTGCGCGAGACGATCCAGGCTTCGATTGCTCGGGGCGGCTCGTATTCGGACGACGAGATCGGTGACTCGGTGGACGAAGCGTTGGAGGCATGGGAAGCACGGCGGCGCGCTTGATGTGCGACGGCTGATTTATCTGTTGGAGGCGCAGGCCGCCCTGCGAGATATCGCCGTTTACATCGCTCAGGAAACAGGTGACCGCGCCCTGGCGCGACGGTTCATCGACAATATTCGGGATCGATGCCGCAAACTCGCGGCATTGCCGGGACATTTGGGAAGTGCGCGCCCGGAACTCCATGAAGATGTCCGCAGCGTCGTACACCGCGGTTATATCATTTTCTTCCGGTACGAAGCGAACACGTTGCAGATCGTGACAGTTCTCAAAGCTGAACGCCATATCGAAAGCTACTTCACAAACACTCCCCCGCCGCATTGATTCGTACCCCGCAACCGCGCTTGCCACTCCCGCGCAACCGGCGTACATGCAACGTCAGCACAAGTGGCCGCTCCGAAAGGGGCGGCCCTTTCCGTTTCTGAAGGAGTTCGCCGCATGGCCCAGCCGCTCATGCCCCATGCCACCGCATCGTGGCTCGTCGACAATACCGCGCTCAGTTTCGAGCAGATCGCGGATTTCTGCGGTCTCCACATTCTCGAAATCCAGGCAATTGCGGACGATACCGCCGCGACCAAGCTGACCGGCCGCGACCCGATCCGCGCGCACGAACTGACCCAGGCCGAGATCGACAAGGGCCAGGCCAATGCCGATTACCGGCTGCAGATCCTTAAAGGGCCCGAGCAGGTCCGCCGTACGAAGGGCCCGCGCTACACGCCGGTGTCGAAGCGGTCGGACAAGCCCGACGGTATTTCGTGGATCATCCGCAACCATCCGGAGATCACCGACGGTGCGATCAGCGCGCTGATCGGCACGACCCGCACGACGATCGCGGCGATCCGCGACCGCAGCCACTGGAACATCGCCAACATCACCCCGAAGGATCCGGTCACGCTCGGCCTGACGACGCAGCGCGAGCTCGACGCCGCCGTCGGCAAAGCCGCCAAGGCCGCCGGGATCGAGGCGCCGGTCGACACGCGGCTGGAGGGGGATCGCGAAGCGCTCATCTCCGAACTCCGCGCCAACCGCGACCAGCTCGCGCGCGATACGGAGGCCGCCGAGCACGGCGAAGTCCCGACCCGCGCCGAGCCGACCGCCGAGACGCTGTTCAAGCGCTGAACCAGGACTGACGCCCTCCCCTCCCTCCCAAGGGAGGGGCCGGGGGTGGGTTGGTATGGGGCGGGTGCCGCGTTCGACAACGAACCGACCCACCCCCAGCCCCTCCCTTCCAGGGAGGGGAGCAAGACATGACAGACCGACCCCGTTTCGCCTTCACCATCGCCGCGACCGACGGCAAGGCGCGCACCGGCGAAATCGCGATGCGCCGCGGCACGATCCGCACCCCCGCCTTCATGCCAGTCGGCACCGCCGCGACCGTCAAGGCGGTCAAGCCCGCCGACGTCCGTGCGGCGGGCGCGGACATCATCCTCGGCAACACCTATCACCTGATGCTCCGCCCCGGCGCGGAACGCGTCGCGCGGCTCGGGGGCTTGCACGACTTCATGGGCTGGGACCGCCCGATCCTCACCGACAGCGGCGGCTATCAGGTGATGAGCCTCAGCGACCTCACCAAGCGCGACGAGAATGGCGTGACCTTCAAGTCGCACCTCGACGGCACGCGCCACACATTGAGCCCCGAACGCTCGATCGAGATCCAGCGCCTGCTCGGGTCGGACATCGTCATGGCGTTCGACGAGCTCGTCCCCACCACCTCGACCCCCGAAGTCCAGGCCGCCGCGATGGCGCGCTCGATGCGCTGGGCGAAGCGGTCGCGCGATGCGTTCGATGGCGGCGGCGCCCATGCCGAGGGTGCCGCGATCTTCGGCATTCAGCAAGGCGCGCTCGACCAGACGCTCCGCGCCGACAGCGCGGGCGCGCTGATCGACATCGGGTTCGACGGCTATGCGGTCGGCGGGCTCGCGGTCGGCGAAGGACAGGAAGCGATGTTCGGCTGCCTCGATTTCGCGCCCGACCAGTTGCCCGCCGACAAGCCGCGCTACCTGATGGGCGTCGGTAAGCCCGACGACATCGTCGGCGCGGTCGAGCGCGGGATCGACATGTTCGATTGCGTGATGCCGACGCGCTCCGGGCGCACCGGCCAGGCCTTTACGCGGCAGGGCCCGATCAACCTGCGCAACGCCAAGTTCGCCGAGGATCAGGGGCCGCTCGACCCCGTCTGCGGTTGCCCGGTGTGCGGGACGTGGTCGCGAGCGTACATCCATCATCTCGTCCGCTCGCAGGAGATCCTCGGCGCGATGCTGATGACGGAACATAATCTGTGGTTCTATCAGGGGTTGATGGCGGACCTTCGCGCGGCGATAGCGGAGCAGCGTCTTAAACATTTCGCCGATGCGTTCCGACAGGCGTACAAGGCGGGGAACGCGCAGACGTAAAGTCGAGAGGGAATCATGGCTGAAATCAACGAAATCGAAGCAGCAGCCCGCGACCACAAACGAGTCCGCGACGCCGCCGAGGCCGCCAAAGGCGCGGCCCGCGACAATTGGCCGCTCGTGCCGATCGCGATCGGCGTGGGAGTCGGCTCAGCCGCGCTGGCGGCGGTGCTGATGTACACCAACCGGGATCGCAGCAAGCCCTGATACGAGCGGTGGCGTAACGATCGCTTTTCAGTACACCGCTTCCCCGGCGAAGGCCGGGGCCCAGTAGTGAGACACGAGGTGTCAGGCGCTGTGCCCGTTACAAAAACCTCCGCTACTGGGCCCCGGCCTTCGCCGGGGAAGGGGTAGTACGGAGAAGGCGCTTAAGGCGCGGCCGTATCGCTGGATACCCTCCGTACGACTGATGCGCGCCATCCCCAGACAACAACGCGCATTGCCCCTTCCTTATCTTGCTTCCCCGGCGAAGGCCGGGGCCCAGTAGTGAGACATGAGGTGTCAGGCGCTGTGCCCGTTACAAAAACCTCCGCTACTGGGCCCCGGCCTTCGCCGGGGAAGGGGTCGTACGGAGAAGGCGCTAAAGGCGCAGCCGTATCGCTGGATACCCTCCCTACGATCGATGCACGCCATCTCCAGGCAACAACGCCCATTGCCGCTTCCTTATCTTGCTTCCCCGGCGAAGGCCGGGGCCCAGGAGTGAGAAATGAGGTGTCAGGCGCTGTGCCCGTTACAAAAACCTCCGCTACTGGGCCCCGGCCTTCGCCGGGGAAGCGGGAGACGGAGACGCGACGCGCGCCCGCGCGATTGACACACGGCACCCCCCGGCAACACAGTGGCGCATCGATCTGCTCGCCGGAGTTTCCCCGTATGCGTCTGTCCCGTGCCGCCCTCCTGCTGGGCGCCGCCCTGCTGCCCGCGACGCTCGCGCAGGCGCAACCAACCGCCCCCGCCCCCGCGGTCAAGCCGATCGCCTTTACCGAACGCACGCTCGCCAACGGCCTGCGCGTCTATGCGATCCGCGACACCAGCACGCCCAACGTGTCGGTCCAGATGTGGTATGATGTCGGCTCGAAGGACGATCCCGCCGGCCGCTCGGGCTTCGCGCACATGTTCGAACATCTGATGTTCAAGGCGACGCGCAACCTCGTGTCCGAACAGATGGACCGGCTGACCGAGGACGTCGGCGGCAACAACAACGCGTCCACCAACGACGACTACACCGAATATCACGAGACGATCCCCGCCAACCATCTCCGCCGCCTGCTTTTCGCCGAAGCCGACCGCATGGCGAGCCTGGTCGTTGAGCCCAAGAGCTTCGCCTCCGAACGCGACGTGGTGAAGGAGGAACTCCGCCAGAACACCAACGCGCGCCCGTACGGCAAGCTGTTCTCGCTGTATTTCCCGGCGATCAGCTACACGCGCCACCCCTACGCGCGCGGGACGATCGGCAGCATCGACAATCTCGACAGCGCGCAGATCGACGACGTGCGCGCGTTCCATGCGACCTTCTACCGGCCCGACAATGCGGTGCTGGTCGTCTCAGGCAATTTCGACCCAGCGCAACTCAACCAGTGGGTCGACCAGTATTTCGCGAAGATCAAACGCCCAGCCCGCCCGATCCCGCGTGTCACCACGACCGAGCCACCGCGCACCCAAGCCATCAGCCGCACCGTCTATGAAGCCAACACCCCGCTTCCCGCGGTCCTGATCAGCTACCCGATCCCCGCCGATCGCGACTTCGACAGCGCCCCGCTCGCGGTGCTCAACACGATCCTGTCGCAGGGCGAGAGCTCGCGGCTGTACCAGAGCCTGGTCTATCGCGACCAGCTCGCCCAGTCGGCGCAGACCTACCTCGACGTCAAGCAGGGCCCGGGCAACCTGGCCGTCATCGCGATCATGGCGAGCGGCAAGGACGTCGCGACCGGCGAGGCGGCACTCCACCGCGAGATCGCACGGATGCGCGACACCGTGGCCAGCCCGGCCGAGCTCGCCAAGGCGAAGAACCAGATCGTCACCGCCGAACTGCTCGGCCGCGAGACTGCCGAGGGCAAGGGCCGCACGATCGCGCAGGCGACGATCATCGACGGCGACCCGCACGCCGCCGACCGGCAGCTCGCCGAGATCGGCCGAGTCACCGCCGCCGACGTGCAGCGGGTCGCGCGCAAGTATCTGCAGGACGATCGTTCCGCGACGATCCGCTATCTCCCCGCCGAAAGTGCCAACGGCAGCAAGGGCGACACGATCGCGGTTGCGCCGAGCGTGGTCGCGCAACAGCTCGTCACCCCGCCCGACGTCGAGATCGTCACGCCGGCCAGCGCCGCCGAGCGGATCGCGCCGCCCGCCGCCGGTCCGACCATCGCCGCTGCCACCCCCAGGCCGGTCGAATTCGCGCTGTCGAACGGGATGCGCATCGTCGTCGTCGAGAAGCACGACCTGCCGCTGCTGACCGCGCTGCTCGTCGGGCGCGGGGGCGGCGCGAACGATCCCGCGCGGTTGCCCGGCGTCAACAGCCTCGCCGCCGACCTGCTGACCAAGGGCACCGCGACGCGCAGCGCGACCGACATCGCGCAGCAGATCGAGACGCTCGGCGGCGCGATTTCGAGCGATGCGAGCTGGGACGGCTCGACCATCGACATCACGGTCAAGGCGGACCAGGCCGCGCCCGCGCTCGATATCCTCGCCGACGTCGCGCGCAATCCGGCGTTCAAGCCCGATGAGATCGAACGCGCGCGCACGCAGGCGATCGACGGCGTGCAGGTCGCGATCAAGAACCCGAGCCAGCTCGCCGGGCTCGTCGCGTCGCGCACCGTGCTCGGCGACACCGCGTACGGGCATCCGCTGGAGGGGACGCCCGCGTCGCTCAAGGCGATTTCGGCAGGCGATCTGCGTGGCGCCTATACCGCGACCTGGGCGCCCGCGCAGACGACGCTGGTGATGGTCGGCGACGTCACCGTCGCGAAGGCGCGGCAACTCGCCGAGACCGCCTTCGCCAACTGGCGCGCAACCGCGACCGCCCCGGCGGCGGCGCCTGCGCCGGCCTATCCCAAGCCGCGCGTGGTGGTGGTAGACCTGCCGGGCGCCGGGCAAGCCGGGGTCGTCGTCGGGCGGCCGGGGCTGGCGCGCAACGACCCGCGTTTCTATCCGACTGCGGTCGCGAACACGATCCTCGGCGGCGGCTTCTCGTCGCGGCTGAACCAGGAAATCCGCATCAAGCGCGGGCTCGCCTATGGTGCGGGCAGTTCGTTGCAGGCCGGCCGGCAGCCCGGCCTGATCGCGGGGCGGACCTCGACCAAGAACCCGTCGGCACCCGAGACGGTGTCGATCATCCTCGCCGAGATGAAGCGGCTCGGCGCGGAAGCGGTGACGCCCGCCGAGCTCGAGACGCGCAAGGCGGTGCTGGTCGGCAATTTCGGCCGCGCGACCGAGACGACCGGCGGGATCGCCGGGACGGTCGGCGGCTATGTCGTGCAGGGCGTGCCGCTGAGCGAGCTCGGTGCCTATGTGTCGAAGGTCGCGGCGGTCGACCCGGCGGCGGTGCAGGCGGCGGCGGGCGCGCTGCTCGATCCGGCGGCGGCGAGCATCGTCGTGGTGGGCGACGCGAAGGACTTCCTCGCTCCGCTGCGCAAGGCCTATCCGCAGGTCGAGGTGATCCCGGCGGGGTCGCTCAAGCTGGAGACCGCGGCACTGCGCTGAGGTCCGGCACTCGCGCTGCCACCCCGGGCTGGGCCCGGGGGGCACCGGGGGGCGGATCCGGCGGTGGTATGGCGATCGGAGCTCCGGCCACCCGTGCTCCTGCGCAGGCAGGAGCCCAGGAGTCGCGAACGCATCGGCCGGTGCTCTACGGAACCCTGGGTTCCTGCCTGCGCAGGAACGCGGCGGGGCATGTGGCTCCCGCTGCGAAGCAATCCACCCGCCGCGCGCCCCGGGCAGAACAGCCGAACGTCAGCAACCTGGTAACCCAGTTGCGCTACCCGGGTTTCGATGCATTTCGCCTCCCCCCTGCGCCACGCCCGGCCGCGCACGCTCGCGGCCACCGCCTTGCTCCTCGCGCTCCTTCTGTGCGGGTATCCCGCCGTCCGCGCGATCGTCGACCAGGCGCGCAAGGCGGCGTTCTCCGACCCGGCGCCGAGCGGCTTCGACCGCGAGGATCATTTCCCCGGCGCCGCCTATTTTTACGCCGAGGACGGCGCGACACCCGCGAACACGGGCGCGACTGCGCTCCCCCTGCTCGCCCGTCTGCTCGGTCGGGACGCATCGGTCCACCCCGCCGCCCCGTTCTCCACCGCGCACGCCAGCGCGAGCGATCGCGGCCGTGCGGTGCAATGCCTCACCGCCGCGGTCTATTACGAAGCGGGTGGTGAGCCGGTCGCGGGGCAGCGTGCGGTCGCGCAGGTGATCCTCAACCGTGTCCGCCATCCCGCCTTTCCCGCGACCGTCTGCGGCGTCGTCTATCAGGGTTCGGCCGAGGCGCATTGCCAGTTCAGTTTCGCGTGCAACGGCGCGATGGCGCGCGGGATGCCCGACCAGGCGGCCTGGGCGCGCGCGGTGGGCGTGGCGGCGGCGGCGCTCGACGGGTTCGTTTCCCGCGATGTCGGTCTGGCGACGCATTATCATACGTTCGCGGTCACGCCCGAGTGGAACCGCAGCCTGGTGATGACGGCCGTGATCGGGCGGCACTTCTTCCATCGCTGGCAGGGCTATTGGGGAACGCCCGCCGCATTCCACCAGTCGTATCGGGGTGGCGAACCCGTGCCCGGACCGATGCATGCGTCGCTGCCGGTCGTTCCGGTTGCTCCGCCGCAACCGACCGCCGCCCCGACGGTCGTGGTCCACCGCGCGACCGCCGTGACGACGCCGGAGCCGACGCCCGCCCTGCCCGACGCATCCGCAGTCCTGGATAGATGGAAAGATTCGGGCAAACCCCTGCAATAGCCGTTACCCCCGGCACCGGCCGGGGTCGTACGGCAACAGGCGCCCGCCGGACCGACCCGGCGGTCCCGTGCTACGCCGGGAGAGACGGGCAGGCGCTTACTGCCCCGCCTTCAGATACCGGTCGAACCACGCCAGGGACCGCTTGCGCACATCGGCGGCATTGGCCGGTGCGCGGATGCCATGGCCTTCCTCGGGATAGATCACCAGCGACGTCGGCACGCCCTGGTCCTTCAATCCGTGCCAATATTCGATCGACTGGGTCGGCGGCACCTCGATGTCCCGCTCGCCGACGTAGATGAACGTCGGCGTCTTCGCGCGGCCGATGAAATTGACCGCCGAGACGTCCTCATACGCCTTGCGGTCCTGGTACAGCGTCTTGCCGAAGAACGGTAGCATCCACTGGTCGATCCCGTTGGTGCCATAATAGCTGACCCAGTTGGACAGCCCCGCCCCCGCGACGATCGCCTTGAAGCGGTTGGTCTGGGTGTTCGCCCACATCGCCATGAACCCGCCATAGCTCCCCCCGGTCAGGCCGAGCCGCGCGTCGTCGACCGGCGCGACCTTTTCCACCGCGTCGATCCCGGTGAGGATGTCGCGCAGATCACCCCCGCCGAAATCGCGCTTGTTGGCGGCGGTGAACGCCTCGCCCTGGCCGTAGCTGCCGCGCGGATTGGGCAGGAACACGTAATAGCCCGCGGATAGCAGATCGCCATACCCGCCACCGAAGCCGGGCGTGTTCGCGGCGGACGGGCCGCCGTGGACGATCGTGATCATCGGTGCCTTCTTCGCCGGGTCCGCCCCGAGCGGCGCGAGCAGCCAGCCCTGCGCGGTGAAGCCCTCGTTCTTCCAGCTGATCGAGCGCGCGGTCATCGTCGCGGGGACCGCATCGTTATCGTGCGTGATCTGCACCGGCGCCGCCACCGGCCCGGCAAAGATCGCGGGTGCATGCGTAAAATCCTGCGCGACCGTCGCGACGGTCAACCCATTCGTGCTCCACGCGGCCTTGGCGTCCCCCGCGCTGAGGCTGGCGGGGCGCGACCAGCCGAAGCCGTCGCCCTGGCCGCTCGATGCGGTGAACAACCCGGCCTGGTCACCGCGGAGCGCCGTCCCGCGGATCATCCGGTCGGTCCAAACCAGCGACGTGACCGTCAGGCGCGCACGCGGGGTGATGTTCTGCGGCGTGCCGCCCGCGAACGGCACGGTCCAGACATCCCCGCCGACCGAGCCGAAATCGCTCATCAAGCCGCCGATATAGGCGACCGTCTTGCCGTCCGGCGACACGCGCGGGAAATTGAGCTGCGTCGTCGGCTTGGCGATCGTGCGCACCGCACCCGTCGTCGCATCGACCGCATCCAGCGTCGCGACCCACCAATTGTTGTCGCCATTGCCGGGCGCCGAGGTCACCACGAACCCCGCCCCGTCCGGCGTCCAGTCATATTCGTAGATATAGCGATCCGCCGGCGACACCGGCTTGACCGCGTCCGCCGCCACCGGCGCGCCCGCGAGGTCGAACACCGCGAGCCGCTGCTCGTCGCTCTTCTCGCCGATTTCGCCGATCTGGCGGACGCCCGCCTGCGCCGCGCCAGCCTCCTTGGCGGCCCCGATCGTCACCAGCAGCGCGATCCGCTTGCCGTCGGGAGCGAAGCGCGGAGTCTGCGCGATGCCCTTGATCGTCGCGACGGTGCGCGGCTTGCCGGCGTCGTCGACCGCGAGCGTCACCGTCCCCGCGCTCCGGTCGCGCGCGAGCCATGCGAGCGTGCCATCGGGCGCAAAGGTCAGCCCCGACAGCGCGCAGGCGCCGCGACACGGATCGAAGCTGCGCAGCACCTTGCCGCCGCGCACGCTGCGGATCGTGATCATCGGCTTTGCCGCCGGCCCGGTGCTGTCGACCGTCGCGACCCGGTCACCCTGCGCCGAAATCGCCAGGCTGCCATAGCCATGGATCGTCGGCGGTGCGGCGAGTGCGGGCATGGCGGTGGTGGCAAGCAACAAGGCGAAGATCGGGCGCATCGGGCAACTCCAGGCGTGATGGAGTTGGATAGCACACTGAAGTCGCGACGCAATCCGTCACCCCGGCGCGGGCCGGGGTGACGCGGCGGGTTACTTGTCCGTGCCGCGCGCCTTCCCCCAGGATCGCGCCGCCGTATAGCCGAGATACCCCGTCCCGAAGAGCGCGTAGAGCGGCTCGGGAATGCCGGCGAGATAGGCGTTCATCCCGGCCGCGATATCCTTGGCCATCTGCGGCTGCACCGCCGCGATCAGCCCCATCGGGATCGCCCACAGCAACAAGGCGTACATGACGTACAGGAAGCTCGGCCGCGCGCGGCTGGTCCAGGGATCGCTCGATTGCGCTTCGGCGAGGATTGCCGCCATCTGCGTCTTGACCTGATCGAGGTCCTGGCTGCCCTGCAACGCGAGCAGCTTGAGCTTGGCGTCGTCGCGCGCTTTCGGATCGGGAATGATCTTGTCGATGATCGCCGCGATCGGGCCGATGATACCGTCCAGCATAGCCATCTCCTTCTCCGTGTCGTTAACCGATGCGGTTTGCCAACCATCCGTATAGAAACGCCTCGTCGGCCGGACGCCGCTCCGCCAGCGTGACGTAGCGTTCGCCGCGCAACGCCTCGATCGCCTTTGCCAGGACCGTTTCGCCCGCCGGTCCGCGATGGGCGAGATACCCGGCGAGCGCGGCGAGCGTCGCCGGGCCGATCCGTCCGTCGACCGCGCTGTCGGGATAGTCCCGCGCGCCGCGATTGAGCGCGTTGAGCGCGCGCTGGAGGAAGCCGATCGCGACCGCCAACCCCATGTTCACGCCGGTATCGAACAGGATCGCAGCCACGTCCGGCGCGCGCTCCGCGACCGCGTCGAGACGGGGGGCGGACCAATAGACCGTGCGGTAGATCGCCTGCGCGGTGGCCAGTGGCAGGTCGCGCATCGCGCCCCGATACCCCTGCGCCCGTGCCACGGCCGCGGTGATGCCGAAGCGCGTCTCCCCGCCTGCATCCGCGGGATCGTCCGAATAGCCGCCTTCGCGTTCGATCACGTCCTCGATCAGTTTCTCGATCATCAGCGCACCCTCCCGTCGCGACTCGATGTAACCGATATGGTTCGTGTAGGACAGCCCGGGTCATACGCCAATTGGGCCACGACAGCGCGCGGGGGATTTGCTATCAACGCCGCTTTAAACCACACCCTTCATCAAGGGACGATGACAGCTCCGCTTTCGCCAAATGCGCTGGAACAGCCGATGCCGTGGCCGGACAGGCTTGGCTGGGTAGCGGCGCGCTGCGCGATGGCAGTCGCGGTGTTCCTGCTCGCCTGGGTCGGCCTGAACCTGTCGCGCGCGGGCGGGACCGTCGCCGCGCTCTGGTTGCCCAATGCCGTGCTCGCCGCGGCGATCCTTCGCAGTGGATGGCACCGCTCGGCCGGATGGATCGTGGCGGCTCTGATCGGGTTCACCGCTGCCAATCTGGCATCGTTCGATCCGTCACGGTCGACGTTTTACCTGCCGCTGGTCAACGTCGGGGAAGCCATGCTCGGATGCTGGCTGCTGATGTCCCGACGCGGCCGACCGGACATGCACAGTCTCGGCGATGTCGTCTGGTTCGTGATCTACTGCGCGGTCCTCGCCCCGGCGACGTCCGGGCTGGCGGCGGCCGTGCGGTTCGCTCCCACCGGACCGTGGATCGACGGCTGGGCATGGCTCAGCTGGTTCTTCGCCGATGGTCTCGGCATGTTGATCACCGCCCCGGTCGCGATGATCGCGATCGATGCTTGGCCGCGCCGGCACGAGGTCGATCGCGCGCGGATCCCGGAGATCGTCGCCATCCTGCTGGGCTATGCCGCGCTGGCGTTCGTCGTGTTCGGTCAGACGCGCTATCCCCTGGCGTTTCTGAGCGTGCCGATGATGGTGGTGGTGGCCCTTCGCCTCGGCATCGTGGGGACGGCAGCGGCGATCTTGCTGGTTTCGATCATCGCGACGGCGGAGACGCTCCGCGGTTCCGGACCGATGTGGATGATCGAGGCGCCGTTCAGCGCGCGGATCCATGTCCTGCAGTTTCTGCTCGCTGCGGCGTTCGGCTGCGGCCTCCCATTCGCCTCGGTGCTCAGCGCGCGGGACCGCACCCGGGCCGAGCTGAAGCACGCCCGCGACTTTTCGGACACGCTGCTCGCGGCAATGCAGGAAGCGGTGTTCCGCACCGATGCCGACGGGCGCTGGATCTTCCTCAACCGCGCCTGGGAAAAGCTGACCGGCTATTCGGTCGAGGAAAGCCTCGGCTGGAGCACCGCGCGTCTGCTCCATCCGGAGGATCGGGTCCATGCCGTGACCCAATATCCCCGCATCGTGACCGGCGAGATCGAGGAAGCGACGCTGAAGCAACGCTTCTTCACCGCGACCGGCGAATGCCGCCACATCGAGGTGACGCTCCGCCGGCTCGCCGAACCCGACGGCAGCTTCGGGGGAACGATCGGCACGATCCGGGACATCACCGCTGCGGTCGCGACCCAGCGCGCGCTCGAGGACAGCGAGGCGCGTTTCCGGCGCCTTGCCGAAGCGTCGCCGGTCGGCATTTTCCGCGCCGCCCCCACCGGCGCACTGACCTACGTCAACAGCGCCTGGACCGACAAGGTCGGCATGACGGTCGAGGAATCGCTCGGTGATGGCTGGAAGGCGGCGCTGGTCGACCCCGAAGGCTATGTGCGGGAGACCAACGTCGATGCGTTCCATCCTGGCATGGTGCGGGTCCGCGACTTCGCCTTCTACGATCGCGACGGCGGCGAACTGTGGGTGCAGAGCGTCAACAGCGGCGAGTTCGACAGCGAGGGCAAGCTCACCGGTTTCATCGGGGCGATCATCGACATCACCGAACAACGCCGCGCGCGGATCGCGCTGGCGGAGAGCAAGCGGCTGTTCGAAACGCTGGCCGCGCTGTCGCCGGCGGGGATTTTCCGCACCAATGCGCAAGGCGAGATCACCTACGCCAATCGCGCCTGGCTGGACGTCGCGGGGCTTACCGCCGACGAGGCGTTCGGCTTTGGATGGGTTCCGGCGATCCATCCCGACGATCTCGCGCGGATCCGGGAGGAATGGCGCGATACGGTGGTGCACGCGCGTGAGCTGCGCACCGAATTCCGCTTCTGCCGCCCCGATGGATCGATCCGCTGGGTCGAATCGATCACGACCAACGAATTCGACGACGAGGGGCGACAGGTCGGCCTGATCGGCGTCAACCTCGACATTACCGAGCGAAAGGCCACCGAATCGGTCCTGCGCGAACGCACCGAGCAGCTGAAGCTGCTCGCGGAAAATGCCACCGATGCGGTGTTCCGCATGACCATCGATGGCGTGTGCCGGTATGTGTCGCCTTCGGTCGTGGACGTGATCGGTCTCAAGCCCGAACAGCTCGTCGGGCGCAACCTGATGCGCGGCTTTCATCCCGACGACGTCGAAAAGGTGTTTGGGACGCACCGCGACCTCGGCGCCGGGATCACCGAGCAGCGGGTCGTCGCCTATCGCATCGAACGGATCGATCGGCCGGGGACATGGACCTGGCTCGAATCCAACAGCGGACTGGTGCGCGATCCCGTCACCGGGGAACCCAGCGAGATCATCTCGTCGGTCCGCGACATTACCGAGCGCAAGCGGCTCGAGGTCGAGCTCGATTCCGCCCGCCGCCACGCCGAGGTCGCGGCGCAGGCCAAGTCCAGTTTCCTCGCCAACATGAGCCACGAGATCCGCACCCCGATGAACGGCGTGCTCGGCTTCACCGAATTGCTGCTGGCGGACAAGCCGCGCGCGGACCAGCGGCAGAAGCTGCAGATGATCGCCGATTCCGGCAAGGCGATGATGCGGCTGCTCAACGACATTCTGGATCTGTCGAAGATCGAGGCTGGCCATGTGACGCTCGCGCATGACCGCGTCGACTGGCGCCATCTGGCGCGCAGCTGCGCACGGCTGGTCATGCCGCTGACGACCACCGCGGGGCTCGCACTGGACGTCGACGTCGCCGACGACGTGCCCGATGCGGTGCTGGGAGACGGGCTCCGGCTCCGGCAGATCGTCCTCAACCTGCTGGGCAACGCCGCCAAGTTCACCGAGCACGGATCGATCCGGCTGAGCGTCGCACGCGACGATGACATGATCGTCGTCGCGATCGCGGATACCGGCGTGGGCATCGCGGCGGACCGACAGGGCGCGATCTTCCACGAATTCGTCCAGGAGGATGCCAGCACGTCGCGGCGGCATGGCGGCACCGGGCTCGGCCTCGCCATCTCGAACCAGCTTGCGCAATTGATGGACGGGTCGATCTCGCTGACCAGCCAGGTCGGCATCGGGACGACGGTGACGCTGCGCCTGCCCCTGATCGACGCCCCGGCGGCCGTGCCGCCAGTGCTGCAACCCGGCCCCGCGTCGGTCCTCCCCGCGGTGCCCGGCGCGCGCGTGCTGGTCGCCGAGGACCACGACGTCAACCAGACGCTGATTAAGGCTATGCTAACCCGCCTCGGCTATCGTCCGGCGATTGCCCGATCCGGCGTGGAAGCGATCGCGATGGTCGATCGCGCGCGCGCCGCGGGCACGCCCTTCGCGCTGATATTGATGGACATGCAAATGCCGGAACTCGACGGGATCGAAGCAACCAGACGAATCCGCGCCGATGGACTGTCCGCCGAAGCGCTGCCGATCGTCGCGCTGACCGCCAATGCCTATGCCAGCGACGTCGAAGCGTGCCTGGCGGCGGGGATGCAGGGCCATCTCGCCAAGCCCGTGCAGATGGCGGCGCTCGACGAGATCGTGCGGCGGTTTGCGGTCGGCACCCGTGCCCCCGCCATTGCCACGGCCCCCGCGACCAGTGCGGACGCGGACCTGCAGGCGCAATTCGACACGCGCGTGCAGAATCTGTTCACGCTGTACGACCAGACGATCGCGCTCGAAACCTGCGATGCCGGCGCGATCGATGCGCTGCGCCATGCGCTGCATCAGGTCGCGGGCACTGCCGCCTTTTTCGGCCAGGGCGAACTCGGGACGGTAGCCGGCAAGATCGACGACATGCTCGACATGCCCGCCGGGTCGGCGCGCGATGCGGCGCTGCAGTCGGGTCACGCACAGTTGCACCGCATAAAGTTGGCAGGATAGAAACATGGCGCGCATCGTAATCGTCGATGACGACGAACTGGTTTGCGCAATCGTCGCACGCACGCTGACGCCGCTTGGCCATGTCGTGCTGCCGGTCCGGGACGGCGAGGAGGCGCTGGACAGCCTGTGGGATACCGGGCCCGACCTCGTCATTCTCGACTGCGCCCTGCCCGGCAAGACCGGACTCGCCATCCTCGGCGAGATGCGCACGTCGGCGATGTTCCGCGACCTGCCCGTCCTGATCCTGACCGCGCGGCGGAGCGAATGGCACGTGAAGATGGCGCTGGAAGCGGGGGCGAATGCCTATGTTCGCAAACCCTTCGCGCCCGAGGAACTGATCGAGAAGGTCACGGCGCTGCTCTCGCGCCCACACGCCACCGCCGAAGCCACCGTCGCGCCCGATACGTTGCTCGACTGTGCCCGGCTTGCCGACCTGCGCGGCGCGGTCGGGGACGCGGATGCGAACCGCCTGCTCGAAATGATGCTGCGCGACATCGGCGCACGGACCGAGGCGATCGCGGGCGCGCTGGGCGAAGGCAATTTCGTCCGCGCCGAGCGCGAGGCGCATGCGCTGCGCGGCGCCTGCAACGGTGTCGGCGCGCTCGACCTGGCGCTGGCCTGCCTGGCGATCGAGCGCGGCGAGTGCCGGACGAGCGGCACGCTGGAGGGGCTGGCCATCCGCACGATGGCGGCGATCGAGGAGGCGCGTTCGCTCGCCGTTCGGTGACCCGGACGCCGGGTGTCGCCTAGGCCCGAGCGGCGTCTGCGGACGTCCGTCGGACACCGGCCTTCTCGCCGCGACGGCCAAACCCCGCCAACCGGCGCACGTGCTGCCGACGCAAGAGCGCAAGCGGACACGCGAGGACGCCTTGCACCCCCGGGGGAATGCTCCCCGGTCCGGCTCAAACGCTCGGCAGCCCGGTGGTCGACCGGACCAGCGCCGCCCCGGGCGGTGTCAGGCGGCTACGTCGAGCGCCTGCAACGCGAGGATCGCCTGGGTCCGGTTGGTGACCCCGAGCTTGCGGAAGATCTGCGCGAAATGGGTCTTCACGGTCGTTTCCGCGATGCCGAGTTCATAGGCGATCTGCTTGTTCTGGCTCCCATCCGCCGCGGCGCGCAGCACCCGGAACTGGGCGGGGGACAATTCGCCGATCCGCGACGGGGTCATGACGGCATCCGGTTCGGGCGTAGCCATTTCCGGCGGAAATGCGTTCCCGCCGGCCAGCAACGTGCGGATCGACGCGACCATGCCGCTCATCGGCGCGCTGTTGGGAATATAGCCGCTTGCCCCCTCGCGCGCGGCCCGGCGCATCACCGCCGGCTCGTCGGTGCTGCTGACGATGGCGATGGTCGCGCGCGGCTGCAGCCGCCGCAACATCAACAGGCCAGCAAACCCTTGCACATCGGGAAGCATCAGGTCGAGCAGGACAAGATCAAACCGGCGCTGCTCGGCAGCCGCGACAGCTTCCGCAATCGTGCCGACTTGAACCACTTCTGCCCCGGGCGCGACCTGTTCGGTCGCCATGCCGAGCGCCGCGGCACACATCGGATGGTCGTCTGCGATCAATATAGCCTGAGTCAAAACGATACTCCCCCGGGTCTATCCCAATCATAGTCGAACTTCGCGCAGAGAAATGCAATCCATCTCAATTCTTGCGTGACGACCGACGGGGCGGTCATGCTACCGCCAAATGATGCGAAGAGCTACACTTCCGATGCAGGTCGCGGCCCTGCTGATGATCCTCGGCCTAGCCATTGAAATCGCGGCATTCTGGCCCGGAATCATGACCTGGGACGCGATCCGCCAATATGGCCAGGCGGTGACCGGCCGGTATGACGACTGGCATCCGCCGGCGATGAACTGGCTGTGGCGGCAACTGCGGTTTTTCGCCGCCGGCCCAGCGCCGATGCTGATCCTGCAGAGCCTGCTCTATTGGGGCGGCAGCCTGTTGCTGGTCCTCGCCACGATGCGGCGCGGACGGCGCGGCGCGGCCGCCACGATCCTCCTGCTGACGCTGTCCCCGATTGCGATCGTGCTGGTGGCGACGATCCTCAAGGACAGTCTGTTCGCGGGTGCCCTGCTGATGGCCGCCGGGTTGCTGGCGGTGTCGTCGGTCAATTCGGGGGTCGGTTCGGAACGCGGATCGGCGCCACGTGCGGAGCCACGTGCGGAATTGGCCGCGCGATGGCTGCGGGTGGTTGCGGCGATGCTGCTGGTGGCGGCGGCGACCTTGCGGTTCAATGCGGTGCCGGCGTGCCTGCCGCTGCTGGTCGCGCTCGCCCCGGCGGCGTGGCGGCGGACACTGCCGCGGCTTGCCGCAACCTCCGTGCTCGCAGCGGTTCCGCTGGTGCTCGCGCTGCCGCTCGCCAATGCCGCGCTACGGGCGGAGCGCAGCGGCGTCGAACTCTCGCTGGTGATCTACGACCTGGGGGGCATCGGCCGGTTCAGCCATGCCGACGTGTTCCCGCCGACGGGTGCCCCGAATCCGGTGGCGATCAATCGCGACTGTTATTCGCCGATCTCGTGGGATCGCTATGCGTGGTGGGGCGAAGCGCCCTGCGCCATCGGATTCGCGACGTTGCGCGCGCCGCTGATGCAGGGGCATGGGCCCTATGGCTGGTGGGCCGCCGCCCTGGCGCAGCATCCTGTCGCTTATGGCCTGCACCGGCTGACGCACTTCGATCGCAACGTCCGGTTCTGGGTCCGCGATTCGGACCTGCCCGGCCTTTCGCTGGCGTCCGATCCGAATCGGTGGGGCTATATGGTCGAACCCAATGGCGTGCAGGCAACGATCGCGACGCTTGCCACGGCCAGCCTGGCGACGCCGCTGGGTTGGCCGGCGTGCTGGATCGCGCTCGCGTTCGGGCTGGTCGTGCTGCGGCCGTCGCTCGGCACCGGTGGCGACCGTACGACGGGGGCGCCGATGCTGGCCCCTGCCCTCGCCTGGTCTGCCCTGCTATATGCGCTCAGCTATCTGCCGCTCAGCGTGGCGTCGGAAGTGCGCTATCATTTCTGGACGATGGCAGCGACCGGGATCGCGGCAGCACTGTTGCTCGGTCAGCGCGAGACCTGGGCCGTGCCGCGCTGGCGGCGCGCCTTGGCGGTCGGGCCGTTCGCCGCGATCCTGCTGTGCAGCATCGCGGCGCGCATGGTCTAGGACGGCGAGCGTTACTTCTTGGCGGGTGCGGCGCTGCCCGCGGCCTGCTGGCTCTTGGCGATTCCCTGCATCATCTCCGCGGTGGAGATCTGCTTGGATTGCAGCCCGCGTGCGCAATTGGTCATCGTCTGCGCGATTTCCTTGCCGAGCGGCTCTTTGCCGACCGCCAGGATCGCGGTACGGAACTGCGTTGCCGACAGCCTGGCGTCGATCCGGCCGAGATAATAGGCCACCGAGATGATCGCGACCTGCTTCTTCTTGGGCTCGGTTTCCTTCTCGGCGAAGACGTTGCTGACCAGCAGGCAACGCACGTCGGCATCGGCGGTCGCCTGCGCGCGCGCGACGGCGGGCAGGAACGATAGGCCAAGGGCCAACGAAACAAGGGCAGTTTGGCGACGCAAGGGTATTCTCCGAACAAACACATGGAGCAAACGCCATGCGCGCCGGGCTGTAGCGCGGTTTGCGGCCGGGCGGCAATGGATGCTGACCCGTGCGGCACACGTCCTGGCGTTGCGCCGGACGGATCCGATGCAGTGAAGACTGCGCTGGGAGGGGAAATCTCTGGTCGGGGCGACAGGATTCGAACCTGCGACCCCCACACCCCCAGTGTGATGCGCTACCAGGCTGCGCTACGCCCCGACCGAGGGAGGCGCGTCTAGGCCGAGATTGCGGCGGATGCAAGTCACTTGAATTGCCCGAGCGGTAATAGTCGGTTGGCAAGCGCCTGGACCATGCGTGCGTCGCCGGTCTTGAGCGGTCCCAGCAGCTGTGCGGCGCGGCGCTGGAGGATTCGGTCGAGCGCGGTCGGGGTCGATCCGTGCGCCGCGGTTTCGGCGAGGTTGGCGCCGACCGGGTCCTTCGGGTCGAGCGCGAGGCGCAGCAGCGCGGCCAGCCCGGGGAACAGCGCGCGCTGGCCGCCGAGCGCCACCGCGCGATCGAGCGCTTCCAGCCCGGAGGCCTTGCGCGCGCCCAGCGCCCCGCGCGCCACGATCCCGCCGAGCGACTTGACCGCGCTGATATGCCAAGCACCCAGCGCCGCCTGTGCTTCCGCATCGCGGGGATTGTGGAGGGTGATCGCCTCGAACTGCCCCTTTGCCGACAATGCGTCGATCCGGCTGTTGGTCAGCTTGGCACGGTAGCTGGTCGCCATCGCGCGGGTCAGTTGTGCCTCGGTGTCACCGGGCGAATGCGACAGGGTGGCGACGGCTGCCACCTCGACATTGGCGATCTGCCGCAGCGCGGTCGGCTTGTCCTGCGCCACGAAGGCCGTCTGTGTCAGCGTCTCGCGGCTCGTCTCGGCGGGGGACAGCGCCGCGGGAAGCGGCGCCGCCGCGACGCAGGCGGCGATCGTCGACGCCGCCGCCAGACGCGCAACTTTCAGACGGGTAACAGACTGTCTTTTCATAGGCTTGACCATCATCCTTCGGCGACCATCGCTAGCCGATGATGGTGCAACGATCTACTCCCCGCTGAGGGTCCGCCAGAAGCTTCCGTCCCACGCCTTGACGCTCATCTCGCGCACGCCGAGATCGCGGATCGCGCGGCCGAACACCTTGCTGTGCTCTGCCGCGCCGTGCGCCGCGAGCGCTTCGGGCGAGGCCCAGCGTTCCGCAATGCGGATGATGTCGGGGTCCGCCACGTCGAAGGCGAAGCTGTAGAATTCGCAGCCGTCCTCTTCGTTGACCCGCGCGACATGCGCGGCGAGCAGGTCGGTGATGCGGGCAGCATCGCCGGGGGCGGTCTTGATTTGACCGAGGACGAGGATCGTCATGTTCGTGTCTCCAAAAGTCATGATCCGTTGCACCGGCGCGCCTGAGATGATAGCGCGCGCCGCTTGTAGCGGGACGTCTTCGTCTCGCCATCCCGCATGTCCCTTGTGTGCAGGCGGGTCCGCTTTACCAAGGTAGCCCATGTTCGCCACCCCAGCATTTGCCCAGACCACAGGCGCCGCGACCGGCCCTGACGGCTTTCTTTCGCTGCTCGTCAACTTCGGCCCGCTGTTGCTGGTCTTCGTTGCCTTCTACTTCATGATCCTGCGCCCGCAGCAATTGCGCGCACGCAACCAGGCGTCGGCGATCAACGCGGTCAAGAAGGGCGATTCGGTCGTCACCGCAGGCGGCATCGTCGGCAAGGTGACCAAGGTCGAGGATCGCTTCGTCGAGGTCGAGATCGCGCCGACCACGCGCGTCCGCGTCGTCAAGGCGACCCTCGCCGAAGTGACGCCGCTCGGCTCCAAGCCCGCGAACGACTGATCCGATGCTCGATTTCCCCCGCTGGAAGGTCATCTCGATCTTCGCTTTCCTCGCCGCGCTGATGGCGCTGGCGATCCCGAGCTTCCTGCCCGAGTCGGTCACCGACCGCTGGGGCGCGTTCCCGCATCCCCGGGTCAACAAGGGGCTCGATCTGGCGGGGGGCAGCTATCTGCTGCTCGAGGCGAACACCAACGAACTGGTCAAGAACCGGCTCGAGGCGATGCGCGAGCAGATCGTCTCGCAGATGGCGGTCGGCCCCGCGATCCCGATCGGCGACATCGCGACCGACGGTGGCAAGCTGAGCTTCATGCTCCGCAACGTGACCCAGCTCGATGCGGCGCGCGAGCGGCTCAACAAGCTGACCGGCGGCGTCGGCTTCACCGGCCAGCGCGACTGGGACCTGCAGGTGGTCGATTCGTCGCGGATCGTGATGACCCCGACCGAGGCGGGCATCAACGCCGCGATCAAGGAAGCGATGGCGACCGCGACCGACGTCGTGCGCACCCGCATCGACAAGCTCGGCACCAAGGAACCGACGATCGTCGGCCAGGGTACCAGCCGCATCGTCGTCCAGGTCCCGGGTCTGAAGGATCCGCAGGCGCTGCGCGAGCTGATCGGCAAGACCGCCAAGCTCGAGTTCAAGATGGTCGCGGACCAGCCCTATGTTCCGGGCGGAATCATCCCCGCGGGCACGCAGGCGCTGCCCTATCCCGAGGGCGGGCCCGGCGCGAAGATCCTGGTCAAGCGCCAGGCGATCATAACGGGCGACCAGTTGCTCAACGCCAAGCAGGCGTTCAAGCCCGAGGACAACAGCCCGATCGTCGATTTCAGCTTCAATGCCGACGGCGGCCGCAAGTTCGCGGAGATCACGCAGGCCAACACCGGCAAGCGCTTCGCGGTGATCGTCGATGACGCGGTCATCTCGGCCCCCCGGATCAACACCGCGATCCTCGGTGGTGCCGGCTATATCGAGGGGTCGTTCACGGTCGAATCGGCGAACAACCTCGCGATCGCACTCAGCTCGGGCAAGCTCCCGATCTCGCTCAAGATCGTCGAGGAGCGCACCGTCGGTCCCGACCTTGGGCAGGAATCGATCAACGCGGGCATCCGCGCCTCGGTCATCGCGGTGATCCTGGTGATCGTGTTCATGGTGGTCACCTACGGCCGCTTCGGTTTCTATGCCGACTATGCGGTGATCATCAACGTGGTGGTCATCATGGGCGTGCTGGCGGTCATCAACGGGACGCTGACGCTGCCGGGCATCGCCGGCTTCGTGCTGACGATCGGCACCGCGGTCGACGCGAACGTGCTGATCAACGAACGCATCCGCGAGGAACGTCGGCGGGGCCGCAGCGTGATCCAGTCGGTCGAGCTCGGCTACAAGGAAGCCAGCCGCACGATCTTTGAGGCGAACGCGACGCACGCGATTTCGGGCGTCATCATGCTGCTGCTCGGCTCGGGCCCGGTGAAGGGCTTCGCGGTCGTGCTGCTGATCGGTATCGCCACCTCGGTGTTCACCTCGGTGACGTTCACGCGGATGCTCGTGGTGTTGTGGATCCGCCGCAACCGCCCGACCGAAATCAACATTTGATCGGCCAGACACCATGCGCCTGCTGAAAATCGTTCCCGACAACACCAACCTCCCCTTCGTCTCCCTGCGCAAATGGGCGTTCGGGCTGACCCTGCTGCTGTCGATCGCCGCGCTCGCGCTGGTGTTCACGCGCGGGCTCAACCTCGGCGTCGACTTTGTCGGCGGCCTGATGATCGAGGAGAAGTTCGCAACGCCGCCATCGCTCGACAAGCTGCGCGCGACGATCGACCGGCTCGAGCTGGGCGAGGCCCGGCTCCAGACCGTCGGCAATGACAACACCATCTCGATCAAGCTGCCCCCACCCAGGAGCACCGACGAAGGCGCCGCCAACCGCATCGTCCAGCAGGTTCAGGTCGCCGTGACCCGCGCCTTCCCCGACGCACGCTTCTCGCGGCAGGATTCGGTCAGCGGCAAGGTCTCGGGCGAGCTGATCTGGAAGGGTATCCTCGCGGTCGTGCTCGCGGTCGTCGGGATCGGCCTGTTCGCGATATTCCGGTTCGAATGGCAGTTCGGCGTCTCGACCGTCGTCGCGATCGTCCACGACGTGCTGATGACGCTCGGCTTCTTCGCGCTCAGCGGGTTCGAGTTCGACCTCAACATCGTCGCCGCGGTGCTGACGATCATCGGCTATTCGATCAACGACAAGATCGTCATCGACGATCGTATCCGCGAGAACATGCGCCGCTATCGCAAGATGGACATGTCGGGGATCGTCGATCTGTCGGTCAACGAGACACTGCCGCGTACCGTGATGACCTCGGTCACGATCCTGCTCGCGCTGTTCGCGCTGCTGATCTTCGGTGGCCCGGTGCTCCGCGGCTTCACCGCGGCGATGATCCTCGGCATCTTCGTCGGGACCTATTCGTCGATCTACGTGTCGTCGTCGCTGCTGATCTCGCTCGGTCTGCGCCCCGATCCGAGCATCGCCGAGCCGGTCGCGCCTGCAAAGCCGGTCAAGCCGCGCTGATGCAGATCGACCGCGCGAGCGGCAGCGGGCCGGCGATCACCGGCTTCTCGCCCAATGGCTACAAGGTCGAGGCGGGGGCGTTCCGCGGCGTCTATCGCGCGCTGACCATCACGCCCGACAGCGTCGAGGAATGGGATGCGCCGGCGTTCGACACGCTGTCGCCCGAGTCGCTCGCCGACCTGCTCACGGGCGATCCGCGGCCCGAGTTCCTGCTGCTCGGCACCGGCGCGACGATGCGCCGCCCCGCCCCCGCCTTCGTCCGCGCGCTCGAGGCGCGCGGCATCGGCGTCGAGGCGATGGACAGCCGCGCGGCGGCCCGTGCCTGGGCCGTGCTGCGGGGAGAAGGCCGCTGGGTGGTCGGGGCACTCTATCCGCTTTGATCGGCTGACGCGCCGCGCTATTGGTTTGCAGGATACGCGCCTGCGTGCGCCGCGCGGAGCGGCTACGCCTGGGACGGCAGCGCAAACGGGTCGGGGACAAAATCGATGAAATCGCTTGCCGCCATTCTGCTGGCCACCGCCGCGCCGACCGTCGGCGCCGCGCAAGCGCCGGCCACCGCATCCGCCGACGCCAGCCCGAAATACGAAAGCGCCGACGCTTGGCTCTGCCGCCCCGGCCGGGTCGACGCCTGCGCGGCGAACCAGGACGCGACGATCATCCGCGCCGACGGATCGCGCTCGATCGAGCATTTCGCTCGCGACGAGTCGCCGAAGTTCGATTGCTTCTACGTCTATCCCACCGTCTCGCTCGACCCCACGCCCAACAGCGACCTGGTCGCGGGGCGCGAGGAGCAGGTCGTCGCCGCATTCCAGGCCGGGCGCTTCGCCAAGCATTGCCGGGTGTTCGCGCCGCTATATCGTCAGGTCACGCTGGGCGCGCTGCGCGAAGCCATGCTCGGCAAGCCGATGCGCGGCGACCGCGCCCTCGCCTACGCCGATGTGAAGGCGGCGTGGGACGAATATCTCGCCTATGACAACCATGGCCGTGGAGTCGTGCTGGTCGGGCACAGCCAGGGGTCGGGAATCCTCAAGGAGCTGGTCTCCAGGGCAATCGAGGGAACGCCGGTCCAGCGGCAGATCATCTCGGTCATCATCCCCGGCACCAACGTCGCGGTGCCCGCCGACCGCGACGTCGGTGGCGACCTCAAGTCTACGCCGCTGTGCCACAGCAACAAGGATACCGGTTGCTTCGTGAGCTACACCAGCTTCCGCGCCGAGGCCCCGCCGCCGTCCAACAGCCGCTTCGGGATCGTGCCGCAACCCGACATGGTCGCCGCCTGCGTCGACCCCGCCGCGCTCGACGGCAAGCCCAAGCCGACCGACGCCTATCTCGGCGCGCGCGGTGCCGGCCTCGCAAGCGCAGCCCAAGGTCCGTGGAGCAATGACGGCGCGGCGGTGACGACCACGTTCGTCAAGGTGCCGGGGCTCCTCAGCACGCGCTGCGCGAGCAGCGGGCGGTTCCGCTATCTGGCGGTGACGACCAATGCCAATCCCGCCGACAAGCGCACCGACCATATCGTCGGCGACGTCGTGGTTGGCGGCAAGATCCTCGCCGACTGGGGGCTGCATCTGGTCGACCTGCCGGTGGTGATGGGCGATCTGGTCGAGCTCAGCAACGATCAGGCGAAGGCGTGGCTCGCCAAGAACCCGCCGTTACCCGCGGGCTGAAACCACGCCCGCGAGATGCGCGTGCAGCGCCGCGGTGTTGGCGGCCCAGGTGAAGCGGGTCGCACCCCGCCGCGTCGCGACCGAATCATGCGGCGCGGCCAGCACCGCCGCGATCCCGTCGGCAAAGTCCTGCGGCGTGCGTTGGACGATGCGGCCATAGCTCGGGTCGGTCAGCACTTCGCGCGCGCCGCCCGCGTCCGCGATCACGACCGGCGTCCCGCACGCCAGCGCCTCGACCCAGGCATTGGCGAGCCCTTCCGATTCGGACGCCAGCGCCATCGCATCGGCGGCACCGAGCAGCGCGGTCAGATCGGCATGCGGCACCGACCCGAGCAGCCGCACGCGCGCCGCCACGCCGCGCGCGGCGGCAAGCGCGGTCAGCGCCGCGCGCTCCGGTCCCTCGCCCGCGATGATCAGCGTCGCATCGGGCAGCGCGGTGAGCGCCTCGATCACCACGTCGTGCCGCTTGCGCCGGATCAGCGCGCCCAGCGAGACCACCAGCGGCCCGTTGACGCCCAGCGCCTGTTTCGCGGCACCCCGGTCGCGCGGGGTGAAGCGGTCGAGGTCCACCCCGGTGTGGTGCACCCGGATCCGCTCCGCCGGCAGGCCGAGCGCGATCATGTCGTCGCGCATCGCGCCCGAGACCGCGAGCAGCCCGTCGGCGTGCTGCCCCGCCGCGAGCACGCGCGCACGCGTCGCGGGCGTGGCGCCCCAATGATGAATGTCGGCCCCGCGCGCCTTGATCGACACCGGGACGCCGAAATGCCGCCCGAGGGCCACCGCGGCGGGGCCATCGGGGAAGAAGAACTCCGCATCGATCACGTCGAACGCAAAGTCGCGCCGCACTTGGCTGAGGAGCGGCAGCAGCGCGCGGGTGAGCGCGGGGACGTGGAAACGGCCGCCGGTCCCCGGCACGGTCAGGAACCGCGGGCGACGGACGTCGAGGCCCTTCCACGTTTCCCCTCGCGGCACGGCGGCGAGCGGTGCGTAGTGCGTGGTGGAAGAGAGCGGCCAGGGTGGCAGGCCGACCGGCGCCACCACGCGCAGGTCGACGTCCGGGCGGGCGGCCAGTTCGAGCGTCTGGCGTTCGACGAACACGCCGAAATTGGGGCGCGTCGCGTCCGGAAACAGGCTGGACAGGGTGAGGACACGCAGCATCGATCCCCCGCTACCGGGTTTGTGCCATCGCGAAAAGCGGGTCGATCATGCCGGCGCGGTTCGGTGGAGGCTGGTGGGCGGTTGCGCCGAGACGTAGGGTTCGCGCCGTAACGTGGCGGCCCCGGCCTGCGCCGGGGTGGCGGAGCATGTCCCACACCCCGTCACCCCGGCGAAGGCGAGACCTCCGCGAAACCATATGTGTTCTCCCGCGAAGGCGGGAGTCCAGGAGTCGCAAGAACTGCAAGCCGTTGTCTTGCTCAACTCTGGATTCCCGCCTTCGCGGGAAAACACCAAACGAAACGTCCGTAAACCGACGTTCGCAGCGGTCTCGCGAAGGCGAGGGCCGCCAGGCGGTCGTCGCGACCACCGCCGCCATGCCCCCCCTCCCGCTACCGCAAGGCTCAGATCCGCTTCGTCGCCGGATACGCCAGCGCCAGATCGCTGCCTTCATCGGCATGGATCTCGCTCCGCCCGGTCAGCGTCAGGCATTCACCCGCCTTGAACGCAACGCCGTCGGCCACGCCCGCGCCCGTCAGCGGCACCAGCCACCCGGTCAGCCCCTCGGGCAGCTCCACCACGCGCGTACCGCCGGCAAAGCGCTCGATCACGAACTTCGGGCCTTCCGCGAGCACGGTGCGATCCTTGTCGTCCTGCGGCGGGGTCGGCAGCGGCACGAAGGGGACGGGATCGGAAACCTTGACCCCGGCATCGAGGTGCAGCTCGCGGTCGCTGCCATAATCGTACAGGCGATAGGTCAGGTCGACGTTCTGCTGGATCTCGACCAGCGTCAGCCCGGCGCCGATCGCATGGATCGTGCCCGCTTCGGAGTAGAAGAAATCGCCCGCCTTGACCGGCTTCCAGTCGAGCAGATGCTCGATCGACCCATCGAGCGAGGCCGCGCGCAACGCGTCCTTGGTCATCGGCTCGAGCGTGCCGAGCGCGATCGTCGAATCGGGTTCTGCGGCCAGGATGATCCACGCCTCGTCCTTGCCACGCGGATAGCCGGCCGCCTGGGCCGCCGCATCGTCGGGATGCACCTGCACCGACAATTTTTCGCTGGTGAAAAGATACTTCACGAGCAGGTCGGGTTCGCCGGCATGCGGCGTCTGGAACCATACCTCGCCGATCTTCTCGCCATCCGCGGGGGGATTGGCAAAGCCGGGCCACAAGGTGTGGCGACCCCAGGGCTTTTCGACGCGTTTGGTGGCGAGCAAGGTGGCGGTCACGGGATTGTTTCTCCTGAAGGGGATAAGGTCGCAAACGCAGCATTCGCGCGATGTGATCCGCGCGCGCAATGAAACGATCAAGTGAAAAGCGCCAGCCGGAACCGTGCTGGCGGGAAAGCGCAGTGAAAAGGATTGTTCGCGCCTCCACGCTTCGGCTAAGACCACCCCCGATGCGTACCCCCCATGCCCGCTCGCCCCTGTTTCGTGCCACAGCGCTCGCGCTGATCGCCGCTACCGCCTTCACCACCGCAGGCTGCGCGAAGCGTGGCAAATCCGACATTCCCTATGTCGCGCGCGATGTCGGCACGCTCTACACGGCGGCGCGCCAGCGGCTCGACCAGGGCGACTACAAGATCGCCGCCGCGCTGTTCGACGAGGTCGAGCGCCAGCATCCCTATTCGGTGTGGGCCCGCCGCGCGCAGTTGATGAGCGCGTTCAGCTATTATCTCGGGCACGACTATACCGCCTCGATCCAGTCGGCGCAGCGCTTCCTGTCGGTGCATCCGGGCAACCGCGACGCGCCTTATGCCTATTACCTCGTGTCGCTCGGCTATTACGAGCAGATCAGCGACGTGACGCGCGACCAGAAGATCACGCAGCAGGCGCTCGATTCGCTGGGCGAACTGACGCGCCGCTATCCCAACACCAAATATGCCGCCGATGCGCGGCTCAAGATCGATCTCGTGCGCGATCACCTGGCCGGCAAGGAAATGGAGATCGGCCGCTTCTACGAACGGCGCGGCCTGTGGCTCGCCGCCGACGGGCGGTTCCGCCGCGTGGTCGCCGATTACCAGACGACGACGCACGTCCCCGAGGCGCTGATGCGCCTGACCGAGACGTCGCTCGCGCTCGGCGTGCCGGACGAGGCGCGCAAGTCGGCGGCGGTGCTCGGCTCCAACTACCCGGGCACCACCTGGTACGAGCGCGCCTACAAGCTGTCGCAGGCGCATCCGCCAGTGACGGTCGCGGCGATTCCCGCAGGGCAGCCGATCGTCCCGCTCAACAGCGCGCCGAACATCCCGATCAAGACCAAGGAAATCAACCGCGATACGCGCGCCGCGCCGGTGACGGGCGGATCGTCGACCAACCCGGGCAACCCCAACCCGGGCCAGTAAGCGCGCGTGCGGTCGATCCCGTCGTCGCTGGTCGCAAAGAACAATTCCGGAACGGCGCGCGATAGGCTAGGGGCGACGGCACGATGCTGATCTCGCTGGCCATTCGCGACGTCGTCCTGATCGAAGCGCTCGATTTGCACTTCGTCGATGGGCTGGGCGTGCTCACCGGGGAAACCGGCGCGGGCAAGTCGATCCTGCTCGACGCGCTCGGGCTCGCGCTCGGCGGACGCGGCGAGGCGGGGCTGGTGCGGCAGGGCGCGGCGCAAGCCGTCGTCACCGCGACCTTCGATACCCCCGCCCCCGACGGCGCGATCGCGGCGTTGCTCGCCGAGAACGGCTTCGACACCGAACCCGGCGAACCGCTGATGATTCGCCGCATCGTCAAGGCCGATGGCGGCAGCCGCGCGTTCATCAACGACCAGCCCGCGTCGGCCGGACTGCTCCGCGAAATGGCGACGCATCTGGTCGAGATCCACGGACAGCATGACGACCGTGGCCTGCTCAACGCCCGCGGCCACCGCGCCTTGCTCGATTCGTTCGGCCGGGTCGACGCCGCGCCCGTCGCGACCGCCTATCGGGCATGGCGCACCGCCGAAACCGCGCTCGCGACCGCCCATGCGACGATCGAGAGCGCCGCGCGTGACCGCGAATGGCTCGAGCACAGCGTCGCCGAACTCCGCGCCTTGTCCCCCGAGCCGGGCGAAGAAGAGGCGCTCGCCGAGCGCCGCCGATCGATGCAGCGTTCCGAAAAGATCGCCGCCGATCTCGCCGCGATCGAGCAATGGCTCGAAGGATCGGACGGCGGGCTCGCGCAGTTGCGCCAGGCCGCGCGCGTGCTGGAGCGGGTTGCCGAGGATCACGAGGCGCTCGCCGAGGCGCTCGCCGCGATCGATCGTGCCGTGATCGAGGGGGCGGTCGCCGAGGAGCAGCTGCGGATCGCCAAGACCGACCTGTGGTTCGATCCGTCCGCGCTCGAGGACGACGAGACGCGGCTGTTCGAGCTGCGCGGGATGGCGCGCAAGCACCGCGTCCAGCCCGACGACCTTGCCGCCTTGGCCGCCGACCTCGAAGCCAGGCTTGCGGCACTCGATGCGGGTGAGGAGGGCCTTGCCGCACTCGAACGCAAGGTAGCGACCGCACGCACCGACTTCGACCGTGCCGCCACCGCGCTGACCAAGGCGCGGACCGCCGCCGCCGAGAAGCTCGATGCCGCGGTGCGCGGGGAGCTGGCGCCGCTGAAACTCGATGCCGCGCGGTTCCGCACGGTCGTCGCGCCGGCTGCACCCGATGCCTGGTCGTCGGCGGGCAAGGACCGGGTCGAGTTCGAGATTTCGACCAACCCCGGTGCGCCGTTCGCGCCTTTGGTCAAGATCGCCAGCGGCGGCGAATTGTCGCGCTTCATCCTGGCGCTCAAGGTCGCGCTGGCCGAACGCGGCAGTGCGGCGACGATGATCTTCGACGAGATCGACCGCGGGGTCGGCGGGGCGGTGGCAAGCGCGATCGGCGATCGCCTGGCGCGACTCGCGACCGGCACGCAGGTGCTCGTCGTCACGCACAGCCCGCAGGTTGCCGCGCGCGGGGCGCAACATCTGCTGATCGCCAAGCGCCACGACGGGATCGTGACGCGCACCGGCGTGACCGCGCTGGACGACGCCGACCGCCGCGAGGAGATCGCGCGAATGCTGTCGGGCGCGGAAATCACCCCCGAAGCGCGCGCGCAGGCGGACCGGTTGCTCGAGACGGTCTAACCGTTACCCCGGCGAACGACGGGGCCATCGTGGTGTTCTCGGGACGGCGGATGCGCATCCAACCCAGCGGCCCCGGCCTCCGCCGGGGTGACGGGAAAAGCCCCCGCCCCCGCCCCCGCCGACCACGTCAGAACGGGATCGTCACCGTCATCATCACGCGCTTGGCGTTCAGGCGCCCGGGGGTGGTGTACAGATTCCCCCGCACCCCCTTCCCCAGATCGACGCCGATCCCCGGGCCGCCCACCCCGGCATAGCGTTCGGGCAAGGGTCTCAGCCGGTCCTTGTCGGCGGCGTCGCGCTTCCCGCAGACCACGATGTCGCTGCCGGCTTCGCTCGCGGGACAGGAGGAGGGCCGCCACGGCGGTGGCAGGTCGACGGTCTTGCGCGCGTCCGCGGGTGGCCCGGACGGTATCGCCAGTTGCAGGACGGCAAGGATCGGCAGGATCATGAACCGTTCTCCGTGCGGCCAGTGGTGCAAAGGCTATGGCAGAACGCCGCGGTCCGCAATCGCGCGTGAAGCAAAAGTCGCGACAACCCCGTAATAACCTGCTACACCGACCAAATCGCGTGAGTCCGCTCACAAGCATCGCGCGGCTGAGAGACGTCCCGCGCTCCCGCTTGTTACTCCGGACGCGCTTCGTGTTTCTCGCATTTTCCCTTTCAGGTCAGACTGTTCGCTGCGGTTTTTCCGCGCGCGGCTGATCGAACGCCATCGGGTGCGCCGGCCGGGGCCGGACGACGCACTCGTCTTCGATCTCGGCCCCATCCGGATGCTGCCCAATCGGGGTACCGTCCGGGCTTAAGGAATACGTTATGGCTATCGGCACAGTTAAGTTCTTCAACGCCGACAAGGGTTATGGTTTCATCGCGCCTGAGGGCGGCGGTGGTGATGCGTTCGTCCACATCAGCGCAGTGGAAGCTGCCGGTATGGCAACGCTCGATCGCGACCAGCGCGTTTCGTACGAGCTGGAAGAAGATCGTCGCGGCAAGGTCTCGGCTGTAAAGCTCGCCCAGGCCTGATCGGTTTACGATCCGGGGGTGCCGCCGTCTCGGCGGCACCCTTGCTCGCTTCACGGTGGGCTCGTTCCTTTCATGCGTGGAGACCTCCGACGAACACTACAGCCCTGTTCTATCGCGATCGTGCCCGCCAGGCCGAAACCGATGCATCCGCCGCCACGCTCGACAACGTCCGCAGCCGCTGGTTGCGCGCCGCCAAGGCCTGGGACGAAATGGCGTCCCGCGCGGAAAAGACCGCCGAACGCCGCTCGACCAACGAAGAGGCCAAACACCTCGCCGAAATGGACTCGAGCGAAGACGATTGACTTGAAGTGCGCCGTGGCCCTCCGCTAGCGCAGGGGCCATGGTCGCCCCCCTTCCCCAATCCGACTCCGACGCCGCCACCGAACTCGCGCAGCTCGCCGACGAGATCGCGCGGCACAACCGCCTGTATCATACCGAAGACGCGCCCGAAATTTCGGATGCCGCCTATGACGCGCTGGTCCGCCGCAACGCCGCGCTCGAAGCCGCCTTCCCGCAGCTGATCCGCAGCGATTCGCCGAATACGCAGGTCGGTGCCGCGCCCGCCGCGCATCTCGCCAAGGTCGCGCATGCGCGACCGATGACCAGCCTCGACAATGCCTTCACCGACGAGGACGTTGCCGATTTCGTCGGCCGCGTCCGCCGCTTCCTCGCGCTCCCCGACGATGCGCCGGTAGAACTGACCGCCGAACCCAAGATCGACGGGCTTTCCTGCTCGCTGCGCTACGAGAAGGGCAAGCTGGTCCAGGCGCTGACGCGCGGCGACGGCCAGGTCGGCGAGGACGTCACCGCCAACGTCCGCCACATCCCCGACATTCCCGATACGCTGCCGGCGGGGTCGCCCGACGTCTTCGAGGTGCGCGGCGAAGTCTATATGGCGAAGGCGGATTTCGCGGCGCTCAACGCGCGGCTGCTCGCCGAAGCGACCGCGGCGGGCAAGGAGGCGCGCCAGTTCGCCAACCCGCGCAACGCCGCCGCGGGCTCGCTGCGCCAGAAGGACGCGGCGATCACCGCGACACGGCCCTTGCGCTTCTTCGCCTGGGGCTGGGGCGAGACCAGCGCGCTCCCCGGCGAGACGCAGGCGGCGATCGTCGAAGCGATCCGCGGCTGGGGCTTTCCCGTCGCCGAGGGTTTCGGACACGCCGCCACCACCGACGCCGCGCTCGCGGTGTACCGCGCGATCGAGCGCGCCCGCGCCGACCTGCCGTTCGACATCGACGGCGTCGTGTACAAGCTCGACCGGCTCGACTGGCAGGCGCGGCTCGGCACGGTCGGGCGCACCCCACGCTGGGCGATCGCGCACAAATTCCCCGCCGAACGCGCCGAGACCACCCTCACCGCGATCGACATCCAGGTCGGCCGCACCGGCGCGCTCACCCCGGTGGCGCGGCTCGAGCCCGTCACCGTCGGCGGCGTCGTCGTCACCAACGCGACGCTGCACAATGCCGACGAGATCGAGCGACTCGGCGCGCGCGTCGGCGACCGCGTCGTGCTGCAGCGCGCGGGCGACGTCATCCCGCAGATCGTCGCGGTGCTCACCCGCGACGCGGACCGTCCCGCCTTCGCCTTCCCGACCACCTGCCCCGAATGCGGTTCGCTTGCCGAGCGCGGCGAAGGCGAGGTCGTGGTGCGCTGCACCGGCGGGCTGATCTGCCCGGCGCAGCGGGTCGAGCGCCTGATCCACTTCGTGTCGCGCCATGCCTATGACATCAGCGGGCTCGGTCTCGTGCGGATCGAGGAGTTCTTCCGCGACGGCCTGATCGCTTCCCCCGCCGACATCTTCCGCCTTCACACGCACCGCGCGGCGCTGGTGACGCGCGAACGCATGTCCGAACTCGTGGTTGACAAATTGCTCGCCGCGATCGACCTGCGCCGCGAGATCGGGCTCGACCGCTTCCTGTTCGCACTCGGCATCCGCCATGTCGGCGAGATCACCGCGCGCGACCTCGCGCGGCGCTATGTCTCCGCGCGCGCCTTCGCCGCGATGGTGCGCAGCGTGCTGCGCGTCCGGCGCGCGATCACGCCGGCGCTCGGCGAGAGCGAGGCCAAGTTCATCGTCCGCCGCGGCAAGGCGCTTGCCGCCGCGATCGAGACCGCCGGGATCGGCCCGGAGGTCGCCGACGCGCTGATCGAATTCTTCGCCGAGGCGCACAATCGCGCGGTGGTCGCGGCGCTGCTGCGCGAAGTCCGCCCGCTCGACGTGGTCCACGAGACGCGCGATTCGCCGGTCACCGGCAAGACCGTGGTGTTTACCGGCAGCCTGGAAACGATGAGCCGGGACGAGGCCAAGGCGCAGGCCGAGTCGCTCGGCGCCCGAGTCGCCGGGTCGGTGTCAGCCAAGACCGATTTGGTCGTGGCCGGCCCCGGCGCCGGGTCCAAGCTGAAAAAGGCCGCCGATCTTGGCATTTCCGTCATCGACGAAACCGCCTGGGCACAGATCGTTGCCCAATCCAGGTGATGCTTTTTTGCAACGCACCATGAACGGATTGTAATCTTCCATTAAGTTCCCCCGAAATGTCATCCAACCGAAATATTTCCCGTGCAGGGGCTCGGGCAAGACGACGCGGACAGGGTCACAGGCCCGCCGGGATCGCTTGTATCGGATCCTGTAGGGGGAATTTATGCGACATAATCTGCTTCTTGGCGCGGCCGTAGCGGCGCTGATCATACCGGCTGCCGCCAGCGCGCAGGAAACCACCAGCCAGATCCGTGGCGTGGTAACCAGCAGCGGCAAGCCAGTGACCGGTGCCACCATCGCCGTGGTCGACGTGAACTCGGGTTCGAAGTCGCAGTCGACGACGGGTGCGGACGGTACGTTCAGCTTCTCCGGCCTGCGTTCGGGCGGTCCATACACCGTTACCGTGACCAGCACGGCGGGCAACAAGACCATCACCGACATTTACACCGTCGTGCAGCAGGTCTTCAACCTGCCGGTCGATCTGGACGCGACCGCGACGACGGCCGAGGGCGGCACCGAAGGCGCCGATATCGTCGTGACCGCTTCGCGCATCCGCGGCGCTGGCACGCGGACCGACGGTCCGCAGACGATCCTGACCCAGGCCGACATCGCCAAGGTCGCGTCGGTCAACCGCGACGTCCGCGACGTCGAGCGTCGCGACCCGTTCGCCAACATCGATCGCGCCAGCAGCGGTGACCGCGGTGGTGCTGTCGCCTTCGCCGGCGTGAACTCGCGCTACAACCGCTTCACCATCAACGGTGTGCAGGTCGGCGATACGTTCGGCCTCAACCAGGACGCCAGCCCGACCAACCGCGGCCCCGTCCCGTTCGACGCGCTCGGCCAGGTCTCGACCTCGGTTGCGCCGTACGACTTCCGCCAGAGCGGTTTCCAAGGGGGCGCGATCGACACGATCCTGCTCAAGGGCACCAACGACTATCACGTCACGGGCTTCTACTCGCAGAACACCGACGGCCTGTCGGGCGACCGGATCGGTTCGACCAAGATCGTGCTGCCGAAGTACAAGAGCGAGACCTATGGCGCGACCCTCAGCGGGCCGATCATCCGCGACAAGCTGTTCTTCATGGTTTCGGGCGAGCGCAACACCGACCCGCGGCCGTTCAGCACGCTCGTCGGGCAGATCCCCGGTCTCAACCAGGGCCTGATCGACCGCGTCAACGGGATCACGTCGACGAGCCGCTATTCCGCCGTGAAGCCGGGCGACGCGCTGGTGATCAATCCGCGCAAGGACGAAAAGTTCGTCGGCCAGATCGACTGGAACGTCACCGACGGCCAGAAGCTCTCGCTGTCGTACATCAACGCGTACGATTCGCTGGTCAGCCAGAACAACACGTCCAACAGCGCGTCGACGCCGAGCTACGGCCTGAGCTCGAACGCCTATGCGCTCACCGAGCTGTTGCGCGCCGGTATCGTTCAGCTGAACTCGGACTGGACCGACAAGTTCTCGACCGAAATCCGTGGTTTGTACAAGTACAACACGCGTGGCCAGGAGCCTCTGCTGGGCCGCGGCACGGGACAGTTCGGCGTCTGCGTCGACCCGACGTCGATTGCCAACCCGTCGGGCAACACCCCGACCAGCTGCGCCACGGGTGCGCCGCGCATCTTCTTCGGGCCGGATAACTCGCGCCAGACCAACCAGCTGTTCTTCGACACGTGGGAAGGATCGTTCCTCGGTCGCTACCGCGCCGGCAATCACGAAGTGAAGCTGCTGTTCGACGTGACCGAGAACCGCACCTTCAACAACTTCGTCCAGAACAGCCTTGGGTCGTGGTACTTCGACTCGCTCGCCGACTACAACGCCGGCCAGGCCAACCAGCTCGTCTACGCCGCTGAAATCAACGGCCCGGGCACCGCTGCCGCGAACTTCCACTACACGCAATATACGGGCGGCCTGCAGGACGATTGGCAGGTCACGCCGGATCTGACCCTCACCTACGGCGCGCGCTACAGCATGTACGCGATGGGCGAACGGCCGATCCTCAACCCGTATTTCACCTCGCGCTACGGTTTTTCGAACACCAAGACCTACAAGGGTCTCGACCAGTTCGAGCCGCGTATCAGCTTTGCCTACAATGCCGGCAGCCTGGTCCGCGGGCTGAAGGTCCGCGGCGGCGCGGGGATCTTCGGTGGCGGGTCGCCCGACATCTACCTGTCGAACAGCTTCTCGAACACGATCACCACCAACTCGATCACGGTCAATCGCTACCTGCCGAACGGCACGCTCGATCCGAGCTGCAACGTAGCGGGCAGCCTGTGCAACGTCGCGCTGAACAACGTCACGGGTGTCGTTCCGGCAGCACTGCTGTCGCAGGCCACGAACGTGTCGTCGAGCACGACGCTGCCGCGCACCAACACGGGCGCGATCGATCCGAACTTCCACTTGCCGCGGTCGCTCAAGGCAACGCTGTCGGGTGACATCACGCTGTTCGGCTTTAACTTCGGTGCCGACTATTATTACTCGAAGAACATCGACCAGGTTGTCTTCACCGATATCCGGTCGGTCGTGATCGGTACGTTGCCGGATGGCCGTCCGCGGTACGGCAACATTGCCGGGGCCGGCGGATTCAGCGACAACAATTACGACATCCTGACGACCAACGCGTCGGGGGGCCGTAGCCACATCGGCGTGATCCGCGTCGACAAGACGTTCAAGTTCGGCTTGTCGCTTTCGGGCAGCTTCACGTTGCAGGACGTCCGCGACGTCAGCAACGCGTCGTCCTCGACGATCAACTCCAACTACCGCTTCCAGGTCTTGGCCGATCCGAACCACGCCGCCCTCGGCACGTCCGATCAGCAGACGACGTGGCAGTATAAGTATGCGCTCGGTTACGACCACGCGTTCTTCCGCGACTATAAGACGACGTTCCAGCTGTTCGGCGAGACTCGCGCGGGCAAGCCGTACAGCTTCACGATGCTCGACAACACGGCCAACCGCTCGGCAGTGTTCGGCACCGTGCAGACCGCGAACCAGTCGACCAATCTGCTCTACGTGCCGACCGGTGCGAGCGACCCGATCGTGAGCTACGACTCCGCCGCGACCCAGACCTCGCTCGAGGCACTGATCAACGCGACGAAGCTCAAGAACTATCGCGGTCAGATCGCGGCCAAGAACATTGCCCGCAGCCGCGCGAACACCGTGATCGATCTTCACCTCGAGCAGGAACTGCCGACCTTCGTGGGCCGGTCGCGTGTGTCGGTGTTTGCTGACATCAACAACTTCACGAACCTGCTCAACAAGAACTGGGGTGGCCTGCGCCAGGTCAGCCCGACCTTCAACGACGCGGTCGCCGGCGTCGTGACGGTGCAGTGCCTGACCGTCGCAACCCCGACGGGCACGGCAACGACCGGTCGCGCTGCGACCACCTCGTCGCAGCCATGCGTCCAGTATCGCTACTCGGCCTATGTCCAGCCGAACGAGGTGCTGAACGTCACGCAGTCGCTCTACACGATCCGCATCGGCGCACGTTTCAAGTTCTGATCCGCGCTCCGAAGCTTCCTGGATGCCTGGCCGCCGTTCCCTTCGGGGAGCGGCGGTCTTTTTTTGTCCGGGAAGCGCGCATGCCACGTCCCGTTCGTCCTGAGCGAAGTGGAAGCGCTCGCGCTTCGAGCGGGGCTTCGTCTGCGCTCAGCCCGAACGGCGTTGGGAACGCCGGGCGGGTTACGCCCCCACCCCCGCCCCCGCCTCGGCCGCCGCCTTCGCATAGATCGAATTGATCGGCCGCGAGAACACCCGCCCGACCATCGGCTCGAAGAACGACAGCGGCGCGCTCTCGAACGCGGGGTCGAACGCCGCCTGATCGTATTTCTCGCAGAAATCCGCGCACGCCGCGAAATGCGGGTGCCCGCGATACGCCTCGCGCAGATCGCGATCCGCGCCGATGTAATGGAAGAAATAATAGCCCTGGAACACGCCGTGCGTGTTGGCGATCCAGTGCAGCTCCTCCGACACGAACGGCCGCAGCATGGCGGCGGCGATCTCGGGGTGGTTATACGTCCCCAGCGTATCGCCGATGTCGTGGAGCAACGCCATCACGACATACGCCTCGTCCCGCCCGTCCTGGTACGCGCGTGTGGCGGTCTGGAGCGAATGCTCCAGCCGGTCGACCGGGAACCCGCCATAGTCGCCGTCGAGCAGCTTCAGATGTGTCAGCACACGATCCGGCAGGGTCTTGGCGAAGGCGCCGAAATGCCCGCCGATGATCCGCCAGTCGGCCTGGGTGCCATGTTCCATCGCGGTGAACTGCGCGCGGTCGGGCATGTCGTTCATGACGATCCTCTCCAATGGTCGGGGCCGCATCGTGACGCGCGGCTCATGACGGGGATCATAGCGCGCTTTGCGCTTCCCGCCAGCCGGGCTAGAACGCGCGCCATGCCGCTCCCCACACAGCCCACCGTTTTCTCGCGGCCGTTCTTCGAGGACAAAAGCCGCGCCTTCTGGACGCTCCAGGCCGCCGGCTGGACCGGCTATCTGATCCTGCGCGGCGTCTCGAGCATATCGAACGCGAGCGAACTCTCGGTCATCATCCCGGTCGTGATCGAATCGATCGTCGGCTACAGCATCACGCTGCTGCTCTCGACGCTGTACCAGATGTACCGCCGCCAGCCGCGGCTCGCGATGGCGTTGCTGACGATCGCGACCCTGGCGGTCGCGACGTTGCTGTACGCGGTGCTCGACGCCTTCTCCTTCTCGTTCATCAAGTCCTCGACCCCGGGGCTGACGGTGAGCCTCGTGCTCGGCACGATCTTCCTCAACTTCACCGTGCTCGCCGGGTGGACCGCGCTGTATTTCGGCATCAATTTCTACCTGATCGTCGAGGAACAGATCGACCAGCTCGCCACGCTCGAGAGCACCGCCTCCTCCGCGCAACTTGCGATGCTGCGGTATCAACTCAACCCGCATTTCCTGTTCAACACGCTCAATTCCATTTCGACGCTGGTCCTGCTAAAGGAAACCGAGCGCGCCAATGCGATGCTCGGGCGGCTGTCCGCCTTCCTGCGCTACACGCTCGCCAACGAGCCGACCGCGCACGTCACCGTCCAGCAGGAATTCGAAACGCTGAAACTGTATCTCGAGATCGAGAAGATGCGCTTCGAGGAACGGCTGCGCCCGCATTTCGAGGTCGACCCGCGGGCGGCGCGCGCGCGACTGCCCTCGTTGCTGCTCCAGCCGCTGGTCGAAAACGCGATCAAATACGCGGTGACCCCGCAGGAAGATGGCGCGGATATCAGCGTCAGCGCGCGGCTCAACGGGGATCGGGTGCAGATCGTCGTATCCGACACCGGTCCCGGGTTGAACGAAGCCAAGGCTCGGACAAGCGTTTCAGCGAGCCAACCCCTTTCCACCGGGGTCGGGCTTGCCAATATCAGGGAGAGACTGGCCCAAGCGTTCGGGCCGGATCACAAGTTCGAGACACGATCGATCCCGGGGGGCGGATTCGGGGTCGAGATTGAAATCCCGTTCCAGCTCGAGGAACCGAAGAAAGAGGCCGCATGACGATCCGAACCATCCTCGTCGACGACGAGAAACTCGCCACCCAGGGGCTTCAGCTCCGGCTGGCGGCGCATGAAGACATCGAGATCATCGACACCTGCCAGAACGGCCGCGAGGCGATCCGCAGCATCAAGACGCACAAGCCCGACCTCGTTTTCCTCGACATCCAGATGCCGGGGTTCGACGGCTTTTCGGTGGTCCAGGGGCTGATGGAGGTCGAGCCGCCCTTGTTCGTCTTCGTGACCGCCTATAGCGACCACGCGCTCAAGGCGTTCGAGACCGATGCCGTGGATTATCTGATGAAGCCGGTCGAGGAGAGCCGCCTCGCCGATACGCTCGACCGCGTGCGCCAGCGCCTGTCCGAAAAGCGCGGCGCGGAGGAGGTCGACCGCCTCAAGGAAGTGATCGCCGAAATCGCCCCTGATTCGGTCGAGAACCTCACCGACGGCGGCGAGCAGGTTTCCGCCAACCGCTTCGAGAAGCTCATCAACATCAAGGATCGCGGACAGATCTTCCGGGTCGACGTCGACACGATCGAGCGGATCGACGCCGCGGGCGACTACATGTGCATCTATACCGGCGACAACACGCTGATCCTGCGCGAAACGATGAAGGATCTCGAAAAGCGCCTCGATCCGCGCCGGTTCCAGCGCGTGCATCGCTCGACCATCGTCAACCTCGACCTGGTCAAGGAAGTGAAGCCGCACACCAATGGCGAATGCTTCCTCGTGCTCCAGTCGAACGCACAGGTGAAGGTGTCGCGCTCTTACCGCGACGTCGTGGCGCGTTTCGTGCACTAACCACCACTTAGCCCCTCCCCTTCAGGGGAGGGGTTGGGGGTGGGGAAGTCCAGCAGAGCGCGCTCTTTGTGAGACACGTCCCCACCCCAACCCCTCCCCTAAAGGGGAGGGGCTAGGAAAACCGCCCTCTGCGGCGCCAGCACCCTCGGCCGGCCGCTCGAAACGCGGAGCTATCGCCATATCGTGGCGCGTTTCGTCCCCTGACGCATAGCTCCCCTCCCCTTCAGGGGAGGGGCTGGGGGTGGGGCAGTCCAGCAAACAGGCGGTCGGCAACCGGCACGGCCCCACCCCAACCCCTCCCCTGAAGGGGAGGGGCTAGGAAAACCGCCCCCCTGCGGCATCAGCACCCTCTGCCGGCCGCTCGAAACACGGAGCTATCGCGATATCGTGGCGGGTTTCGTCAAATGACCCATAACTCCCCTCCCCTTCAGGGGAGGGGCTGGGGGTGGGGCAGTCCAGCAGCGAGGCGGTCGGCAACCGGCACGGCCCCACCCCAACCCCTCCCCTGAAGGGGAGGGGCTAGGAAAACCGGCCCCCTGCGGCGCCAGCAACCTCGGCCGGCCGCTCGAAACGCGGCGCTATCGCGATGTGGTGGCGGGTTTCGTCCAATAACCCGTAACTCCCCTCCCCTTCAGGGGAGGGGCTGGGGGTGGGGCAGTCCAGCAGACAGGCGGTCGGCAACAGGCACGGCCCCACCCCAACCCCTCCCCTGAAGGGGAGGGGCTAGGAAAACCCGCCCCCTGCGGCGCCAGCACCCTCGGCCGGCCGCTCGAAACGCGGCGCTATCGTGATGTCGTGCCGCTTTTCGTCCGCTGACCCATAACTCCCCTCCCCTTCGGGAAAGGGGCCAAGAAAACTCAGCCCTCGGCGCCGTCGGCAGGCCGCTCGAACCACGCCTCGACCTCGCCCGACAGCTTGAGCGTCAGCGGTTGCCCGTGCCGGTCGACCTTCTTGCCCAGCGCGACACGGATCCACCCCTCGGAGCGGCAATATTCCTCGACGTCGGTGCGCTCGGCGCCCTTGAAGCGGATGCCGATGCCGCGGGCCAGCTTGTCCTCGTCGAAGAACGGGCTGCGCGGATTGGAGGAGAGGCGGTCGGGGGGGAGATCGGTGTCGGTCATGATGGTCGCGCTCATGACGCAAAACGCAGCAATAGGCCAGACACGAAAACGGCGCGGACCGAAGCCCGCGCCGTCATCATGCCGCCCGACCGGACGCTGCGATCAATCGCAGACGCGGACCCGGACGTAATCGTCGTAATAGCGATCGTAGCGCCGCTCGACCCAGCACCGGCCCCAGTCCCGCTGCGAGCGATAGGCGTAATAGCCGTCGTTCGGATAATAGCCGTGGCTGCGGTAATAGCCGTCGTCATAATACGGCTGGTACCCGCGCTGGCGGTAATAGTCGTCGCGATACCGGTCGTTGCGGTTGGACGTCAGCGCGGCACCGATTGCCAGCCCCGCGATTCCGGCGACGACCGCCGTCCCTGCGCCATTGTCGTAATGCCGATAGCCGCCATGGTAGCCGCCCCAGCCACCGCGGCCGTATCCGCCCCAGCGCTGCGCCTCGGCCGGCGCCGCCGCCGTCAACGCGCTTGCCGCAAGCGCCAGCCCGAGACCGGCCTTCTTCAAAAAGCTGTTCATGTCCAATCTCCTCAATCCAGCAGGCCCTCTGTCGGTCGATCAAACGCGTGGGGGGCTAGCGTGTTGCAGGATATGCCCGATTCGTTCTGAATAGCGGCGGAATGCTGCGTTTAGCAGGGGTTCAGCTAGGTGGCGGACCCAGGCCCGGCGGCCGCGCGGCACGGCAGACAGCCCCCTAAAGGACGATGGGAACCCACGGCGAACCCCGGGAGAAAAACGGGAACGCGGCTGGGCGGATCGCGTCTCTTCCTATACTATGGTCCGTGGAAGTGGAGTTTCGCGATGTTCGTCGATTTCCAGAACGGCTGGCCCCCGCCCGAGCCATGGGAACCGGAACCCCCGCGTCCACGCCTGAGCAAACGCGGCGAAACGCTGACCGCCTGGATCATCGGCTTCAACCTGCTGATGTTGCTGATCGGCCCGCTTGCGGGTGCGACCGTGTTCGACGCGGTGATGGTGTTCTTCCACCGCTGAACCGTGCGCGCGGCGTCCGGCCCGGCGTATCCCGGCCATAGCGGCGTGACCCGGCGCCCGCACGTCCGCGCATCCTCGAAGTCAGGCGGACGACCTACGTTCCCCCCGGCCCCGAGGGCCGCATTCGAAAAGGATCGCGGCGGGCGGCGGATCATGTTAACTAGTGCTCAATATCAAGATCTTAACCGGGAGGATGGTGCGCACGGAGACCTTTGTGGGGACTGACGACGAAATCGCTCGGCTCGATGCCTTGCGGCAGCTGAACCTGCTCGACACGCCGACCAGCGAAAGCTTCGATCGGATTACTCGCATGGCGGCGCAGATCTTCGATCTGCCGATCGCCGCGATCTCGCTGACCGACAGCGACCGGCAATGGTTCAAGTCCCGGATCGGAGTCGATCATCAGGAGCTCGGTCGCGCCGATGCGCCCTGCGCGCAGGTCGCCGAAACGACCAGCGCCCTGGTCATTCCCGATTTCTCCAAGGACGCGCGCTATGCCGACAGCACGCTCGGGCGGCAGGGCATCCTGTTCTATGCCGGTGCCCCGCTCGTCACCGACGATGGCCACGGACTCGGCGCCTTGTGCGTTCTGGGCACCGAACCGCGTAGCGTGACCCCACAGGAAATGGATGCGCTCCGCGATCTGGCGGCGATGGTCATGGCGCAGGTCGAACTGCAGCATGCGTTCGGCCGGATCGACCCGGTCAGCGGCCTGCCCAACCGGACGCAGTTTCAGGAGGATCTCGACGACCTCGCGCGCGAACACCCGGGTCAGGCGCGCTTTGCGGTACTGGTCGATCTTGCAAGGCCCGACCAGGTCGGCAGCCTGATCCGCGTCCTGGGCGCGAATTTCATCGACGAATTCGTCGCGATGGCCGGCCGCACCATCACCGGGCTGCTCGGCCCAAACCGGCGGGTCTATCACGTCGGGGTGACGCAGCTCGCCTTCCTGTCCGAGGCGGGACATTCGCAGGACGCCTATCGCGCGATCCTCGACGCGGGGATGAAGGCGACCACCAAGGCATCGACGATGCGCTTCGTGACCACGCTCACTGCCGGGCTGGTCCCCTTCACGCTCGGCCGGATGCGGTCGCGCGACGTGCTGCGCGCGGCGCATAGCGCGGCGCAGGATGCGCGTAACAGCGAGGGTGCGGTCGGGGTGTTCTCACCCGCCGGGGACGATCCGCATCTGCGCAATTACGATCTGCTGCGCGCCTTCGGCGAGGCAATCGAACAGGGCGACCAGCTGCGCCTCGCGTTCCAGCCGCGCATCAGCCTGGCGACCGGCAAATGCATCGGCGCGGAGGCGTTGCTGCGCTGGCTGCATCCCGAGCTCGGCGTGGTGTCGCCGGGGGAATTCATCCCGGTGATCGAGAACACCGGGCTGGCGCGCAGCACGACTCAATGGGTGCTCGACGCCGGACTGGCGCAGGTCCGTGCCTGGCAGCTTGCGGGGGTGCATGTTCCCCTGGCTATCAACATTTCGGCGTCCAACCTGGAAGAAGAGGATTTCGCCGCCAGCCTCGCGCTGCTGCTGCTCAAGCATCAGGTTCCCGCCGGAATGATCGAGCTCGAGCTGACCGAAAGCGCGCTGATGGAGGATAGCGGGCGCGCGATCCGGCGGCTGGAGGCGCTGCGCGCGATCGGGGTGCGGATCGCGATCGACGATTTCGGCACCGGGCAGAGCAGCCTCGCCTATCTCCAGCGCCTCCCCGCGCAGGTCGTCAAGATCGACCAGTCGTTCATCCGGGGGATGGCGGCGGGGAATGCGCGCGACCGGATCCTGGTGCGCACGATGATCTCGCTCGCGCACCAGCTCGAGCTGCAGGTCGTCGCCGAAGGGGTGGAGAGCGCCGAGGTCGACGCCGTGCTGGCGACGCTCGGATGCGACGAGGCGCAGGGCTATCACTATGCGCCGCCGCTCGAATCGGCGGCGTTTGCGTCGTGGTTTCACCGCTTCAACAGCCCCGCGGACGGCGCCGGTCACGCGGCGGGCACCGGCGCGTAAAATTCTTTCGGGACAGGCCTTTCCCGCCCCGGCAATTCGTGGTGATCTCTCGGGTGGCGCGGCCCGGGGGCGGTCGGCGACAGGGGGCAGGCAATGGTTCGGTGGTTGAACGGCAGGCGCGCCACGGGCGCTGCGGTCCTGCTCGGGGCGATGCTCGCGCCGACGCTGGCGCAGGCCGCGCCGACCCCGTGCAAGCTGGCCAAGTTCCTCGACATTCCGGTGACGATGGAGGGCCGCCGCCCGATGGTGACCGCGCAGATCGGCGGACGCGAGGCGCGGTTCATCCTCGACAGCGGCGCGTTCTTCAGCACGATCGCGCCCGCCAATGCCGCCGAGTTCGGGCTGACCGTGCTCGACGTCATGCCCGGCGCGCAGCTTCGCGGGATCGGCGGGAGCACGGCGCTGCGCCAGAGCACCGCGCGCGACTTCACGATCGGCGGGCAGACGCTGCCGCGCATGAACTTCGCGGTCGGCGGCACCGATACCGGGCGCGCCGGGTTGCTGGGGCAGAACATCCTGGGCCTCGGCGATGTCGAATATGACCTCCCGCACGGGGTCGTCCACCTGATGCAGGCGACCGGCTGCCGCACCGCCAACATGGCCTATTGGGCGGGCACCAGACCCGTCACCGTCGTCGAGCTGACGCCGATGGGCCCAGGGCAGCGCCACACCATCGGCACCATCACGATCAACGGCGTCAAGGTCCGCGCGATGTTCGACAGCGGCGCGCAAGGGTCGATGCTGACGCTGTCCGCCGCGCGGCGGATCGGCGTGACGCCGGACAGCCCGGGGGTGGTCGGCGCGGGCTTCGCCTACGGCCTCGGCACCGGCCGCAGCCGGGCGTGGCGCGCGCGCTTCGCCAGCATAGACATCGGCGGCGAGGCGATCCGCAACCCGTGGATCGATATCGCGGACGACAATCTGGTCGATGCCGACATGCTGATCGGGATCGACTTCTTCACGACGCACCACCTCTATGTCGATAACGCGCACCACCGCCTGTACGTCACCTATGAGGGCGGCCCGCTGTTCGGGCTCGACCCGAAGGGCGTGGTGGACGACACCGGCAAGGCGCTCGACCTGACCGACGCGACAACCGCGCCGACCGACGCGGCGGGGTTCAGCCGGCGCGGCGCGGTGTTCGCCTCGCATCGCAACTTCGACGCCGCGCTGGCGGATTTCGACAAGGCGGTCGCGCTCGCGCCCAAGGAGGCGCCCTATCTGCTCCAGCGCGGGATCGCGCATCTCGACAACCGGCAGCTGCTGCTCGGCGCGAGCGATATCGACGGCGCGATCCAGCTTGCCCCGCAGAACCCCGAGGCGCGGCTCGCCCGCGCGCGGCTGCGGATGGAGACGCGCGACCCCAAGGGCGCGCTCGAGGATCTGCTGGTCGCCGACACCACGCTCGCCCCCGCGTCCGACGCGCGGCTGATGCTCGGCGCGTTGCTGACCGAGGCGGGCGCGGCCGACCGCGCGGTGCCGAGCTTCGACGCCTGGCTCAAGTTCCACACCGAGGACAGCGGGCGCGCGCGCGCGTTCAACGGGCGGTGCTGGGCGCGCGGCCTCAGCAACCAGGCACTCGACAAGGCGCTGTCGGATTGCGACTCGGCGCTTCGGTTGCGCAGCGGCGACCCGAACTATCTCGACAGCCGCGCCCTGGTCTATTTCCGCCGCGGCGAAACCGCCAAGGCGCTCGCCGACTATGACCGTGCGGTGGCGGCGCAGCCGCGCAACGCCTGGCCGCGCTACATGCGCGGGCTGGTCTATGCGCACGCGGGCCAGGCCGACAAGGCCGCCGCCGACCGCACCGCCGCGCTCGCGCTCGACCCGCGCGTCGTGGAGCGCGCGAGACGCTATCACCTGGAGGGATAGACCCGCGCCCGGCCCGCACGTCCCTGTCGCGCGGTTCCGCATCGCGCGGGGGAGCGGTGCCTCAGCGCCCGTCCCCCGCCTCTCCCTCCGCCGCCCCCTCCGCTACCGGCGCGCCCGGCGCGGCGCCGGGCGGGTCGAGCATGTCCGTGCCCGACAGCGACCAGGGCAGTTCGTGGATGAAGCGCGGGTCCATCCCCGTCCCGTCCGAGCCGGCAACGCCGTCGAACAGCACGGCATCGCCGAACGCATCGGCCGGGTCGCCCGCGTGGAGCGGCTCGAGCTGCCCCCAATGCTGCTCGTCGCGCCAGCCGACCCTGACCAGCCCCGGCTGCCCGTCGTCGAGTTGCTGCGCGATGCCATCGTCCCCGCCCCGTTCGATCCGCGCATCCCCCGCGCGCCGCCGCCGGGCGCACGCCTCGAGCGCCGCCTCGATCGCGGCGGCGGCGGTCGCGTCGAGCGTCACCCCGCCGAAAGCGTGGAGCGCCTGCGCCAGCGCGTCCTGCCGCGCGGCCCCGTGCCGATCGTCGACGTCGCCGCGGTCGGTGTCGCCGTCCGCGTCGCCGCCGCCCGCCGGTCCCGGACGCGCCCAGCGGCCACCGCGCCCGCGCGTGACCGTCCGCACCGTGGCGGAGGCGCGCGCCACCGCGCGCCCCGCCCCCGCAACCGTTTCCGCAACCGCCCCCGCAACCGCCACCGCGTCTGTCCCCGCGCCAGCCGTAGCCGCCACCGTCGCCGACTCCCCCGCGATCGCCGTCGCGGCGGCCGCGCCGCCGGTCGTCGCGCCCGCCAACGCGGCGGCGCTGTAATAAGCGATGGTGCTGCGCCGCCCCTCGGCGTCATGGCCATAATGGCGCAGGCAGAACATCAGCAGCGCGTCATTGGTCTTGCGGCGATAGCCCATCAGCCGCCCGCCGACGAACACCGGCACCTGATACCCCTCGATCGCGCGTTCGAACGCAATGTCCTTCAGCCGCTGCAACCCGAAGTCGAGCGCTGCATCCCACGCGCGGCGGAACTCCTCCGCACTGGGCGCGCGGCGCAGCGTGTAGCAATTGGCCTGCGCCATATTGACCATCGCGGCGGCGCGGCTGACGCAGCCGGTATCAGCGAGCGCCTCGATGAACGCCTTCTGCCGCTCGGGCGTCCAGCCATCATGCCGGTATTTGCGCGGCACGGGCGCGAAATCGGGAAGATCCGGCCGATCGCTGCGCGCGACGGGGGTGCGGTTCTGCATGGCGCTGCCTCCTGTTGGGGTGGTGGCGTGCAGGGTAGGCAGGATTGGGGTGTGTAGGACAGGGGTTTGTGCTGGGTTTGTTCGATTTGTATATTGCTACACCGTACCGTGGCTTAGTCCTCAACTAGCGGGAGAGCAGTGATAATGTCACTTATCACCCTGCGCATCCATGGGAGTGAGTAGTCCAGTTCACGCAACGCATCTCGGTTCTTTAGATGGTAAAAAGTCGCTGCTGGACCAGAAGAAGGTCGGTTAAACCTTTCGACTAATAGCTCATGACGATTTAATATGCTCTTTAGTTCTTCCCAGTGTTCATCATCCAGAATTTTTCTAGCGGCTTTCTCTTCTCCGTCTTTCAGCCAAAACGGGCGATACCTTGCATACCGCGCTAGTAGTTTTACCAGCGGGTATGCCTCTAGAGCATCACGTAAAGACAGATCCCCGAACGGTGACTTCACTGACATATACTGCGCACCCAACCACGTCTCGATCGCGGAGGGGTCACTGACTGTCGATTCGGGCAATACCAACAAGCTCGGACTAGGTATAGTTCGCGAGGGAATGGTACCCTGGTCTGCCAACAGGGTAATTATATGACTGTCACTAAACGATACCTCCGACATATCCGACCCCCGCGCATCAAGCTGCGTGATGGTACAACGAGACAAATGTATTCTAGAAACAGTACCACTGAATAACGCTTCGTCTACGCTACAGTCGTTTAGCTCAGGAACAGATTTTACGTCTGAAATACTGCAGCATGCCATTACTAGAGCGGATATATTTCGTCTCGCTCGATCTTGGTCAGATAGACTGTCTAGCGTTATCAAACAAGAACTGACAAATTTTTCTATCATATCTTGGCTGAGATGGCGCGCGACCTCACAAAAGTTTTCGAGAAAGTCTAGACCAAATATGTTCCTTCTGACGTATTTTGGAATGTCACCAGTCGATAGAGCTTTTATAGTTACCTTACAAAGAAAGTAGTTTTGCACCTGCTCGTGAATAAAACGCTTATATCCTCTTCTTAAGTCGTCGGTTAGGAATGCAATTACTTGAACCCGGTTTCTTAATATTCCTCGCACCTCGTGAGTGATTGACTCAGATGCAACATCAGATAACCAGACAAGCGTATCGCCAGAAATGGAATCGGTTTGGTTTTCAGCAAGGTCGCGTGCCACCTCTTCCATTAGCGTATTGATAAACGTCAGGCGAGTTTCCTGTGACGTTACAGCGTCAACATCCTTACCGAATTTTGATTGCTCGCGAAGAGCCATAGATTCTACTAGGAAAGACAGGATATCATCGAACTCTCCCGTCATAACTTCCTGCGAAACTTCAGCAGAAGCAAGCTGACTTAAGAAGAATGGCCTCAGCGCGTAAGAGCCGACTTCAAATATTGGCTTTGCCGGATCCGATACAAGTGCCTGTTCGTTCCATCCATGCTTACTTAGCCATGTCTTTGCCACAGATGGCTGTATGGGAAAGATTGAATACGACTCGAGGGTGTCTTTACTTTCGTCAATCGAAGGAAGAGCTCGTGTAATTCGATCAGAGCTTATGAACGTTTCCCGACCAGACAGTAGGAAGCTGCCTTCTCCTCGAGCCGAAACGATTAGGTCGTTCAACTGAGCCCACGCTAAATCATACCCATTAGGGTCGCCAAGTTCGTCGAACCCGTCGATTGCTAGAGTTATCAGCCCATGACGCACCAACGCAGGTATCTGGTCATAAGTTACAGAAGCCCTAAGCGTCTGAAGGCTAAACGCCATCAAGTCCGTAATGTTTTGGAGCACCCTACCTCGGCTCTCAACATGCAATATTAATGGATATTGTTGAACACGATATTTCTCGGCTCTACGGTAGGCAAGCGCCCTTATTATACTTGTCTTACCGATACCGGCTGGGCCATCAATTAAGACGACAACATTTCTTCTTTTACCTCGAAATCCTTGCCGCATGAATTCGTCTAATTCAATGATACCACCCTCACCAAAGGAGCTTCCCTGGCCAAGCGCGGGAAGATCCTCGGATTTTACACGATCCTGTAGAAATAGCTTTTGACTATCAGCCCACTGACCAAGATTAGAAAATCCTGGGCTTGCTAATAATGATTTTAGACTTTTAAAGTTCTTTTTCTGACCATTTTTTTTCTCGGTGACACCTCCAGTGTCAAAGGTGAGATCTACATTCTCACCCTCCCGTACTAATCGTACCAATGTCTTTGATCCGGCAGTTACGGCACTGGGCGCTTCGCTGCCGAGATCGGAAAAGGGCGCGAGGTCAGCAATCAGTCCCACTAAATCGGCCGTCATGATGCTATCCTGATATCATCTATTTTAAAAAAGGGGCTGTCATTGCGGCTTCGAAAAAGCGCCACTCGACCGTCTTTCGGCCCTCTAATCCCGTCTGCTGAAATTAACGGGGGAATTAAATCGTCGTCTTCACCCACAATTATTATCCAACGGTCTTTATCTCGATATGCAAGGTCAACGACATCACAAGCAATCGACGTATCTACCATTTTCTCTTCGTCATCACCGGCTATCCGTATAGATTTACGAAGCGTATTGGGAACATGGCAATTTAGCCCTACGTGAAGCCGCCTCTCAGATCCTGCGATCAAACGATCTCCAAACTCGATATCTGGCCGCACGTGGATGTGAGATTTATTAGAAAGGCCAGTTGCATGCGCCGCAACCGTGAGGAGAGCTTTCCGACGTGGTGTGACTTGAAAACCTCTATGCCAACCATGATAGACGCGCAAAGTAACATCAAACCGTTGCGCCGGCGTCATCGTAGTAAGACCGTTTGCAACTCGCCTACCTACGTACTGAAGCGTACGAGTGGCCTGCTCAACTTCACTAACTCCGCGAGGTCCAGCCACCGCGTGGATTTGTGAATTCCAGTCGATAAATGCTGTAACGGATACAATTCGAGAACTCGTTGGTAAAATCAACATTCCGCTCCGATCAAGCAGGATGTAACCGCACTTCAACCAATTCCCAAGGTGGTTTTGGTGCAGCTATGCCCCCCTCCCGCCGCTAAGCAAAAAAAGGCCGGGTGCTTTCGCACCCGGCCTCCCTCCTAGCCCCTAAAGACCCGCAACCTCACCCCGCCTGCTTCGCCCGGCTCGCGCGCTTGCGCTCGTTCGCATCGAGGAACCGCTTGCGCAGCCGGATCGACTTGGGCGTCACTTCGACCATCTCGTCGTCGTCGATATACGCGATCGCCTGCTCCAGCGTCGCGCGCTTCGGCGGGGTCAGGCGGACCTGGTCGTCCTTGCCGCCGCTCGCGCGGAAGTTGGTCAGCGCCTTGGTCTTCATCGGGTTGACCTCGAGGTCGTCCGGCTTGGCGTTCTCGCCGACGATCATGCCCTCGTACAGCGCCTCGCCGTGGCCGACGAACAGGATGCCGCGCTCCTCGAGCGGACCCAGCGCGTAGTTATTGGCTTCGCCCGAGCCGTTCGAGATGAGCACGCCGTTCTTGCGGCCCTCGATATTACCCTTGAACGGGCCGTACCGCTCGAACAGGCGGTTCATGATGCCGGTGCCGCGCGTGTCCGACAGGAACTCGCCGTGATAGCCGATCATCCCGCGCGACGGTGCGGAGAAGGTGATCCGCGTCTTGCCGCCGGTCGAGGGCCGCATGTCGGTCATCTCGGCCTTGCGCAGGTTCATCTTCTCGACGACCGTGCCCGAATATTCCTCGTCGACGTCGATGATGACGGTCTCGTACGGCTCGGTCTTCTTGCCCTCTTCGTCCTCGCCGAACAGCACGCGCGGGCGGCTGATGCCGAGCTCGAAGCCCTCGCGGCGCATGGTCTCGATCAGCACGCCGAGCTGGAGCTCGCCGCGCCCGGCGACTTCGAAGCTGTCCTTGTCGGAGGCTTCGGTCACCTTGACCGCGACGTTGCTCTCGGCTTCGCGGAACAGGCGCTCGCGGATCATGCGGCTGGTCACCTTGCTGCCCTCGCGGCCCGCCATTGGCGAATCGTTGACGGCAAAGCGCATCGACAGCGTCGGCGGATCGATCGGCTGGGCGTGGAGCGGCTCGGTCACGGTGATGTCGGCGATCGTGTCGGCAACCGTTGCCACCGAAAGCCCCGCGAGGCTGATGATGTCACCCGCCTTCGCTTCGTCGACCGGGACGCGGTCGAGCCCGCGGAACGACAGGATCTTGGACGCGCGGCCGGTCTCGATGATCTTGCCGTCGTTGTCGAGCGCGTGGATCGCCTGGTTGAGCTTGATCACGCCCGAGTTGACGCGACCGGTCAGGATGCGGCCGAGGAACGGATCGCGATCGAGCAGCGTGACGAGGAAGGTGAACGGCACGCCCGCGACTTCGACCTTGGGCGGGGGCACGTGCTGGACGATCGTCTCGAACATCGGGATCAGCGTGCCTTCGCGCGCATCCATGTCGGTCGAGGCATAGCCGTTGCGGCCCGATGCGTAGAGCACGGGGAAATCGAGCTGTTCGTCGTTCGCGTCGAGCGACACGAACAGGTCGAACACTTCGTCGAGCACTTCCTGGATGCGCGCGTCGTTACGATCGACCTTGTTGACGACGACGATCGGCTTCAGGCCGAGCGCGAGCGCCTTGCCGGTGACGAACTTGGTCTGCGGCATCGCGCCTTCCGACGAATCGACCAGCAGGACGACGCCGTCGACCATGCTGAGGATGCGCTCGACTTCGCCGCCGAAATCGGCGTGGCCGGGCGTGTCGACGATGTTGATGCGGATGCTCTCGGATTCCCCAGGCGGCGTCCAGTCGACCGAGGTCGGCTTGGCGAGAATGGTGATGCCACGCTCTTTTTCCAAGTCATTGGAATCCATGGCTCTTTCTTCAATCCGCTGGTTGTCGCGGAAGGTGCCGGACTGGCGGAAGAGCTGGTCGACCAGGGTCGTTTTGCCATGATCGACGTGTGCGATGATGGCCACATTGCGGAGGCTCATGGGTGTCTCGTTACAAAATCGGGAAAAGGATCGCGTGCCCCTAGCGGAAACCGTGCACTGCAACAAGGGCGGGGGCGAAACGAGCGCGCGCGGCGCGCGTCCGGGCGGCGCGGCGCCGTCCGGACGGGAGCGCGATCGAGGCGGGCGCCGGCGTCAGATCCGCCTGATCCGCCGCCGCACGATCAGTGGCGGGGCTCCAGGTCGCAAACAACCGGAAGCCCCGCCATGGGCTTAGAACCGTCCGCCAACTTCGATCCCGTACACGCGCGGCTCTCCGCGGATGTAGGTCGGGATGCCGAAGCCGGCGCCAGTGTTGCCGGCATCGATCAGATATTGCCGGTTCAGCAGGTTTCGCGCGAAGCCGCCGATGTGATATTTCCCATCGGCCAGCTCGACGCCCGCCCGCAGGTTGACCAGGGCATAGGCCCCTTCGCTGATCGCTGCGGAATTGGGCAGTTCGAAGAACTGGCTGCTCTGGTAGGTGGCCGACGGCGTGGCGTAGAGGGTGATGGTCTTCACCGGCACCCGGATCGTCGCCCCGCCCGACGCGGTATATTGCGGCTGCAACCGGAAGCGCGCGCCCGAATAGACGCCGTAGCTGGCGTTGGTGGCAATCTTGCCATCGACATAGGCGAAGGTGCCGAACAGCTGGACGAAGCGGCCGAGCTTGAGGTTGCCCTCCGCCTCGACGCCCGGGCTGCGCGCCTTGCCGGCGCTTTGCGTGGTGGTGACGCCGTTGTTGACGACCGATACCTGGAAGCCGTTATAGTCCTGGTAGAACACCCCGAGCGAGCCGGTGAACGGGCCGACCTTACCCTTGATCCCGGCTTCATAGTTCCACACCACTTCGTCTGGAACGACCTGCAGGCTCGGCACCACCACCCCCGCTGCACTCGCCGCCGCCAGCTGAACCACCGGCGAACGGCGTCCCTTGCTGATGGTCGCGTACAGGTTGATCGCATCCGTCATCCGGTACAGCAGGTTCGCGCGGGGGAGGATCGCGGCGAAGCTTCGTTCCGCGGTAAAGATCGTGCCGTTGGTATTGGCCGTCCCCAGCAGGCTGGTCCGCACGCCGAGCGCCGCCAGGATCACCGAATTGGGCTGAACCGAACTATAGCCCGACTTGCGCCGTTCGATCAGCACCCGCGCGCCCGCCGTGATCTCGAGCTTGGGAGTCGCGATCCAGGTCCCGTCGGCGAACACCGAATAAGTGTCGTTGGTGCCGTAGTTGGTGAACACCGACTGATAGGGGATCTGCGTCGCCGCGCCGCGCGTCAGCACCGCGGTGGCCCGGGCTGCGGTGACGGTGCCATTCGGTGCGACACAGCCCGAAACCCCGTTCGCCGCCAGCGCCGCGCGAACCCCGGCATAGGCCGCCGCGACCGAGCACCCGAGATAGGTGCCTTCCTCGGTCGAGAAGGGGACACGCTGCAGATTGTTTTCCAGCAGCGCGTTCCACCCGAACGAGGCGTGGTAGCGATCCCCGGTGAAGTTGAAGCGCCCTTCGTGGCTCCACTGGTCACCGCGCGCGTCCTCGGCGAATTCGAGATACCAGGCGGGACCGCCATCGGCATCGAACACCTCGTTGCTGTTGAACTTGCGATAGCCGTTGACCGTGGTGAAGGTGACGCCCGGGGAGAGCGCATAGGTCGCGGTCAGATTGGCATCGTAGACGTCGCGCTTGAGCCCCAGCTTGGCCGCGCCCAGCACCGCGGCGCTGTACGGCGAGCCCGACAGTTCCGCATAGCTGTAGTCACCGCCATTTCCGCCGGTCGGCGCCAAGGCGCGCGAACGGAAGGCGGTACCGGGATTGCGCTGCCCGTCATAGGTCAGCACCAGGCTGGCGGTCAGCCGGTCGGTCGGTGCCCAGCGCAGCGATCCGCGAATGCCGCGCTGGTCCTGACCATTGAGATCGTCCTGGTCGATTTTGCCCTGGTTCTGGTTGGCGACCTTGGGGTCTCCCGCGATGTTGCGCACGAACCCGTCGTGATATTTGTATGCGAACGCCAGTCGCGCCGCGAGCGTGTCGTTGCCGACGTTGACGAAGCCCGAAACCTGGCCGCGACGGTAGTTGCCATACGAGCCGTTGAGCTCCGCCGAAGTCCCCGCGTGCGCTGGCGCCGAGATCAGGTTGACCGCGCCGACCGCGGAGGCCGTGCCGAACAGTGTCGCCTGCGGCCCCTTGACGACCTCGATCCGTTCCAGATCGTACAGATCCTGATAGGCCCCCCGGGTCCGCGAAATATCGACGCCATTATAGTAAAGCGAAACGCGCGCACCCTGCTGCGCGGATCCGCTATCCGACGTGATCCCGCGAATGACGAAGCCCGGATTGTTGGCGCTTTGCTCCTGGATCCGCAGGCCGGGAATGTACAAGGCGACCTCGGCGAGCGAATTGACGCCGAGGTCTGCCATATGCGCGCCGGTCACCGCGGTGACCGTTATCGGAACGTCCTGGATGCGTTGCTCGCGCTTTTGCGCGGTAACGACGATATCGCCCCCCTCCCCCGCCTGGGTGTCGGACGGGACATCGGGTGCCACCAGGGTCTGGGCGATCGCCGCCGAGGAACAGCAGCCCATCAATGCCACCGTCGCAACCAACCCAAGATACTGACGCATGACTATATTACCCCCGAAATGTGCTGCGCTGCGGTATGCGCGACATGGGTCGTATCCGCGTCTATTCCGTTACATATCCGTTACGAGACGCGATATTCAGGTGTAATGTTGCCTTAATACACTTGAAGCGATCAAGGATCAGCGGCATTTATTGCAAGCGATTACCCGGGAGAGATATGATGGCGACCACTGCCCCCACCGACACGGACGCTGCAGCGGCCGCGCTGGTGCTGACTCCACCCGATCCTGTCCCGGTGCTGCCCCCGGAAAAGGCGACCGGGCTGGTTCCCGTTGACGACGGCGTGCGGTCAAAACTCCAGGAAAAAGTGGCCGGCTTCGTAGACGATCTGGTCGCACAGGACGTCAATTCGCCCGAATTCGGGAAGCGCGTCGATGCGATCGCGGCAATGGGTCAGAAGGAGATCCGCGCCGCGGCCGAGCAATCCAACCGTTTCCTCGATCGCCCCGTCAAGGCGATGGACGGCGAGACCGGCGTCGGCGCCGACCTGACCGAGCTTCGCCGCACGATCGAGAAGCTCGATCCGTCGACCAACAGCAAGCTGATCTCGAGCCGCGGGATCATGTCCAAGCTGTTCGGCGGCAGCATCAACACCTATTTCGACAAATATCGCTCCTCGCAGTCGCACATCTCGGCGATCCTCAAGACGCTCGCGCGCGGCAAGGACGAATTGCTGATGGACAATGCCGCGATCGATACCGAGCGCGGCAACCTGTGGACCGCCATGGGTCGGCTCGAACAGATGATCGTGCTTTCGAAGGAGATGGACGCGCGGCTCGAGGACAAGGCCAACGACCTCGACCATAGCGACCCCGCCAAGGCCAAGGCGCTTCGCGAGAGCGCGCTCTTCTACGTGCGCCAGCGGACCCAGGATCTGCTGACGCAGATGGCGGTGACGGTACAGGGATATCTCGCGCTCGACCTGGTCAAGAAGAACAACGTCGAACTGATCAAGGGGGTCGATCGCGCGTCCACCACGACCGTGTCCGCGCTGCGCACGGCAGTGACCGTCGCCCAGGCGCTCGCCAATCAGAAGCTCGTGCTCGACCAGATCACTGCGCTCAACACGACGACCGCGAATATCATCGACGCGACCGGTAAATTGCTGAAATCGCAAACCGCGACGATCCACGAGCAGGCAGCCGCCTCCACCATCCCGGTCGAAACCCTGCAGCGCGCGTTCCAGAACATCTACGATACGATGGACGCGATCGACTCGTTCAAGCTCAAGGCGCTCGATTCGATGAAGACGACGGTGGGCACGCTGTCGAACGAGGTCGAGAAGTCGAAGGGCTATATCGCCCGCGCCGAGGGCGCCGCGCAGAACCGGCTGTCGGGTCCGGGCGACACGTTCAAGCTGGAAGCGGAGTGATCCCATGACCGATGTCGATCGCCAGGTCGCGCGCGCCGGCGAAGTGCTCGACCGGACGCGGGCCACACGCGCGTTGCAGCGTGGACGTCGGCGTGCTGCAACCAGCATCGCGCGCCGGATCGGCTATGCCGCTGCGGCCGATCTCGCCATTCTGGTAGCGGCGATCACGATCGGCTGGTTCATGCCGCTGGGAATGGGTGGCGCGTTGATCGTCTTTGCGATCATGGCGATCGCGACGGCGACCCTGCTGCTCGCAAGCCTGACGCCGCAGGTGCGTGCCGAGCAGCTCAGCGCCGTGCCGCTCAAGGCGCTTCCATTGATGACCGAACAGTGGCTCGACACGCAACGCGCGCTGCTGCCGGCCCCCGCCCAGTCGCTGGTCGATGGTATCGGCGTCCGGCTCGAGGCGCTTGCGCCACAACTCGCAACGCTGGACGAGCAGCAACCCGCCGCAGCCGAAGTCCGCAAGCTCGTCGCTGAACAGCTCCCCGAACTCATCCGCGATTATGCCAAGGTCCCGGTCGGGCTTCGCTCGGTCGAACGCAACGGGCGTACGCCCGATGCGCAGCTGGCGGATGCCCTGAAGCTGATCGACCAGGAGATTTCGGAGATGTCGACGCAGATTGCCCAGGGCGATCTCGATCTGCTCGAGACCCGCGGGCGCTTTCTCGAAATCAAATACCGCGATTGAGCAGATCTGCTCGGGACAAAAAAATACCGCCGTCCCGAGGGACGGCGGTATCCTTACCCGAGGGTGGTACGCTTAGGCGTAGGTGACCTTGGTCGACTTGCGCTGGTACGAGCGCAGGCCGAAACCGATCATGCCGAAGCCCATGAGCATCATCGCCCAGGTTGCCGGCTCAGGAACTGCCTGCGACAGCTGGACCTGGAAAGCGCCGCTGTTGTCCGAGAACACGCCGTCGCTGACGCCGAAGAACAGCTTGCCAGCAGCGGTCTGTGCCAGGCCGGTGTTCAGCGTGAACGAGTACGTGTGATCGTCACGATAAGCGGGCAGGCCGCCAACGATGTAGTTCGCTGCGTTCTGCGACGGCGTTGCGTTTGCAAGCGGTGCCGTGCCGAAGGTCAGCTGGTAGTAGGACGAGTTGTACTTACCGGCAGGGTCCAGCGAGTAGAACGCGTCGTTGAAAATCGTGCCGTCCGACTGACCGGTGCCGGTGACGACAACGTTGACCAGACCGTAGTAATTGCCGACCGACTGGCCGCCGGTTGCGGGAGCAAACGCAACGTTGACGGTCTCTGCCGCGAACGCCGGAGCTGCCGTTGCGAGCAGCGCAACCGCTGCTGCTGCCAAAATCTTCTTCATACGCTGTACCCTTTTCCTCGTGATTGCCCAGGCGGACATGGAAGCCTGCTAACAAGAAGCGTGCCAACCGCGGAAAACCGCCAATGTCACTGCTGCACCGCAGCAGAATGTCAGCGTCGCGTCCAAATCGGCGGGAGTCCGGCGGCGGAGCTGCCGCTCCAACCAACGCAGCGCCGGCCGGCAAGTTAATCACCGGGTATTCCAATGGTTTCGATGTAAGCGCCAGCGACAGGCACTGTCTCGATACAGTCTCTCACCACTATAAAGGCGTACGGTTTCTGATGGTTGGTGTTCGGACTTGGTACGGACACGCCATGCTTTGGGAAGCCGACCCGCGCGCCGAATGGTTGTGCGCATGCTTTTGGGACGCCGGCAAAGACCAGCCCGCCGGCGCTGCCGGGCCAACCCCTGGCGTCCCCGGCCGACCACCCACATTGCATCATTCGCGCGTTTCGGCTATGCGCGCCGCTTCCAACGAGACATCGATGGAATCGCGGGAGGCGCCTTCGCAAGACGGCGTCGCTAGAACCGCTAAACTTGAACCGGGCACGGCACCCTCGCGGCGCCCGCGCCCCATGACAGAGTGAGACCGCCTTATGGCAAAGAAGATTACAGGCTACATCAAGCTTCAGGTGCCGGCCGGCAAGGCCAACCCGTCGCCCCCGATCGGTCCTGCGCTGGGTCAGCGCGGCGTCAACATCATGGAATTCTGCAAGGCGTTCAATGCGTCGACCGGTGACCAGGAAGTCGGCACGCCGCTCCCCACCGTCATCACCGTCTATGCCGACCGCAGCTTCTCGTTCGAGACCAAGACGCCGCCCGCGACGTTCCTGATCAAGAAGGCCGCTGGCCTCAAGTCGGGCTCGAAGGAGCCGGGCAAGACGGTTGCCGGCAAGATCAAGCGCTCGCAGCTTTCGGAAATCGCGACCGCGAAGATGAAGGATCTTAACGCCAACGACATCGACGCGGCAACCCGCATCATCGAAGGCTCCGCCCGCGCAATGGGCCTCGAAGTGGTGGAGGGCTGAGATCATGGCAAAGCTGACCAAGAAGGCAAAGACGCTCGGCACCGCGATCAACAGCGAGAAGCTGTACGGCGTCGATGAAGCGATCGCACTCGCCAAGACCCACGCAACGTCGAAGTTCGACGAGACGATCGAAGTTGCGATGAACCTCGGCGTCGATCCGCGTCACGCGGACCAGATGGTGCGCGGCGTCGTCACTCTGCCCAAGGGCACCGGCAAGACGGTTCGCGTCGGCGTGTTCGCCAAGGGTGCCAAGGCTGACGAAGCCCGCGCCGCCGGTGCAGACGTCGTCGGTGCGGAAGACCTGATGGAAATCGTCCAGGGTGGCACGATCGATTTCGATCGCTGCATCGCGACCCCGGACATGATGGGCGTCGTCGGCCGCCTCGGTAAGGTGCTCGGTCCCAAGGGCCTGATGCCGAACCCGAAGCTCGGCACGGTCACGATGAACGTCGCTGAAGCTGTCAAGGCAGCCAAGGGCGGCCAGATCGAATATCGCGTCGAGAAAGCCGGGATCATCCACTCGGGCATCGGCAAGGCATCGTTCACCAACGAGGACCTGCGCGCGAACTTCGACGCACTGGTCGACGCGGTGGTCAAGGCCAAGCCGTCGGGCGCCAAGGGCAAGTATGTCCGCAAGGTCGCCGTCAGCTCGACCATGGGCGCCGGCATCAAGGTCGACACCGCCGAGGTTTCGGCGGCGTAAGCCTGCGTTCGACGAACGGAATGCGAAAGGGCCGGGGGAAACCCCGGCCCTTTTTCGTTGCGGGGCGGGCCTGACACCCGATGCAACCGCCGCCGCTCCACCCACCCCGCCGCGACCAACATCGATCTCGATCAACCATAATGTACGGAACCTACCTGCCCCGCGTTCGTCGTCTGCCCGAACCCCCAAGAAGGCTCCCCCCATGGCAGATTTCGACACGGTCACCGGCAACGGTGGCGAGACGCACCAGCAGGCACAGGGCGATGCGCCCGTCCTGACGACCAACCACGGCGTGCCCGTTTCCGACAACCAGAACAGCCTCAAGAGCGGCTCGCGCGGCCCCACGCTGCTCGAGGACTTCGTCCTGCGCGAGAAGATCTTCCACTTCGACCACGAGCGGATCCCAGAGCGGATCGTCCACGCACGCGGTTCGGGCGCACATGGCTATTTCGAAGCGACCGACGACATTTCGGACCTGTCGCGCGCAGCCGTGTTCAAGAAGGGCGAGAAAACCGAAGTCTTCGTGCGCTTCTCCACCGTCGCCGGCGGTGCAGGCTCGGTCGACACCCCTCGCGACGTGCGCGGCTTTGCGGTCAAGTTCTACACGACCGAGGGCAATTGGGATCTCGTCGGCAACAACATCCCGGTGTTCTTCATCCAGGACGCGATCAAGTTCCCCGACCTGATCCATTCGGTGAAGATGGAAGCCGACCGTGCCTATCCGCAGGCCGGCAGCGCGCACGACACCTTCTGGGATTGGGCATCGCTGATGCCGGAAGCGACACACATGCTGATGTGGGCGATGTCGGACCGCACCCTCCCCCGCTCGCTGCGGATGATGGAAGGCTTCGGCGTCCACACCTTCCGCCTCGTCAACGCCGAGGGTAACAGCAGCTTCGTCAAGTTCCACTGGAAGCCAAAGCTCGGCCTCCAGTCGACGATCTGGGACGAGACGCTCAAGCTCCAGGCCGCCGACAACGACTATCACCGTCGCGATCTGTTCGAGGCGATCGACACTGGCGATTTCCCCGAGTGGGAACTCGGTATCCAGGTGTTCGACCAGGCATTCGCCGAAGCGCAGCCGTATGACGTGCTCGATTCGACCAAGCTGATCCCGGAAGAAGACGTGCCGGTCCGGATCATCGGGCGGATGGTGCTCGACCGCAACGTCGACAACTTCTTTGCCGAGACCGAGCAGGTCGCCTTCCTGCCGACCAACGTCGTGCCGGGGATCGATTTCTCGAACGATCCGCTGCTGCAGGGTCGCCTGTTCAGCTATCTCGACACGCAGAAGTCGCGTCTGGGGACGACCAACTTCCACCAGATCCCGATCAACAGCCCGCGCTCGCCCGCCGGCAACTTCCAGCGCGACGGGATGATGCAGACCAAGGTCCCCAAGGGCCGCGCGAACTACGAGCCCAACAGCCTTGCCGCGCACGGCGAGGATGGCGGGCCGCGCGAGAGCGCGACCAAGGGCTATGTGACGACCAACGCCGCGACCGGCGAAAACGAGACGGGCGACAAGCTCCGTGTCCGTTCGGAACTGTTCGCGGATCATTACAGCCAGGCACGGCTGTTCTTCCATTCGGCGACCGAAAACGAGCAGGCGCATATCGCGTCGTCGTTCGTGTTCGAGCTGTCGAAGGTCGGCCTGCTCGATCAGGTCCCGCCGCGGATGGTCGCCAATCTGCGCAACGTCGATGAGGGTCTCGCCCAGCGTGTCGCGGATGGCCTCAACATCGATTTGCCAGAGAAGGCGAAGGCCGCACGCGAGCCGGTCGACATGAAGCCTTCGGACGCACTGTCGATCCAGAAGAACATGAAGGAGACGCTGGAAGGCCGCGTCGTCGGCATCCTGATCGCGGACGGCACCGACGCCGCCGAGCTCGACGCGCTGGTCGCGTCGATCAAGGCCGCCAAGGGCAAGGCCGTGCTGGTCGCGCCCAAGGTCGGCGGCGCAACGCTGTCGGACGGCAGCAAGCGCAAGGCCGATGGCCAGCTCGCCGGCACGCCGTCGCAGATCTTCGACGCGGTCGCGATCGCGCTGTCGGCAGAGGGTTGCGCGATGCTGCTCAAGCAGGGCGCGGCGGTCCAGTTCGCGATGGACGCGTTCGGGCATCTCAAGGCGGTCGGCGCGAGCGCAGCGGCACAGCCGTTGCTCGACAAGGCCGGCGTCGAGAAGGACAAAGGCGTGACCGATCTGGGCGCGGACTTCGCCAAGGCAGCGGCGAAGCGCTTCTTCGCACGCGAGCCCAACGTACGCGATCTCGCCTGATTGCTGAGGCGATAGGGTAATGGGAAAGGCCCGGTGCGCATCGCACCGGGCCTTTTTTGTGTTTCGTTGTCATGCGGGGCTGCGGGTATTGGCGTAGGTCGCTGGCTTACGGAGGTATCGTTCCGCTCCCGCCGAAATTCGGAGAGGAGGCACCCTCTTCCTTAGGCACAGCGATGCGTTCGACGATGATCCGAATGGCTTCCCGGTCGAGCGGCGCGCGGTCGATCGAATTATGAATGCCGATCCCTTCGACCAAGGCGTCCAGCGCCCGTGCCGTGAGCGGGTCGAAAAAGCGTTCCAACGCGCTGCGGCTGGTGTCCATCCACTGTTGCATCACGGCGCTTACCGCAGGGTGCCGCGCTGCAAAGGCATAGAGTTCGTAGCTCAAGAGCAATGTGCGCGGCTTCGCCCAGATCGTGCCTGCGATGATATCGACCACCGCATCGATCGCTCCGGAACGGTCTTCAGCCGCTTCCAGACGGGCGCTGAACAGCGCGGACGACTGCGCCGCCAGTTGCAGGAAGGCAGCGCCTATCAGTGCTTCCAGAGACTCGAAATAATAGGTCACCGAGCCCAACGGCACGCCCGCCTCGCCAGCGATGCGGCGATGGGTCGTTGCTGCCACACCATAAGCGGCGATCACCTCCAACGTTGCGTCGACGATGCGCTGCCGCCGCGTCGGGTCGTTTTGCCTGCCCTTCCCGGTTGTCATCAATTCACCCGCTTGCGCCAATGTGTACGTATGTACATATAGGTCCGAACATAGATAGGCCTGTTGCACATGAGCGAGGATTTGGTGAACCGTAGAACAATCCTGGGGGGTGCGGCTGCACTGGTCGCTGCGAGTACGGCAGGCACGGCGCAGGCACAGCGTGCGGGCAAGTCGGCGCTGGGGCGTCGTGACGGTCGCTGGCTCAACGAGCCCCGGGTCTGGTCGGTCGATCCCGCAGGCGACCTGTCGATGATCACCGACAAAGGTACCGATTTCTGGCGAGAGACGCATTACGGCTTCACCCGCGACAGCGGTCATTTTCTCGGGTTCACCGCCCCCGCTGCGTTCACCGCGCAACTGCGTATCCGTGGCCAGTATCAAAAGTTATATGATCAGGCCGGGATCATGGTCCGGGTCGACGAACGGCGTTGGGTCAAGGCGGGAATCGAATTGTCGGATGGCCGTGCGATGCTGAGCAGCGTCCTTACGGACGGCAAATCCGACTGGGCGACCGGCCCCTATGAGCATGACGCACAGGATTTCTGGATGCGCGCGACCGTAGCAAAGGGCGTGCTGCGCCTTCAGGTTTCCGCCGATGGCAAGACATGGCCGCTGGTACGGCTCGCACCGTTCCCGGTTGCCGCATCTTACCAGGTCGGACCGATGGCCTGCACGCCTGAACGGGATGGCCTGGCGGTCCGCTTCTCGGACCTGCGGATCACCCCGCCGCTCGGCAAGGACCTGCACGACCTGAGCTGATGACGATGACCGAGAAGCAGAAGATGCTCGCCGGGGAGCTCTACACCTCGGACGATCCGGAGTTGGCCGCCGATGCGGCGCGGGCACGCGACTGGATGGCGCGGTTCAATGCGGCACCGGCGGCCTCTGCGGACGAGACCTATGCGCTGCTGGTCGAAGGACTAGGCCACGTCGGGGCGGGGGTTACCGTCCGCTCCCCGTTCCACTGCGATTACGGGTATAACGTCCATCTAGAAGACGGGGTGTTCCTCAATTACGGGTGCGTCGTTCTCGATGTCATGCCGGTGCGGATCGGCGCTGGCACCCAGGTCGGTCCCGGTGTGCAGATGGTCACGGCCGACCACCCGCGCGAAGCATCGGTCCGCGCCCAGATGCTCGAATTCGGCCTGCCGATTGTCATAGGGCGTAACGTCTGGATCGGCGGCGGTGCCATCATCCTGCCGGGCGTCACCATCGGTAACGATGCGATCATCGGTGCGGGCAGCGTCGTGACACGAGACATCCCCGTGGCAACGACGGTTGCCGGCAATCCTGCACGACGCCTGGTCTCGAGAGTGATCCAGAAGCCGCGGACCGTATGACTGGTCTGCTAGGAGACTGACATCGACAGCGGGTAAAACCGTCCCGCCCCGCCCCCACCCCTATCGCAGCGCCAACGCCACCGCCGCCGAGCAATTGACCGTCGTCGGCGGACGCCCCGCCGCCGAGGGCGGCGTCTTGGTGATCCCCAGCGCCTGCCCGATCGACCGCCCCAACACCCGCAGCACGCCGCCAGCGGTCGGCTTCTCCGACGCGCCGAGCCCCGCGACGGTCACCGTCGGCGACCCCAGCGTTCCGCGCACATGGATCGGGTCGGCGATCCGCAGCAGCGCATTGCTCTTGCTCGCCCCCGCCAGCGTCAACTCTAGCCGTTCGCCATCGAGCAAAATCCGACCCGACCCGCGCCCGACCGAAGCCCCCGTATCGATCGCCAGCGGATTGGGCGTCAGCACGCCGCCGGTCGCGCGGAAATTGGCGACGAGGCAGCGCAGCGGCACCGTCTCGCTCGGGCCGCCGATCGCATGCGCGACCGCGCCGCTGAGATTCTGCCCGAGCACGTCCGCGACCATCCGCTGGACATGCCCGTCGGTCGCGACGATCGCGGCCTTGCCGCTCGCATGCGCCATCGCCTCGCGCACCGTATCGCCCTGCCCGGTCAGCACGATATGCCCGCGCACCGGGCCCGAGATCATCTTCGGCTGGCCGACCAGCGCATCCAGCGTCAACCCGGCGAGCCGAAGGTCGATCGCCAGCTTGGGCGCGCCGCTGCGATGATCGACCTTGACCACGCCGGTCATCCGTCCGTTCGCCAGCGTCGCGACGATATCGCGCACCGTCACGACGCGGTGATCCAGCGTGAGCGAGCCCGACAGGCTCTTGAACACGGTCCCGCTGCTCGACAGCAGGCGATGCGCCACGAACACCAGCCGCCCGTCCGTCTTGCCCAGCTTCGACAGGTTGATCCGCGTCGGGGGTATCACGCGTGGACCGACCGCGGCGTTGCGCGCCGCCGATTCAGCGCGGCCTTCCGCATCTGCCAAATCGTCGAAATCGAACTGCCGCGCATCGACCTTCGCGTCGATGGTGGTGCGTCCGCCATCCTTATGGATCGTCGCAACGCCGCTGAACAAGGACCGGCCCATGCTCCCGCCGATCTTGTCGACATACCAGTCGCGTCCATCGTGCCGGATCTTGCCCGCGAGGTTGATCGGTTGAGATCCGAACAGCCCCGCCTCGATGATCCGGTCGAGGTTCTTGAGCGTCGGTGCCTGCGCGGTGACGTCCGCGCTGAAGTGGCGCGTGTCGAGCACCCCGCGCATGGTCCCCTTCACCGCCATCCGCAGCGCCGGAGACTCCAGCGTCGCGGCGAAGGGATAGGGCGCGGTCGGGTCGATGCCGGTGATCTTGCCGCCCGTCAGCTCGAGCCGGGCGGGCGTGTCCCGGAAGGTCCCGGTGGCGGCATAGCGCAACCCGTGCGCGGCATCGACGCTCAGCGGCCCATCGATCACGAGCCCGCGCCTGGCGTCGCGGATCACGACCTGGCTATGGGTGATCGTCAGGTCGGACAGGCTCGGCCGGTCGTCCCCGCCGCTTTTCGATTTCGGGTGATCGGGCTTCCAGTTTTCCTTCCCCGAGGCATCCCGAACCAGCGCGATGCGGGCGCCGTCGATGCTGATGCGATCGGGGCGGAAATGCCCGAACAGCAGCGAGAACATCGGTACGCGGACCTGCGCGGTCTCCACCCGGACGAAATCGCCGGGGCCGACCCAGGCCGGCTGCGCGATCCGTACGTCGCGGACCGATACGACTGGGTTGTACGAAAACAGCGTGTCGCGCGTGACCGCGCCGACGTGCACCTTCGTGTCGAGCGCGGCGGACAAGCGGCTTTCGACCGTGCTGCGCATCACCCCGACCGGAAATGCGCCCAACGCGACGAAGCCGACGACCACCACGGCCGCACCGACGACCGAGGTCGCCAGCAACCGCGATCGCCAGCGCGATCGTGGCCGAAATTCAATGGGAGTGGAGGGCTGCTCGGACAGGGCCGGATCGGATGCTTGGGTCACGCGCCATCAACCCAACACCCGACCGATGGTTTCACTCGCGTATCATTATGTGCCGACGGCGTGAGCGGCCGCCGACACGAACTGGTTTTGGGTCAGGCGATGACCTTGTCGAGCGCGGTGCAGAAGCTTTTCATCTCCTCCGCCGACCCGACCGTCACGCGGCTGACGGTCGGCCAGATCGGCCAGGACCGCCCGATCTCGACGCTTTCCTTGCGGAACGCGGCCTGCATGTCCTTGGCCTGCCTGGTCTTCCAGTCGATCATGAACATGTTGGCGTGGGTCGGCTTGACGGTGATGCCCTTGCTCCGGAGATGATCGAGCGTGAGGCCGCGCGCGGTTTCCATCTGCGCGCGTCGTGCCGCGATCATCGGCGCGGCGGTCAGGCTCGCGGTTGCGCAGGCGATGCTCGTGACGGGCAAGGCCCCCGATTGCATCCCACCGTCATACCGCATCATCTTGGTGATATTCGCCGGGTTGGTGATGATATAGCCGACCCGGAGCCCCGCCATGCCGAACAATTTGGAGAAGGTCCGCATCACGATTACGTCGGGATGCTTCACCGCCAGGTAGGATGCCACCGGCACCCCTGCGAAGTGGGTATAGGCCTCGTCGATCAGCACCATCGACCCGGCGGGCTTGTTCGCGATCAGCCATTCGATGTCGGCGAGCGGCGTGATCGTCCCGGTCGGATTGTTGGGCGTGCAGATATAATAGAGACCGGCATCCGGATTGGCCGCGAGCATCGCCTTGACGTCATGCGTATAGTCGGCGGTGAGTGGCACCGCCTTGACCGGTGCACCGAGCCACGCCGCCGTGCGGCCGGCGAGCTCGAACGTCGGGTCGGCCGTCACGAGGCCCCTGGTCGGCGAACAATAGGTCACCACCGCCCGACACAGCGGATCGCTCGATCCCGGCCAGGGCGCGACATGGTCGAACGGAACCTGCTCGACCGTCATCACCGCCTTGATGAAATCGCCGCGCTGGTCTTGCGGCGAATACCGGTTGCCCTGCCCGATCATCTTCGCTGCGGCTGTCGCGCCGGGGGCGAGCGGGCCGGTCCAGCATTCGTTCGCGCCGATCCGTACCTTCGCGCTCGGCGCAGGATCGGGGACGCCGCCCGACGCCCAGGCGGGCCGCCCGACGGTGGCGGCAACCGCGCCTGCGCCGAACACCGCCGCGATTCGCGCGAGGTCGCGGCGTGCGAACCCACGGGTCAGCAGGTCGTCGTCGGCTTCTGGATTCAAATGCGTTTGATGTGTCATCGGTCGGCCCCTGTTGGAGGAAGTCCGTCCACTCCTGCACGGGCTCGCCGGCCCTTGGCGACAGAGTGTTCCGTAAAACCGATGAAAAGGGAAGGTGGCAAATCGCGGCGGTCTCGAAAACGCAACATTGTTGCTCCGGTCGCCGCTCACACCAGTTCCGTCATTCCCGCGGAGGCGGGGATCCATACTGGCTGACCTCGACCAGCGAGCGTAACGCTACTGGCTTGCCGCCTCCGCGGGAATGACGGTGGTGGGGACGGCGCAACGCCCCCCGTTGACTTTTCCCCGCATCCAGCTATCAGCGCCGCTCTCCCGACCCGGGTTCGCTTGGGGAAGGACCGTCCGAGACAGCAGGTGGCCGAATTCCGTCGGTCTTAATGCCCTGCCGAGACGGGGACAGGATTTCCGCCGACACCGGGTTCGCCCGCGTTCCGGCTTGCCGCCTCCCTTATCGCCCCTGCGGCGAATAAGCGGGCGTCGCTCCCATTCCCCATCGCTGGACACTTCCGGAGTGCATCTGCGCTCTGGTTCGTAACCGGTCGTGCCGTTCGCGGCATGGCCAAAAAAGTGGAGAATGGCATGGATCGTGCTCAAAAGACCGAGCTCGTTGCAGAGCTGAACCGCACTTTTGCCGAAGTCGGCGTGGTGGTCGTCACCCGCAACCTCGGCATGACCGTTGCCCAGTCGACAAAGCTGCGTAACGCGATGCGGGATGCTGGCGCGAGCTACAAGGTCTCGAAGAACAAGCTTGCCAAGATCGCTCTGGACGGCACCGACTACACCCCGTTGGGCGACATGCTCACCGGTCCGGTCGGTCTCGCCAGTTCCATCGACCCCGTCGCGGCCGCCAAGGTGGCCGTGGAATTCGCGAAGACGAACGACAAGTTCGAAATCGTCGGTGGTGCGATGGGTGCGACCGTCCTCGACGTGGACGGCGTGAAGGCACTCGCGACGATGCCGTCGCTGGACGAACTGCGCGCGAAGATCGTGGGCCTCCTGGTTGCACCCGCAACCAAGCTCGCGACGATCGCCCAGGCGCCTGCGGCTCAGCTCGCTCGTGTGCTTTCGGCCTATGCCGAGAAGGACGCCGAACAGGAAACGGCGGACGCCTGACACCCGTCGGGTATTCGAGATCTTTTGAACTGAAACCATGGGGCGATGCCCCTGTTACTGGAGACTACACATGGCAGACCTCAACGCGCTGGTTGACCAGCTTTCGGCCCTCACCGTCATCGAAGCAGCAGACCTGTCGAAGATGCTCGAAGAGAAGTGGGGCGTTTCGGCCGCTGCAGCAGTCGCAGCAGCACCGGCAGCAGCCGGCGGCGCAGCAGCTCCGGCTGCTGAAGAGCAGACCGAATTCGACGTCATCCTCACCGGCGACGGTGGCAAGAAGATCAACGTCATCAAGGAAGTCCGCGCGATCACCTCGCTCGGCCTGACCGAAGCGAAGACGCTGGTCGAGTCGGCTCCCAAGGCCGTCAAGGAAGGCGTTTCGAAGGACGAAGCAGCCAAGATCAAGGCCCAGCTCGAAGCAGCTGGCGCGACCGTCGAAGTCAAGTAAGGCAAGCGAAGGGCGGCGGGCAACCGGCGCCCTTCCCTTCCGGACCTCGGTTCGAAACGAAAAGGGCGGCCCCTCGCAAGGGGGTCGCCCTTTTCGTGTCCGGCTTGAATGCGGAACGACGGATACCGACCGTCATCAGGCCGTCGGCCCTGGCGGCAAGCCTCGCGATATCAGCCCGTAACGCCGCCCGGATAGGCGATCACCGCCACCGTGTCCGCCATCCGCGCGCTATCGAGACGGAACGGCTGCAATTTGCCACCCGCGCCGCGGTCCTGTCCGATGACGAACGCCGCGGCGGTCTGGCCCGCGCCCGCGTCCCCCAAGCCATAGCGGAGGTTGATCGCAAGCAGCGGCACGACCATCGCCCGCCCGCCCAGATCGACCGTCTCGATCGTCTCTTTCGGATGCATCGCCATTCCACCGAGGTCGACCGCAGTCCCCGGCAGCAAATCGAACGGCGCGGCGATCGACGTGTCGAGCGGCATCGCGAAGAGCGCGGCCAGCAGCGCATCGTGCTGGACGCCCATGCCCAGCAGTCGCACGTCTAGCCGGATCGCGTGCGCGATCGCATCGCCGACGTTGCGGACAATGATCCGATACTCGACGGCCGCGCTCAAAAGGTTGGTCCCGGCACGCGTGGCGATGCATTCGATCTCGATGCGCGGACGCGCGACGGGTATCGTGATTCGCGGAGCGACTGCGCGCGCGGCTGCTGCCGGCGTGCTTGCTGGCTCTGGTTCGGCGGGAGGAGCCTGCTCGAACGACGCCTCGTCCGGGATCACCGCTGACGGGTTGCCAGCGCGCCGACGCCAGAGGATCCACCCCGCCACCGCAAGCGCGATGATCACGCCGCCGGCTACCAGCGCCCAGATGGAGGATCGTGGCGGCGATACGGAGTCCGCTGGCGCCGTGGGCGTTGGCGTCTGGCGCACCGCGACGGGCGGGGCAGTCGGTACGGCGACCGGATCGGGCTTCCGCACTGGCGCCGGCACGGCGATCGTCGGCGGCCCCGCCGGGGTCGGCGCCACGACCGGAACCGGGCGCTCGGGCGGACCGGCGCGTGGGACGGGCGTCGGGCGCGGTACGGGCGTAGTCCGGACGGTCGGAACGACGCGCGGCGGTACCGATGGGACCGCTACGACCGGAGTGGACGGCGTCGGGGCCGGAGCCGGCCGCTGCACGCTCACGCCAGTAGTCGGCTCGGCGTCAGGCGCGACGCGCGGCGTCGGCCGGGACGATGGCAGACTGTAGCCGTCGAGATCCGGCAGCGGCGTTGCCGGCGCGGAGGTCTGTGCCGCGACCGGCGTCGCCAGCAGCAACGTCCCTGCGAGCCAGAGCGATGAAGGGAGGATTTTCACGGCCCGGCCATAGCCGCAATCGTGCAACCACCAAAGCAATCCGACGTCGAACGGGATCCCCTCGTCGCGCCGACCGTTCCGTTCGCCGGATCAGGGCCTTCGCGATCCGCGATTTGACACCCCGGCGCACCGTCCCTATATGGCGCACTCCACCACAGTCTTCGGGAAATGACGTGCCGTCGCGCAGCATGTCGATCGTATTGGGATTGTGGTTTCACGAGACGCATGAAAGCTGCTGTCGTTCCACCCCGGTGGAGGACATGCGGCTTTTTGCGTTTTCGGCGTGCCCGCCCGGGCGTTTCCGGGCACGAAATTAGAGCTTGAGGGCAAAAACTCCATGGCGACCAAGGCAACCAACGAGGGCACGGCCAAGCCGCGCGCAGCAGAAAGCGGCACCGCCAAGCGCCGCATCCGCAAGGTTTTCGGCAACATCCACGAAGTCGTGCAGATGCCGAACCTGATCGAGGTCCAGCGCGAGAGCTACGAGCAGTTCCTGCGTTCCGACCCCGCGATCGGTTATGTCTCGGGTCTCGAGAAGACGCTGCGCAGCGTGTTCCCGATCCGCGATTTCGCCGGCACCGCCGAACTCGACTTCGTCAATTACGAGCTCGAGCCCCCCAAGTTCGACACCGACGAATGCCGCCAGCGCGGCATCACCTATGCGGCGCCGATGCGCGTCACGCTGCGCCTGATCGTGTTCGAGGTGGACGCCGACACGGATTCGCGTTCGGTCCTCGATATCAAGGAGCAGGACGTCTACATGGGCGACATGCCCCTGATGACGGGCAACGGCACCTTCATCATCAACGGCACCGAGCGTGTCATCGTCTCGCAGATGCACCGTTCGCCGGGCGTCCTGTTCGACCATGACCGCGGCAAGACCCACGCATCGGGCAAGTATCTGTTCGCCGCGCGCGTCATTCCGTATCGCGGTTCGTGGCTCGACTTCGAGTTCGACGCCAAGGACATCGTCAACGTCCGCATCGATCGCAAGCGCAAGCTGCCGGTGACGGCGCTGCTGTACGCGCTCGGGATGACCGGCGAGGAGATCCTCAACCACTTCTACAACCGCGTGACCTTCGTCCGTGGTCAGGGCGGCTGGATCATCCCGTTCCAGCCCGAGAACTGGCGTGGCCAGAAGCCGATGTACGACATCATCGACGCCAAGACCGGCGAGATCGTGTTTGCCAACGGCCAGAAGATCAGCCCGCGCGCAGCCAACAAGGCGGCCAAGGACGGCCTGACCGACCTGCTGATCCCGACCGAGGAAATCTTCGGTCGCTACAGCGCCTATGACCTGATCAACGACAATACTGGCCAGATCTACATCGAGGCGGGCGACGAAGTGTCGGCCGAGAACCTCGAACTGCTCGACCAGGCCGGGATCGACCGGATCGAACTGCTCGACATCGATCACGTCGCGACGGGTCCGTGGATCCGCAACACGCTCAAGGTCGACAAGGCCGAGGAGCGCGAGCAGGCACTGTCCGACATCTACCGCGTCATGCGCCCGGGCGAGCCGCCCACGCTCGAGACCGCAGAGTCGCTGTTCAGCGGCCTGTTCTTTGATCCCGACCGGTACGACCTGTCGGCGGTTGGTCGTGTGAAGCTCAACATGCGTCTCGACCTCGACGTCGAGGACACCGTGACCACGCTCCGCACCGAGGACATTCTCGAAGTCGTCAAGACGCTCGTGAACCTCAAGGACGGCAAGGGCGACATCGACGATATCGACAACCTCGGTAACCGTCGTGTGCGCTCGGTCGGCGAGCTGCTCGAGAATCAGTATCGCGTCGGCCTGCTCCGCATGGAGCGCGCCGTGAAGGAGCGTATGTCGTCGGTCGACGTGTCGACCGTGATGCCGAACGACCTGATCAACGCGAAGCCCGCGGTTGCCGCGGTCCGCGAATTCTTCGGCTCTTCGCAGCTGTCGCAGTTCATGGATCAGACCAACCCGCTGTCGGAAGTCACCCACAAACGTCGCGTGTCGGCCCTCGGACCGGGTGGTCTTACGCGTGAGCGCGCCGGCTTCGAAGTCCGCGACGTTCACCCGACGCATTACGGCCGCATCTGCCCGATCGAGACGCCGGAAGGCCCGAACATCGGTCTGATCAACTCGCTGGCGTCGTTCAGCCGCGTCAACAAGTATGGCTTCATCGAGACGCCGTACCGCAAGGTCGTAGACCACAAGGTCACCGACGACGTCGTCTATCTGTCGGCGATGGAAGAGGCCAAGCACACGATCGCGCAGGCCAACGCCGAGCTCGATTCGTCGAACGGCTTCGTCGAGGAACTGGTGTCGTCGCGTCAGGCGGGCGAATTCCTGATGGCGATCCCGAACAACATCACGCTGATGGACGTCAGCCCCAAGCAGCTCGTCTCGGTCGCCGCATCGCTCATTCCGTTCCTGGAAAACGATGACGCCAACCGCGCACTGATGGGCTCGAACATGCAGCGTCAGGCGGTTCCGCTCGTCCAGGCCGAAGCGCCGTTCGTCGGCACCGGCATGGAAGAGACCGTGGCACGCGATTCGGGTGCAGCGATCTCGGCCAAGCGGGCGGGCATCGTCGACCAGGTCGACGCGGCGCGTATCGTCATCCGCGCAACCGGCGAAATCGATGCCGGCCAGTCGGGCGTCGACATCTACACGCTGATGAAGTTCCAGCGCTCGAACCAGAACACCTGCATCAACCAGCGTCCGCTGGTGAAGGTGGGCGACGTGATCCATGCCGGCGACGTCATCGCCGACGGTCCGTCGACCGAGTTCGGTGAGCTCGCGTTGGGGCGCAACGCGCTCGTCGCGTTCATGCCGTGGAACGGGTATAACTATGAGGATTCGATCCTCATCTCCGAGCGCATCGTCAAGGACGACGTCTTCACCTCGATCCACATCGAGGAATTCGAAGTCATGGCGCGCGACACCAAGCTCGGGCCGGAAGACATCACGCGCGATATCCCCAACGTCGGTGAGGAAGCGCTCCGCAACCTCGACGAGGCTGGCATCGTGTACATCGGCGCAGAGGTCGAGCCGGGCGATATTCTCGCGGGCAAGATCACGCCGAAGGGCGAGAGCCCGATGACGCCGGAAGAAAAGCTGCTCCGTGCGATCTTCGGTGAAAAGGCGTCGGACGTGCGCGACACGTCGCTTCGCCTGCCGCCGGGTGTTGCCGGGACGGTCGTCGAGGTCCGGGTGTTCAACCGCCACGGCATCGACAAGGACGAGCGCGCGATGGCGATCGAGCGCGAAGAGATCGAGCGCCTCAAGAAAGACTCGGACGACGAGCGCAGCATCCTTAACCGCGCGACCTGGTCGCGTCTGCGCGAGATGCTGATCGGCCAGACGGCAACCGCCGTCCCCAAGAACGGGCCGAAGAAGGGCGTGGTCATCGACCAGGACGTCCTCGACAGCGTCGATCGTCACGAGTGGTGGAAGTTCGCGGTTGCCGATGACAAGACCCAGAGCGATCTGGAAGCGGTCAAGACGCAGTATGACGATGCCGCCAAGCTGATCCTCGACAAGTTCCACGATCGTCGCGACAAGCTCGAGCGTGGTGACGAGCTGCCGCCAGGCGTGCTCAAGATGGTCAAGGTGTTCGTCGCGGTGAAGCGCAAGCTGCAGCCGGGCGACAAGATGGCCGGCCGTCACGGGAACAAGGGCGTCATCTCGCGGATCCTGCCGGCGGAGGACATGCCGTTCCTCGCCGACGGTACGCCGGTCGATCTCGTGCTCAACCCGCTGGGCGTGCCGTCGCGCATGAACGTCGGTCAGATCTTCGAGACGCATCTCGGCTGGGCTGCCCGTAACCTCGGTCAGCAGGTCCATCGTGCGCTCGAGGATTGGCGCGAAGCCAACCCCGAACCCAAGCCGGGCGACATGCCCGACGCGGTCAAGGCACGGCTGCTCGAAGTGTACGGCGATCACTATGCCGCGGACATCGAGGCGCGGACCGCCGAGCAGATCATCGAGCTGACCGACAACCTGCGCACCGGTATCCCGATGGGAACGCCCGTGTTCGACGGTGCCCGCGAAGCCGACGTCTCTGCGATGCTGGAACTGGCGGGTCTCGATACGTCGGGTCAGTCGGATCTGTTCGACGGGCGCACCGGGGATCAGTTCGACCGCAAGGTGACCGTGGGCATCATCTACATGCTCAAGCTCCACCATCTGGTCGACGACAAGATCCACGCCCGGTCGATCGGGCCGTACTCGCTCGTCACGCAGCAGCCGCTGGGTGGTAAGGCGCAGTTCGGTGGCCAGCGCTTCGGCGAGATGGAGGTCTGGGCGCTTCAGGCATATGGTGCTGCGTACACCTTGCAGGAAATGCTCACGGTCAAGTCGGACGACGTCGTCGGGCGCACCAAGGTCTATGAGGCGATCGTCAAGGGTGACGACACGTTCGAGGCCGGGATTCCGGAGAGCTTCAACGTTCTCGTCAAGGAAATGCGTTCGCTCGGCCTCAACATCGAGCTGACCACGACCGAGCATTTCGACAGCGACGGCGTCGCGATCGCGGCCGAGTAACAAGAGCCTCCCCTCCCGCTTGCGGGAGGGGATTGAGGGGTGGGCTCCCGGCCCGCGGCGGACCGCACGGCCGCTACCGGGTGCCCACCCCCTCCCAGCCTGAAGAGGCTGGGCCCCTCCCCCTCCCGCAAGCGGGCGGGGGGTAAGATTTCGAGGAAAGGTTCATCTCCATGAACGAACTGACCAATTTCGCGAACCCGGTCGTCAAGGCCGAGACCTTCGACCAGATCCAGATCGGCATCGCCAGCCCGGACAAGATCCGCAGCTGGTCGTTCGGTGAGATCAAGAAGCCCGAAACCATCAACTATCGCACGTTCAAGCCCGAGCGTGACGGCCTGTTCTGCGCGCGCATCTTCGGTCCGATCAAGGATTACGAGTGCCTGTGCGGCAAGTACAAGCGCATGAAGTACAAGGGCATCGTCTGCGAGAAGTGCGGCGTCGAAGTCACCGTCTCGAAGGTCCGGCGTGAGCGCATGGGCCATATCGAGCTGGCCGCCCCGGTCGCGCACATCTGGTTCCTCAAGTCGCTGCCGTCGCGCATCGGCCTGCTGCTCGACATGCAGCTCAAGCAGCTCGAGCGCGTTCTGTACTTCGAGGCGTATATCGTAATCGAGCCGGGCCTGACCCCGCTCGAAAAGTACCAGCTGATGACCGAGGACGAGCTCCTCGACGCGCAGGACGAGTATGGCGAAGACGCCTTCTCGGCCGGCATCGGCGCGGAAGCCGTCCGCATCATGCTGCAGGACCTCGATCTCGAGGGCGAGCGCAAGGAGCTCCTCGAGGAGCTCGCGGTCACCAAGTCCGAGCTCAAGCCCAAGAAGATCATCAAGCGCCTCAAGGTTGTCGAGAGCTTCATCGATTCGGGCAACCGCCCGGAGTGGATGATCCTCGAGGTCGTGCCAGTCATCCCGCCCGAGCTGCGCCCGCTGGTGCCGCTGGACGGTGGTCGTTTCGCGACGTCGGATCTGAACGATCTGTATCGCCGCGTGATCAACCGTAACAACCGCTTGAAGCGCCTGATGGAGCTCCGCGCGCCGGACATCATCGTCCGCAACGAGAAGCGCATGTTGCAGGAGGCCGTCGACGCACTGTTCGATAACGGTCGCCGCGGTCGCACGATCACGGGCGCCAACAAGCGTCCGCTCAAGTCGCTGTCGGACATGCTCAAGGGCAAGCAGGGCCGCTTCCGCCAGAACCTTCTGGGCAAGCGCGTCGACTATTCGGGTCGTTCGGTCATCGTGACCGGGCCTGAGCTGAAGCTGCACCAGTGCGGCCTGCCGAAGAAGATGGCGCTCGAGCTGTTCAAGCCGTTCATCTACGCACGTCTCGATGCCAAGGGTCTCTCCATGACCCTGAAGCAGGCGAAGAAGTGGGTCGAGAAGGAGCGCAAGGAAGTCTGGGATATCCTGGACGAGGTGATCCGCGAGCATCCGGTCATGCTGAACCGTGCGCCGACGCTTCACCGTCTCGGCATCCAGGCGTTCGAGCCGGTGCTGATCGAGGGCAAGGCGATCCAGCTGCACCCGCTGGTCTGCTCCGCGTTCAACGCCGATTTCGATGGCGATCAGATGGCCGTCCACGTCCCGCTGTCGCTCGAAGCGCAGCTAGAGGCGCGCGTCCTGATGATGTCGACGAACAACATCCTGTCGCCCGCCAACGGCAAGCCGATCATCGTCCCGTCGCAGGATATGGTGCTGGGCCTGTATTATCTGTCGATGCTCAAGGAAGGCGAGCCCGGCGAGGGCATGATGATCTCCGACATGCAGGAGGTTCATCACGCGATCGAGGCTGGCGCGGTCACGCTCCACACCAAGATCATCAGCCGCGTCCCGCAGACCGACGAGGACGGCAAGCAGTATCTCAAGCGCTATGAGACCACCCCCGGTCGCATGCTGCTCGGCGAGTGCCTGCCGCAGAACCACAAGGTGCCGTTCGACATCGTCAACCGCCTTCTGACCAAGAAGGACGTCGGCGACGTGATCGACGAGGTCTATCGTCACGCCGGCCAGAAGGACACGGTGCTGTTCGCCGATGCGATCATGTCGCTGGGCTTCAAGCACGCGTTCAAGGCGGGCATCTCGTTCGGCAAGGACGACATGATCATTCCGGACGCCAAGATCGCATTGGTCGACGAGACCAAGGGTCTGGTGAAGGACTTCGAGCAGCAATATCAGGACGGTCTGATCACGCAGCAGGAGAAGTACAACAAGGTGATCGACGCCTGGAGCCGTTGCGGCGATCAGGTCGCGAACGCGATGATGAACGAGATCAAGGCGGTCAAGCATTACGAAGACGGCCCGAACAAGGGTCGCGAGAAGCCGATCAACTCGATCTACATGATGGCCCACTCGGGTGCGCGTGGTTCGCAGGCGCAGATCAAGCAGCTTGCCGGTATGCGCGGCCTGATGGCCAAGCCGTCGGGCGAGATCATCGAAACGCCGATCATCTCGAACTTCAAGGAAGGCCTGACCGTCCTCGAGTACTTCAACTCCACCCACGGTGCCCGTAAGGGTCTCGCGGATACGGCATTGAAGACCGCCAACTCGGGCTACCTCACCCGCCGTCTCGTCGACGTGTCGCAGGATTGCGTCATCATCGAGGAGGATTGCGGGACGACCCGTGCGCTCGAAATGCGCGCGATCGTTCAGGGCGGTTCGACCATCGCGTCGCTCGGTGAGCGAATCCTCGGTCGTACGACCGCGGAAGACATCGTGGACAGCAAGACCGGCGAGATCGTGATCCCGTCGGGCACGCTGCTCGACGAGCCGATGGTCGCGAAGATCGAGGCGATCGGGACGCAGTCGTGCAAGATCCGCTCGCCGCTGGTCTGCGAGACCAAGATCGGTGTCTGCGGCAAGTGCTACGGGCGCGATCTCGCCCGCGGTACGCCGGTGAACATCGGTGAAGCGGTCGGCGTCATCGCGGCGCAGTCGATCGGTGAGCCGGGCACGCAGCTGACCATGCGTACCTTCCACATCGGTGGTGCGGCGCAGCTCAACGAGCAGTCCAACCTGGAGGCAGTGGCCGACGGCACGATGGAATATCGTGATCTTCGCACCATCACCGACCAGCGTGGCCGCCGCGTCGTGCTCAGCCGCTCGGGTGAAATCGCGATCGTCGATATGGACGGCCGCGAGCGCGCGGTGCACCGCATTCCGTACGGCGCGTACGTGCTGTTCGACGATGGCCACATCGTCGAAAAGGGCGATCGTCTGGCGGAGTGGGATCCCTTCACCATGCCGGTGATCACCGAGAACCCCGGCGTCGTGAAGTATCAGGATCTGATCGAGGGCAAGACGCTCACCGAGCAGGCCGACGAAGCGACCGGTATCTCGCAGCGTGTCGTGATCGAGTACCGTGCCACGACCAAGGCCAAGGAAGATCTTCGTCCGCGCCTCACCCTGACGGGTGCGAGCGCAGAGGAAGCCGGCCGCTACATGCTGGTGCCGGGCGCGACGCTCTCGGTCGAGGATGGGGCGACGGTTTCGGGCGGTGACGTCCTGGCCCGTGTCAGCCGCGAGAGCGCCAAGACGCGCGACATCACCGGCGGTCTGCCGCGTGTTGCCGAGCTGTTCGAGGCGCGCAAGCCGAAGGAGAATGCGATCATCGCAAAGGTCTCCGGCCGCGTGGTGTTCGGCAAGGATTACAAGGCGAAGCGCAAGATCGGCATCCAGCCCGAGGATGGCGGCGAGGTCGTCGAGTATCTGGTGCCCAAGTCGAAGGTCATCGACGTGCAGGAAGGCGATTACGTCAAGCGCGGCGACAACCTCATCGGCGGCAGCCCCGATCCGCACGACATTCTCGAAGTGCTCGGCATCGAGCCCCTGGCGGAATATCTCGTGTCGGAAATCCAGGAGGTCTATCGTCTCCAGGGCGTGAAGATCAACGACAAGCACATCGAGACGATCGTTCGCCAGATGCTGCAGAAGGTCGAGATCACCGACGGCGGCGACACCACGCTGCTGGCGGGCGAGCAGGTCGATCGCGACGAGATGGACGAGATCAACTCGAAGATCGACAAGAAGGAGCGTCCGGCACAGGGCAAGCCCGTCCTGCTCGGCATCACCAAGGCGTCGTTGCAGACCCGCAGCTTCATCTCGGCGGCGTCGTTCCAGGAGACCACCCGAGTCCTCACCGAGGCATCGGTGCAGGGCAAGAAGGACACGCTGACCGGTCTCAAGGAGAACGTCATCGTTGGTCGCCTGATCCCGGCGGGTACGGGTGCGGGGATGAACCGTCTGCGTGTCACCGCTTCGTCGCGCGATGCGGCGCTGCGGGTCCAGCAGCGGCGTCTCGCCGAGGTTGCGATCGTCGCGCCGAACTCGGCCAAGGAAGAGCATGACGCCGAGCTCGCACGCTCCGCGCGCGACTCGGGCGGTATGGGTAGCGATCCGCTCGCGGTCGTCACCACCAGCGGGACCGGCACCGATGCCGATGCAGGCGAGTATCTGAACAAGGAGTGATCTCCGCGTTTGGCCACTCTGCCGAGACTGATCAAATGGCCGCCGTCCGGGTTTCCGGGCGGCGGCTTTTTTGTGGCCGATCCGCCGGGGCGCGTGCCGCGCGGGCCCCCGAAGGGCGTGCTGCATACGCACCACTTGCAACCTGTCGGACCCGACCGGACCGGTCGTTACCTTACCAATTTGAAATGTCGGGCATCATCCTTAAGATGCACAGCCGCCCCGAACGCGCCGCTCCGGCGCGGTAATACGCAGTTAGATCGCTGCTTTTGTTAGAATCTTTCCCGTTCGATGGGCATCGCGCAAAATGTGGACGCTACCCTTTTTCCGATGGATTTATTATTTCTGCTTAGTTACAAAAATAATGCCGGTACGGTCCAAAAATAAGACCAATATGTGACCATGCCCGGCGAGACCAGTCGTCCTCGCGTTGCTGCGGGGTTTCAGGCCTCGAGCGGAAACGATCTGCCGGGGCCTCTGTAAGGGGTGGATTATATGCGACTTCATACCGTGCTGTTGACCTCCAGCGTTCTCGCCGGGTTGAGCATCCTGCCCGCATCGGCACAGACCGCTTCCGCCGACGGACAGACCCAGGCTCCGGGCGCGGTCACCGAAGCCCCATCCGCCGCCGCCACCCCGGATGGCGACATCGTCGTCACCGGCATCCGCGAGAGCCTGCGCAGCGCGATTTCGGTCAAGCGCAAGGCCAACGCCGTGGTCGACGTCATCACGTCCGAGGCGATCGGCAAGTTCCCGGACCGCAACGTCGCCGAATCGCTGTCGCACATCCCCGGCGTCAGCATCGACCGCCGCTTCGGCGAGGGTGAGAAGGTCGCGATCCTGGGCACCGACCCCGCGCTCAACCGCATGCTGCTCGATGGCCATGCGCTCGCCTCGGCCGATTGGGGCGGCAACGACAACGATCCGTCCAGCCGTACCTTCAACTATTCGCTGCTCGCCCCCGAGCTCGTCGAGCGGCTGGAAGTCTACAAGTCGCCGGAACCGCGGATCGAGGAAGGCAGCCTCGGCGGTACGGTCATCGTCCGCACGCGCCGTCCGCTCGATACCCCGGCCAATTCGATCTTCGCGTCGGGCGGCTACACGTACAATGATCGGTCCGACAAGGGGAACGTCCGTGGCTCCGGGCTCTACAGCTGGAAGAACACGTCCGACACGTTCGGCGTCCTCGTCGCGGCGACCTATGACAAGCAGAGCCTCACGCGCGCGGGTGTCGAGTTCTTCGGCTATGACAACGTCGCGGCCAACGCCGACGGCACGTACAGCAGCCCGTTCGTCAACCGTGCCGCCGATGGCACGCTGAGCCTGAAGAGCCCCGGCGCGACGATCAACGGCGGGACGATTTCGGACCTCTACAAGGCCGCCTCGCCGTTCGGGATCAACTACGCCTATTTCCAGCAGACGCGCGAGCGCAAGAGCGTGTCGGGCACCGTCCAGTATCGTCCGGTGCAGAACCTGACGCTGACGCTCAACGGCCTGCACATCGACGGCAATTACAACAATTACAGCCAGTCGATGTATACGATCCCCGGCGCGTGGACCGGTGACGTGCTGACCTCGGCGACGGTCAGCAACGGCGTGGTGACGGCCGCCTCGTTCGCGGGCGCCAAGAACCAGAGCGCGCAGCTCGATACGCTGGTACGCCGCACGAAGCTCAAGACCGACAACATCAACCTGTTCGCCGATTGGGAAGGTTCGGGCGGTGCGAAGGTTTCGTTCGCCGGCGGCTGGAGCAAGGCGACCGGGGGTCGGAACCCGGAATATCTCTTCAACGTCCAGACCAAGCTGCCGTACAGCTATGCCTTCACGCCGAATTCGGCGACCGTGAACTTCGTCGGTGATCCGACCAACGCCGCAAACTATTTCACCAACCCGAACAACAACCCCGCGCAGATCGAGGGCAATCCGGTCGTCGTCAACGGGCGGCAGCTGATCGGCGCGCAGATCGGCGGGCAGGATTTCAGCGTCACGACCGATCGCGACATCTTCGGCGGCTATGATGCGACCATCCCGGTTTCGTTCGGGCCGTTCACCGAAGTGCTGCTCGGCTCGCGCGTCACGGACCACATCAACCGGATCGACGGTCGCGGCATCAACACCTATCTGACGACCTCCCTGCTGGCGTCGCAGCTCAACGTCCACACGCTGTCCACGCCGGGGGGCTCGTTCAGCGGCAGCGGCGGCAACGGCAATGCCACGCAATATCTGAACCTGCCGGAACAGTCGGTGATCGACATCCTGGCGAATGCGATCAACAGCCCGCTGATCGACAAGATCGGCGCGACCACCAAGGTCAAGGAAACGGTCGTCGGTTCCTATCTGCAGGCGAACTTCAACCAGGCCGGGTTCCGCGGCAACATCGGTGGGCGGCTGGTCTATACGCGGGACGTATCGGACTATGCGCTGACGCTCGCCACGGCGGCCAATCCGACGCCTGCCCCCACGCCGACCAGTTCGACGACCGATTATCTGAAGTTCCTGCCCAGCTTCAACATCGCGTACGAAGCCAGCAAGCAGCTGATCTTCCGTGGTGCAGTCGCCAAGGTGATCTCGCGGCCCCGCTACCAGGATCTCGCGGCGTCGATCTCGCAGAACGACACCACCTTCGACGCAAGCGGCGGCAATCCCGATCTGAAGCCGTATGAATCGGTCAATTACGAACTGACCGCGGAATTCTACCCCCGCGCCGGGTCGCTGTTGGCCGTCGAGCTGTTCCGTCGCGAAATCTCGAACTACATCATCAACTTCCGCCAGCAGGGCGTGACGCTGTTCAATTCGCTGACGGGTCAGCTGGACAATCGCTACACCGTCTCGCGTCCGGTCAACGGCGGCAAGGCGAAGGTCAACGGCGTGCTGGTGTCGGGCCAGGCCGAGATCTGGGGCGGGTTCGGCCTCCAGGCGAACTATTCGTATCAGGACAGCAGCACCTCGTCGGTCGACGTGACGGGGACCGCGCTCAACCTGCCGTACCTGTCGCGGCATACCGTCAACGTGATCCCCTATTTCGAAAAGGGGCCGTTCCAGGCGCGCCTGAGCTACAATTATCGCTCGTCCTACTTCCGCACGATCGGCCGCCTGGGGTCGCGCGAGATGGTCGCGCCGTACAATCAGGTCGATCTTTCGGCGAGCCTCAAGCTCAACGAGGCGATCACCTTCTCGGTCAACGCCCAGAACCTGCTCGACGAGACGTACCTGCAGTATAACGGCACGCCGGATCGTCCGACGGCCTTCTACAAGAACGGCCGCACCTTCGTCGGATCGGTGTCGTTCCGCATGTGACGCAGCGCCTGGCGCCGACTGCGACCGCCACCCGCGACCGCCGTCCGGACCCTGTCCGGGCGGCGGTTCCGTTATCGGCGCGATGCGCGTAAGGCGCGGCGATGGCGCGCCTGATCCTGCTCAACAAACCCTATGACGTCCTGTCGCAATTCACCGACGCGAAGTCCCCTACCCCGCGTGCGACGCTCTCCGATTATGTCGCGGTCCCCGGCGTCTATCCGGCGGGGCGGCTCGACCGCGACAGCGAGGGGTTGATGCTGCTGACCGACGATGGCCGGCTGCAGGCACGGATCGCGGACCCGAAGTTCAAGCTGCCCAAGACCTATCTGATCCAGGTCGAGGGCGATCCCGACGACGCGGCGCTCGCGCCGTTGCGCCAGGGGGTGCGTCTCAAGGACGGGATGACGCTGCCCGCCGAGGTAGAGCGGATCGACGACCCGGCGCTCTGGCCGCGCGATCCGCCGGTGCGGTTCCGCAAGAGCGTGCCCGACGGCTGGATCACGCTGACGATCCGCGAGGGCCGCAACCGGCAGGTGCGGCGAATGACCGCGGCGATCGGGTTTCCGACGCTGCGGCTGGTGCGCTGGCGGATCGGGGAATGGACGATCGAGGGACTGGCCCCGGGGGCGATGCGCGAGGTGCTGGTGTAGCGGGCCTCGGGCTCGGTGAGACACTGCCCCAGCCCCGACCCCTCCCCTGAAGGGGAGGGGAGAACTTCTTTTCCGTCGCCCTTCCCCTGCAGCGAACGGAGTCATTCTTCTTCTTAGCCCCTCCCCTTCAGGGGAGGGGTTGGGGTGGGGCCGTCCAGCACGCCCGACCCCAATCATCCGCCCCGACTCACCCCCTCGACAAAGCCGTCGCGCGTTCGCGCAACCGCTCGATCGCGGCCGCGTGGATCCCCGGCACCGACGTCACCACGCCGAACGCCTGCGCACGCGGCGTATTGAAGGTCAGCGCCTGTCCCAGAGCATCGGTCACGCGCGCGCCGGCCTCGGCCGCGATCAGCACCGCCGCCGCCACGTCCCATTCCCAGCCCCAGCGCAGGGTCGCGACCAGATCCGCCTCGTCCGCCGCCACCATCGCGATCCTGAGCGCAATCGAATTGGGCTTGGCCACCGCCACCAGGTCGCGATCGACCTTGGGCAAGGCGTCGGTCGGCACGCGCGCCCCGCCGAACACGCGCCGGTCGCCGACCGCGAGGCGGACGCCATTGGCCCACGCCCCCTGGCCCAGCTCCGCGCGAAACACCTGTCCCCGCGCCGCCGCGTCCAGCACACCGATCACCGGCTGGCCGCGCTCCACCAGCGCAACCGAAACGGCCCAGCCATCGCGCCCGCGGATGTAATCGCGCGTCCCGTCGATCGGGTCGACCACCCACAGCCGCGAACGGGCCAGACGATCCGCATTGTCCGCCGTCTCCTCGGACAGCCATCCCGCATCGGGCAGCAATGCCGACAGCCGCTCCCGCAACAGCGCGTTCACCTCGAGGTCGACCGCGCACACCGGGTCGCCCGGCGCCTTTTCCCAGCGCGCGAAGTCGGTCCGCCACTGGCGCAGCGCCAGCGCGCCCGCTTCCGCCACGATGGCGGCGACCGCATCCGTCAGACCGGGTTCAACCACTGGCGACGGTCATCCCCTCGACCCGCAGCGTCGGCACGTTGGTGCCGTAACGGAACTCGAGATCGTTCGCGGGCGTCAGGTTGCGGTACATGTCGCGCAGGTTGCCCGCGATGGTGAATTCGGCGACCGGCCCGGCAATCTGCCCGTCGACGATCCGGAATCCCGCGGCGCCACGCGAATAGTCCCCGGTCACGCCATTAACGCCCATGCCGATCAGCTCGGTCACGAACACGCCGTTCGCAATGTCGGCGATCAGCGTTGACACCGGCACCTTGCCCGCGACCATATGGACGTTGCTCGGCGACACTCCGGGCGATCCGCCGACGCCGCGCGAGGCGTGGCCGGTCGGCTCCAGCCCCAATTGCCGCGCCGAGGCGCTGTCGAGCAACCACGCCTCGAGCATGCCGTGCTCGATGATCGCGGACGGGCTGACCGGCAGCCCCTCCCCGTCGAACGGGCGCGAGCGCAGGCCGTGCGGGCGATGCGGATCGTCCAGCACGGTCACGCCGGCCGAGAACACCTGCGTCCCCAGCGCATCGAGCAGGAAGCTCGTCTTGCGCGTGATCGCCGATCCCGAGATCGCGCCCATCAGATGGCCGAGCAGGCTCGATCCGACGCGCGGATCATACACGACCGACATCGGACCGCTCGCCAGCCGCCCGGGGTTGACGCGCGCGACGGCGCGCTCGCCCGCCTTGGTACCGATCGCCTCGGGTGCCTCGAGCGCATGGCGGTGGCGTGCCGAACTATAGGCATAATCGCGCACCATCTCGCCACCGCCCTCGGTCGCGCCGGCGAGCACGCTTGCGGAAAGGCCGTAGCCGGTTGCGGCGTAGGCGGCCGCAAAGCCGTGGCTCGTCGCGAGCGCCCAGATCGAGCGCGACGCGCTCGCCGAGCCGCCCTCGCTGTTGGTCACGCCGGGCACCGCCCGCGCGGCGTCCTCGGCGGCGAGCGCGACTTCACGCAGGCTTTCGGGCGAGGCGCCGCCGCCATCGTCAAGGTCGAGCAGCGGCGGCGCGCCGCGCATCAGGCGTTCCTGTGGCGCGAGCCCGGCCCAGGCGTCCTCGGGCGCCTCGCGCGCCATCGCGACCGCGCGCTCGACCAGGGCGGCGATCGAATCGTCCGACAGGTCGGAGGTGGACACGCTCGCCGAGCGCTTGCCGACGAACACGCGCAAGCCAAGGTCGGCACTCTCCGAGCGCCCGACGTCCTCGAGCGCCCCGAGCCGGACGGAGATGTCGAGCGACATGTCGGCGGCATAGACGGCATCGGCGGCGTCGGCTCCGGCGGCGGTGGCTCGGGCGACGATGGCGGCGGCGCGGTCCTGCGCCTGATCGGGGGTCAACATGGGTTGGACTTAAGGTGTCGCACCGCGCGATGCTAGAGCGGTTTCGTCCGTGTTCCCCGCTCAGAGCGTCGTGCCCACCACCACGCAGGCGAGAAACATCAGCAACCCCGCGAACCGGTTCGACCGAAACCGCGCCAGCGCGCCTGCGCCGTCATCGGGGCGCAGCGTCGCGACCTGCCAGAAGAAGTGCAGGGCGACCGGCAGCAACGCCGCGACCGCCAGCCAATCCGGCCGCAGCACCCAGATCGCGCCCGCCCACAAGGCCAGCGCCGCGGCATAGAAGGCGGCGACGCCCGCGCGCACCCTGTTTCCCATCCTCAGCGCGGACGACCGCACGCCGATCAGCGCATCGTCCTCCCGGTCCTGCAGCGCGTAGATCGTATCATAGCCCACCACCCAGCAAATCGACCCCGCGTACAGCAGCAGCCCCGGCCACGAGAGCGTCCGCGTGATCTCCGCCCATCCCACCAGCGCGGCCCAGGAGAACACCAGCCCGAGCCATATCTGCGGCCACCAGGTGATCCGCTTCATGAAGGGGTAAGCCGCGACCGGCGCCAGGCTGCACAGCGCGACCACCGCCGCGAACCCGTGCAGTTGCAACAGCACCGCCAGCCCGACCAGGCACAGCAATACCAGCCACACCGCCGCCGCCCTGACCGAAACCGCGCCGCTCGCGAGCGGACGGCTGCGGGTGCGCGCGACCTGCCGGTCGAGATCGCGGTCGATGATGTCGTTGAACACGCACCCCGCGCCGCGCATCGCGATGCTGCCGAGCAGCAGCCACAGGATCAGGTCCCAGCGATCGATCGTCCCGCCGGCCAGCGCCACGCTCCACGCGCCGGGCCAGAACAGCAGCCACCAGCCGATCGGCCGATCGAACCGGGCGAGCAGCGCGAACGGCCGCGCGGGCGCGGGCAACAGCGCGACCATCCCGCGATGCTCGGTATCGGGGGTGAGAAGCGGCGCGGAGGAGGGAGAGCGGGACATGCCCCCGCCGTAGCGCAAGAGGACATGCCGGGGAAACATTGCGCCTCGCTTTTGCCATCCGGGCTCGGCACAGAGAACGGGACACCCGCCCGCGGCGGCCGCCATTCCGTTCGGTCCTGTCGCCCGACGCCCGGAGAACCCTGCCTTTGGTCCATCTTTCCGTCGCGATCGGGCGCTTTTTCGAAGCCTTGCTCTGGGCGGTCGCGCGCAGCGTCGGGATGGTCACCGCCTGGGTCGTGCTGGGTGCGATCGCGGTCGGGCTGCTCGCCGTGCTGGTGCGCGCGGGGTTCCGGCGACGCTAGGATCAGATAGGCGCGCCGATGCCCCCCGCCGCCAAAGTCCCGGGATCGGACGCGAGACGTTGCGTGGCGATCGTCTCCGCGGCCGTCACGACGCTCAAGAAAACCAGGTGTTCGGCTGATCGGTAAAGCCGAAGAAGCCGACGTTCCATCCGCTCGGGGTTCGCACCAGGTCGAATTCCCACCGTGTCACCATGTCCCGATGTTGCACGAGATAATATTCCCGCGTCGCCATCGTACCGACGTTGGTCGTGGACACGCGTTCGTACGATATGACCGGCCCATACGCCTTGACCGCCGCGTCGATCTGGCCGGTCATTTGTTCGCTGAAGCCCGCATGCTTTGCCCACAGGGGCGACGCTGCCATCAGCTCTTCCACCGCCTGGCCCCCTTTGCCAGCCTTGAGCGTCGCAAGAAACAGCTGGACCTGGCCATCGGCGGCCGTCGCTTCTTTCTGCACGGCCGGGGCGGCCGCCACCGGCAAGGGTCCAGCCAGTGCCAAGCCCGCCAGCGCGAAGATCATCGTTCGGCGCATTGGTATCTCCCCGTTCGTATCGAAATGGCGTGACGCGCCGACGGTGAATGATCGCCAGCGTTCGATCAAGCAATCTCCGGTGGGGACCGCCGGGTACTGCGCCAGCGCCCCTGTCCTACAGGCCCCTGTCCTACAGGCCCCCTGTCCTGCTATACCGCACGGTGCTCTTTGACAGGATCCCAACTCCCATTCGCTGCGCGGAACACTGGCGATCCGCACGGCGATTCCGCCTAACTTTCCCCTAACTTTCCGCCCCCGACCCGACCCCAATCACCGCGCGGGCGCGGGATGGCTCCGCCGGCCCGAGCAACCCAGCATAGATCGCCAGCACGACCGCCGCGCCCGCGGCGCCCCAGATGCTGGCGGTGCCGAAGCTCCGGTACATCAGGCTTCCCACCACCGCGCCGCCGACCAATCCGAGCCACAGCGCGAGATACGGCGCCCATGCCCAGCGCGCCCCGCCCAGCATTGCATCGGCCAGGCGCTGCCCGAACTTGACGAGCGTACCGGTCATGTACGTGACCCCGATGCTCACTTCGCCCGCGCGCTGGAAGGTGGTGTTCACGCACCCCATCGCCGCCGCCATCAGCGGCGTCGCCCAGCCGCCCGCGCCCGCCAAGTCGAGCCAGCCCGCCACCGCAAGCAGCGCGCCGACCACCAGCAGGATCACGGGCTTGCGCCACACCCCCGCCGCCGCCGCGATCAGCGTGCCGAGCACGACGCCGCCGACGAACGCGCCGAGCAGCCCGATCGCGACCCGCGCGACATAGGGGTCGACGACCAGGCCGACCGCAAGCCGGGTCGAATTGCCGCTCATGAACGACACGAACAGCCCTCCGAGCTTGAGGAAGCCGACCGCGTCGACATAGCCCGCCATACTCGACGTTCCCGCCGCGAGCAGCCAGACGCGCGTGCTGTATCGTGTCATGGTCGAATCCTCAGCGTCTTCCCCGGCGAAGCAGGGTTCGCATGCGCACGATTGTGCAGCGGCGGCAATCCGCCCTAGGAAGCCCCATGCCCGCAACCCCCGCATGGCCCCCGCAATCCACCCCGCGCCTGTTCGTCGAGCACCCGCTCGCGCCCGGCCCGCTGCGCGTCGAGGGCACGCAGGCGCATTATCTCGCGACCGTGATGCGGATGAAGCCGGGGGACCCGGTCAAGCTGTTCGATGGCCAGTCGGGCGAATGGCTCGGCGTCGCCGCGAGCGTCGGCAAGCGCGACCTGATGCTCGACGTCACCGAGCGCTTGCGCGAACGCGAGCATGTCCCCGACCTGTGGCTGTGCGCCGCGCCGATCAAGAAGGGGCGGATCGACTGGGTCGCGGAAAAGGCATGTGAGCTCGGCGTTGCGCGGCTCGTGCCCGTACTGACCCGCCGGACGATCGTCGACCGGCTGAACGGCGAACGGCTCCGCGCGCACATGGTCGAGGCGGCCGAGCAATGCGGCCGGACCGCGGTTCCCGAGCTTGCCGAACCCGTGAAGCTGACCGCGCTGCTGCGCGACTGGCCTACCGGCCGCGCGCTGTATTTCGCGGATGAAACGGGCGGCACGCCCGCCGCCGCCGCAATGCGCGACGGCCCGGCGAGCGCCGCGATCCTCGTCGGTCCCGAAGGGGGATTCGACGATGCCGAACGCGAAGCGATCCGCGCGGTGCCGGGCGCGACTGCGATCACGCTCGGCCCGCGCATCCTCCGCGCGGACACCGCCGCGGCGGCGGCAACGGCGCTGTGGATGGCCGCGCGCGGCGATTGGTAGGTAGCGGATCGAAACCCGCTGGCGGGCGACGCAACGCGGCGCTAAGGCGCGACGATGACGACCCGCTCCGACACCATCAAGACCTCCCCCCTGATCGAGTCGCGCGACCAGCTCGTCGCCAGTTTCGCGAGCGGGGAAAAGCCCCCGGAACGCTGGCGGATCGGTACCGAGCATGAGAAGTTCGTCTACGCCGACAGCGACCACCATGCGCCGAGCTACACCGAGAAGGGCGGCATCCGCGACCTGCTCGATGCGCTCCAGGCCTATGGATGGACGCCGGTCGAGGAGAATGGCAACGTCATCGCCATGACGGGGAGCGACGGCTCGATCAGCCTGGAGCCCGCCGGCCAGTTCGAACTGTCGGGCGCACCGCTCGAGACCCTTCACCAGACCTGCGCCGAGACCGGCCGGCATCTGGAACAGGTCAAGGCGATCGGCGAGAAGTTCGGGATCGGCTTCCTCGGCCTGGGCATGTGGCCGGACAAGACCCGCGCCGAACTGCCGATCATGCCCAAGGGCCGCTATGCGATCATGCTGCGGCACATGCCGCGCGTGGGCACGATGGGTCTCGACATGATGCTGCGCACCTGCACGATTCAGGTGAACCTCGACTACCAGTCCGAGGCGGACATGGTGCGCAAGTTCCGCGTCGGGCTCGCGCTGCAACCCCTCGCGACCGCGCTGTTCGCCAATTCGCCGTTCACCGAGGGCAAGCCCAACGGGATGCTCTCGTACCGCAGTCATATCTGGTCGGACACGGATCCGGCACGCACGGGGATGCTGCCGTTCGTGTTCGAGGATGGCTTCGGTTACGATCGCTACACGGAGTACGCGCTCGATGTGCCGATGTACTTCGTCTACCGCGAGGGCCGCTATATCGACGCAGCGGGGCTGTCGTTCCGCGATTTCCTCGAGGGCAAGCTATCGGTGCTGCCCGGCGAGACGCCGACGCTCGACGACTGGAACGACCATCTGTCGACCGCCTTCCCCGAGGTACGACTCAAGACCTTCCTCGAGATGCGCGGGGCGGACGGGGGTCCGTGGGGGCGGATCTGTGCGCTGCCGGCCTTGTGGGTCGGGCTGCTCTACGATGCTCAGGCGCTCGATGCCGCGTGGGATCTCGTCAAGCACTGGACGATCGAGGAGCGCCAGGCGTTGCGCGATTCGGTCCCCAAGCTTGGCCTCGATTCGCCGATCGCGGGCGGCCGCAAACTGCGCGACATCGCGGGCGAAGTGCTCGACATCGCGCACGCAGGCCTCGCCACGCGCGCGCGGCTCGATACGAGCGGCAATAACGAGACCGGGTTCCTGGATCCGCTCCGCGAAGTCGTGCGCAGCGGCAAAGTGCCTGCCGAAGTGCTCTTGGAAAAATATCACGGCGTCTGGGGTGGCGACGTTTCCAAGGTCTATGACGCGCTACGCTTCTAGGTTTACCGCGATGTCTCGGGGGGTGCCGCCAGGCGCGCCCCGATCAGCCCGACGATCTGCTGCCAGGTTTCGGCAACGGACGGTTGGTCGGGCGTAGCGGCCTCGACCTGCGCCTGGGCTACACCGAGCGCCCGTGCGCCGAACGTCTCGACCATGACGTTCGCCATGGCTTCGATCTTGTCGGATGTCCCGGACACGGCAGTGGTCATGGCACGACGCTCCCAACACAGGGTTCACTGCCGGATACCCGCCGGGTCGACAGCGCACCATAGCGCAATATGCTCTATTATGGCATTGATTCTGCACCGGGGATTTATGGAAGTGCGGATTCTGCAAAGCTTTTTCGATCCCGATGTGCCGGTGGCCCACGTTCTCACCGACTTGGCCGGCACGTATCTGTCGGTCGACGACGCCTATTGCGAGATCCTCGGTCGCGAGCGAACCGAGTTGATCGGCCGGGTCGCCGTTCAGTTTACCAACCCGGTCGAACAGGCCCGCCACACCCGTGCAATCGCGCAATTGCGCGACTCCGGCGCCCCGCTCACGATCAGCAAAAGCTACGTCCGTTCGGACGGCAAGCTCATGCGGGTCCAGAACCGGGCTTCGGTCGTGTCGGACGGGATCGGACCGCAGCGCTTGGTCGCGACCGTCCGCCCGCTCGCCGACGCGATGCCGATCGGTACGCTCGAAAGCAACTTCATCACCGTAACGCGGATGTTGCGCGCTCGCCGGGGCCGTAGCGATGCGTTCGGCGCCGAGCGCTTTGCCGGCGCGAAATGGGACATCGCGCTGGCGTGCTTCAAGCTGGAATGTGTTGGCCCGCGGCTGTCGATCGGCGACATCTGTCGGGAAATCGGGCTCGATCCGACGTCCGGGGCGCTCGACGTGCTGGACATGGTCGCGCGGGGCGACCTCGAAATCGAAAATGCCGGATGCGGTCTGGAGGATTCATCCGTTCGAACCTCGACCGCGCTGCAAGCCGAGCTCGCCCGCTATCTGTCGCAATATGGCGGCCCGCCGCCCGGCAAGGTCTGATACGCGCCGCAATTGGGGCATCAGCCTTGCCGCTCGATCCAGACGCGGGCGGGCCGCGCGACCATCGGCATGCGTCGAGGCCAGACACCCCGCCAGCCCGCATTCGGCACTTACCGCCGACAAAGGCCGGGCGTGGGCGGGACCGGCCGAAGGGGCAAGGGCGGCGTCGGGAAACATCGCCCCCGGGCGTGTCCGAAACGGGTTGGCGCAGCGTAAGGCATGCGGTGGCGTGTGCGGACGCTACCCTCGCAGCATCTTGATGATCGCGGAAAAGTCCAGTCCGCCCTGTCCGTCGTCAGCGAACCTCTGATACAGTTCGGCCGCCTTCGTCCCCATCGGCGTGTCCGCCCTTGCGCCGCTGGCCGCTTCGGCGGCGAGCTTGAGGTCCTTCAGCATCAGCGCGGTCGCAAATCCCCCTTGATACTCGTGGTCGGCGGGGGTGTCGGGCCCAACCCCCGGCACCGGGCAATAGCGCGTCATCGACCAGCTTTGCCCCGAGGAGACGCTCGAGATATCGTAGAAGGTCTGGGCGTCCAGCCCGAGCTTTTCCGCCAGCAGGAACGCCTCGCACGTCGCCACCATCGTCGCGCCGAGCAGCATGTTGTTGGCGATCTTCGCGGCCTGGCCGGTGCCGTTGCCGCCCGCGTGAATTACGGCCTGCCCCATCGCCGCGAGGATCGGCTTGGCCTCGGCGAAGCCCGCGTCGGTACCGCCGACCATGAAGGTCAGCGTGCCCGCATTGGCTGCACCGATTCCGCCAGAAACAGGCGCGTCGACCGCAGTGATACCGTTGGCGAGCGCGGTCTCGGCGACCCGCTTGGCGGTGGCGACGTCGATCGTCGAGCAATCGATCAGAAGCGTTGTCGGCAGGATGTTGGCCGCGAACAGGTCTGCATAGACCGCTTCGACGTGACGACCGGCTGGGAGCATGGTGACGATCGCTTCGGCATCCTCGGCCGCCTCCGCAGCAGACTCCACGGGCAGGCAGCCAGCCGTTCTGGCGCGTTCAAGGGCTTCGGACGACAGATCGAACGCGCGGACGTCATGCCCCGCCTTCGCAAGATTCGCGGCCATTCCGCCGCCCATGTTGCCCAGGCCGATGAATGCGATGCGTGCCATTGTTTCTCTCCTTATTCTTATTCCCCACTCCCGCTAGCGGGAGGGGTCGGGGGAGGGCAGTGCCGCAGCGCGCGCGGCTTGAAGCACGCCCCTCCCCTAGCCCCTCCCGCACGCGGGAGGGGATTTTGCGTCACTTCCCCGTCCACACCCCTTGGCGCTTCTCGACGAAGGCGGTCATGCCTTCGCTCTGGTCCTCGGTCCCGAACAATGCGTGGAACAGGCGGCGTTCGAACTGGACGCCCATGCCGAGCGACGTCTCGAACGCGGCGTTGACCATTTCCTTGTTCGCCAGCACCGCGAGCGGGGCCATGCCCGCGATCGTCGCGGCGACCTTGACCGCTTCCTCGACCAGATCGGCGGCGGGGATCACGCGCGAGGCGAGCCCGGCGCGCTCGGCTTCGTCCGCATCCATCATGCGTCCGGTGAGGCACATCTCCATCGCCTTGGCCTTGCCGACCGCGCGGGTCAGCCGCTGCGACCCGCCCATGCCGGGCGAGACCGCAAGCTTGATCTCGGGCTGGCCGAACTTCGCGCTATCGGCGGCGAGGATGAAATCGCACATCATCGCCAGCTCGCACCCGCCGCCGAGCGCATAGCCCGCGACCGCTGCGATGATCGGCTTGCGCGTGCGGGTGAAGCGGTCCCAGCCCGCGAAGAAGTCATGCGCGTACATGTCGGCGAAGCCCTGCGCCTGCATCTCCTTGATGTCCGCGCCCGCCGCGAACGCCTTCTCGCTGCCGGTGATGACCGCGCAGCCCTGCGACGGATCCGCATCGAACGCCGCCATTGCCGCGAGCAGGTCGGCGAGGATCTGGCTGTTGAGCGCGTTGAGCGCCTTCGGCCGGTTGAGCGTGATCAGCGTGACGCGCTCGCGCTGCTCGACGAGGATGGTTTCGTAGGTCATGCCGGGGTCCATTCATCGGCTGGAGAGAGAGGCGCGAAGATCTGGTCGATCACGTGGTCGGTCACCCCCTCGGGGGTCGCCGGGTCCCAGCGCGGGGTATTGTCCTTGTCGACGATCACCGCGCGGACACCTTCGAGGAAATCATGCCGCTGCACGACGCGCGAGCCGATCGCATATTCCTGCCGCATCTCGTCCTCGAAGGTCGCCATCATCTGGCCTTCGTGGAGCAGGCGGAGCGACACCTTCATCGTCTGTGGCGACTTGGTGCGGAGCGTGGCGAGCTGTTGCGTCGCCCATTCCCCGCCATCGGCTTCGAGCGCCGCGTAGATGTCCTCGAGCACGTCGGAGGCGAACAGCCGGTCGATCGCCTCGCGTTGTGCGAGGATCTTCGCTTCGGGCGGCGTCTCGCCGATCGCGTCGAGCGTCGCTGCGATCGCCTGCGGGTCGGCGGCGATCCGTACCTTGGCATCGTCGAGCGCCGCGCTCGGCACGTAATGCGTTGCCAGACCCAGCGCGAGGCACTCCGCCCCATCGAGCCGGTGCCCGGTCAGCGCGAGATATTGCCCGATCCGCCCGGGCAGCCGCGACAGATACCAGCCGCCACCGACGTCGGGGAACAGGCCGATCCCGGTCTCGGGCATCGCGAACTTGGTGTTCTCGGTGGCGATGCGGAAATCACACGGGCAGGCGATCCCCACGCCGCCGCCCATCGTGATCCCGTCCATGAAGGCGACGGTGGGCTTGGCGTAAGTGAACAGCCGGTGGTTGAGCCGATATTCGGTGTGGAAGAACGATCGCGCCGCAACGCCATCCGCCGCGCCGCTTTCCGCGAGCATCCGGATGTCGCCGCCAGCGCAGAAGCCCCTGCCCTCGGCGTGGTCGAGCAGCACCGCCTCGACCGCAGGGTCGGCGCGCCACGCGTCCAGCGCATCGAGCATCGCGGTGCACATGTCGGTCGTCAGCGCATGAAGCGCCTTCGGACGGTTGAGCCTGATCCGGCCGACAGGCCCTTCAATCGAGGTCAGAACGTCGCTGGTCATGCAAGGTCTCTCATCACTGTCTTCGTGTCTTTGTGGCTTCGTGCGAGACAAGTTCTTTTGCGCACAAAGCCACAAAGCCACGAAGAAGAAGGGGGGCTTGGCTCCGCCGGGTTATTGTCGCGTCAGTTCGCGCCCGATGATCATCCGCATCACCTGATTGGTCCCCTCTAAGATCGAATGCACCCTGAGGTCGCGCCAGAAGCGTTCGATCGGGTAATCCATCAGATAGCCGTAGCCGCCATGCAGCTGAAGCGCGCGGTCGGCGACGAGCGAGCCGGTGTCGGTCGACAGCCGCTTCGCCATCGCCGCGAATTTGGTCTTGTCGGGCGCGTTCGCGGTGACCTTCGCCGCCGCCATGTAGAGCAGCGCGCGCGCCGCCTCGAGGTCGGTCGCCATGTCCGCGAGCATGAACTGGGTGTTCTGGAAATCCGCGATCGCGGTGCCGAACTGCTTGCGATCCTTGGTGTAGGTCACGGATTCATCGAGGCACCGCTGCGCCCCCCCGAGCGAGCACGCGCCGATATTGAGCCGCCCGCCGTCGAGCCCCATCATCGCGATGCGGAACCCCTCGCCCTCGCCGCCCACAAGGTTATCCACAGGGACATGCACATCCTCGAACACCACCTGCGCGGTCGGTTGCGAGTGCCAACCGAGCTTGCGCTCGTTCGCGCCGAAGCTGACGCCGGGCATGTCCTTCTCGATCACCAGGCACGAGATGCCCTTGGGGCCGTCCTCACCGGTGCGGACCATCGTGACATAGACTTCGTTCTCGCCGCCGCCCGAGATGAACTGCTTTGTGCCGTTGACGACATAATGATCGCCGTCCCGGACTGCGCGGGTCTTGAGCGCGGCGGCGTCCGAGCCCGAGCCCGGCTCGGTCAGGCAATAGCTCGCAATCCGGTCCATCGTGACGAGCGACGGCAGATACTTGTCCTTCACCCCTTGCCCGCCGAACCGGTCGATCATCCAGCTCGCCATATTGTGGATCGAGATGAACGCCGAGGTCGACGGGCAGCCATAGGCCATCGCCTCCATGATCAGCGCCGCTTCGAGCCGTCCGAGATTGATCCCGCCCGATTCCTCCGAAACGTAGATCGCCGCGAACCCCAGTTCCGCCGCCGCCTTGATCGTGTCGCGCGGGAAGATGTGTTTCTCGTCCCACTCCGCCGCGAACGGCGTGATTTGGTCGGCGGTGAAGCGGCGCGCGAGCTCCTGGATCTCGCGCTGATCGTCGGTTAGGTCGAACTGGTCGGTCATGCAAAGCTCTCTTGTCGTATCAGGGGCAGGCAGAGCGCCTCACCCCATCGTCGGAATCACGAACGCATCCTGGATCCGGCTGGGTCCACCGTCCTCGCTGCCGCCCGGCAAAGCCGAGCCGTCGGGCCAGCGCTGCGTCACGGTCTTGACCTTGGTCCAGAACTTGACGCCTTCCATGCCGTGCTGGTTGGTATCGCCGAACGCGCTGCGCTTCCACCCGCCGAACGTGTGATAGGCGACCGGCACCGGGATCGGCACGTTGATCCCGACCATCCCGACATTGACCCGCGCCGCGAATTCGCGCGCCGCATGGCCGTTGCGCGTGAAGATCGCGACGCCGTTGCCGTACTGATGCTCGCTGGGAAGCCGGACGGCATGGTCGAAATCGTCCGCGCGGACGATCTGGAGGACCGGCCCGAAGATCTCCTCCTTGTACGATTCCATCTGCGGCGTGACATGGTCGAACAGCGACGGCCCGATGAAGAACCCCGTCTCATGCCCCTGCAATTCGAACCCGCGCCCGTCGACGACGAGCTCCGCGCCCTCGTCGACCCCGGTCTGGATCCACTGCTCGATGCGGCTACGGTGCGCGGCATTCACGACCGGACCGTAATGCGCGTCCTTGTCGGTCGAGACCCCGACCCGCAGCGCGGCAATCGCCGGGATCAGCTTCTCGCGCAGCGCGATCGCGGTCTTCTCGCCGACCGGGACCACGACCGGCAGCGCCATGCAGCGCTCGCCCGCCGAGCCGAACGCCGCGCCCGACAGATCCGCGACGACCTGGTCGAGATCGGCGTCGGGCATGACGATGCCGTGGTTCTTCGCCCCGCCCATCGCCTGGACGCGCTTCCCCGCCGCGACGCCGCGCTTGTAGACGTAATGCGCGATGTCGGACGAGCCGACGAAGCTGACCGCGCTGATCGCGGGATGATCGAGGATCGCGTCGACCATTTCCTTGTCGCCGTGGACGACCTGAAGGATGCCCTCGGGCAACCCCGCCTCGCGGAACAGCTCGGCAAGCCGGACCGGAACCGACGGGTCACGCTCGGACGGTTTCAGGATGAACGCATTGCCCGTCGCGATCGCGACGCCGGACATCCACAGCGGGATCATCGCCGGAAAATTGAACGGGGTGATACCAGCCCCGATGCCGAGCGGCTGGCGCATCGAATAGACGTCGATTCCGGGCCCCGCGCCTTGGGTATATTCGCCCTTGAGCACATGCGGGATGCCGCAGCAGAATTCGATCACCTCGAGCCCGCGCTGGATGTCGCCCTTCGAGTCGGCGATCACCTTGCCATGCTCGGACGAGAGCAGCGCGGCGAGCTCGTCCATATTGGCTTCGACCAGCCGCTTGAACTCGAACATCACGCGCGCACGGCGCTGCGGGTTGGTCGCGGCCCAGCCCGGCTGCGCTTTTTGCGCGGCGGCGATCGCGGTATCGAGGTCGGCTTGCGTGCCGAGCGTCACCGTCGCCTGGACCTGCCCGGTGTTGGGGTCGAACACGTCGCCGCTGCGCGCCGCGCCGCCCTGGGTGCCGTTCGCCGACAGGCCGGCGATATGATGGTCGATGATCCGCATGGCATCCTCTTCGCTTGTTTGGCGCGTCTTTCGCCCATTCTGGAACGCGCGCCAAGCGCGAATGGCTATCAAAGTGGTTGCGCAGGAAACTTTTCCGACGGAACGGCCTGCTCAGCAGGCGGGTTGCACCGAAGAAAGACGCACGCTATCGGACGTGCAGCGACGCGTCGGCACCGCCTGGTGCGCGGGTATAGTACAATGGTAGTACAGCAGCCTTCCAAGCTGAATACACGGGTTCGATTCCCGTTACCCGCTCCAGCCACCGGTTCCCTTGACGATCTTCCGCATACGCCGTTCACCGCACGTTCATCGCATTGGGTCGCACACGCAGCGCAGGCCAGAGTTCCGGCCACGCGTTAGGACCAGCAGTGACAATATTCGGATTTGGCCGATCAGCAGTAGCGTTCGGCCTTGCACTGGCATGCGCAACGCCCGCCTTCTCGGCGCAGTCGGTGTTCGCGGCCAGTGTCTACGCAACGAACGGTGCCCACATCGCGGGTGGATCGTACGGCGCGATCGTAGCGGGCGCGTTCAGCGATTCCGACGGGGCGAACGCGAGCAACTTTACGAGTCTTTCGCGTTCAACCAGCGCCGCCGACAGCGTCGCCCGTACGCTTTCGCAAACCTACGCGGCCCGCACCGCGACCGGTACCCTGACGACGGGGCAATATACGCCCGGCGATGCTACACTGCAGGGAACGTCGAGCGGGACGAATATCTTCTACATCGACGGATCGACTTACAGCCGGCTTTACGCGCTGACATTTTCCGGCATCGGCAGCGGCGCAGTCGTCAATGTGAGCGGCGGATCGCTGACGAACTTTCTCAACATTTCCTACGGGTCGCTGTTGCCGAGCCAGGTCCTGTTCAATTTCTACGAAGCAACGACGGTGTCGATGGGCGGAATGACGATCGCCGGTTCGCTGCTCGCGCCGGACGCCCGCGTGCAGATCCAGGGCGGATCGGTCGCCGGATCGGTGGTTGCCAACAGCTTCTATTCCGAGGGTGCGACGATCGGCGGCCAGGGCTTCGTCGACAACAGCGCGACGACGGTCACGGCCATTCCCGAGCCAGCGACCTGGACCATGCTGCTGCTAGGGTTTTGCGCGATCGGCTTCGTTTTGCGCCGCAAACGCACGATTACCGTTGCTCAACCGTGCGTGACCGCGGTGGCGGCAGGGTCTTCGCGATTGGCATATGCCGCACCAGCCGTCAGGGGCTGATTCCGGCCCCGGGGCAGCGGCTCGTCCAGCAGGCGCGCCATTACCCTCGTGTATAACGCATCCCCGGTTACGAGCTTGTGATAGAACGGATTGTTTGCATCCCCGGCAACCCCGTCCCCGGGGAAATACCCGATCCGGTCGGTAACGACATTCGCCCCCTCGCCCCGGTAGAACGCAACGAGCTGTTCGATCACGAGCTTGGCCCGGCCGTAAGCGGTATCGGTGCCGATATGCAGCGAGGAGGGAATAAAAATCCCGGCCAATCGGCGCCACTCCGCCAGATGCCGGACCGCGCGTTCGACGTGCCCGGCGGGATCTTCGTGCTGATACGCACAATCGAAGAGATACGCGCGCGCGTCCATCATCGGCCATTCAAGCCGCGCAATGGCCTCGCCGGTCACGACCTCGAAGCCATCCTCCACCAGCCGCGATGCGAACGCCTGTCCTACCCGCCCTTGATGCCCGTGAACGATCGCGAGGCGGCGCATGCAAAATCCTTAGGTTTTGGTCGCTCGACCGGGGACAAGGGTACGAAAAGGCGCCAAGCAACGCTGGCGCCTTTCGAGAATCGGTTCATTGAAGATGGCTCGCGGACTTACGCCCGCACGCTATCCGTAAGAATACGCAGATGCTCGCGCCGACCGCAAGGGTGGCGAACCGTCATTTCATCCCAACGCCGGCACCGTACGGCGGTGCTCCCTCGCCGGGCATATGCGGGAAACCATAGTTGGTCCGACAAGTCGGCTGCCATGCCGCAGGAATGAACCTGCGCCGGCGTCCCGGGGCTTGCACGTGCCCGCTACGTGACGAGCCGTCGCAACCAGGAAACCTGAACAACCACGAACGCCGCAGCCGTCGAACCCGCCGCGACTATGCCCGCAATATACAAATAATATCCAAACCCGGCGTCGAAATGCGTTCGGATCATCCAGATGAACAGTGGGTGGATGAGATATACCGCCAAACTGATCCGCCCCAGCCGGCTCAGACGATCCAGTGGCCCGTCGCCATTCAAAGACCGGGCGAGATTGAAGACGGAAGCTCCAAAGGGGAATACCGCCAGCAGGCTCTCCGCGTTGCCGACATCCCGGTTTCCGAGAACAAGGGTAACGCTATAGCGCTCGGCAAACATCGCGACCAGCGACAGCCCGCATAGGGCGAAGGCAAAGGACGGACGCTGTACCTTCGAGCCCTTGAGCAGATACCCGATCACCACGAACGCCGGCGCGCCCAGTTGACGCTTGAAGTCGTTCAAATGGGCAGGATAGGTCTCCATCCCGATCAGCACATGATAATCCGCCAGCGCCGGTCCAGCCGCAGCAAGCACCATCGCAACGAGGATCGCCAAAACCTTCCCCCCTGCCGCAAGACTGATCGTAAGTATGATCAGCCCCATCAGGAGTGCCGGCAGGAACCATAGATGGAACGCTGGACCGCCATCGAGGAACGCCAGGATTCTCCAATGGCTTGGCAGCTTTTCCGGCAATGCCGCGGCCACCGCCAGATACAAACAATACCAAGCGCCGTATATGGGTGCGATCCGCGCGATCGCGCGCTTCAGGTTGGCAACCACACCGCGTTCCGGTTTGAAATAATAGCCGCTGGCAATGAAGAAGAACGGCACGGCGCACCGGCAGAGCACGTCCATCGCAACTGCCCAGTCTGGCAGCCCCAAGGGTTGCGCAGAATTGACGGCGACGGGCGGCAGTACGTGGATACCGATGACCAGCAGTGCCATGACGTATCGAAAGAGTTCGATGCCTCCGTCCCGGTGGGTCGAGGGGCCGTTGCAAGGCCGCGGTATCCGTTCCGGAGTATGTGACGCGGCCCGCCATGTCCCTTTCCCGAATGATCCGAGCATTGCCAACGCCCTTCCTCGCTGCAAGCCGCCGACGGACGGTCCGCGCGAGGTTCAGCGAGACAGGAGGGGAAAAGCAATCATACTCATTGAGGGCATGGGGCAGGTCCGACCACCCAACGTCGTGCGCAAGCGGTGCAGTTCGGATGACCGTGGCGACAGGGACGACCGGCGCGGCCCGCGCTTGGCGGACGGGGGTAGCTTCTTCTGATTTTTGCGATCGTCGCGCCCGCGTGGAGCGATGGTGGACAGGGCTTCCGACGCATCATCTCGCATTAATGGCGCAATTGCGTGGTTCCTGACCACCTGCCTTACGCCGCTACCCCCAACGATACCCCCTTTTTATTTTCCGGGCATGATTCGAGCCATGCGATGATGTCGCGCTCATACCACGCTGACACCCCGCCCCCCAGACTGAATGATGCCGGGAACGTGCCTTCGGCCATCCGCTCGTAGATGGTCGACCGACTGAGAGGCACCACCTCCATCACCTGCTTGAGCCGGATCATCCGGCGGCTGCTGAGCGGCAGGTCCTGCCGACGGTCCGTTGCGATTGCTGCGGTGGTCATGATGCTTTCCAAGGTTGGGGAATGATGTCGTGTCCGACGTAGAGCGGGTGCTTCGGCGTTCCGTCCGCGTTGATTTGGAAGGCGGTGACGCGCGCGCCGACGGCGGCGAGTAGCCCCAACACGGCGCGCTCGCGGTCGAGGTGCCGCCCGTGCGCGCCCCAAGCTGCGACCAGCGCCACCTTGCGTTCGATCGAGGTCAGCGCCGCGAGACGGATCGCTTCATCGTTCTCCGGTCCGATCGGTTCGGGATGCAGCTTCATCACCCGCGGGTCGGTGGCGCGGAGGGCGAAGAGGTTCACGACCACGACGCCGCCATACGCCCAGGCGCGCGCGCGTTTGGCGAGGCCGGCGATCGTCGGGTCGAGCTTCTCATGCGTCGCGGTCGACGGGTTCAGCATGCAAACGACGAGTGGCGGTAGCGCCCGGTCCCAAATCCACGACAGGCTGTAGCGGTGGGCCTCATCGTCGGAGAAGGTCGCCGTGCATTCGATGCCGGAAAGGTCGCTGCGCGAAAGCGTCTTCATCGTTCCCCATCCTCCCTGGTGAGGAAGCCGGGAAGGACGACCGTGAGATCCTCGGTGATCGTCACAATCGCCTTGGTGCCGTTTTTGTACGGCGGCGACCCGACGCTCTCGTCTTCAAACTGGACTTGGAAAGATACGCCTGGCCCAAGGGGGCTGGCTGGCCCTCGCGCGAGCTTCTTGCAAATAGCGTCGGCGATGATCCGCTCGAGTTCTGCCGCGGGCACAACCGCCCGATGCTTCCGGACGTGTGTCTCGGTGGTGACGACGTCATTCATTGCTGCTCGGGCTCCTCGTCCCAATGCTTGTTCAGGATATCGACCACGCGGCGGGCGATCGCTTCCGGCTCGTTCGCGTATGCCGAGACGATCAGGGCCGGGAAGTTCAGGCTCAGGCTGGTACTGCCGCTCTCGTTTCGGACAGGCGCGCTCTGGTAGAGCACCGCCCACGCCGTACGGTCTGCCGGGTCGAGGTTGCGCAGGTAGGCGGTCCGGTCGGCAGACCAGCACAAGTGTTCCTTGCTTGCTGCGGCGGTCATTGGATGCCAGCTCCTACTACCGGCTCATCCTTGCCGACGAAGGTGGCACTCACATCGCTAGCGACTGAGGTACCGGTCGAGATCCGCGTCAGGATAGCGAACAGCCGGTCCATTTCGTGTTGTCCGACGATGAACGAATCCTCAGCAGTGTCCGGATGGCTGATCACGATGCTCACCTCGCAATCGGCACCTGCACGCTCTGCGAGCTCGCGAAGGAAATCGATCGCAGTAGCCGACGCCATCTTGAGCTCGTCGAGCAGGCTCTGGTTTGCTGTCGCCATGTCGCTCATCGGATCACCTTCCCGGCATCGTTCGCGGTCGACCGAGGCTCGCTCTCCCACAATCCAGGCGGATCGAACCGACTGAAGCCACGCGGGCTCGGCGCGGTCGCGCGCGGCATAAGCCAGCGGCGGGCGACGTCGCGGAATTGTGCTTGCACGTCGGGCGGCACAATCTTGACCCAGCCGCCTTCACGCTGACCGGTGTCGTCGGCATGTTCGGGCCAACTGCGATCGGTCATCGCATCGCCAAACCCACCCTCGTCGTGCAGAAACTGTGCGAGCCGCTCTACATCCTCATTCCCGGTGTCGGGGCGGGCGGTGTGCGCGAGGGTCGCGTTGTGCGCGGAAACAACCGCTGTTGTGGCCTTGTGCGTGGATTCATCACCGCCGAAATATGCAATCAGATTGCCCCGCTCGTCGACGATCGCCGAACCTTTCTGCGGCTCTGACCCGTACCACCGCTCACGCCATTTAAGCGCGTTTTCCTGCGTAACCTCCTTGTGCATCGGTGCCGCAGGAGCAACAAGCTCGGCCTTTACCCCTTGGCATTGCGGGCAAGCTTCCTTGCCGCCCATAGAGGTGGTGGACGGTGCCATGATGACGTAGCCGTATCCCTTGCAATACGTGCAGTTTTCCTCGCGCATCGGCGCGGCGGTGGGGGTGTCGTTCATGCTGCCATCCTCAAATCTACGATCCCGGGTTGGTTGGCCGCGACCAGGGCGCGGGCCATCGGCGGGCACACGCTGTTGCCGATCGCGCTGATCTGCTCTGCGATGGTGAGGCGCTGCTCGACCCACTTGCCGCGGACGAACTTCCGAACGATCGGGTCGAGGACGTATCCCTCGGGGAACCCCTGTGCGCGGGCGAGCTCGCGCGGCTTGAGCATGCGCAGACCGATATCGACGATGACGTAGGTTACGGCATCGATCGTCACGGTGACGACGGCATAGCGCGCCTTGGTGGTCACCACATCGAGGGGCCGGTCGACAGCCTGGTGCTGGCCACCCCCTCCGTAGTATTTCACAAGGAACGCCGCGGTTGTCACGGCGCGCTCGAGCAGCTCGGGCGGAAGCGCGTCCTCTTCGATCAGGGTTGTTTCCACGATGCGCTGCTGCGCCCCGGTGGTGGTGACGGTTGACACAGGTCGGTCGGCGGCGCGTCCCGCGCTGTTGACGTTGCAGGGGCCGCCATTGGCCTGTTCGATATGGGCAACAACGGCGGAATGATGCTGCCCGCCCGCACGCGCCGTCTTGAGCGGCTCCTCGGCGTCCCCACCCCCGCCAGTCGTGTTGCTGCCGTTGAACGTCGACAGGAACGCTGCGACCTCGGCATGTTTCGACTTGCCCTCGATCGTCTGGGTCGGCTCGTCGAGGCTGGTTGCATCGTTGCCGGTTGCGAACTTGGACAGGAAGACCGCGACAGGAGCATGCTTGTTGCCCTCCGCCACGACGGTACCGAGCGGCTTGTCGATGTCGAGCGCGCGCGGCGCCTGCCCTTCCCGCTCGCCGTACCCTGTTTGCACCATCGTGCAGGCGATGACGCCGTTCGTGTCCTTCTTCGACGCCGCGATCGTATGATGCGGATCCTCAACGGAGCGGTTGAGGCCGCCATGCTGGCCGTAGCTGATGAAGGGGGCGAGAGAAGCCTCGGTATAAGCAAGCTCGCCGCGGTGAGCACCCGTTACCGTCCGGAGGGGTTCCTCAATATCATGAACGCGAATCCCGCCCTGGTGCGTGACCGGTGTCACGAAAGGCGCGAGCATGGTCTCGACGGTCCCGTGTCGCGTCGCCCCGGCCATAACCGTATCGAGCGGATCGGCGGGCGACTTGCCGCGGCTGTTCTCGCTGAACTTCTCCAGGTGCGCACCGACGAGACCGAGCGGCATAGCGCCCGCGGGCCGCGCCGGATTGCCGTTGCTGGTGACGGTGGGCATTTCCTTGTCGATCGGCGACCCCACGCTCCCGCTGTGGAACTTGGTGACGTGCGGCGCGATCTTGCCATCGACGATGAACGGGCGGCGCTGCAGGACGTAGCGAACCACGCCGGCGGCGATCCTGCGCTTGGTCGCCTCGGCAAGCTCGCGAGACCGGCCGAAGATCGACGGGCACGGGATCGACCAGTCGATGCAGCTGGCGGCGGTCAAATACGGCAGCAGCTTCCCGCTGCGCACGCCTGGCGAGCCCGGCGCGCCATGGGTCGGCTTCGGCCACACGATCGGCAGCCCATCGCATCGCATGACGATGTAGAGGCGCTTCCGGCTGGTGGGCGTGCCGTAATCACAGGCGCGCAGCACCTTCCACTCGACCTTGTAGCCCTCAGCGCGCCAGCTGCGGACGAGCTTCTTGAACTCCTTGCCCTTGGCGTCAGGCAGCGGCACGCCGTGGGCGTCGAGCGGAGCTGCGTATTCGAACTCCTCGACGTTCTCGACATAGGCGACGGTCGGCCGCACGTCCTTGAGCCAGCCGACGATCTCCCCCGCCAAGGCGCGGATATGGCGGTTCTTGACCGGCGCGCCCTTGGCCTTCGAATATTCCTTGCAGTCAGGTGAGAACCACGCCCCTGCGACCGGCCGCAGCCGCGTGGCCTGCCGAGGCCAGACGGCGCGGATGTCCTGGCAGTGATGCTCGGTGGTCGGATGGTTCGCCTTATGGATCGCGATCGCGCTGGGGCTGTGATTGATGGCGATGTCGACCTCGCGGCCGATCGCCTGGGCGATGCCAGTGCTTGCGCCGCCTCCGCCCGCGAAACCGTCGATGAAGAGGCCAGCCATCGCGGATCCCCCGAGCGCAGCTGTTGCCGGGGCCCGCATCAGTAATCACCGACCGAGGTGCTGACGGCAGCCTCGTCCAAAGTGATCGTGGTACCGCACGCGAAGTAGGCGCGGATCTTTTGATTGAGCCCATAACTCCGACCGACATAGTCGGTGGTCTTCAGGTCGCGACCGCGCATGGTCGCGCTCAGGAGCTTGCCGTCTTTCCCGATATGCAACTGGACTTCGCTGCGCCGCCTGTCGTGTTCGGCAAGCACCTGTTCCTCGTCGAGATAGACGGTAGCGGTGCCATAATCACTATGCTCGACGATGACGGTGATCACTTCGCCGTATCCGTCGCCCTCATGCCTTTTGCACATGTCGGCGGCGATCTCGGAGAGCTTGATCTCCTTCGGCGCGAGGTTCAGCAGCTCGTCCATGTCGGCGGCGAGCTGACCGGCGACAAGTGGGGCGACCTTTGCCTCGATCTGGGCCTTGAGGATGCCCGCGACCACGTTGCCGTAGGAAGGCAGATCGAGCCGCTCGACCCGCAAGGCATCGTCGATCGCCTTCTCGATCAGCTTTCCGGTGTCGCTGTAGCTCCGCAGGGCGCGATCGATGCTCTCGACAATGAGCTTCTCAACGCGGGTATTCACCTCTTTCTCGACGAATTCGGGGGTCATCTTCGCCGATACGGCGCTGCTGATGAGGCTGGTGAGGTCGGTCAATTTACGTCTCCTCGATGGGGTTCAGCGGCACGCGGGGCATGCCGGAAATAGACAGGGGTGGCGGGCGCACCGACGATGAGCCGGACAACCTCAGGATGGTGGAGCTTGCCGTCGGCACCCATCCAGGTCAGGCAGCCGTAGTGGATCCAGTCTTTCGGCAGTTCGGACGCGCCGAACCGCAGCAGCGGCTCGATGTCCTCCGGATGCTCGGCGAGGTAGGAGACGAAGCTTCCGGCCGTCTCCATCGCGCCGACGCCTGCGGCCTGCCCCAAGGCTTCCGAAACCTCGGCGAGACGCTTGATCACCGCAGCGGCAGCGGCGAAATCGATCGTCGACACGTCCGTCATGACTGCTTCCGCAGATCGGCGAGCGCCCGTGTCAGGTCCATGCTTGCGCGGCGGACCGCGCCACTGTCTTTCGGCGGAATGCTGTCGTCTATCCAAGCTTTGCCGTCTTTCGCCCATTCTGCCGGCGCGCGCTCGACCGGACCGGGTACGGCCTTCGCGCGGGCAAGGAAGCGTTCGGCCTCCTTGATCGCGGTGTTGAGGGTGTCGCGATTCATTCCGCGGTTCCTTTCGGTGCTGGCAGCATCGGCAGCATCGCGGGCATGGTGCCGACCCGATACGCCTCGGCGATTTGCGGACGCATCCAGTCGCCGACCGACTTTCCGTCGGGCAGCACGATGTTGGCCATGAACTCGTCTTCGAACAGCGCGATGCCGCTCTCGACCGCCTCAAGTTTCGCCTTGATGACAAGCGCGAGGGCCCGCCAGCGCTGCCGCACCGCCTGGTCGAATTCCTTGGCGGCGGCATCGGCGGTGCGAACGCCGCGGCTATGGTGCGTGAAAGCGTGGTCGTTGCGCGCCGGCAGCGGCAGGACGAACTTGATCTGGCGACCGTCCATGCGGAAGCCAACGACCGCGGCGTCACCCTGCCAGCCGTACATGAACTGGTCGGCACCGTAGCGGATCAGCGTGCGCTCGATCTCGTCACGCGACCGCGCGCTGGTGACCTCGGTCGAGGCGGCGTAGCGCGTCATGCGAAGTCGCCCGTGGGCGTGGTGAACTGCATCCGCTCGCCAGGGCGGGTTCGGCGATACTCGGCGCGGCGACCGTTGGCGTAATCGCAGACCAGCGCGACAAGCTTGCCCGTGTCGTCGTCGAAGAAGGCGATCGCGTCGACCGGGTCACCGATATCTTCGGGCGCGCCCTTGCGGCGCATGACCTCAGCTGCCTGACCTTCTCCCAAGATCGCGATGCTTGTCGCTTCGAACCGCGCGGGAAGGAAAGCGGGTCTATACCCCGACTGGTAGAGCGTCTTCATGCGAACTCACCGCATCCGCGCCCGACGAGCTCGCCGTTCTCCCCACCCGTGAAGTCGCGCCAATGCACCCAGCCCTTCGGACAGGCGAAGCCCCACTCGCGGACCTTGGGCCCGGTCATGAACAGCGACACGGCGCGCTCGCCCGGCAGGATCTCCAAGCGGTGCAGCGCGTCGGCACCGCGGCTGCCGATCCACCCGGCCTCGCGCATGAACGAACCCTCTGGAGTGTGCTCGACGTAGCGGCCCGAGAGCAGCATCGACGTGTTCGGCCACGGGTGGTCGTGCAGCGCACGGTCGTCGTCGCTCCGCAGGATCTCGTGCAGGTAGACGTTCGCACCCTCATTGCGCGGCACGACCCACCAGCGGCGGAGATACGGCGCGGCGGCCTCGCCGATGATGAAGTCGGGCGCGCGGACCATGACGTCCTGTGCCCATTCCGCCATATCGGCGGCGGTGGCGTATCCGATGCTCATGCCAATGCTCCCGCGCCGGCACGCCGGCAGTAATCGATAAAAGAGAGGTTGCAGTCGGCGTCGAGCCAGGCCTGATAGCGCCGCTGGCTTCGCGTCAGCTTGGGGGGCGGCGGGCTGTTAGCGACGACGAACGCGCGGCCCTCGTCGGTGACGCGGAAGAAGTCGTCGCCCCCGAACATCAGGGTTGCGCCATCCTTGCGCCACATCAGCCCAGCCTCGACCAGCGCAATACAATCCGGGTAGTCGTCGCTCCCGGCACCGGTGACGAAGTGCGAGCGATGTTGCTCGCCCTGTCCGTAATGGTCGACTCCGAGGGCGTGCTGCAAAATATGCAGCTGGCGTGCAGCGGGATCTGAGCGCACGATGTGCAACGAGACGATAATGGGACGATCAGTCATGACGGCGGAGCCTGAACTCGAGCGCGGAACACCAGCGAAGCTGTTTCGACTTTCCGGGTTTCCCGGTCAGCAGACGCAAACAGGGGGACCTATTCAGGAAGGTTCGCTCCGGGACTTGCTCCAGGTCGCCATGAATGACGTAGACGATCTCTGGCGCTACTCGATCGTGACGCTCGGCCGCCCGCTGATCAAGGAAAGCGACATTCGTGCCCTGGCGAAGGAATGGGATATCCGACCAGCCTGAAACACCGCAGATCACTTCGGCATCCCGTCATGCTGGACGCCATCGAGCAACCGCCCGGCGGCGCGCTTGCCGACCGAGCGCATCACGACGAAGCGCTTGCCGTGGAAGCCACATCCGCCCTCAAGGTTCAGCCACTTCGACTTGCCGCGATCAACGTAATCGTTCGTATAGTCGGCGCGCCAATCAGGATCGTCCCGCTCGCGATCGAGCGCTAGTTCCCAGTCTCCCCACTGCTTCATGAGGAACGGGACACCTGCAGCGGCGCACTGATCGCGCAGCCCACGTGCCCAGTCCGGATGCATCGGGCGCGCCCCGGGGCCGCTCTCGCCGCCCACGATCACCCAGTCGATCTTGCGGGTCAGCGCCCCGTCTCCGCCATTACGTCGGCAGCCCGCGTCAAACCCGTAGAGCGAGCCGCAAGCGCAATCTCCCCAGCATTCCGGATCCAGCGCAGTTGCGCCGTCGCAAACTTCGGTCAGATCGACCGGCCCGAGCAGCGGCTCACATGACAGGAACCGCACCGCGGCGGGGGTGGCGAGCAGATCGGGGATGCGCTCATCTGCGCGCTTCTGGTCCTCGACCGACACGCCCATCCACACGTTCTCCAGCGGCCAGCGGACGAACGAGGGATCCTCCTCCCGCGCGCGATCACCGAGTGGCGCGAGCTGGGCGGCGCCGGACACACCCCACAAATGCGACTCGTCCAAGATCACCCGCGCGATTCGCTGCGGCGTCCACGGATTGGCACAATAGGACTGCATGCGCGCCGACCGCTTGGTCAGCACCTGGTGCGTGTGATGAGGCGTCAGCGCCATGATGGCGAAGCACCGGTCGATCCATGCATCAGGGACGTTCCCGTGGAACAGGTCGCCGTGCGCGTTCCAGAAGATGGTCCGCGCGCGGCGCCAGTGCAGCGGTAGCACCAGCGCGCGCTCGTTGAGCCGGACATTGCCGGTCCAGACGTGCCCGGCCTTGCTCGGCACGGTCAGACCGGTTGACGGGTGCCCCGGCAAGTTCCGACCGCCCGCGCGCATGGCGAAGCAATTCGCGCAGCCGGGCGAGATCACGCTGCACCCGTTGACGACGTTCAGCGTCGCGTCGGTCCATTCGATTTTGGTGCCGTCAGCCATGTCGCACTGCCCCGCGCGCGGCGCGCAGCTGGTCGAGACGTTTTCGGATCCACAGCGGATCAATGCGGTCCAGGCGATCGCGTGCCTCGAGGACGCGCGCGGTATGCACCCGATCGTTGTGGACGAAGCGCTTCCCGGCCGGCGGCATGTAAGACGCGCTCACAGGGCACCGCGCATGCGAACTGGACCGACTGTGGGCAGGTGCGGCAGCGCGGCATCCCACTTGGCCTGGTCAACCTCGACCGGCGCGCGCGTACGGTGGGCGCACAGCACCTTCCCTTCGCGCGCCGGCACGCGGCGCAGCAGGCGCAACGGTACAAAGTGGACCGGCGCCACCTCGACGTTTCGGTATTGGCTGGACATCAGTAATCCTTCCGCGGCTTGCCGGGCGCGCCGACCCATCCGTCGCTGCGGACGATCTGGGGGAGACCCGACGGGGAGATGATCTTGATGCGCCCGTCGGCCATTCGGCCGATCACAGGGCACTGGAACGCGAAGTAAGGGGGCGGCGAGCGGAGCGGCCACCAGTATTCCCCGTTGGTCGCGTTGCGCTTGACCTCGATCGCTTCGCAGCCGACCGGCGTGATGCCAGCGGTAATCATGGCGGCGACCTGCTGATGGGTGAACGGCTTCCCCTCCTCGAACGAGCCATACCAGGGGTTCGGCTTCGAAGGGGTGACGAGCTTGATCTCGGGCTGACGCCCGACGAATTGGCGGGGGTGTTCCATCAGTTCGAATATCCCGTGTAAGCGCGACATGCGGCGCGCGCTGCGGCATCACGCCGTTTGGCTTTCTCGAAATCCGATTGCGCGCGGATCAGCGCCGCCTCGGTCGTCACGAGGTGATCAGCACACCCCTTGGAACGCGCCTGAAGCGCCACGGCCATCTGCTTAGCGCTGGGCTTGCGATTGACCCTTGAACGCTTGATCTCATCCGCGTCGGCGGCAAGGATCGCAAGGAAGGCATCGTATTCCAGCCGGATCCGGTCGGCGCGCAGTGAGATCTCGGATGCCAACTCGCGGACATACGCTTTGACCGCAGCTTCGACGTTGAGGTTGTTGCGAACCTTTTCGTAACGCAACTTGGCACGCTCTGCCCGCAGCTTGGCATAGACCGGACGAAGCTCGGCGATCGCCTGGTCGAGTTCGGGGTCGCGCGTCACCGCGGCGCCCCCGCGACATGCGCCCAGCGCGCGCGGTGCGGCGATGCCTTGCCGTACGCCCTGCCCGCCTCGAAATGGTCGACGCCATATTTCGCCTGCCAGGTGCGCAGCCCGATCGTGTCTTTCTCCTGGTGCGCGCCCGAGCAGAGCGGCACGGCGTGATAGTCCGGCGACTTGAGCGAAACGCCTTTCATGCCGTCGGCATCGGAGTGAGATGCCTCCATCACGCCAGTGCAGACGTGCCCCGCCCGGCCCGTGAGCAGGCACGGCCGCTTGCGCAACCAGGCGAGGTGCGTCGGGAATCGGCGGTCGGCGTCGGCCTTCCCGCTGTTCTGCTTCCGTGGGCGGATATCGACGCGCATCAGCCGAGCCACGCCCGTGCCACGACGAGGCAGACGACGACGAGACCGATGCCGAGGGTCAGCGCTGCGGACATCCAAAGCGGCTCCGGCTGTTCGGCGGCGGCGCGGGCGCGCGCCGCCTGCCGATTCAGCGCGTCCATGTTCTCGATCGAGCGCAGGAACTGCTGGCGGTTCTGCGGCGCATTCATGCCGCGCCCCCGTCGACGATCACATAGTGCGTGATCCCGCATTCATCGCCGTGGTCGCGGTTCCAGCGACGATACCACGCGCTCGCCCTACGCGGCGGTTGGGTGTGATCGAACTCGGCTTCGAAGACGCACTGGATCTGCACCAGCGTCTGCGGCGGGAGTGGGCAATCGCCCCCCGCCCATGCGATCGGCTGCGGCGTGTTCTCAGTAATTTCGGGTGGTAGCGATGCCACGTCGATCTCCATCGCCCGTCATGGGCTGATGGCTCGTTCTATAGCCTTGGCTATAGGCGGTCAATAGGCTTGGCTATAGAATTATCAGCTAGCGTTAGTCGTCAGGCGGTATGTAATCCGGATAAAAGTCATCCTGTCCTATATCGCACGCGCTATTTAAGTCGGCTTGCCAAGGTGTGGGCAACGCGGGCGGCGCGCCGACGCCGACTCGGATGGCAGCACCCCAGTTCGTCTCCTCTTGGAATATGGCGATGAGGCTATGACCTGCTCGCCGTAAAGCGCCGACATATGTCGCTCGCTCGGACGAGACGTAGCCGATCTGCGTATTACGTACACTCACCACCGCTATAGCGTGCTCGTCGTACGCATTCTTTGGCTCCGGGACGAGCGTCACCTCCTCGCCCGGAACGCAGAGTTTGATCTCGAACTGGCGGTTCGTTCCGTCAGCGTTTGGATACGCCGCCCCCACCACCGCAAGAGAGAAGTCTGCTATATTCGACGGCCGATCCAGATCACTCTTCCTAAAATATGCATTTCGCCGTCAGTGGCGCGTATCGTCCTCACCGATGGGTTGTCGCTCATAAGCTCGTGCGATCCGTCCGGCAGCCTGCGAACGCGCTTGATCATACCAAGGCCGCCGTACGACACTGCCCAAACTCGCTCCGGCTTGTCTATTACTCTTTGAGATCCATCGATTAAAACTACATCCCCATCTCGCAGCGTTGGTTCCATGCTGTCACCATCGCCTTGAGCGACGAACAGCTTCTCAAGGTTTCCTCCGGACACCGACCGAAGCCATTCTCGGTCAAATGCACGGTCGCCGCGTCGCTCGAAGACGTCGAGGAACGAGCCGCTTCCCATGGCGAGGCTGATTTCCATGTCGGGAACAAGCCATAGTCCCAACTTCTCCGCCATGCCTGCGCGATCGATAGCGCCCAGGGCGCCGGCGTCGGGATCGTCCGTCTCACCTAAAAGCCAAGCTTCGGTTGTATCGAGCTCGATCGCGATTTGCCGGAGGTGCTTCGACCGCTGCGTGTCCCCGTTGAAGATTGCGGAAATTGTCGGTTGAGAGACGCCGACAGCGCGAGCGAGCGCAGCTTGGCTGATGCCTCGTTCGCCCATTCGGGATGCCATTCGTTCGCCTAAGGTCATGCTGTCGCTTCTATAGAATGACCTATCGGAAGAAACTAACGATAGCCTATTGACCGACCTATAGGCTGTCCTATACATAGTCGTCATGGATCAGACGCCTCTTACCCGAGCCCTTAGCGCCATCGGCGGCCAAGCGGCACTGTCCCGCGCCGTCGGGGTATCCCAACCTTCGGTTTGGCACTGGGTCCACAGATCTCGCCGGGTACCTGCCGAATTCGTGCTGGCTGTTGAGACCGCAACAGGCGTTTCGCGCCACGAGCTCCGCCCCGACTTGTACCCCATCGAAAGGGCAGCAGCATGAACATCGTCGACGCGATCGCATTCTGGTCGGTGGTATCCGTTGGGCTGGGTCTGTTGATTGGCCCCGCTTTGCGCAAGGTTACGGCAGAGAAATCCTCGGGGCCGGTGCGTCACAATCGTCGCGCCGGAGACCGGTAAGCTATGACGCACGCTCATGACGAAGCTGAAGCGGCCAAGTGGATCGATCCGCTGATCGGTAAGCTCAACGCCGTCAGCGGTACCCGCTGCGCAGTCTGCCGTCAGGGCGTCTGCAACCATTCCGACGCTGAATACGCGGGCATCGTCAGTGATACTCAGCGCGTTCACGAGACAGGGACCAAGTGATGAGTGATCGTTTCCATGATGCTGAGGTAGCGCCGCAGTGCAGCAGCGTCGTTCCGGGAAATCGGGACGTTAACGAAGCCGAGTTCCGCGCAGCGATGTTGAGCGGCTTGGCGCGTTGTTCGAACACGGCGGCAAAGAAGCGTTCGCTTGCCGGCGCGATGGACCTCTCGAGCAAGGGCTTGGAGAACATCCAGCTGCGCGGTGCTGTGCCCGGCCCGAAGCGTTTGTGGGATGCCACTGCGGCATGTCCGCACGCGCTGGACGATATTGCAGACCTGTATGGGTTCGAGCTCGTCCGGAAAAGCGGCGACACCGCGACAGACGGAAATGGTACTTTGCCGATCGCCACCCTTCTTGCGCTTGTCGCCGAAGCGGAGGCCCCAGGCAGCGAGGGTGGCAAGGTCAAGACTCACCGGGAACTGCTGCGGATGGAACCGAATATCCGCCGAGTGCACGCGCTCACGGCGCAGTGGATCAAGGAAATCACCGACATACGCGCAGAGACGGGACTGCGCTCAATTCAGAACTGAGGATCAACGCCGGCGCTACCGGCAGGGAGTAAACGACAATGCCGAACACCACCCCTGCGGTGGCGACGATGGTCGCTTCCGTGAACGACAAAGCGCGCCTGGCTCGACCGGCATCGTTCAGGCTGCTGCCTGTTGCGAACAAGGCGATCGCCGGCTGGAACGAGCGCCTCCAGGTCTGGGCGGAGGCAGCGTAATGGCGCATGCTCGGATCATTCAGCAGCAGATGCTCGACTGGATCGGCAACAGCATCGCTCTGCGCAGCGCGCTGCCGACTGATGCGCAGATCGTCGATCGCTTCAACCTTCCCGGCGTTGAATCGGCGCGCTCGCTTTTGGCGGACCTAGCCGACGCAGGCGAGATCACGATCAAGGGCTTCGGTCCCTCTCGCACGATCACCATGGGGCGGAATGCTCGCTCTTTCGAGGCTGCGCCCCGCCCGACCCCGGCGGTCGTTGCTCGAATTGGCGGCAAGCGCGCCGATGACGAGAAGGTGCAGATCGACACGACGGCCGCTCGCATCCGCGCGATCGTCGCGCGCGGCAAGGCGGCCGTGGCCGAACCCGCGGCCGCGGTAATCCCCGCGCCGGTGTCCGATCCAGTTGCCGTCGAGGTCGTGCCGGTCCCCCCGCCCGAAACACCCGTTGTCGTCGAGCAGCTTGAGGTCGCGCCCGTCCCGCCTGAACAGCAGACGCAACTTCAGATCGAGCGCCTGCCTACGGCCCCGGGTCGCGCGCCGACGCGGCACGAAACAGCGATCGCGCCGCGCGACACGCGCCGGCAGCTCAACATCCACTTCCCGCACGACCAGTTCGACAAGCTCACTGCGCTGGCCAACGGCGCGGGATCGTCGGCAGCGGCGTTCGCGCGGGCCACGCTGATCAGCTGCCTCGACCGGAAGCCCCGCGTCCCCGCGGCGGTGACTGCGGCGGCGCTGCGCGAGAAAGCCCCGGTCGTCGACTTCGCCCATCGGATGATGGCCCTCGGCCTCGCCGCCTACGACCACGAGCGCTCAGGAGGCGCAGCATAATGCCCGACCACATCGATATGGCCGTTGAGATCAGCGACCTTCACCTCGAGCGCAGCATCCGCGCCGCGCGCCAGCCCGTCCCAATCGGCGTCCCCGGTGAGTGCGAGCAGTGCTATGAGGACAGCCCTCGCCTGGTCGGCGGGCGCTGCGCCCCGTGCCGTGATGGGAAGCGCCGGTGAACGTGCCCACTGCCCCCGCGCGCGTCTGCATCGCCGAAGGTTGCACCACGACGATCAGCCGCACCTCGAAGGGCCGCTGCCGTCCCTGTTCGACCAAACGTCTACATGACGACCCCGAGATCGTCGCGCGGCGGGCAGCTGCGCGCATCGCCTATCACGCACAGCCGGGTGTGAAGGAAGCCCAGCGCGATCGCTTGGCCACCGCGATCGCCAACCTGTCCGAGGACGCCATCGAGCGCCGTCGCGCGCATGCCCGCAAGGTGGTTGCCGAGCGTCTTCACACGCCCGAGGCTCAGGCCAAGGCACTGGCGAAGCGTTGCGAGCCTGAGGCCATCGCAAAGCGCGCGCGGTCGATCGCTCGTAAGGCTATGCCCTGGCTGCCGGATCATCTGATCGAAACCTACCGCGAGTTGACGCGCAAGGGCACGCCGAAGGACGTGGCGCGCGCGGCGCTCGAGCCGGAGATCCCGGGCACCGCCGCACACACGGCGCGCGTCCTGGCCAACTTCACTGATGCCCAGCGCATCCGCGCCGAGCGCGAGCGGGCGCAGGCATACTGATGCGCAGGGTCATTCTCGAAAGCCCCTATGCGGGCGACGTCGAGCGGAACGTGGCGTACGCTCGCGCCTGCTTGGCGGACAGCCTGGCGCGCGGAGAGGCCCCGATTGCGAGCCACCTGCTCTACACGCAGCCCGGCGTCCTCGACGATGCGAACCCGGACGAGCGGGCACTCGGCATATCCGCCGGGCTGGCTTGGAAGTCAGTGGCCGACGCCCAGATCTTCTACGTCGATCTCGGCTGGTCGAAGGGCATGTGTGCCGCTGCCGGTGACCGCGCCTTCGACACGATCGAATGCCGCCGTCTCGGCGGGGAGTGGACAGCATGACGGCTACCGTCCTCCACGGCGACTGCCGGGTCCTCATGGCCGCAATGGTCGAGGCCTCGATCGACTGCATCGCTACCGATCCGCCGTACGAACTCGGCTTCATGGGTCGCAGCTGGGACAAGTCCGGCATTGCGAACGACGCCGCTATGTGGCGCGAGGCGTTCCGCGTACTCAAGCCCGGCGGCATCCTCGTCGCGTTCTCGCACGCCCGGACCTATCACCGGATGGTATGCGCGATTGAGGACGCGGGCTTCGAGATCCGCGACCAGATCATGTGGCTGTACGGCTCGGGCTTCCCAAAGGGTGGCAACCGCGACGGCAAGGGCAGCTGCCTTAAGCCCGCGCACGAGCCGATCGTCGTTGCCCGCAAGCCGTTGATCGGATCGGTAGCGGCGAACGAGGCGATGTACGGTACCGGTGCGATCAATATTGATGCCTGCCGCATCCATTCCGACGACGCCTTGGGCGGCACATACACCGTCAAGCGGTTGAAGCCCGGCGCAACGCTGGACAAAACCGGCGGTAACTGGCGCCCCACCGACGGCGTCGAATACCACGGCGAGATGAAACCGGGCCGGTGGCCAGCGAACATCGTCCACGACGGCAGCGACGAAGTTCTGGCGGGGTTTCCAGCGCATGCTGGCGGTGCAGCGCCAGCGAGTGGCTCCACGCGCACCGACGGCTTCAAAAGTCGGGCGATGGCCGGTTCGATGAACGGCATAAGCACCCCAGCACCGTTCTACGGCGACACCGGTTCAGCGGCCCGTTTCTTCTACTGTGCCAAGGCCAGCAAGTCTGATCGCGACGAGGGACTCGACCACCTCGATCCGCAGGCGTTTGTCCAGTTCCAGACAGGAAATGGCGAAAGCGGCGCGGCGTCGAGCCTCAGCGAAGGCCGAGAGACTCAGTACCGGAACATCCACCCGACGGTGAAGCCCGAAGGCCTCATGCGGTGGCTGGTCCGTCTGTACACCCCGCCCGGCGGTACAGTTCTGGACCCGTTCACGGGCAGCGGATCGACCGGCAAAGCCGCGGTTCTCGAAGGCCTCGACTTCATCGGCTGCGAACTGACCGACGAATACATCCCGATCGCACGCGCCCGCATTGCGGCTGCCGAATTGCGCGTCGCGGACGTGCCGCCACCCTCGCCCCAACTCGGGCTGTTCGAGGACGCGGCATGACCATTGAGAATCACCAAGGGAGAACTGCTGTGAACATCCAAGTGAAGTCTGCCGACTTCCGGCGCGCGATCGTGCTCGCCGGCAAGGTCATCGAACGGCGGCACGTGATTCCGATCCTTAGCATGGTACGATGCCACGCCAACGGGTCGTTCCAAGCGACCGGCACCGATCTCGATATGTCGCTGACCGCAACGGTGGCGCGCATCCCGGGCCCCGGCGGCGACTTCGTCATGCAGTCCCCGAAGAACGTCGTCTCGGCTCTCTCGGCAGCTGGCGGCGACACGGTCTCGGCGTGGCCTGAGGACGGCAAGGTCGCATTTGCGTCGGGTCCGCTGACCATTGCAGTGGGAACGCTGCCAACCGACGACTTCCCCTCGGATATGGAGCGGACCATCACGCCGGCCTTCTCGGCGACGCTGTCGCGCGACCATATGGACGTGCTCGCCCGGGTAGCCGACGCCATGTCGAGCGAAGAGACCCGCTACTATCTCAACGGCCTGCACCTTCGCTCGATCGGTGACACCACGATCCGAGCCGAGGCGACCGACGGCCATCGGATGTATTTCGCCGACATCGAACTGCCGGATGCAGCTGGCACCTTGCCGACTAACTGCATCATCCCGCGCAAGGCGGTGGCCCTTCTGTTCGACCTTGCGAAGTCCGCAGACGACGGTGTGCGGCTGGCAATCGGTCCCGCACTGGCGAGCAACCATATCGAGGGCACCGCTCCAGAAGCGGTCGGCGCGCCGCGGTTGAGCGTCAGCATCCGCGAGCGCGCAGCCGAAGTCACCTTCCAATCGAAGCTCATCGATGGGACCTTCCCCGACGTGTCGCGGATCATCCCGACGGCGGGCAAGCGACAGTTCCTGTTCCAGTTGCCTGATCTTCGTCGCGCGATCGCAGCGATATCGGGGCACTCGTCGACGGTGCGGGCAACCCGGATCACGCTGGCAGAAGGCGGGACGGCGAAGATCTCGGCGGCGTTCATCGACATCGGCCTGTCCGCGGAGGTCATCGTGCCTTGCCAGCACACCTCGCCCGGTTTCGAGATCGGTTACAACGGCCGCTACCTGTCTTCGGTGATCGGCTCCTGCCGCGGCAGCGAGATCCTTTTCGATGTCGAGGATCCGTCAACGCCCGGCCTCGTGCGCGACCCGGCCGACACCGCCTGGACTGCTGTCCTGATGCCGTTGCGCCTTTCCTGACCTTCCCAGCACTCACGGAGATTACCATCATGAGCGATTCCATTTCTGCCGACCAGCTGCGCCTGCTGATCGAACGCGTCGAGCGTCTTGAGGAAGAGAAGAAGGGCATCACCGACGACATCAAGGACGTCTATGGCGAGGCCAAATCGACCGGTTTCGACGTCAAGACGATCAAGACGATCGTGCGCCTCCGCAAGATGGAGAAGCATCACCGCGACGAGGCCGAGGCGCTGCTCGAGACCTACAAGCAGGCGTTGGGCCTGGCCTGATGGGTCTGCTGGCCGCCCTTTTCCTGTCCAAGCAGGAACGCAACGCGCGTGCGCGGCGGCGGGCGCTGGAGGCCGAGCTCGACGCTCGCCTCCAGCGCCGGAAGGCCAGCCGCGCCATCCTCAACGAACGCGCGCGCCTCGGTGCCGCGACCAAGGTGCATGAGCAGGTCGCGCGCGACCCGCTGCTGCTCGAGCAGGTGATTTTCTGATGACAGGCCATGCGCCTCTAACATCGGCGGACGCCGACCTGCAGGACTTCCCCTTCATGCCCCTGCACGTCGCGCGTCTCCGCGACAGCGATCTTGCCGCAGAGGCTCACCCGGAAGCGTGCTGGTACGCTGTGCTGCTTTGGTCGGCATCGTGGCATCAGGTTCCTGCCGGGTCGCTGCCTGCCGGTGAGGCGGTGCTCGCGCGGCTATGCGGCTTGGGGCGCGACGTGAAGACGTTCCGCCGGCACCGCGACGATGCGATGCGCGGCTGGATCGAATGCAGCGACGGCCGGCTGTACCACCCGGTCGTTGCCGAGCAGGTCAACTCCGCGTGGTCTGAAAAGCTGGCGTATCGCGATCGCAAAGCAAAGCGTGCCGCTTCCGGATCCGCTGGCGGTGAGGCGAAGTGGAATGCCGATCCCAGCGGCTTGAGCCGTTCACAGCGACTGTCCATTGCGCGCGAGAAGGGTCGGCATACCAAGCAGGACTGGCTTCTGATGATTGAGGCTTGCGGTACCATCTGCGCGCGCTGTGGCGACGGTGGCCCTCTCGTGAAAGACCATATCCTCCCGATCTACAAAGGCGGGTCGGACGGCATCGAAAACCTTCAACCCCTCTGCCCAACATGCAACTCCTCGAAGGGCCCCGAGGACACCGACCACCGCCCGAACGGCTGGGAAGATCGCTACGAACGTCTGCGCGAATGCCTAGCAAACGGTAAACGAACGCCTAGCAAAATGCCTGACGAAATCGAAGGCGAACGCCTACCGAAAGGGACAGGGAGAGGGAAAGGGACAGGGAGTTATTCCGATGCTGACGCATCGGGCGGCGCTGCCGCCGTCGGTGCCGAGGTGATCCCGATCATTCCGGCAGGTGCTCCGCCAAGCCCCCCCGTCGATCCCGCCAAGGTCATGTTCGACAGCGGGATAGCCCTGTTGGGAGCAGCAGCCGTTCCCGAGCGGAAGGCCCGCAGCATGCTCGGGAAGTGGCTGCGCGACCACGGCCCCGAAACAGTCATCGTCGCCCTCGGCAACGCTCAGCGAGAAGGCGCAGTCGACCCCGTCAGTTTCATCGAAAGGTGTTTCCGCAATGGACCGCAATCCCGACCTGCCCGCCAATCTCGCAACGGCTTCCTCGATGCCATCATTGATGAGGAGCGCGCAGCCCGTGCTTGATCGAGCGTTCGAACCTGGCGCAGTATTCAGCGCGGCCGATATTGCGGTGATCACGCCGCTCGCGAATGCAGTGGCGCGCCCGCAGCTCGCCGACGACCGCTTCATCAATCAGTCCCTCGGCGGTTTGTCCGCGTCGATGCCAAGTCAGGCCACCGACAGCATTCATGGCAAGCTCAAGCTCAACACGTACAAGGCGATGCTCGAGGGATGCGACGCCCGCGCGCTGACATACGCAGTGCGGCGCTGCCTGGACGAGCTCGATTGGATGCCGACCGTTCACCAGCTGAAGGAACGTATGGCGAACTGGATAAGCCCCGAAGAAGCTGCGATCCGCCGCGCGCGATTCATTTTGCGAACGGGCACGAGGGACGAGCCAGTACAAGACGTGCCGATCACCGCCGCGCAGATCCGCGCCATGAAGCCGGAGTTTCGCGCGATGGGTCTCGCCGCCGGGCATCTGACGCAGGACGAGATCGACGCTGCCCTGTCCGAGCCGGTCGAGCAGGCGCAAGCCGCATGATGCCGCTGGTCGTAACCGCGCTGCTCGAAGCGGCCCCCGACGTCCGGGTCGAGGTCATGTCGCCCGTGTTCCGCAAGATCCAGCTCGGCGACGGTCGCGCGCTCCACCACTTCACCGCAGGTGACGAAGGTGATGAGTTCCACGATCACCCTTGGTGTTTCGCCAGCAGCGTCCTTCATGGGGGATATGCCGAGGACGTCGTTGTGTCGCTGGATCCGTTCACCGTCATGGAGAAGCGACGTCTGCCCGACACCATGCATCTGGTGAACGCCGGTCACATTCATCGCATCACGCGCCTGCTCGCGGAAGATTGCTGGACCTTGGTGGTTGCCGGTCCTCCCAAGCGCGACGTTAGCTTCTACCGGCACCGCGAGGGCAGCGTGCAATCCCGGCGATGGGACGAGGCTTGGCCATGAAGTGTCGCAAAAGCTTCAACCGAAAATACGTGAGAGGAAACCCTATGGCTAACGATCCCATCCGCAGCGAACGTCCCCGAGAAGACATCCCGGAATCGATGCGCAATCTTGTCCAGGCTTGGCAGGCGATGGCGTCGTCATCCGCCGAGATTGCCAATGCGAAGCGCACGATTTTCCTCGCCTACGTCGCCGAGGGGTTCAGCGAAGCCCAGGCACTGGATCTGGTTAAGACCGTGTGACGGCACAGAACGCATTCAATTCAGTATCAAAGTTCAAAGGGTGGGATATGACGAGGAACGCAGAGAAGCGCCGGAACAACTCCGATTGGTGCATTTTGCGTACGTCCGGACCAAGCACGCTCAGCTTGGTCTCCTCGCTTCAGGATGCCGGCCTCCACGTCTGGACACCGACCGAGCATACAAAGCGGCGCGTTCCGCGAAGTAAGGCCACCGAGTACCGTATCGTGCCGTTGGCGCCGACATATGTGTTTGCGCGGCGCAGTCATCTTGCGGCGTTGCAACGGATCGAGCGGATGATAGTCTCGCCTCATCCTCGGTTCTCGATATTCAGGTATTATGGCGAAACGGTATTCGTCAGACACAGCGAGCTGGCTCCGCTTCGATCGATCCAGCAGGGCACATATGTCAGGTCTTTGCCTGCTAGCGGCAAAGCCGCCGGCAAGCCGCGCGGTAAAGCGTACGACGTGGACGACGTTGTAACCTTCACGACCGGGTCGTTCACTGGCTTCGAAGGCTTCGTGTATTCGAGCGACGGGCTAACCACGACGGTGCAGCTCAGTCTCTTCGGCCGTGAGCAGCTGGTGAAAGTAGATACTTTACAACTTCGTTCACGCAATGTACCAGTAAGGAAGAAAGCTGCTTGAGCAGCCCGCGACGAGCGTGACCGGCTGGCGATATCGCCTTACTGCCCTCGTCCCCAACGCAGAGGCCCGCATAGGGTTCTCGGGCGATTGTCCTACGGCATGGTAAAACCCAGTATTCAGTTCGGTTGGCTGACCGTTCCCTCCCTGGCGGTCAGCACGCCCCCTCACCCAAGCACACGACGCAAGACATCGGTCATGCTTCGGCACCTGCGAGCGGCTGACTGGCGGTGAGGAAAGACAATGGCCAAGCTCAAGACGCTGCCCAGCCGCCTCGGTTCGTTGAGCCCGATGCGCGGCCACCTGCCAGCGCCTGAGCGGAAGCTCGAAGCCGAGCGCAAGGTCTTCTCGCCTTGGCGCGCCTGGTACAACACGACGCGATGGCGTCGCCTGCGCTGGGCGCAACTGGTCAAGGACCGCTTCACCTGCACTCGGTGCGGTAAGCTCGAAGGCGACACCGCCAAGCTGGTCTGCGACCACAAGATCCCGCACCGCGGCAGTGCGGACCTGTTCTGGGACGAGGGCAACCTGACGACCCTGTGCAAACCGTGCCACGACAGCGCCAAGCAGCGCGATGAGCAGGCGCAGGGTATGCGCGGGGCCTGACACGTCCTGCGGCGCGCTGGCGGGAGTCCTGGGTAGCCTGATGCTGCACGAGACCGGGGGGGGTGGTCCGGACTTCGCGGCGGGGCGCCGCCTGAGACCGGTATGGCTCTCACGCAGAGAAAAAATTCTACTGGAGCGATCCGGGGTGCGAACTAGGCCGCGGGAACCGATGCAATGAAGACTTCCCGCCCAACTGTTGACTGGTCGAGAATTGAGCTCGAATACTGCGCCAACGAAGATTCCATTCGCGAAATAGCCGATCGCCATGCAATTTCCGACACGGCTATTCGTAAGCGCGCAAAGGCCGAAAAGTGGGTTCGCTTGGTTCGCACCCCGCCAAGTGCGAACCAGTGCGAACCTGAGCTGACCGCACCCCCTCCCCGGCCTGTTGACCCATCTGAACCGATCGACCCGGTCGCGATCGCGGATGGGGGGCGCGGCTTGGTGTGGCGTATGCTCGACGAGCTCGATGCCACCACGACACGGCGCGGTGAGCTCGAAGACATGATCATCGCAGCGACCGACGGTGACGACGATACTGCCCGGCGGGAATCGATGATGCGCGCGGTCAGCCTGAGCAGCCGAGCCAACAATCTCAAGACGCTCGCACTGGCGTTCAAGACCCTGAACGAAGCATCAGCGCCGCAGGGTAAGAAGGCTGCGGCGCAGGAGCGAGCCACCCAGATTGGCGGCAGCTCGCGCTTCGGATCGATCGGTCCGCCGAAGCTGAAGGCAGTCCAGTAGCGTGGTGACCTGGTCGACTGCGAACCTCGACTGGAAGCGCAATATCCGTGAGCGGCGATCGCTCATCCCGTTCGCTCCGCTGTTCCCGGACTCGGCTGATGCCAAGATGGCGGTGTTCACGTCGCTGAAGATCGTGGACGTCCCCGGGCGCCCCACGTTCGGCGAGGCATCGGATCAGTGGCTGCTCGACTTCGTCGCTGCGATCTTCGGTGCCTACGACCCCGAGACCGGGCAGCAGATGATCCGGGAGTTCCTGCTCCTCATATCGAAGAAGAATACGAAGTCGACGCTCGCTGCCGGCATCATGCTGACCGAGCTCATATGCGGTTGGCGCGAGGAAGACGAGAACCTGATCCTCGCGCCGACGATCGAGGTCGCGGGCAACAGTTCCAAGCCAGCGTTCGCAATGATACGCGCCGACGACGAGCTTGCCGAGCTCCTGCATATCCAGGAGCACATTCGGCTCATCACGCACCGGGTGACCAAGGCGACCCTGAAGGTGGTTGCCGCGGACAGCGCCACGGTATCGGGTAAGAAGGCCAGCCGTGTTCTGGTCGACGAGCTTTGGTTGTTCGGCAAGAAGGCGACGGCGGACTCGATGCTGCGCGAAGCGACCGGCGGGCAGGTGTCACGGCCGGAGGGATACACCCTCTACCTGACGACACAGTCGGACGAGCCGCCCGCCGGAGTGTTCAAGGAGAAGCTGGCCTATTTCCGCGACGTCCGCGACGGCATCATCAACGACCCGGAAAGCCTGCCGGTACTCTACGAATTCCCCGACGAGATGGTCAAAACGGGCGAGCACCTCGACCCCGCCAACTTCTACGTCACCAACCCGAACCTCGGTCTGTCGGTCAGCCAGAAGTGGCTGGAGAGCGAGTTCCGAAAGGTTGAGAACGCCGAAGACGGCACCAAGCAGGTGTTCTACGCGAAGCATCTCAATGTCGAGATCGGCGTCGGGCTGCGGCATGATGCCTGGGTCGGCGCTCTCTACTGGCAGGCGGCGCGCGCAGCCCCTGAAGTCTGGGACGGCTCGCTCGACCAGTTCCTCGAAATCGTCGAGGTGGTGGTTGCCGGCGGCGACGGCGGCGGGCTCGACGATCTGATGGGGCTAGCGCTGCTCGGGCGGCACAAAGTCACCAAGCAGTGGCTGCTCTGGTGCCGGGCATGGGCGCAGCAGGACGTTTTTGATCGGCGCAAGGACATCGTGTCCAACCTCAACGACTTCGCGGCCGAGGGGTCCTTGGTCAAATGCCTGACGCCGACGCAGGACCTGATCGAGGTTGCCGACCTGCTCGAGCGCGTAAAGGACCTGGGGCTGTTCCCGAAAGAGGCCGCCATCGGTCTTGATCCGCAGGGCATCACCTCGCTGGTCGACGAACTGACCGGCCGCGGCTTCACGATCGAGCAAATCCCGGCGATCAGCCAAGGCTTTCGCCTTTCGGGTGCGGTCTGGGGCACCGAACGCAAGCTGAAGGACGGCACGCTGATCCACGCTGGTCAGGCGCTGATGGCCTGGTGCGCGGGCAACGCGAAGGCTGAGCAGCGTGGGAACGCAGTGCTGATCACGAAGCAGGTCGCCGGCAAGGCGAAGATCGATCCGCTCATCGCCGCCTTCAATGCGGTGGTGCTCATGTCCCGCAATCCGGAAGCCGCCGGTGCAGGGCCGCAATTCATGTTCATCTGAAAGGCACCCCTATGGACAACAGGGCATACAGCGTCCTTGCGATCAAGGCGGTCAACGAAGACGCCCGCACCATCGAAGGCATTGCGACGACGCCGACCGTCGATCGCGTCGGCGACATTATCGAGCCGCTGGGGGTGAAGTTCACCAACCCCATGCCGTTCCTGTGGCAGCACAATCACGACCAGCCGGTCGGGACGTGCGAGTTCGGCCAGCCGACTGCGAACGGTATTCCGTTCAAGGCGAAGATCGCAAAGACCGACGAGCCGGGCATCCTCAAGGACCTCCTCGATCTCGCCTGGCAGTCCATCAAGCTGGGGCTCGTCCGGGCGACCAGCATCGGCTTCCGCCCGATCGAGTACGCCTACATGGAGGCCGGCGGGATCCGGTTCACCGAGGTGGAAGTGTTCGAGCTTTCTGCGGTCACCATCCCGGCGAATGCCGACGCCATCATCACCGCCATCAAGTCGATCGATACCTGCCTGCGTCATGCGGCAGGCATCCCCGACCCCGAAGTCCCTGCCAACCCTGAACCTGCCGCGTCCGGCAAGTCGGTTCGAGTGGTGAAGCTGGTCGAACCCGCCCGCGATCGGGCGAAGCCATTCGTCATCAAAACCATTCGAAGGAACACGAAGTGAGCAAATTCGCGGAACAGATCGCGGCTTACGAGGCGAAGCGCGCGTCCAGCGTCGGCGCCATGGAAGCCATCATGACCAAGGCGGCAGCCGACGGTGCAACCCTCGATGCCGCGCAGTCGGAAGAGTATGACGGCCACGCGGCGGACATCGAGTCGATTGACAAGCACCTCGATCGGCTGCGCGTGGCCGAGCGCACCATGGCGAAGTCGGCGCGTCCGATCGAGGACGTCCGGGATCCGAACGCGGCTTCCGAGCAGCGTGGCGGGTCGATCATCGTCAAGGCGCAGCCGAAGCTCGCCCCCGGCATCGCCTTCGCACGTTATGCCAAGGCACGCGCCGTCTCGCGCCTCGATTCGGAGCCGGTGCTGGTCGTTGCCGAGCGTATGTACGGCGCCGACAGCGACGTGGTCGGCACCGTCAAGGCAGCCGTTGCAGCGGGTTCCAACCAGCCCGGCAGCTGGGCCGCCGCCCTGCACAGCCCGGAAGGTGCGGCGTTCGTCGACTTCGCCGAGTTCCTCCGTCCGGCGACGATCCTCGGCAAGTTCGGTACCGGTGACATTCCGGCACTGCGCAAGATCGGCTTCGACGAGCCCGTCATCCTGCAGACCGGCGGGGGCCAGGGCTACTGGGTCGGCGAAGGCAAGCCCAAGCCGCTGACGTCGTTTGACTTCAAGCGCGACGTACTCGGCCGCTTGAAGGTCGCGAACATCGCCGTTCTCACCGAAGAGAACGTCCGCAGTTCGAACCCGAGTTCGGAGGCGATCGTCCGCGACGCGCTGAAGGCCGCGCTGGTCGAGACGCAGGATCTGGCGTTCATCGATCCGACCAATGCAGGCGTGGACACGGTTCGTCCGGCCTCGGTGACGAACGGTGCGTCGGCCCATGTCTCGGCTGGTCGTGACGCAGATGCGGTTCGCGCGGATGCGCGCGCAGTCATGGCTGCGTTCATTGCGGCATCGAACTCCCTCACCACCGGCGTCTGGATCATGTCGGCAACCAACGCGCTTGGCCTGTCGATGATGAGCAATGCGCTCGGGCAGAAGGAATTCCCGGGCATGACGATGCTGGGCGGCACGTTCGAAGGCCTTCCGGTCATCGTTTCGGAATATGCCGGGTCGACGGTCGCGCTGGTCAACGCCTTGGACATCTATGAGGCTGACGAGGGCGACATCGCCGTCGACATGAGCCGCGAGGCATCGCTGGAAATGAAGAACAGCGACTTCGCCCAGGATGGCCTCACCGGTGCCGGCACGCAGCTGGTCTCGCTGTGGCAGAACAACCTGGTCGGCCTGCGCGCCGAGCGCACCATCAACTGGCGCCGTCGCCGCGCGACTGCAGTCGCGTACCTGACGGCCGTCCGCTGGGGCGAGCCTGCGGCTCCCGGGGCCTAAGCGCACCGTGAACTGGATCGGCGGGCGGCTTTCCGCCCGCCGATTTACCGAAAGGAAAGCATTATGCCCGACCTCATCGCAACTCGCAGTTTGCGGTACGCCACGCGCGCGCTGACCGCGGGCGACCCTTTCCAAGCCAGCAACAAGGATGCCCGCATCCTCGTTGCGATCAAGAAAGCGCGCCCCGCCTCTGTCGAAGAGGCAGCGCAGTCGGAGGCGTCGGCCGACGCCGAACATCAGGCGCTGCGCGACGAAGCGACGAAGCTCGGCATCATGGTCGGCCCTCGTTGGGGTGAGAAGCGCCTCAAGGACGAGATCGCCAAGGCATCGCGCGCGTAATGCGGCTGTTCGGGCTCAACATTGGCAGGTCAAACCCTTCCGCCGAGCCCGCATTGTCTGCGCTGGTGGAAGGTGGCTTGCCGATCCTCACCGAGCGGTCCGCGCGGACCGTAACGGCGCCGTCGGGGCCATGGATGCCGATCGTTCGGGAGAGCTACGGCGGTGCCTGGCAGCAGAACGTCGAGGTCAATCAGACCGCCGTTCTCGCCTACCACGCCGTGTTCGCGTGCATGACGCTGATCGCGTCGGACATTTCCAAGCTGCGCGTCAAGCTGGTCGCGCAGGACGACAACGGTATCTGGTCGGAGACGACGAAGACCGCCTACTCGCCAGTGCTGCGCAAGCCGAACCCGTTTCAAACCCGGATCCAGTTCTGGGAGACGTATTTCCTCTCCAAGCTGTCGCGCGGAAACACCTACGTGCTGAAGCGGCGCGATGGGCGTGGTCTCGTGACCGGGCTTTACGTCCTCGATCCCGGCCGCGTGCAACCACTGATCGCGGACGACGGTAGCATCTTCTACGATCTCCAGTGCGACAACATTTCGGGTATCACAGGCGGCGTCGTCGTCCCCGCACGAGAAATCATCCATGATCGCTGGAACTGCCTGTTCCACCCGCTGATCGGGATCTCGCCGTTGTATGCGAACGGCTTGGCGGCAACTCAGGGGCTGAACATCCAGGGCAACTCGGCCAACCTCTTCGGCAACCAGTCGCGCCCCGGCGGTATTCTCGTCGCGCCGGGCGCGATCGACGCGGGCTCAGCGCAGGAACTGAAGGACAACTGGCACCAGAATTATGGCGGCAAGAACGCCGGTAAGGTCGCGGTGCTCGGGAGCGGCATGAAGTACGAGACGGTGGCCATTACCCCGGACGACGCCCAGCTCATCGAGCAGTTGAAGTGGACTGCCGAGGTTGTGTGCTCGACCTTCCACGTCCCGCCGTACAAGCTCGGCATCGGCAATCTGCCGACCAGCAGCAACGTCGAGAGCCTGAACCTCGAGTATTATACACAGGCGCTGCAATCGCTGATCGAAGCCGCTGAGCTTTGCCTCGATGAAGGTCTCGGCATTGGCGAAGGGTTCGCGCTTGGCACCGAATTCGACCTCGACGGGCTTCTGCGGATGGACACCAAGGCTCTGATCGAGGCCGAAGCGATCGGAACCAAGGCTGGCATCAAGAAGATCAACGAAGCCCGTCGCCGCCTGGATCTCGGGCCGGTGGAAGGTGGCGACACGCCGTACCTCCAACAGCAGAATTACAGCCTCGAGGCGTTGGCGAAACGCGACGCCAGCGACGATCCGTTCGCCAGCAGCGGCTCCACTACCAGTGCGACTGCGCCCGCCGCACCAGCCAACGACAATCCGGCTGCGGAGCAGCAGGCGCGCGCGACGATCGCGCTGTTCGAGAAAGAGTTCCGGGAGGCGCTGAATGCTTGACGTGAAGGCGCTAGCCCAAGCCACCGCGGCGGTTGTTCGCGAGCTTGTCCCCGCCATGCTGGACAAGGCAACCGCACCGCTGCTCGAGCGCATCGCACAGCTTGAAGCCCGTAAGCCGGAACCGGGCAAAGACGGCAAGGACGTCGACATCGACGAACTGGCTTCGATGATCAATCGCGCGGTCGCCGCGATCGAGATACCAGCCCCCCAGCCTGGCAACGACGGCAAGGACGTCGACATGGACGAGGTGCGCTCGCTCATCCTCGCTGCCGTCGCCGATCTGCCACCTGCGCAGCCTGGGAAGGATGCTGACCCCGAGTTGGTTCGATCGCTCGTCGCCGAAGCAGTCAGCGCGATCGTCGTCCCGGAGGCTAAGCCCGGCAACGACGGCAAGGACGTCGACATGGACGAGGTTCGCACGCTGATCGTCGCCGCAGTGGCGGATCTGCCCCCTGCGCAGCCGGGCAAAGACGCGGATCCGGCGCTCGTCCGGTCGATGGTCGCCGAGGCCGTCGCTGCGATCGAGATCCCGACGGCGAAAGACGGCAAGGACGTCGACGTCGAGCAGGTCCGCGCGCTCGTACAGTCCGCCGTCGATGCGTTGCCACCTGCGCAGCCCGGACGGGATGCCGACCCCGAGATCGTTCGGTCCGCCGTTGCCGCTGCGGTCGCGTCGATCGAACTTCCCCAGCCGCGTGACGGCAAGGACGCTGACCCGGCACTGATCAGGGCGCTCGTTGAAGAAGCGGTCGCGGCCTTACCGCCCCCTGCCCAGGGCAAGAGCATCACGATTGACGATGTGGCCCCGCTAATCCGCGAGGAGGTCGCCAAATCAGTGGCGGCGATCCCGCGTGCCAAGGATGGCGTGGGCGCGGCCGGCGCGGTGATCGACCGCAGCGGATCGCTCGTGCTGACGCTCAGCGACGGCAAGATGGTCGACCTCGGCCGGGTCGACGGCAAGGACGGCCTCGATGGGACCGGCCCTGAGGACATGACGGTCGAGCTGATGCCCGACGGTCGCACTGTGAAGTTCGTCTTCGCCAAGGGCGATAAGGAATATGCCTTCCAAGTGCCCTTCCCGGTCGTGCTCGATCGCGGCGTGTTCAAGGAGGGCACCGCATATGAGCATGGCGACGCGGTCACGTTCGGCGGCTCGCTGTGGATCGCGCAACGCGCGACTGGCGAGAAGCCAGAGGGCACGAACACAGGCTGGCGCCTGGCGGTCAAGAAGGGTCGCGACGGCCGCGACCTGAGCCGGGAGTAGCTCGCCGTGCTGACCGTAGATCAGATGCGGATCATCCTCTGCGAGAACGCAACGACGAGCGATGCTAACGTGCAACTCGCCTATGATCTGTACCGGGAGTCGCTCCGCAATCATGTCGGTGCGGACGCCGGCCCCGACGTCTATGACACCCTCGACCGGTTGGCCGCGGCAGCGCAGCGGGCGGTGCGCAACGAAGTGGGCTGGGATGTTCCCGCCGGAGATCTCAACCGGCCTGTAATCGATACTGCGGCGAGCCTGTTGGTCGGGCTCTGGTTCGCCAATCGCGAAGCCGTGGCCGTTGGGACGCAAAAGGCCGAGTTGCCGCTTTCCGTCACCTGGCTGCTTATGCCGATCAAGAAGTGGGTCTGCTGATGGCGTTGGCTGCGGGCTCCCTCAATCGTCGCATTCGGATCGAGAAGCCTGTCGCCGACAGTTCGTTCGACGGTGCTGGATCGGGATCCTGGCAGCAGGTTACCGAGACCCGCGCGAGCGTTCAGGATATGCTGCCGAGCCGGTCGGAGAAGCTGGCGGATGGCCTTAACATTGCCACGCGGCCATCTCGCGTTCGGATCCGTTACCGGGAAGATATCAGCGCGAGCATGCGCGTCCTGGTGGGCCGATATCTGAGAGATGACTCCGGCGTGCTCTACTGGCAGACGACCCGGGTCGCACAGATCACGACGGTGCCCGCGGAGATCGGCAACCGTGACGGGCTCGAGTTCATGGTTGAGGATTACTCGACCGCGGGCAACCCGGCGTAATGGCGACGGTCAGGGGCAGCGGCGATGTCAGGCGCTTCCTTGCTCAGATCCCGGTGGACCTCGAATCGAAGGTGCTGCGCGGCGCGGCGCGAGCGGCGGCGAATGTAATCGCTGACGAAGCGCGCGACCGGTCTCTTTCTCACGTCGTGACGGACTCAATCGTCACCAAAGTCCGGGCGACTCCAGGTCAGATCAAATCGACCGTCTCCGTCAAATCAGGCTGGGCACGCTCGTTGGCGATCTGGCAGGAATACGGGACCGACCCGCATTTTATCTCGGTAGACGACAGCCAGCGCGAAGGCCGCAGCACCAGGCGGATCAACGATCTGAACAAGGAAGGCGCGTCGCTCGTCATCGGCGGGCAATTCGTTGGGACGACAGTGCACCATCCGGGCGCCAAAGCGCACCCCTTCATGCGGCCGGCGCTGGACCTTAGGGAAGCCGAAGCGATCGCAGCGGCGCAGAGCTACATCAACGCTCGCGTCTCGCGGGCGGGGATCACCGGATCGGCCGAACCCGAGGAGAGCGACGCATGATAAGCCAGCCCATTCCGGCAGTTCTGTCGATCGAGGAAGGCGAGCCGGGGTTTCGGCCCGACTGGCAGGACATCGCCTTCGATCTCAACATCTTCGTTGATGGCGTGGAGCAACGCAACGTCGTGAGTTACGATTGCAACGCGGGGCTGGTGAAGCGTTTCCTGATCAGCGCGAGTGGACGCTTCATAGTGGAGGGCGACCAAGTGGTACTCGAGACCATCCACGGCACTGTCGAAGTGCTCCGCAAGCCAAAATGACCGGGGTCGACATCATCGGTGCGCTGCTCGGGGACAGCGGCGAGATCAACTCGCTGGTCGCTACGATAAAGGCGGGATCTCTGCCGGACGGAACACCCCTGCCCGCGCTTCTGGTCAGGCTGGTCAGTTCGGTAGAGCGGCAACCGCTCGTCCGCGGTGGTGCGGTGCGGATGACCGATCGCGTCTCGGTCGCGGTACGCGCGAACAGCTACCGTGAACAGGTCGCGATCATCAAAGCGGTCCGCAACGTCTGCGCCGGCCAGCTCGGCGCGATTGCTGGTGCAACCGAAGTCGCAGTGCTCAGCGCTGGCACCGGCCCCGACGTCGGCGGACCGGCCAATAGCTTCGAGCAGACGCAGGATTTCAAAGTCGGCTTCAACGCCCTCACCTGACGGAGATTCCCATGACCAACACTGTTCCGGCGCTGGTCCTCAGTGCCTTCGAAGACGCGACCTCGGGAGATCGGTTCGCCGCAGGCGATACGCCGACATTCAGCAAGGGCGCATTCGACAATTTCGAGGCTGCAGGTCTGGTGCGCGCGCTGGAAGACGATGAAATCGAGAAGGTCGCCCCGCTCGCAGCGGCGGCCAAGCCAGCGCCGCGCAAGCGCTCCCGCGCCGCCAAGTAATTCCGTCCGCCCGCCGGACCGAATCCTGCCGGAAGTCCCGGCAAGCCACCACTGAAAGGAAACATCATGACCATTCAAGCATCGGCGGGCGCGGCGCTCGCCATCTCTGCCGCCGCCCCGGCAACCCCCGATGCGGCCGGTTATGCCGCGCTGACCCTGATCGAGATCGGTAACATCGAGAAGATCGGCACGATCGGGTCGGTCTATGCCAAGATCGAGTTCCAGCCGCTCAAGGGCGCCAAGCAGAAGCTCAAGGGCAGTGTCGATTACGGCTCGCTCCAGCCTTCGGTTGCACATGACGGTTCGGATGCAGGCCAGACCCTGCTCCGCACCGCGGCGGACGATGAGACCAACAAGCTCTACTCGTTCCAGGTGACCTACCAGAACGGAGACAAGCGCTACTTCCAGGGTCGTGTGTTCGGCTACCCGGAAACGGTCGACGGCGCCGACACGATCCTGATGGCCGCGCCCACTGTCGAGATCAGCACCAAGGTCGTGAAGGTCGCCGGTACCGCCTGACCCCAGTTCCGGCGCCCGCGACGCCGTTCCCTATGCGCTGGTCTGGCCCGTTATCGCGGGTCTCGGGTCGGATCAGCGCACCATCCCCCGCGAGGATACCACCACCATGAAGATCGCCACTCTTGCCGTTTCGCCGACCGCCTTCCTGCACCTCAAGGGGCCGGACGGTCAGCATCTGTATGAAGCCGGAAAGCCCGTCGGTATCGACCTGTTCGGCCCGGGATCGCCCGAAGCAGCCGTGATCGAGTCCGCCCAGTCCGCGCGCGCAATCAAGCGCATGCAGGACAACGACAACAAGATCGCAATGCCCTCGATCGAGGTGCAGCGCGAGGAAACGACCGCCGACCTGATCGCCTACACCGCAGGCCTCCGCAACATCGAGATCGATGGTTCCGGCGACCAGCCGCTCTCCGGCAATGCGCTTCTCACCGCCCTTTATTCCGACCCTGCCCTTGGCTGGATCAAGGTCCAGGTGATCAAGTTCGTCGCTGACTGGGGAAAGTTCATGCCCGGGTCGCCGACCAGCTGATCCTCTTCGTCCAGCATATGGCGTGGCTCCACGCCACGCCGAAACCGGACGCGGGTACCAAGCGGGCGAAGGTGGTTGCTGACGCCGACCAGCCGAAGCTCAGTCGGATCGACCAGATGAAACGGGACCGCATCCCGGTACAAATGCCGCCCAACCCCGCTCAGCATCTCGTCCAATATCTCGTTGAGATGGGAATGAGCGAAGCGGCCGGGATGGGAATGGTCCCGCTCAGCTGGCGCGAGATCAATGCGTGGTGCGATCGTACCCGGGTCGATCTCGCGCCTTGGGAAGCCCGACTTATTCGGCGTATGTCGACCGAGTACCTTGCCGAAGGTCGAAGGGCTGAGAGCGAGAACTGCCCGCCCCCATGGAAGGCGGAAGTGACGCAGCGCGAGCTTGATGTGGAGCAAGCACGGCTGGAGATGCTTTTGGGGTGAGATTGTGCCAGCGTGCCTCGAAAGGGGTTCTATATGCGCATGATCTTATTGGTTCTTTTTGCAGCCGCTGGTCCAGCAGTGGCTGCTGACGTCCCGGAACAGCGAACCGTGACTGCCGGGGATGTCGTTTGGAGCAGCGCCCCTCCGCCCGCGGTTCATTATGAGGTGGTTCTGGATCAGCGTGCCAAGGGCGGAAGCCTGATATCATCGGCGGGGCTAATCGACGTACCAGCGGGCACCACCTTGGATTTTGTCGAAACGCCGAGCGGCATGAAAGCCTGTTCGAGAAGCGGGACAGACTCGATATTTGGCCGGGAACGCACCTGTCTGATCGATGAAAACGAAGACGGCGCCTTTGATAGATATTCTTTCAACGAAACGAGTAAGATAGCGCCTCTTAAAAGCCCGGCGAAATACACGAAGCGGACCGTGACGTCGTTGGAGGGCCCAGCGTTTGAGCGCCGCATTATTTACCTTGGTTCCACGCCGACGACTCTCAGCCTGTCCTACCGAGAGTTCGGCGATAGTCTGGCTCGCTCGGCATTTACGGAAAATCTAACGATCCCGTTGGGGACGGCCTACCCGCAAATAGTCCGGTTCAAAGGCCTGGAAATGGAGATTGCGAACATCAGCGGAATGGGGATGCGCTACTCGATCAAGCCTATTCCCGCCCAGCCTTAAGACCTGCCGCAACCAGCTGCCGGATGGCCGCTGAGGGGGGATGGGATATCCGGGTGTTAGCTTGGTCCGAGGAAGGGCGGAGTCCGTATCCTCGCACATTCATCGGTTGGTAGCTCGGGCCTTTCATGGGTCAAGCGCCGATGGCTAGCAGGTCGCAGATAATGACGGCGACAAGACAAACTGCAGAGCATCGAATTTGCGTTGGGCGACATCAAAAGAGAATAACGCCGATCGCTATAGCCATGGGACGGCACCTGTTGGCGAGCGGAACCCACGAGCGGTTCTAAATGAAGCAATAGTTGTCGAGATCCGCGCATCGGCTGCAAATCATGCCGCTCTTGGCCGCAAATTCAGCGTCAGCGCTCAGCAAATAGGTCGAATCCGATCCGGCCAGCAATGGCGCGCATCTGGCGATACATCCTGACAATTATCTGAGGGAGGTTCACAATGGCAGAATCTGGCCAGCCTACCCTCGAGGTCGGTTTCAGCATTGAAACCAGCGGCTCGTTCAGCGAGCTTCAGCGCTTGCAGGCGATGATGGATAGCACCGAGGGCAAGATGCTCACGGCCGCTACGCAGATCGAGCAGGCAACGCGCGGCATGGTTGGTCAGACCGCCACGGCCAACGTCGTTGCATTTGGCAATGCCGCAACACGCGCCGGCGCCGACGCAGCACGCGCGCTCCGCTCGGCCGAGACGGCTGGTGAGGCCCTGTCGCGCAGCATGGAGCGGCAGATCGACAATTTCGGCAAGACCAAGGACCAGATCCGTGCTGCACGCGTCGAGGTCGCGGCACTGGCGGCGGCAGAGCAGGGCCTGACCGAGCTTTCCGGTCGGCTACACGCCCAGAATGCCGCCATCGAAGAGCAGGCGCAAAGCTTGCGTAGCGCGTCGCTCGCCTACAATATGTTCGAGGCGGCTGCTCGCAAGGGCGTGGCCGTGATGCGTGAGGCGGACGCGGCTGCGGCGTCGGCGGCAATGGAAAAGAAGGCGCAGGATCTGCGCTCAGCGACGCTCGCCTACAACATGTTCGAGGCAGCGGCCCGCAAGGGCGGCGATGCCTTGCGTGAGACCGAAGCCGCGACCGCGCGTGCCACAGCCGAGGCGGCGGTCAACGCGCAGCTGCTCGAGCGCTCGCGGATCCAAGCGGCGCTCGAGCGCAACACCGGCGTCGGCAAGATCGCCGCTACCGATCAGGGCGCGACCTTCAGCGCCCTCGCTGCCAAAGCGGCCGAGGATGAAGCGCGCGCGGACGCGTCGGCCGCGGCAGCTGCCAAGCGGCTTGCGGATGAGCATGAACGCCTCGCGGCGATGGTGCGCGGATCGTATGAGGCGCAGATGGCGGACGTTGCGGCTGCCGAGCGTATGCGCGCGGCGACAGATCCGCTGTATGCAGCGACGCAGCGCTTGAATGCCGAGATCGCCGAGTCCACGCGCCTTTATCACAACGGCGCGACCGCACCGGCCGAGTATGCCCGTCAGCAGCAGGTGCTGAGCCAGCGCATGGCAGCGACCACCGAGCAGCATACGGCAATGGCGAAAGCGGGCAGCAGCAATGCAAATGCGATGCGGAACCTTGCGATCCAGATGCCGGACGTGGTGCAAGGGCTGCTCACCGGGCAGAAGCCGTTCACGATCCTGATCCAGCAGGGGGGCCAGCTCGTCCAGGTCGCCATGATGGCGGAGGGTGGGCTGAAGGCAATGGCCGTTGCCATCGGCGGCTTGGCGGTCGCGGCAGCCCCGTTCATCGTTGTTGGGGCTGCCGCCTTCGGCGCGTTCAAGCTGTTCCAGAGCCAGGTGAAGGATAGCAAGGAGCTGACGCGGTACCGCGAGAGCCTCGGGCTCACGCACAAGGAAATGCTGCAGCTGAGCGACGGCGTCGATAAGGCCGGCGACAAGATCGAGCGTCTGAGCGGCGTGACCGTCACCGCCGGCGACATGATGGCGGGCATCTGGAAGACGATCCAGGATGGTATGGGCAAAAGCTCCGACTGGGACGCGATCTCGAAGGGCGCAGTGAGTGCGTTCAAGAAGGTCCTCGCTGCCTGGAATGTCGTAGCAGCCGGTATCACGGCCGGCATCAACGGCACGTTCGACGTCGTACGCACGGTGTGGAGCGCATTCCCGGCAGTCTTCGGGGACCTGTTCGTGCAAGGCGTCAATGCGGCGATCGGCGCGCTCAACCGCCTGACCAAAGCCGGCGTCGACCAGCTGAACGGCCTGATCACTACGGTGAACAAGGCGACCGGTTTGAAGATCGGCACGGTCAGCGCCCCGCAGATCGACCCCGTCGCAAACGGCAATGCCGGGGCGGCCGCGAAGGCGGCGAAGATGATCGGCAGCAGCTACACGAACGCCTACAGCGCGGCGCGGAAGGCTGATGCCGAGTTCTGGAAGCAATCCGGCAACAACGCCATCTCGTTCGCCAAAAAGCGGATGGCGGAGGAAGCGGCTGCCCTCAAGGCCAACCGGACCGCCCCGAAACCTAAGGTCGACCGCAACGCCCTTGCCGCCGAGGGTGTCGAGGCCGAGATCCGCAACCTGTACAAGCTGGCCGATGCCTATGGCGTGTCCGGCGCGGCCGCGCTGATCGCGGAAGCGCGGGTGAAGGCCGAGACGCAGGCGATCAAGCAGCGTGGCGATATCGAGGCGGCGGTCGACCGGCAGGTTCGACTGTCGATCGCGCAGCGCGTTGCCGATGCTGAGAAGACGTCGGCGGCGACGCGCGATCAGGCGCGGATCCAGACCGAGGTGAACGCACTCGTCGCTAATGGACTGGCACCGGCCGAGCGCGCTGCGGAGCTTGTGCAACAGCGTGTCGCCGAGTTGCCGCTGCTCGCGGCAGCTGAGGCAGCGGCTCAACGGGCGGCGGAAGCGGGCGCGCAGGGTAATATCTCGCGTGAGAAGGAGATGAGCGCTGCCGCTGATCGAGCGACGCAGGCCCTGAAAGCGCAGCGGGCCGCACAGGCGGACGCTAAGGCGGCTGCAACCGGCGCGTTCTATATCGGCGCTGATGAGGCTGCTACCCGCCAGCTGGCCAGCCTGACCGAGGAGCGTCGACTGATCGGCGCGACGGTCGACGAGCGCGTGCGCGCCATGGCAACGATCCAGGCTACGCAGGCCTTGGAAGCGCGCGGCGAGACGCTCGGCACCGCTTATGCCGACGCATACATCGCCAAGCAGGTCGAGATCGCGGTCGCCACGCAGAAGCTCGCAGACGAGCAGCAGGCATACAATGACGGCCTCAGCTTTACCGCCGACAAATGGGATCTGATCGCTCGTAACGTCCAGACTGCATCGCAGGGTATGGCAGACGCCTTCGGAAGCGTCGGGCGCGCCATCGGCGACATGGCGTCGGCCTACGCCAGCTTCCAGGCTGATCGCACCCGGCTTGATCAGCAGCATGCTGCCGCGCTCGCTGCGGCGAACGGTAATGAAAAGCTGAAGGCGCAGGCCAATACCAAGTTCGCGCTTGCGTCCGCGACTGCGCAGATCGGCGCGTTCGGCGATATGACCGCCGCAGCCAAGGGGTTCTTCAACGAGAAGAGCAAAGGCTACCAGACCATGCTCGCGGCGGAGAAGGTATTCCGCGCGGTCGAGTTCGCCCTGTCGGTCAAAGCGATGGCGCAAGACGCGATCCACACCGCATCGAGCGTCGCTAAGAGTGCGATCCGTGCAGCTGCAAGCGGCGTGGAAGCGGTCGCCAAGGCTATCGCATCGCTGCCCTTCCCGGCGAACATCGCAGCGGGCGCGGCCACGATCGCGGCGCTGGCGGCGATCGGCGTGTCGGTCGTCGGCGGGCTCGGCGGCGGCAGCAAGGGTACCGTAGTCAAGGCGAACGATGGCACCGGCACCGTGCTTGGCGACAGCTCGGCCAAGTCCGACAGCATCAAGAACGCGGTCGACGCGCTGAAGGAGGTGGACACCTTGACCAACACCTTCGCGCGTCAGATGGCGGCATCGCTCCGCTCGATCGACAGCCAGATCGGCAACGTCGCATCGCTCGTGTCGCGTGCCGGCGACGTCAACGCTTCGGCGGGCGTAACCGAGGGCTTCAAGCCCAACCTGATCGGGTCGGTCCTGTCCAAGATCCCGCTGATCGGTGGCCTGCTCGGCTCGCTGTTCGGTTCGACCACGACGGTGACCGGCAGCGGCCTGTATGGTGGAGCGCAGTCGATCGGCTCGATCCTGGGCGGCGGGTTCAACGCGCAATATTATTCGGACGTCGAGAAGAAGTCGAAGTTCTTCGGCATCGTCACCGGCACGAAGACGTCGACCCAATACACCGGGGCCGATGCGACCCTGCAGAACCAGTTCACGCTCATCCTCAAGCAGTTCAACGATTCGATCGTTGCCGCTGCCGGGCCGCTTGGTTCGGCAACGAGCGAGATCCAGAACCGGTTGAACGGCTTCGTGGTCAACATCGGCAAGATCGACCTCAAGGGGCTGACCGGTACCGAGATCCAGGAGAAGCTCTCGGCGGTGTTTGGCGCTGCAGCCGACAACATGGCGAATGCGGCGTTCCCCGGGATCGAGCGGTTCCAGAAGGTCGGCGAAGGCGCGTTCGAGACGCTGGTGCGGGTTGCCTCGACCGTCGAGGCGGTGACGAACGCGATGGACCAGCTGGGCGCGGGCGCGCAGGCGCTCGGCATTGACGCAAAGATGGGGCTGGCCAACCAGTTCGCCAGTATCTCGGACCTGACCAGTGCGGTCGACGGCTATTTCCAGGCGTTCTACACTTCGGAAGAGCAAGCGACTGCTAAGCAAGCGCAGCTGGCCCGCGTGTTCGGCAGCCTCGGCGTCGCCATGCCCGGCACGCTCGCGGCGTTCCGCTCGCTGGTCGAGGCGCAGGATCTGACGACCGCTGCCGGGCAGTCGACCTATGCGACGCTGCTGCAGCTAGCACCGGCCTTCGCCGATCTGCAGAAGTCGATGGAAGGCGCAAAGAGCGCGGCCGATATCGCGAGCGAGCGCAACGACCTCCAACGTCAGCTGCTCACCCTGCAGGGCAATACCGCGGCGATCCGCGCGCTCGATCTGGCCAAGATCGACAGCAGCAACCGTGCCCTGCAGGAACAGGTCTGGGCAATCCAGGACGCGCAGGACGCGGCCAAGGCGGCGGACGAGCTGCGCGCGGCGTGGACCTCGGTCGGCGACAGCATCATGGACGAGGTGAAGCGGATCCGCGGCCTGACCGGCACGAACGGCGGGACCAGTTTCGTGTCGCTGATGGGCCAGTTCAATGCGGCGACCGCAGCGGCACGCGGCGGCGACCAGGATGCGGCGAAAAGCCTGCCGCAGCTGTCGCAATCGCTGCTCGCCGCAGCCGCGCTTGTCGCAACCAGTCGGCAGGAGCTTGACCGCGTACAGGCCCAGACCGCCGCTAGCCTCGAGGCTACGAATGCCGCGATCAGCAACCTTGCGACCACGGTGACGCCGACGACGTCGGTTGCCGCCATCCTTGCCAACGCGGCGACCGTTCAGGCCAGCACCGCCCCGGCCGCTTCGAACGACGACATGGCCAGTGAACTGCGCAGCCTGCGCGACGAGCTGGCCCAGCTGCGCGCGGACAATAATGCCGGGCACGCAGCGACCGCGAGCAACACCGGAAGCCTCAAGCGCTCGTTCGACAGCGTGACTGCTGCGAGCGGCGGCGAGGCGATCAGCGTGGCGGCAGCGGCATGAAGATCCAGCTCGCCAGCGGTGAAGTGTTCGATCTCGGCGCGACCGAGACGAATCCGACGATCGGCATCACCGATTACAGCCGGCGCGTGACCGACGATTACGGTATCACCACCGTGGTCGAACGCGGCTTCGCGCGGCGTATGTCAGTCCGGCTCGGCGTGCCGTTCGCCTCGGTCGACGCGATCCAGCGCAAGCTTGCCTCCCTCCGCGCGACCGCGGCGACCTGGGTTGCCGACGATCGCCTCGCGAGCCTCAAAGTGAACGGGTTCTTCAAGGACTTCGAGATCGATCTGTCAGTACCGCCGCTCAGCTATTGCACGCTGACGGTAGAGGGGCTGCTAGAAGCCGACGCGGTCGCCGATGCCGGCGGTGATCCAGCGCCAGCGGGGCAGTCCTCGACGCTGAACCTGTTGCAACCGGCTCCGGTCAGCGACAGCAGCCTCGTTGCCAGCACGATCGTCGAGAACGACTATGCGGCCTGGTCGTCGAGCAGGACCTATGCGCTCGGCGAGCGTGTTCTGAAGTCGCCAGAGCACCGGATCTATGAAAGCTCGGCGGCTGGCAACATCGGGAACGACCCGGCGGGCGGGACGGGCAAGTGGACCGACATCGGCCCGACCAACCGCTGGGCAATGTTCGATCAGGCGCTCGGTTCGACCTCGAGCGCGACCAGCTCGATCAGCGTCACCGTCGATGCACCCGTCCTGACCGCAGTGGCGCTGCTCGACGTCGTTGCGGCGACGGTGCGGGTGCAGGCGATCGGCTATGATCGCACTGTAGCGGCGAGCGAAGGCGCGATCACGTTCCTCGATCTGCCGGTCGGGCTTACGCGCGTGGTCGTGACAATCGCGGGTAGCGGGATTGTCTCGGTCGGCACGCTGCTGGTGGGCAAGCTGGTCAACCTCGGCATCACCGAATCGTCGCCGACTGCCGGGATCACGGACTTCAGCCGCAAGGACGTCGACGACTTCGGCGAAGTGACGATCGTCGAGCGCGCCTGGGCAAAGCGCATGGTCGCAAAGGCGCTGATCCGGACCGACGCGGTCGATGCCGTCGCCGGGCGGATCACTGCCGTTCGCGCCCTGCCGGCGCTGTGGATTGGGCAGACCGGGATCGACAGCCTGACGATCTACGGGTTCTTCAAGGATTATTCGATCGAGGTCGGCGAGACCGTCAGCAAGCTGTCGTTGTCGATCGAAGGCCTGAGCACCGCGGGCAAGATCGAGCCGTTCAAGGCTGGTGCCGTCGACTGGCCAGCGGTCGGCGATCCGATCGGCACCAAGCCAGCCAACAACGCGACCAACAGTGCTGACCCGAAGAGCCCGTTCGGATCAGGCACGGTCGGCAGCACGATCGCCCAACTGGGCAGCTTCGATGCGCAGATCGCGGCGGCGCGCACCGATCTTGCCTACATCAGCGGAACGACCATTCCAGCGATCAACAAGGCCGTTGCCGACGCCGGAACGCGGATCGACCAGGCACAGCAGGCCGCAAACGACGGAATCGCTGCAGCGAACCAGAAAATCACGGACATCAACGGCTCGATCGGTGACGTGAACGGCCGAATCACTGCCGCCATGCAAAACGCAGATAACGCGCTTGCAGCGGCAGTTGCGCGGCTCGACAATTCCGACGCTTTCATCAATCGCCGTATCGACAGCGTCAGCGCGAGCGGCGGCTATGACGACAGCAATGTCTACGCCGAGGTGCGCCGCGTCGACGAGACGGCGATCAGCAGAGACGGGGCACTCAGCCGCCGAGTCGATAGCATCGTCACGGATTATCAGGCGGCAGATGCGTCGGCTAAAGCGCAGATCGACCAAGTCGCGACAACTGCCTCGGACGCAAAAACGGCGGTCGCAGATCTCAATACGAGCCTGAACACCCGCTTCACCGGCATCAACGATACGCTGAGCCGTTACGACGGCAGGATCACGACGCTGTCGAGCGATGTGCAGGGGTATGCGAACCGCACTTCCGTTCTGGAGACGACCGTCGGGCCGGCCGATCCGAGCAAGCCCGCGTTGACTGCCCGTATCGCAACGGCCGAGAGCGTCTTGACCGATCTCCCCAACCAGTTCGCGACGGCGGCTCGCGCTACCGCGCTGGAGGTCAGCGCGGGCAACCCGATCGACTTCACAATGCGGGGCCTATACTACGGCCAGAACGCCTGGCAGGGGCAGAATGCGCAGCTGCCAGACAGCCTGTTCACCGGCGATAGTCTGGGCGGCTTCCATTATGTGAACGCGACCAGTGGCGGCAGCTATTCGGTCGGCCTGCGCCGTCCGTTGCCATTCGCTGGCAAGATCTATCGATATCAGGCGATGATCCGCGCGGTCGGCAACGACGGCACCTATTCCGCCGATTACGAATGGTCGGGCCGACAGACTGGCGCAGATGGTGGCAGCTACGCGGGTTTCACGCCACTGCCGGTCAGTGCAGGCTGGGTAACGATCGACTATGTGATCGATGGCACGGCGCGCACGGAAGCCTGGATCAATCCTCATCTTCGGGGATCGATCGGCATCGGTGGCAAGATCGAAATTGCCTATTTCCGTTGCCTCGACATCACCACGACGCAAGCGATTGGCGCGGTGAATGCTCGCGTGAACACGACAGAGCAGGCGAGCCAAGATCGCGACACGGCACTCGGCAAACGGATCGATAGTGTAGCTGCATCTGGCGGGTACAACGACACAAACATCTATGCCGAGGTTCACCGCGTCGAACAGGCCGCGATCGACCGTGATGCCGCGATCGGGCAGAGCATCGCGAGCGTCACCTCGAGCTATCAGAACGCGGATACGGCAACCAATGGCCGGATCGATCAAGTAGCGACCACCGCGTCGAATGCAGCGCAGTCGGTTTCCGATCTCTCCACCTCGGTCAACACGCGCTTCAGCAACGTCAACACGACACTCAGCGGGTACGATGACCGCATCACGACATTGTCAACCAACGTACAGGGCTATGCGAACCGTACCGGCACGCTCGAGACAACGGTTGGCCCTGCGGATGGAAGCAAGCCGCCGCTGACGTCGCGCGTCACGTCGACCGAAAACGCTATCGCCAATTTCCCGCAGAACTATGCCGCGGCGACCCGCGCATCGGATCTGGAGGCGAAGGTCAACGGCACCGCGCCAAGCAATCTGCTGGCACGCGCAAACGATCAGGCTTCTGTTATCGCAGACGGCAAGGTCGGTGCCGTCGCTCAATCGCTCGCCAATCTCTCGGCCTCGATCACGCCGCCCCTGGCGAACCTTGGGTCCAGCTTTCCAAGCTGGCCAGATGGTCAGGCGGCTCCAACGTACTGGACCGTATGGGCCGGTACCAACGTCCGGGTGTCGCCTGGGCTCGTAGGGGCGTTTTCGGTTCGCAACGACGTGACCCGCGGCGCGGGTGCCGGTCTGACTACGAGCTTTGCCCTCGATCCCGGCATGGCACCGCTCAAGGGTGACGCCGCGTACCTGCTGCGCGGCGATCTCACGCTGCTCAGCGGCGGCCTGCGCGGCGCGGGTATCCTCGTCCAGGGCTTCGATGCCAACGGTGTGCAGGTTGCCGAGGTGAAGTTCGCGTTCAACACCTTCGAGACGTCGCCGGGCAATATCGTCGGCAATGGTCAGTTGGGCAAACGGTACGTCTTCAAGCGCGCCGTGACGATCCCGCCTGTCGTCGCGAAGCTACAGCTGTTCATGATCTCCGACTGGTACGGCTTCGATGGTGACTCGGTCACGAAGTCGCTGCTGTGGCACGAGTGCGGGATCAGACTTGGCACGGACGTCGATACCGTATCTGCCCAGATTACGACGCAGGCCGGCGCCCTGGCAGGGCCAGGCGGTGCATCCGTTGCGTGGAGCGTCACCGGAACGACGGCAGACGGCAGCACCATGATCCAGCTGTCCAAGCGCGATGGCTCCGCCGGTCTGTTCTACATCAACGCCAACGTCCTGATCGACGGCAACCTCCTTGTGAATGGTACGGTCACTACTCGTGTCGTCGCGCCAAACGCGATCACTCAGTGGGCCAGCATCAGCGGCAGCAGCGGTGAAGTCGATGCGGGGGCAGCACCGGCTTACAGCGACCCCCTGACGATCGTCACCCAAGGTGGTCTGGTGAAGCTCGACTGTAGCTTCGACGCGTCGAATGGGTCCGGGACAGGGCCATTCTTCTTCGTCACGCTACAGCGCGACGGTGGCGACGTGACGCGGCAATTCGCGGTCAGGACAACCGGTACCAGCGTGCCGAACTTCTTCACCATCTCCGACACGCCGCCTGCCGGATCGCACAGCTACCGCATGTATTTCGGACGATCAGCTTCGGGTTCCTCCGTCATGCAATTCAGCAACACGGCCATCTTCGCTCAGGAGTTCAAACGATGACCGAATATTACGTCGTTTACGATGTCGTGACGGGTGACGTCCGCCTGCGCGGGTCGGGCTCCACTGGTGCCACGGCCAACCAGGCGGTTCCGGAAGGTGCTGCAGTGCTTCAGGTCCCGCCCGAAGCGTTCTCGGGGTTCGATATTAATCTCGAGCCGATCCGCGAAGGGCTGATTGGACTGGTCAATCACAACGCCGGCGAGTTCCGCCTGCGCTTCATCACCGACGTAGCCGGGCAACAGGCAACCTATCTCTCGAAGGAGGAAGAGGCAAAGGCCTGGACCCCTGGTGCCGATATGGCCAACTTCCCGTTCCTTGCGGCAGAGGCCGAATACACCAGCATGCCGATCGCCGATATTGCGGCCCTCGTTTTGGGGACCGCCGCAGCGTGGCGTGGGCTTGCGGCAAAGATCGAGGGGCGGCGACGCGGGGCGATGGTTGAGCTTGCGGCTGCCACGAACGTCGCTGCGATGGTCCGGGCATCGGCGGTTGATTGGGACGCGCTTGCCGCGCCCATGGCGTGACCATGCCAGCCCGTGAAACTCCCCTCAAGCGGCTCGGCAACTGGATCGTCCAGGTCCTGATCGGGATCGACCAGTTCGTCTACGTCCTGCTCGCCGGTCCCTATTACCTGATCGTCGGCGGGATCTGCCCCTCGGCGGATGAAACGATCAGTTCGCGCGTGGGTCGAGCGGCAATGGCCGGCGCGTGGTGGGGCAAGCCCTGCGCCTGGTTGATCGACCATCTGTTCATGCTGCTCGGATCAAAGCCCGGCCACTGCGCCCGCGCGATCGAAACCGCCTTCCTCGGCATGGCGCCGAAATAACAGGAGCTACCGTGATGTTGCTTGCTGATGCGCTTCGCGGCGCAGCCATTGTTGCGTGGCTAATTTGCCTCGCCTGTCTCTCGCCAGCCATTGGCCGGATTCTCCGCCGGCAAAGCCGCTACCTGGATCCGGTGTGGGGCATAGTCTTCTTGCTTGCGCTGAACCGGCTGTCCTTCCTGTTTCGGGTCCATGCGGTCCTTTCGTACACGACAGCGCTCATACTGGCCTTGGTGATGGGAGCGGGTTCGGTTTGGTATCAGAAACATGACCGGTAATCACACGCCGGACCTGGTCGGCTTGCCGATCGGCTGGGGCGCAATCTTTGGCTTCATCAACCTGCTGCTGGGGGGCGGCGCCATTGTAGCGTGGATCAAAAATCGCGGAGGCTGGCGCAAGATCGACATCGATGCCGAGGAACGCATGCGCGCTGAGATGTGGAAAGACATCGAATCGCTCAAGCAATCGAAAGATGCGCAGTCGCGCCGCATGACGATCGCGGAGGCTCAGATTGCCGGCCAGACGATCCAGATCGGACAGCAGCGGTTCGTGCTGACGCTGGTTATCGACGAGCTCGAACGGGTGTCGCCGGGCAACTCTGTCGCCCGTCAGGCGCGCGTCCTGCTGCGCGAGATCTTGCCAACGGCGTTCACGAGCCCGGAGGAGATCGGCCACATGGCCGAAACCATGATGAAGGCGGACTGAGACCGCCCGGCCATCCGCGCGCCCGTAGCGCGCTCCCCATACGAACGAAGGAAACCGAGATCATGACGATCAACGGCAACATCACCGTGCGCGTCGCGTGCGAACTGGCCGCGGCCGAGGGCATCGTGCGCGAGTGGTATCTCGACAGCGCAAGGCCGCCCAAGGGCACCTGGGGCATCGGCGTCACCAATGACTCCGGCCATCTGGTCGATCGGTACAAGGACAAGCCTACCTCGATCGAACGGGTGCTACAGATCTATATCTGGCTCCTTCGGACCAACTACGTGCCGGCGGTGCTGGCAGCGTTCAAGGGTCGCGTACTGACGGAGGCGCAACTCGCTGCGGCGCTATCGTTCCAATACAACACGGGTGCGATCGGCGAGACGGCATGGGTGAGCCTGTTCCTGGCGGGCAAGGTCGCCGAGGCGCGGAAGTTCCTTGAGACGCATTACCTGAACAACGGTGACCTCAAGCAGCGTCGCCTCGACGAAGCAGCTCTGTTCTTCGATGGGAAGTGGAAGCACCTCGACGGCATCGTCAACGTCTACCCCGTCAGCAAGCCGAGCTACCTGCCCGGCAAGCCAGTGCGGGTCGATATCCGCGCCGACGTCGCCGCAGCGCTGGCGGCGCAGTGATGGGCGCGCTCTCCCCAATTCTGCGCGGCGACGATGCCGGTAGCGTCATGTTCTGGTGCCCGGGCTGCAAGGAGGCGCACCGAGTCTCGGTCGACGGTGCCGGCGCAATCTGGGGCTGGAACAGAAGCGCCGATCGACCGACCTTCACTCCGTCCGTCCTGATCCGGTCGGGGCATTACGTGCCGTCCGAGGCGGATCGGGGCCATTGCTGGTGCACGTATAACGCCGCTCAGGTCGCTGCCGGGAAACCGCCGGCAGGCTTCACATGCTCGATCTGCCATAGCTTCGTGACGGACGGGCGGATCCAGTTCCTCGGCGACTGCACCCATGCGCTTGCGGGGCAGACGGTCGACCTGCCGGAGTTTCCGGCATGACGAGCCGCCTTCAGGAATGGGGCCTCATCGCCCTGTCGCTGCTCGCGGCGGCGCTGCTCGCCCTGATCGGCTGGACGTTCGCGATCATCGGTCAGCACATCGGCGCCGATGGGCGCGTGCCTTCGGCCGAAGCTTTCGGGTTGACCGCGCTCTTGCTCTCGTTCCGCGAGGTCATCGGCTCGATCCGCGCTCTGTACGATGCAGCCGACCGGACCAGCCTTACCGAAAAGCTCGCCGCAGCCGGGCCTGCGGCGGCTCCGGTCCCGCAAGACGCGATCGCCGGCGCACAGACCGCTGCGGACAGCGCACAACAGACCGCCGACCAGCTGGCGGAACAGGGAGGAAGGCCATGAGCAAACTCGGCACCTGGTTCGCCGCCAACGCGGCGCGGATCGTCTTCGCGATCGGCGTGGTGGCGCTGATCACGACGGTCATCTCGATCCGCTCCTGCAGAGCCGCACAGACGGTCAAGACCGAGGCCCGGCTTGAGGCCGGCCAAGCGAGCGCGGCGGTGGCAAGCGGAGCGGATGCAGTCAACACGGTCGGCAATCGAGCCCAGGAAGAGGAACAGACAGATGCAATCTCGCGAGAAAACGACGCCACCATCCGCAACGCCGAGGGCGCGGCCACTGTCGTTCCAGCGGGCGTCTCAGGTGCTGGGATTAGCGCGCTATGTCGCCGCGCGGCCTATGCGGGTGATCCTCGCTGCGCTCAGCCTCGGTAGCTGCGCGGCGAGCGTTATCGTCGCCAGCCCGAGCGATTGCGCTGGTCTGCTGCCCGAAAGCTGGCGCAAGCCCGTCGCCGGCGCGCCGCTGCCGCCATACGCCGCAGTCATGGCGGACTGGATCGGGTTCGCCGACCTGCAAACCGCCCAACTCGACAAGGCCAACGGCCGGACCGCTGACACGATCGACATCGTATCGCGCTGCGAGGCGCGAGCGGCGGCGGCCCAGCAAAAGGCCAAACCCAAGGTGCTCGGCGTCTTTTAGGAGCAACACGACATGGCAGCATCTACGGCGGCGGGGTCATCCCTTGCCATTTGCATCGGCGCGCCCGCGACGAACGACGCGGCCGGGTTCGCCGCGCTGACGTTCACCGAGATTGGCGGGCTCGAGAAGGTCGGCGCGGTTGGCGCGGTCTTCTCCAAGATCGAATTTCAGCCGCTGTTCGGACCAAAGCAGAAGTACAAGGGCCCGGCCGATTACGGCTCTTTGCAGCCGTCTCTAGCTCACGACGAGTCTGACGCGGGCCAATCGATCCTTCGCGCGGCGGCAGATGACGAGACGAACAAGCTGTTCGCTTTCGCTCTGACGTATTCCAGCGGTGCCAAGCGGTTCTTTCAAGGCCGCGTGTTCGGCTACCCCGAGACAACCGATGGCGCTGACACAATCCTGATGGCTGCGCCGACGATCGAGATCAGCACCAAGGTTGTGAAGGTCGCAGCGGGCGCGCCTTCACCAGATCCGCCGACGATGGCGAACACACGCGGCACCAGCATGCTGCGCGGCGCCGAGGTCAGCGGCTTTATCGCTTCTTTCGATCCCCTTGACGCCCGTCTTGTCGCCCTCGGGGCATAGGAGTTCCAATGGCCTACAATCAGAACGACTTCGTCAACGTGCTCGTGGCTGGGTTCGATTCCCGTATCTCTGGCTTGGAAGCTGCGCTGGCAGTAGCGACGCCTCCAGCGCCCGCCCTTACTGTCACGCCCGGTGATGGACAGAACACGCTGTCATGGATCGATGGGCCATCGGGCACGGCGATCACGGGGCACAAGCTCTATGAAAGCAGCGTGTCCGGAACCATGGTCCTGATCGGTACGATCACGACAACATCGCCCTTCGTCGATGCCGGACTGACCAATGGGCAGGCGCGCTTCTACCGGTTGTCGGCGATCAACACCGCCGGCGAAGGTGCGTTGAGCGCGGAGAAAAGCGGGATCCCGCAACCCAAGGTATCGATCTCCGGAACGCCGCCCTCGGCATCGCAGAACACCGCATACACGTTCACGCCAACCACGTCGGGCGGCAGTGGCACAAAGACGTTTGCGCTGACCGGTTCCTTGCCGACTGGCCTCGCATTCTCGACGACCACGGGCACGATCTCCGGCACGCCGACTGTGATCGGCACGACCAACGGGTTGAATATCACCGTCTCGGACAAGTCGGGTCAAGCCAACCTCGGCGCGTTCTCGCTGGTGGTCGGGTCGGGCTTCAGTGCCGGCACTGCCCGCGTCATTCCTTACGCGGATGATTTCGAGACGCCTGGCACGATCAGTGGCCGAGCGAACTGGACGCTTGCCGATGCCACGCAGACGGCCAACTATCGCGTCGACAATGGCTATGCCCATTTACACTCGAACTATGATCAGAACACCCGCGTCCTGATCGGTCCTGCGCAGCAGGATTTCGTGGCTACTGTCGGGTACGATACGAGCGGGACCGGAGGCGGCGGGCAGGCCTGGGACGAAGGCCGACAGACATTCCTGCTGTGGTATGTCGATCCAAGCAATTACGTCGAGGCGTCTATTAACAAGAGCATCGGTCGGCTGGTCATCACTGGACAGAAAGCGGGAGCATCAATCGGGCAGCTGCGGTTCAACAACGTCGTTTGGCAGCTTACGGGTGAGATCACGATCCTGGCCATCAAGGGCAAGATCCGCGTGAAGGTCGACGGCAAGTGGCTGATCGACGCCAATGCTTACAGCTATCCGTTCGACAATCTGGATCTATCGGGTCAGATGAGCACGACCCTGCCCAACGGTAAGTTCGGGTTGAGCGCCCAGACGTGGACCTATGCGCAAGCACAATATATCGCGCTCGAGCCGTTCGCCGTCTCGATCGATTACAACGATGCGTTTGTCGGCCGGAACGTGGCTGGCGGTACCAACGGCGATTGCCTAGTCTCGATGAGCTATATGGGCACGCCCTCCAGCTGGGTTTACCGCCTGAGAGATCAGGCCACGAAGGCAGTCGTGCAGGACTGGGCGCCATTGAAAACGCCGGCAGCTGCCAATGGCTCGTGCAGTGGGCTCGCTACGCTCCCGGTCGGTGGGCCTTACGAAATCGAGGCGGGCTATGTGGATGGATCGGGCACGCGCTACACCGCGACATCGCGCCCGGCATCATGCGGCATTCGCGGTATGACCTGGGGGCAGAGCAACTCGGCTGGACGCAATAGCGCGTGGACGACGGCGACCTTCAGCCCGCTCGCATTCTCCGCACAGCAGTATCCCGACAACCCCCAGGGCGGCATCCCGCTGCGGGAATGGGCAAGCGCCTACAACACCAAGATCATCCCCCAGGCGAGCTATGCCACCGCCTATGTCATGTCGCAGGCCCTGGGCATCCCAGTGGGTATCTCGGCCGTTGGCGTAGCCAGCCGAACGCTTGCGTCGCTATCGCCGGGCGGTGCTGATTGGGGCTCCTTCACCAATGCCGTCGGCTACCAGCGTGGGGTCGTCGAGTTCGTCGTTTGGGATCAAGGCGAAGCGGATGCCGATGGCGCATCTGCACCGACCGGATACTCGGCGGCATTTCGCGGCAACCTTCTGCCAGGCCTTCGGACCGCAACAGGAAATCCGAACCTGAAGGTGTTCATCGCTCCGGTTGGACGCTTTGCGGATACGAACCCGCCATCATCGCCCAACTATCCCGCTGCGCAGATCGATGCGCAGCGCGAGGTGTTGCGACAGCAGTATCTGGACATCATCGCCAAGGAGACGCTGGTGCAGTTCTCCGCCAGCAAGCTCGGTTGCGTCCACGGCGATTCGTACCATTACTCGACGTCGAACACGGGCTACCCGGAGATGAGCCGGCGCGACGGCTTCACGATCGCCAAGGCGTTCGGCGCAGCCGTCCACGATGGCAAGGGGCCGACCGTGGCAAGCGCTAGCCGCAGCGGTGCGGTCATCACCCTTGCCATGGCCATGGGTGGCGCCACGGGGCTGACGGGTCCGACGACCTTGGCAACTGGTACGGTGCCGACGCCGACGCTCGGCAACGCGCTGTACGGCTTCCAGGTGTCGAAGGACGGGTTCGCCACGACCCTTCCCATCAGCACGGTCGCGGTATCGGGCAATAATCTCGTGATCACGCTGGCAGCCGACCCCGGGGCGTCGGTATCGGTCCGTAGCTGCTATGGCTGGAGCTACGACGACACGAACCTGATCTACGGAACGTATGCGGATACGACCCCGATCCCGGTGTTCCCAGTCATGACGCCGTTGGTTGCAGCCTAACGAACTGACACGAATGCAGCGTCAATCTCGCTGAACGGATTTGCCCCTCCCGCTGTCAAAGCGGGTGGGGCTGCCTTGCGCATCATCGGCATTAGCGCAGCGCCGACCACTCAAATCAAACCCATCCCCGCCCGAGCCAGGGGTCTTAGGCTCGTCCTCAGAGGATATGCATATGTTGAGAGCGTTCATCTTACTGAGCCTGCTTGTGCCCGGGCTTGCGTCTGCGCAGGACAAAGCCACGCTCGACACCCGTCAATTGCTGGCGGAGACGGTCACCACGGCCAAGCCCCGCGCGGAGTTCCTCAACGGCACGCGTGATAGCCTGCCCGCATTCGTGCGCGTGTTGGCGAAGTACAAGCAGCTGACCGCCCCGCCTGCGGTGGTGCAGGATCCAGCCAGTTTGCCATCCCCTGCGCCGGCGAAGAAGGCGGTCGGTATGAACCTGTCCGGCCTCTCGTGGTACGCATCGCGCCAGACGTTCACGAACCTGTTGCAAGGCGGGTATTGGGCGATCAATTGGGCACAGGTCCCGAGCGACAAGCTGGACGCGCTAGGCTACCCAAAGGACTGGTCGCAATCGTATGTCCGCCTCCTCGGCGCGCCGACCGGCGGCTGGGTGAACCAGACCAGCATCGCCTGCAGCTGGAAAGGCAGCGGTACCCTGACGCACAGCGGCAGCGTCAACCAGGTTAAGGGCGACCACACGTTGGCGTTCGATATGCCGTCATGGGGCGGCGCGGTGAAAAATACGTGGTTCAGCCTTTACGGGGTGAACGCGGCCGATCCGTTCCGCGAGTTCGAATGCCACGACGCGAAAAACGCCTCGGGTAACGAGTTTTCGAAAGAGGTGATCGCCAGCTCGAGCAAGTACGCCGTCCTGCGCTTCATGGACTGGAACGAGACGAACAGTAGCCCGGCGCGCACGGCAGCCAACCGGCCCGATCCGCGGACGCTCGACAATCCGGGTCAGGCGCTGGAGAACCAGATGCGGTTGGCCAAGCTGGCCGATGCTGATCCGTGGTTCAACCACTCGTGGAACGACGATGCGACCTATATGCAGTGGGCCGCGAAACAGGCGCACGACACGCTGCCGGCTGGGCACAAGATCTACGTCGAGCTCAGCAACGAGGTCTGGAATTTCCAGTTCTGGCAGGCGCAGGACAACCTCGCGCAGGCGACCACGCTGAAGATCAATGCGAACAACGGCTACGGCGCGTGGCAGAACTATTCGCGCCGAGCCATCGACATGTTCAAGATCTGGGAGGCCGCATTCGCCGATCGCCCGAAGGATCTGGTGCGTGTGCTCGGCACTCAGTCCGCCTACCCCGAGGTCACGCGGCAGGAGATGAGCTACCCGGGGATTGCGGATCACGTCGACGCGATCGCCGGCGCACCGTATTTCAGCCATGACCGCCAGGTGCCGTACAGCGACGCCCTGTTGCAGGCCAGCGTGACCGACGCGGTAGCCACGCTCAAGACGACCTGCGAAATCGCCCGCGCGAGTGCCCCCAACATCCGCTGCATCACCTATGAGGGCGGCCAGCACGAGCTTCCGACAGCGCTGCTTCCCCAAGATCAGTTCGAAACGCTCGAACGCAGCCAATTCATGGGCGACATGTATGCGCAGTACCTGAAGGCCATCTCGGCACAGGCTGACCTGGTCATGCTGTTCAACGACGTCGGCCCGATCAGCAAGTACGGTGCTTGGGGGGCACAGGAATACGGCGGTCAGGTCGGCGCGCCAAAGCAGCTGGCGATCGAGCAGTTCATAAAGCCGTAAAGGGGCCGTTGGGACGGTTCGACCGTGCGGCCCGTCTCAATTGCGCCAAGCCCCGGACTTCGCCAGCTGCACCAAGATCCCGTTGAACGCCCCGCTGACGTTCTGCGCCCGGCCGATCGGCTCGTCATAGCCGGCAGCCTCCCACAGGTTCGTCAGCGGCCAGCGTTCGGGGCAATGGGGCAGCAGCACGCGCAGGGCCAGGCGGACGGGGACGGTATCGACCTTCTCCCGGCGGCTGGCCTCAACCGCATCGCGAAGGATCTGTACGGCTAAGGCGATCGTAGTGCGGTCAGCGGAGCGCATGGCCTATTACCCCAAACTCGCGGCGACGTGCGGAGCCAACGTCAACGCCACGATCACCAAGATCGCTACCCAACTGACTAAGCCAATCAAGGCTCCCAGTCTTCCCGCTCGCCAAACATCCGCGGATCGACCCGGAAGTATCGCGCAAGCAGCTGCTGCTCGTCGACCGGAAGGCGCGCCGGCCCCGCGCCGCGCGCGAACCGCGACAGATATCCGGGAGGCCGGCGCAGCATGCGCGACAGGGCGGTGAGCGTCACGCGGTGCTCGACAGCGAGCGATCGCAGCGTTTCGCGCACCTGGTCGGGTGTGGCGGCGACGATAGGCTTCACAGACCAACGGCTTTGCGCACCGCCTCGTTGATGCGGGTCTGCCAGCCGGGACCGTCCGCGCGGAAGCGATCAAGCACGTCCTTGTCCAAGCGAAGCGTGACGCTCTCCTTGTTGCTCCCTGCCGGGCGACCACCCGGCTTCCTTACGAGCGATGCAACCACGTGCGGCGGCAGGACTTCGGAAGCTGGGCGAGACCGAGCGGTTGTCTCTTCCGTCCATTCCGGGTTCTCATCGAAATCTTCGGGTGGCGGGGTCTTACTCATACCGGCGCATCTCCTTTTCTCTTGCGCGACGAAGGCTGATCAAACGTGATCCGTTGGGGGTCTTCACGAAGACGAGGCAATACCCCTTTCCGTTGATCCGACCGCGAGCCTGATAGCGAGTTTCGCCGTATTCGAACCGATCGTCGACGACGATATTTGGTTCGTCGTCGAACCCGGTGAATTCTCCTAGCGACACACCGTGCTTCGAGCGGTTCGCTGCGTCTTTCGCCGGATCAAACTCGTTTGCCATGCAGTTTATGTAACTACATAAACCCATCCCGTCAAATGGTTTTTGTAGTTACAAGAAGAACACGTCCGCTTCCGCGATGGCTCAACCATCTGCGGGCAAGCGGGGGTGCCGTGTGTCACCACGGCAACCGACGGACCTCAGATCCGTCACGCGCGGCCAGCTTCGCCGCAACGCCCCGCACCTGCGCAACAGGCCGGGCTTCTCTGGAACCGAAAACCTTATGGAATCGTCAACGACTGCAATTCGTCCCGTCACTCCGCCTGCACCGTACATCGGCGGCAAGCGCAATCTTTCCAAGCGCCTTTGCGCTTTGATCGATGCGACACCGCACGACACCTATGTCGAGCCGTTCGTCGGCATGGGCGGGGTCTTCCTGAAGCGCACGCGCCAGCCCCGGGCCGAGGTGATCAACGATATCTCCGCAGACGTCACCACCCTCTTCCGGATCCTTCAACGGCACTATCCCCAGTTCATGGACGTGCTGAAATGGCAAATCACCAGCCGGGCCGAGTTTGACCGGCTGCGCGCGGCCGCTCCGGATACGCTGACCGACCTCGAGCGGGCGGCACGCTTCCTCTACCTCCAGCGGCTCTCATTTGGCGGAAAAGTCGATGGGCGTAATTTTGGCGTGAAGCGCGAAGCCTCAGCTCGGTTCGACGTGACCAAGCTCGGACCAATGCTCGACGAGCTCCACACGCGCCTGACCGGTGTCGTGATCGAGCGCCTGCCCTATGCCGACCTGATCCGCCGCTATGACGCCCCGAGCACGCTGTTCTTCCTCGATCCTCCCTACTGGGGCTGCGAGGGTGACTATGGCCCGGGCGTATTCGAGCGAGCCGACTTCGAACTCCTAGCCGAGCAGCTGTCGACGATCACCGGGCAGTTCATCTTGACGATCAACGCCACTGGCGGAGCGCGAGACGTCTTCCGGCGGTTCTCGATTGACGAGGTGGACACGACGTACTCAATCGGCGCGTCTGCGGCGGGCGTAGGCAAAGCGGTCAAAGAGTTCATCGTCAGGAACTAGCGCCGGCGCGTTCTCGGCCGCCTACCAGTTCCAGATACCGAGCCGCGAGCTCGGTCCGCTTCTCCAGCGGCGCATCCCCGCGCTCCATCATCCCGACGAACTTTGCGGTCAATCCGAGGGCATCGGCAAACGCCGCTTGGCTCATCCCCAGAGTCTTGCGGATCGCTTTGAGTTCGGAACCTTGCATCGCTGTCACCCCTGCCGTATCTCTCACCCTATCCCCGCCCCGGTTTGCAGACCGGGGCGGGGGGCTTCTAGGCTCGGATCGTGAACTCGAAGGTCACTTTCCAAATCCGAAGCCGGATTGTGAGGTTCATGCTCACTTTCCTTTCGGGTTGTCAGCGGGCTGGGTGGGATACCGTCGCCATCTGACAAGGCCATTAATAGGGAACTCACTTCCCTTAGTCAAGCGATTTTGGGAAGTGAGTTCTTTTACCCGAGGAAGCTTTTCGCTGATTTTATTTGCTAAACTGTCGATTATTAAGCTCTTCCGCTGCACCCTTGCCGCATATAGGGTGCGATAGTCGCAAGGTCGCGGCGGAGGTGAACGCGAGGAGGCAGCCGTGAAGCCGGTCGAATATGTCTTCCGCATCGACGTCTTCCAGCCCGAAACAATGCCGATGGCGCGTCTTGCCGAGTATATGGCGGCGCTTGCGAAGATGTTTGGCCATACCGAGCACACACACTTCGTAGGCGTCGAGAAGGGCAGTGCCAAGCTGCGCACCGCAGTCGATCCGGTCGATGCACCTAAGGTCGAGGCGCGCCTCAACGGCGTGCGTATCGGCGACGCGCCCAAGGACGCGATCGCTGGCAAACTCGCGCTCGAAGACCTGTTGGCCAACGACAACGCGGTCGCCACGCTGACCGAGGGTGACACTGATCGCGTCGTCATACCGTTCATCGGTCGCAACCGACCGAAGGCGCTGACCTTCCCCCCGTTCCGGGAGGACACGTCGATCGACGGCGTTCTGGTCAAGATTGGCGGCAAGGACCCGAGCGCCCACGCCACGTTACAAGACGGGGACTTATTCCACGTCGGGGTGACCATGCGTCGTGAGATCGCACGCGAACTCGCCCCGCTGCTCTATGGACCAACTGTCCGCATGTTCGGCAACGGGCGGTTCGAGCGCCTGGCGGACGGGGTATGGAGAATGAGCGACTTTCGGGTCGATCGCTATGAACGGCTCGATGAGCGGCCCATCGGCGAGGCGCTCGCCGTTATGCGCGCGGTGCCTGGTAACCGCTTGATGGACGCCGATAGCTACCGCGATGTCGCTGCCATGCGTAACGAGGACGGCGCAGTAGAATGATATTGGCAGTCGACAGTTCGGCTCTAGCGCTGCTCATAAACCCAGCTGCCAATCCGCCAGACGACCCGAAGACCGGTGCTCCCGTCGACCGCGCCCGTGAACGCGTTGAACACTTCATCGCGGAACTATCGTCAACCGACAGCATGATCATCCCGACACCAGTGTTGGCCGAGGTTCTGGTCCGAGCAGATGAAGGTGGGCCGGGTCTGCTGGCTGCGCTTGGGGGCCTTGCCCGCATGAAGGTCCGGCCGTTTGGCGAGCGGGCCGCAGTCGAGACCGCGCATATGACACGCGAAGCAATCTTCTTGGGCGACAAGAAAGGCGGTTCCACCGAGGCCTGGCAGAAAGTGAAGGTCGATCGCCAAGTAATAGCGGTCGCGCGAGTGGAGGGTGCAACGCGCATTTACGCCGACGACCACGGATTGATTTCGTTCGCGCAGCGGCTCGGCATGGACGTTATCAGCACTTGGGATCTACCGTATCCGCCACCCCAGCAGCGGACTCTCTTCAGCGAAGAGCAGCCCTGACGCCTCCCTGTTGGATTGCCCCGCGCAATAGGCGGGGGAGACTTCGCGGCGTCACGCGGCAAGACACAATGCACCGCCCGGGGCTGTGGCGAGCACATGCTGCGCCAGGCGCTTGATCCGGCTGTCGTCTGACACCTTCGCCGCCTGCACGACGCCGGGATCGTTGATACCGCGCGACTGGTCGGACTTGATCCCGAGCGTCTCGAGCAAGACCGGATCGCTGCCCTCGTTGGTGTGGAGATAGTGGGCGGTGACCTGATCCAGCTGCCCCGGGCGGCGCAGACGGCCGACGACCTGATAGTGGACCTGCGGCGACCAATCGAGTTCGCCGAACACGACATCGCGGCAATGCTGCTGGAGCCCGTCGAGGCCCGCGCCGGACCGCAGCGAGATCATCATCACCCGGCTGCTGCCGGTGGTAAACGCCTCCTTGCTGCGCTCCTTCCCTGCCCCGCTCTCCGATCCGGTATAGAGGACAGGCTCGAATTCGCGCAGCTCCTCCTTCCAGATCTCGTAGACCTCGCGGTGCCATCCCGCGAGCAGCACCCGCGGCGACTCGCGCAGCAGCAGCTTGACGTAGGCGGCGACCGACCGCGCCTTGGCGATGCCGGTCATCTGCCGCATCTTGAGATCGAGCTCGCGAGCGGCGGCGCCCGCCTCGACAAAGCTGCCGCGCAGCACGGTCATCGCCAGCGTCCGGGTCAACGCCTCCTCGTCGGCTACCGCGCCAGCATCCCACTTGACCTGCCAGTCGATGATGTTCGGTGGCGGCATCGATGCGTCGACGGTGGCATCGTCTTCCGTCCGGCGGAGGAAATATCCGCTCTCGCGCAGAAAGGACCCCAAGGCGTCGGGGTTCTTGACGATTTTGTCCCCTCCGCACCATTCGCGGGTGAACTCCTCGACGCGGCCGAGCAGGTTCGGTCGGACGTATTCCATCACCTGATGGATCTCGCTGCCGTAGTTGTAGATCGGGGTAGCGGTCAGCCCGAGCCGCAACTCGGCGCGGCCGGACAGGATCGAGGCCGCCCGGCCCTTGTCCGTCGCGACGCCATGCCGAAGCTCCTGCACCTCGTCATAGACGACAGTCTTGAACAGGCCGTCCTTGATCACGTCGACCCAGCCCGCGACGTTCGAATAGCGGAACAGGTACACGTCGGCGGCCGGGAGGTCGTACGGCTTGGTCCCGGCAATGATATGCACTCGGAGGTTGGTGAAGCGCTCGAGCTGCTTGCGCCACTGCGCGGTCAGGTGGGCCTGCACCACGACGGCGGCGGGCAACGGCGCGCCCATCGTCAGTGTCGCGGCAGCGGAGATCGTCTTGCCCAGCCCGACGTCGTCGCCGATCAGCAGCCCGCCATTGTTGATCGCGATGCGCGCAGCCTGCGCTTGATAGAGATAGGGCTGCATTCCGATTCGGAAGCCCGGGACTTCGCCTGGCTGCCAGCTGGGCAACAGGATGGCATCGCGTTCGGCGATCCGGTCGATCACGCGTTGCGCCCCCTCATCGATCGCGCGCTGCTGGTCGTGCGCGAGCGGGTAGCGAAGCATGAACCATTGCAGGTCCGAGCGGATCTCGTCGGTGTCGCTCAGGTGTAAGGTGGTGGCCGTCGTCGGCACGCGCGGGAACAGGCGCTTGAACGCGATCGCGACATGCGGCGCGAGATCGTCGATCGACCACCGCGGCGTGCCGTAGGGATCGATTCCGAGGGTCAGGGTGCCATAGGTCTTCACAGCGATGCTCTCCCCGTGGATACGAGATAGACCGGCTTACCGCCGATCGTGGGCGGCAGGCCCATAGCGGTTCCGGTGACTAGGATCAGCGCGCTGATCGCGTCGTGCGCGGCGTAGCGCTCCAGCTGGCGGTAGATGACGCGCTTGTTGCAGCGGGTCTTCGCCTCGAGTCCGACCGAACCGAGCAGGAAGTCGATCCGGTCGGCGGCGCTCAGCCGATGCTCGCGCTCGAAGCCCGCGCCGACGGCGGTCAGCGCCTCCTCGATCGAGAGTTGCAGCGCGGCCTCTTCACCCACCCGCAGCCGCGTCCGGCGCAGCAGCGTGACGATCTCTACAGGCGTCATGCGGCACGCCGATCGCGGCGGCCGCGCAGCTTGACCGGATGCCCATCCCGATCGACGTAGCGCCGCTCCGAATAATCCTCATCGAACCCCTCTGGCTCGTTGAAATTGAGGATCAGCCCCCGATCATCGACGGTGTATGTCCCGGCCGGGGGCTCGTCGAAGATGGCGGTGCGGAGATACGAGCCCGCGCCGAACGCCTCGGACCGCTTGCCCTGCCGCTTCCACAGCATAATGCAGCGCCAGAACGGCGATCCCTCCGGCGGGTACGGGTTCTCCCTGATCTCGCCATTCCCGTTCGTCAGGCTGGAGCCGAACTGATCGCTCCAGTCGAACAGCCAAACCCGATCGCCAACGGTGATCCGGTAATCGTGGGCATCGCTGAAGGTGGATATGATGGCCCCGCTGCGCGCGAGGCTGCTGTTCCCGATGTGAATGCAGGTCATGCCGCCCCCGGCACAGACGCGGCGGCGGCCAGCGCAGCGTCCTTCGCATCAAGCCGGAAAGGCAGAAGCGCGCGGGCCCGCTGGGCAAGCGGCTCATACCGACAGGTGCAGCCCATGCCGCATGTGGCCTCATGACGCATCAGCGACCACATGCCTTCCATGACGTCGACGAGTTCCGCAACCCGCTCGACATCCTCATTCCCGGCGTCGGGGCGGGCGGTATTGGCTATGTACCGGGCAAATACGTGATACTGGACCCAGCTTTCAGGTGCGGCGATCCACACGTCGATATTCGCATAATTCGGTTTAACTCCGAGGTGTGCGCAGCGTTCATCCTCCACGCGCTCAAACGCCCAGCGCGGAATTTGCGTAGGTCGCGGCGTCCCGGCGTCGGGGCGGGCGGTGTGGGCGAGGCGGTGGCGGGCAGTGTGCCGATGGTTGTGCGAAGCGTTGGGATCGATCGCATCCCCGAACGGCATTACCTCATTGGCCGGCTCATAGGTCGCGGCGAACACGTCTGGCTTGATGCACCAATGCTCGCCTTTCACACCTGTAGCGATCCAGTCGCCGGGCTGCACGATGTTGCCGCCTTCCAACGTGTCGAGGAACGGTAGCGGCGTCTCGTCGGTCGCGCCGGTCACATCGCTGGCCATCACAACGGCAGGATGATCGCCGTCCTTGAACCACTGGCTTGCCTCAATCAGCGCCGTCTTACGGAACTTGCGAGCCTGCGTAACATCCTCGCGCATCGGCGCGGCTTTGGCGGGGGTCATGCGGGGTCCTTTTGGTTGGATGCTTGGGCGTTTAGCCGGTCGGCGCTATCGTTCGGCCAATCGCCGTCAGGATCTTCGCACTGCCGGTCCCACATCGGATGACACGGCGCGACAGGGCGGACGCGGTTGGGTTCGTGACCCTCATACCATTCGTCGATGTCGATCAGGACGCCGTTGACGCATTCGACATCTTGGCCAAACCGCCCGTCGAGGAACCCGTTGCGGCAATGTTTACACACGCTCACGCCGCCCCCTCCCGTCCGGAAGCAATCGCCGCGGGGGCGAGGGCTGCGCGAACAACCTGCCACTGGCTCGCGAACAGCCAGATGCCTTCGGTATTACCGTGGCGCTTGGCCCGCTCGATCGCTTGGTCAATCCACCGGACAATGCGCGCGCTCTCCGCGCTATCCTCCCCCTGCGGTGCGGCGGGGTGGGCGAGCGTCAACTCACCTTCCGCAAAAGGTTCGTGCGACCACTTGCGAATGTTGCCGTTATCAGCCCACCAGACGTAGATTTGGCGCGGCTCTTCTGCGGCGGGGTGGGCGAGCGGGAGGGCGGTCGAGCTGGCTTTGCGCGTGTAGCCGATGATGTCGCCGCCAGAACCGGTATGGTCCCAGCGATAGACACCCATGACTGTGCCTAGACCGCCATCCCGGAACACGATGGCAGCATCGTCGGCAAGATCCCCCGGCGCTTCATCCCCGCCGAACCACGGCACCATCCCCCGCTCCAGTGCGAGATAGACGAAATCGTAGCGCGGGACTTCGAGGCGTATCGCTTCGAGGACATCCCAGACTTTGATGTCTTGAGCAGCGTAGGGGGCCGACCACATGCGGCTATGACCGTCTAAGTCATCGCCCGAACATGGCCAAACCATCACGCCCTCTGACAACCAGCGTGGCTTGCCATCCGTCAGCGCGATCTCATCACCCCAACGCACCCCGCCAACTTCGATCGCAGCGCCAAACTCGGGGGGCGCGGTCATAATGCAGCCTTCCGAACAACGATCAGCCGAGTTGCCACGGACGTTCCAGACTCCCGGAAAGCTCCGGCCGGAATGCGCTCAATGTAAGCGTCGAGATCGTTCAGCCAGTTGCGCCATTCGACGCACTCGCGCTCGTTGCCGAGGAAGCTGTGTTCACTGACGATCGCCGCCAAGCGGCCGCCAGGCGTGAGGCAATTGAATGCGTGACGGACGTGTCGGATATCTTGGTTGCGGGTAAACGGGGGGTTCATAGCGATCGCCGTAGCTGTCAAACCGTCAGGTGCTTGCTGCAGGAAGTCGTCGACGATGACCGTCACCGGGTACTCGCACCCCCTCAACTTGCTCGCGTTGTCGCTGTCGATCTCGACCGCGATGATGGCTCCCGGCGAACGTTCGACCATGGCGTGAACAATGCGGCCAAGACCGGCACTTGGCTCGAGGCAAATGTCGCTCGGCCCAACATCGATGAGATCGCAAAGCCGATCGGCGAGGCTGGCCGGGGTCTCGAACAGCTGCAGGGTCTGTTGCCGAGACACCACCTTACCCCCGCCCAACGCGTCGGCGATCTTGGGGGTCGGATCAAATGGGAAGTTATGCCCCCCTGCCCGCCGATCCCATTTCCCGCCAAGCGCCTTCAGCACCTTGTCAGTCGACGCATACAGCGTTCGATCGAGCTGACCGTCCGGAAGCTTGAGGAGCGTTCCAACGATGGTCGACCGTGCGAGAACGTCCGCGACACCCGGTGATATCTGAACTGCCATGATTGCCTCCGTAGCGTATATACGCTATCTATATCGTATATACGCAACTGAGATCAAGCGAGTATATACGAATTGGCACAAGCAGCTCGCACGGCTACAGCCCCGCCGATGGGACGGAAGCCACTCGGCGGTGATGGTGAGAAGACAGTAATGGTGCCCATGCGATGGGCACCCGCGCTGCTCGCGCGCGTCGACGAGGCCCGCGACGACATGGCTCGGTCCGCCTTCATCCGTGAGGCAGTCGAACGCGAGCTACAGCGTCGCGGGAAGTAACCTAGTTCCTCGGCCCCTCAAGCAGCGACGATGCCGGCGGCATTCCATCCATGATCATATCCGCCCAGATCTGGGCGAGTTCTCGGCGGCGCTCTGAATGAGCGGCTCGGTTGTAAGCCCCCTCGACCTTGTCCTCGACGACGTGCGCCAGCATAAGGTTGATCACCTCGCGATCATCCGGTCTTCCGTCCCGGCGTCGCCATTCGTTCATGAGGGTGGCGAACGAGGACCGCCAGCCATGCGGGCAGTGCCGATAGTGGTAGATGCCGCCCGCGGCGCGAATGATCAACGACCGCACAGCATTCTCCGACATCGGCCGGTGCGCGTGGCGGTCGTTCGGGAATAGATACGGAAGATGCCCAGTCAGGTCGCGCATGGCCTCGATCGCCTCGACCGCCTGAGTCGACAGCGGCACGATATGCTCGAACTGGATGTCGTCTTTCAGCTTCAGCTTGAGTTTCATCGCCGCCGGCGGGATGCGCCAGACCGGCGATGCACCCTCGAGCTCCATTTCGGTCCACTTCGCCTGGCGTTGCACGGCGGACCGCACGGCGGTCAGGGCGAGCAGTCGGTGCGCCAGCTTGGTGATCGGACTCGCAGCTTCGGCTTCGACGTCCCGCAACATCTGGCGGACTTCCGCAAGCGTGGTCAGCGCTGGTTGTTTCGACGAGATCGGCTTCGGCTTGAGCAGCGACTTCACAACCGCAGCAGGATCACCGGTGCGCAGTCCGGCCGCGGCTGCATAGGCGAAGACGCCGCTCGCGCGCTGGCGGATCCGGTGCGCCGTCTCGATCGCGCCTCGGTTCTCGATTTTGCGGAGAGCGTCGAGCAGCAGCGCCTCGGTCACGTCTCGAATCGGCATAGCGCCGATGTGCGGGAAAAGGTCGGCGTCGAGACTGTCGATCACGTTCCCGGCGTGGACCTCGCCCCAGCGCGGCTTGTTCAATTCGTGCCAGCTGCGTGCGCAGGCCTCGAAGGTGTTGCTGGCGCTGATCGCGCGGGCGGCAGCGGCCTGTTTCTTCTCCGCGCCCGGATCGCGCCCGGCGCGCAGCGCTGCCTTGGCGGTGTCCCGCGCCGCGCGCGCGGCGATCAGCGACACGTCGGGATAGGTCCCGATCGTCAGCAGCTTCTCCTTGCTGGCGTAGCGATACTTGAGCCGCCACGACCGATTGCCAGTAGTCGAGACCAGCAGGAACAGCCCGCCTGAATCGGCGAGCTTGTACGGCTTCTCCGCTGCTTTCGCTTTACGTGCCTGGGTGTCGGTCAACATCGTCTCGCCCCTCGGTTGGGGGTATCGGCGCGGTGTCGTTTCGCCGGGTACCCCGCGGCTACCCCCAAACGTCGGCGATTTGCCCGGAATCTACCGGACGCGCTCGGACGATCAAGTTGGCCTGCTAAGGGGGTAAATAGACGTTCTCGGACGTTTCCGGAAGAACATATGGTGGACAGGGCTGGATTCGAACCAGCGTACGCTTGCACGGGCAGATTTACAGTCTGCTGCCTTTAACCACTCGGCCACCTGTCCCCAGGTTCGCATCCTCGAAGGATGGTCGCTCCGAAAAGCGAGGGCGTCCAATGCCGACCACTTGCCGTGCTGTCAACGCCCCCGAAGCGCGAAATTCTGCATTCGGGTCGGGGTTGCACCTGTTGCCCGTGCCGCATACCGGTAAATGGTCGTCGCATCGGACGATGCTCAACAACCGGGGGGTTATCATGCGTCGCGTTCTGCTGCTTTCTACCGCCATCGTATTTGCCACGGCGCCCGCGCTGGCGCAGACCGTCGATCGCGCGCAGGTTGCCCGCCTCATCGACGAGGGATCGACCCATAGCGACGTGATGCCGATCGCCGCGCATCTTGCCGACGTTATCGGCCCGCGGATGACCAACTCCCCGGCGATGCGTCAGGCCGAAGCCTGGACTCAGGCGAAGTTCACCGAATGGGGCCTGCGCAACGTCCACAAGGAAGGGTTCGACTTCGGACGCGGCTGGTACATCGTCAACTCCAGCGTCCGTATGCTTACACCGCGCCCGGTCGCGCTGACCGCAATCCCGATTGCCTGGACGCCCGCGACCAACGGCCCGATCAGCGCACCGATCGTCATCGCCCCGATGAAACGCGAACGGGATTTTGCCAAATGGCATGGGCAACTGGCCGGCAAGATCGTGCTCGTCACCCTCCCCGATACCGGCTCGGAGCCCAAGGAAGCGGCATTCCAGCGGTACAGCGCGGAGGAGCTCCGGAAGCTCGATCAGTATCAGCAGCCGAGCTACGATCCCGCCGCCGCCGATCGCCGGGTGAAGCGGCTCGATTACGCAAAGAAGCTCGATGCGTTCCTGAAAGCCGAAGGCGCGGTTGCGATGGCGACCATGGCATATCGCGACGGCAAGCTCGTCAGTGGCGAAGGCTATACGTTCGGCGTCGGCGACACCCCTGCCCTGCCAGCGGTCCAGATTTCGGCGGAAGACTATCGTCGACTCGCGCGCCTGGCAAAACTCGGCCCCGCCCCCACGCTCGAGATCAACAGCGACGTACGCTTCGATGATAGTGATCCACAAGCGTATGACGTGATCGCCGAGATTCCCGGCACCGACCCGAAGGCTGGCTATGTCATGGCCGGGGCGCATCTCGATTCATGGGTGGCGGGCGATGGCGCCGCGGACAATGGCGCGGGTTCGGCGATGGTGATGGAGGCCGCGCGGATCATCGCCAAGACGGGCGTTCGGCCAAAACGGACGATCCGCTTCGCGCTTTGGGCGGGCGAGGAACAGGGGCTGCTCGGTTCGCTATCCTATGTCGAGAATCACCTCGCCACGCGCGGCAGCCCGAGCGAACCGAAACTCACTGGACTGAAGCTGTATACCGGCTGGTCCAACCGCTGGCCGATCACGCCCAGGCCCGGCTGGGGCGATCTCGCTGCCTATTTCAACCTCGACAACGGCTCGGGCAAGATCCGCGGCATCTATGCCGAGAACAATCCGGCAGTGGTGCCGATCTTCCGCGACTGGCTCGCGCCGTTCGCCTCAATGGGGGCGACCGATGTCGTGATCCGCAAGACCGGCGGGACCGATCACGTGTTCATGCAGTCGGTCGGCGTGCCGGGGTTCCAGTTCATCCAGGATCCGCTCGACTATGACAGCCGGGTGCATCATTCGAGCATCGACACGTTCGATCACCTGAAGGGCGACGACATGCGGCAGGGCGCGACGATCCTCGCATCGTTCCTGGTCAATGCGGCAAATGCGGACAAGGCCTTGCCTCGCCCGCCACTACCGACCAAGCCGGTCGCGACCGACCCGTTCGCTTATTCCGACGAGGAAGAATGACACCGTGACCCTAGTGCGTATGATGAAGTTGGAGCAGCGTTGATGGCAGCACGTCGTGGACATCGTCCGTCCCAGGCCCCCGCGGGCCGCCCGCGGTTCTGGGGGCGGCACGCCGTCGCCGCCGCGTTCGAGAACCCCGAGCGTGTCGTCCGCAAGATTTGGGCGACGCGGGAGGCAAGCGCCGCGCTCGACATCCCCTCTGACGTGCCGATCGTCTATGCCGAAGTGACCGACCTCGCGCGGCTGGTGCCGGGCGATGCGCCGCATCAGGGGATCGTGATCGAGGTCGATCCGCTCGAGGACATGTGGCTCGCCGACCTGTTGCAGCAGGGGCAGGACGACAAGCGCCCGCTGATCGTGCTCGACCAGGTTACCGATCCGCATAATGTCGGCGCGATCATGCGCTCGGCGGCGGCGTTCGATGCGCTCGGCATCGTCACGCCGGATCGTCACGCGCCCCCCGAATCGGGAACGATTGCACGTGCGGCGTCTGGCGCGCTCGAGATCGTGCCGTGGGTTCGCGTGGTCAATCTCGCGCGCGCGCTCGACGAGATCGCGGAAGCGGGGTTCTGGCGCGTCGGGCTGACCGGCGAGGCGACGCAGACGCTCAACCAGGCAATGGGCACGCAGCGCGTCGCGCTTGTGCTGGGGGCCGAGGGCGAAGGCATGCGGCAGAATACCGCGTCGCATTGCGATGAACTCGCCCGCCTGCCGATTTCGCCGAAGATGGAGAGCCTCAACGTCTCCAACGCCGCCGCGATCGCGCTGTATGCGGCGGCGAGCCGGTAGGGGCTCCCCTTGACCCCCTCCCCGGCGAAGGCCGGGGCCCAGTAGTGATGGCCGATGTAATAAAGCGCAGCGCGCGGATTACGATCGGCTCGCTCCTGGGCCCCGGCCTTCGCCGGGGAAGGGGTTATGAATTTAAGCGCCTGAGGGAATGCGGCTCAATCCTCGGCGGCGATCGTCACCTTCAGGCCGTCAAGCGCATCGGTAAATTCGACCTGGCACGACAGCCGCGATGTCGCATTGCGATCCGCCGACGAGTCGAGCAGATCGTCCTCGTCCGCGCTCATCTTGGGAAGTTTGGCGGCAAAAGCCGGGTCGACATGGACATGGCAGGTCGCGCACGAGCAGCAACCACCGCACAAGGCGAGCAACTCGTCGATGCCGGCGTCGCGAATGACCTCCATTACGGATAGGCCGGCCTCACCCATGATCTCGCGTTCTTCTCCCTCACGAGTCACGACGATAAGCTTGGGCATGCGTGCATCCTTGTATCAATGGGTCGATCTTGCCATGCCCAGCCCCACGCCGCGACGCAAGCGGCAAGCATGGGATGCCGCATGGGCCTGACGACCGAACAATTGACGACCGCCATGGACGTCCTCGCCGCACGCGAGCCCGCATTCGCGACGGCGCTCGGCCGGGTCGGCTACCCCCCGCCGCGGATCAGTGCGCGCGGCTTCGCAACGTTGCTCCGCACGATCATCGGGCAGCAAGTCAGCACGACCTCCGCGCAATCCACCTGGAACAAGCTGGAAGCGATCGTCGGCGACCTGAACGATCCGGACGCCATCACCCGCGCCACCGACGAACAGCTCCGCGCGGCCGGCCTGTCCCGCCAGAAAGCAAGCTATGCCCGCAGCCTGTCGGCGCTGGTGAGCAGCGGCGAGCTCGATCTCGCCAACCTGCCCGAGGATGACGAGGAAGCGATCGCCAAACTGGTCGCCGTGAAAGGCATCGGCCGCTGGTCCGCCGAAATCTACCTCCTCTTTGCGGAGGGGCGGACCGACATCTGGCCGGCAGGGGACCTGGCGGTGCAGATCGAGATCGGGCGGCTGCTCGGCCATGAGACGCGGCCGAGCGAGAAGCTGGTACGCGAACTCGCCGAAGCCTGGCGGCCGCATCGCGGCGCGGCGGCGATCTTCGCCTGGTATCACTATCAGAGCGACATGAAGGTCGTTTGATGGCACGCGCCGACCGCCTCGCTCGAATCGATGCGGATCGCATCGCCCATGAAACCGACTATCGTGCCGCGTTGATCGCCGCGCTGGAAACAACTGCCAAGGGACGCTGGGGCCTGTTCGGGCATCAGGGCAAGAAGGGCGAAACATCTGCGTCGGTCGCCACCGTCGCGGCATTGATCTCTCTGGGGGAAACGATCGACGACCTGCGCGCTACGCTGGGCTTGGAGCCGTTCGCCTTGCATGCCGCGTTCGTCGCGGCGCGCGGCCCGGTCCGTTCGGACGCGGTAGGGGAGCCGAAACAGGCGCAGGCCTGGCTCGACCGGTTGAATCAGCAAAAGACGGAGACCTTGTGAGCACAGGCTGGAAGATCGGGATCATCGGCGGCTCCGGGCTGTACGCGATAGACGAACTCGAGAATGCGCAGTGGCGCGGCGTCGACACGCCATGGGGCGCGCCGTCGGACGATCTGCTGTGCGGCAATATCGGTTCGGTCGAGCTGGTCTTCCTGCCGCGTCACGGGCGCGGCCATCGGATCAGCCCGTCCGAGCTCAACGCGCGCGCCAATATCGATGCGCTCAAACGGGCTGGCTGCACGGATATCGTCGCGATCTCCTCGATCGGATCGCTCCGGGAGGAACTCGAGCCGGGGCGCTTCGTGGTCGTCGACCAGTTCATCGACCGGACGACGCAACGCACGCCGAGCTTCTTCGGGACCGGCATGGTGGCGCACGTGTCGATGGCCGAACCGGTCTGTCCCCGCCTGTCCGCCTTCGCTGCCGAAGCAGTGACGAGCGCTGGGGGCAAGGTGACCAAGGGGGCGACCTATCTCGCGATGGAGGGACCGCAATTCTCGACCCGCGCGGAAAGCCTGATGTACCGCCAGTGGGGCGCCGACGTGATCGGCATGACCGCGATGCCCGAGGCGAAACTCGCGCGCGAGGCGGAGCTTCCCTATGCGCTGATCGGCATGGTCACCGACTATGATTGCTGGCGCGAAGAAGCCGCGTTCGTCGAGGTGAGCGAGGTGATCCGCCAAATGGGCGCGAACGGCGCCATCGCGCGTCCGACGGTTGCGGCACTGGTCGCGGCGCTGCCCCCCGAGCGCACGCCCTCGCCCCTCGATACGGTGCTCGACCATGCGCTGATCACGGCACCCGCGGCGCGTGATCCCGGGGTGCTCGCGAAGCTGGATGCGGTAGCCGGGCGGGTGCTGCGCTAGAGGGCGTGCCACGGGCGTTCTGCATGCTTTGTGCGAGACGCTTTTGCTGCCGAAAAGGCGCAAAGCCTCCAAAGGACGAGAAGAGAAACGGCGGCCTCCTGCCCTCGTTTCCTGGGGGCTGCGCGCCTTTACGTGAGCGATTCTCGTATCGCACAAAGCCTCAACGGCTACGCGGGAAGCCCTGCGGAACCCGCACCCGCGACGATCTGCTCCGCCTGCGCCAGATGCAACCGTTCGACCATCGCGCCATCGACCCGGATCGCCCCGAGCCGCGCATTCTCCGGCAGTGCAAACGCGGCGATCACCGCCTCGGCCCAGCGCAACTGCTCGGCGGTAGGGGCGAATGCGCGGTTCGCCAGGGCGATCTGCACCGGATGGATAAGGGTCTTGCCGTCGAACCCGAACCCCGCCCCCTGCGCGCATTCCGCCGCCAGTTCCGGCGTATCCGCCAGCACGTTCGACACCCCGTCCAGGGCGATCAGTCGGTGGGCGCGCGCCGCCGTCACGATCGCGACGAGGTGCGGCAGCAGCGGCAGGCGATCGACACCCGGCGTGCACCGCATTTCCTTGGCGAGATCGTTCGTCCCCGCGACGAGACAGGCCAATCCTGGCGCCGCGGCGATCGCCTGCAAGGCGAGCATCGCCGCGCAAGTCTCGATCATGGCCCACAACGGCACCGCCCCGAGCGTGGCGCGCGCCAGCGCAAGGTCGTCCGGATGCGAGACCTTCGGCAACAGCACTGCATCGAACCCGACTCCGTGCGCGGCGGCCAGATCCGCCTCGCCCCATTCGGTATCCAGCGCATTGACGCGCAGGACCAGCAGCCGGTCGCCGAAGCCCCCAGCGCGCGCGGCCGCCAGGGCCTGTGCCCGCGCCGCGACCTTGCCATCGGGCGCAACCGCATCTTCCAGATCGAGGATCACTGCGTCGCACGCCAATCCGCGCGCCTTGTCGATGGCACGGATATTCGACGCCGGCATGAAGAGCGCGCTGCGGATCCGCATCATGGTTGACTGACCCGCGCGCGGCGGAGCGACCCACGCTTGATGGTCTGGTCGGCGAGACGACCCGAGAGCGTAGGTCCCGGCGAATAGGTGAAAGCGCTGCGCTTGAACCGCTGGCCGCTGCACGGTGCGTGGGGTCCGATCGCAGCGACCGACTGGATCTTGGGATAGAGGGCGGCGATGATGCTCCGGGTTGTGTCGGTAGCGGGCGTCTCGCCTGGAAGCAGGTCGACATCCTGGATTGCTTCGAGTTGCAACGGTATGACGGCTCTGATCCGCGGTAATGCGATGGAACCCGCTACGGTGCCGCCAACCACCGGGCGCAAGCGGCGCAAGAACGAACTGGTCAACGTCTGATCCCCGTTTTGCGCAAACGCTCAGCCGCCCTCGCCATTGCCGGCGTTCCCGGCGGCGACCCGCGGCTTTTCGAGATGAACGTGCGGGTACGGATGCTGCTTTGCAAGAGGCGTTGGCATACACGCAGCACGCATTTTCCAAACTCCTTATCAGTATTGTGATTCCAGCTATCCGCCGTCGTCGCTCAGTGTCGTCGCCCGTCCTTGGTCAGGGCCGGACGACCCTGCCCCCCTTCATGACCCAGTCGACCCGACCCACGGCAGCGATATCCTTCAACGGATTCCCATGCATCGCGATCATATCCGCGAGCATGCCGGCTTTGACGCTCCCACGGTCGGAAAGGTGAAAGGCGCGCGCGTTGCCGGACGTGGCAGCCAAAAGAACCTGCGCGACCGGCATCCCGGCTTCGACCATCAGCGTCATTTCCCGTGCGTTGTCACCGTGCGCGAACACCCCCACGTCCCCGCCCATGCAGATCGGCACGCCCGCCGACCGCGCGAGGGCGAAGGCCGCCCGATTCTCGACAACCGCCGCCGGCACGGGATTTCCGCCGGTCCATCCGCGATAGCGCGACACCGCGTCCGATGCCGCCAACGTCGGGCAAAGCGCGATTCCCCGCGCCGCCATGGCACGAAAGATCTCAACCGTTCCGCCATAGCCATGCTCGATCGTATCTGCGCCAGCAGCGATCGCACGGCGCATGCCTTCCGGGGTCGAGGTATGCACCGCTACGATCCGTCCGGCATCGTGCGCGGCGGATACGGCGGCGGTCATTTCTGCTTGCGAGAAGGTCGCCCGGCTCGGCTCGCCCGGCCCCCAACGATAGTCGCCGTAAAGTTTCACCACGTCCGCCCCGGCGGCGATCTGGCTGCGAACGACCCGTACCACATCGTCGACCCCACTCGCTTCCTCGGCTCCTTGCGGGACGGGCGTGCCGGGTTCGAAGCCTTTCGGGCCATAGGCACCCTTGGCGACGATGGCGCGCGTTGCGACCAGCATGCGGGGACCGGGCACGATATCCTGCGCGATGGCGAGCTTCAGCCCGACATCGGCATAGCCCGCCCCTTCGGTTCCGAGGTCCCGTTCCGTCGTGAATCCGGCAAGCAATGTGGCACGCGCGCTGACCGTGGCGCGCGCGGTGCGCAAGGCGAGCGGTTCGTGCAACACCTGATCGTCCCACGACGCCTCATTATACGGATGAAGGAACAGGTGGCCGTGCCCCTCGATCATCCCTGGCATCAAGGTCTCGCCCGGGAGATCGATCGTCTCGGCATTTGCCGGGACCGTCAGCATCGGCCCGACCGCCACGATCCGTTCGCCCGTGACCAGCACCTGCCAGCCCGGATGCGCGACGGGATCGATCCCGTCGAAAACCGCGGCAGGCCGCAGGAGGACGGTGCCCGTCGGCGCGGGCGCCGCGCCGATCGCCAGCAATGCGATCCCGACCAGCCATTTCATTCCGTGCTCCCAATGGTTGTCGCGGGCGGAGATGCCCGATAGCCTTACCGACATGGATACCCCCGCCCCCGCCCTGCGCAAGTGCGCCGCCGCGCTCCTGCTGATCACCCTGCTCTCCACCGCCACGGCACCTGCCCTAGCCGCCACGGAGCGCAGCCGGCTGACCGCCGCCGCCGCGCGGGTGACGATCACGCGCGACACGTGGGGCATCGCGCATGTCAGTGGCATCACCGATGCCGACGCGGTATTCGGCGCGATCTACGCTCAGGCCGAGGATGATTTCGCCCGGATCGAGGCGAACTATCTGACCGCGCTCGGCCGCACCGCCGAGGCGGAAGGCCAGACCGCACTGTGGGCGGACTTGCGTCAGCGGCTCTATGTCGACCCGCTGGATCTGCAAACCCGCTATGCCGAAAGCCCAGCGTACCTGCAGGCGCTGATGCGCGCCTGGGCGGACGGGCTCAATTACTATCTCGCGACGCATCCGCGGACGCATCCCAAAGTGCTCAAGCACTTCGAACCGTGGATGGCGCTCTCTTTCACCGAAGGCAGCATCGGCGGCGATATCGAGCGGATCTCGCTCACTGACCTCGCCGCCTTCTACGGGGGCGAGCGCATCGCGGTCGCGGCAGAAGAGTCAGGGCCGGTTCCTCGCGAACCGCGCGGATCGAACGGCATCGCCATCGCGCCGCGCAATACCGTCAACGGGCATGCATTGTTGCTGATCAATCCGCACACCAGCTTCTATTTCCGGTCGGAGTTGCAGATGACGAGTCGCCAGGGGCTCAACGCCTATGGCGCGTCGACCTGGGGCCAGTTCTTCATCTATCAGGGTTTCAACGAAAAGACCGGGTGGATGCACACCTCTTCGGGCGTCGACAATGTCGATTCCTTTGCCGAAACGATCACCAGGTCCGGGGGCACGATCACGTATCGCTACGGCACCGGACAACGGCCGATCACGACCCGGCCAATCACGCTGTCGTACCGCAAGGCCGATGGCAGTCTGGCGACGCGCAGGTTCACGACGTACGCCTCGCACCATGGCCCGATCGTCGCGAGCCAAGGCGGCAAATGGATCGCCGTGGCCATGATGTGGAAGCCCGTGCCGGCGCTCGAGCAAAGCTGGTCGCGGACGAAAACGCGGGATCTGGCCAGCTACATGCAGGTCGCCGAACGCAAGGCGAATTCGTCGAATGATACGCTGTTCGCCGATGCCAGCGGCGAGATCGCCTATCTTCATCCGCAGTTCGTGCCGATCCGCAATGATGCGTTCGACTATACCAAGCCCGTGGACGGCGCCGACCCCGCGACCGACTGGAAAGACCTGCATTCCGTCGCGTCGCTCCCCAACGCGATCAACCCGGGTGTCGGCTGGGCGCGCAACACGAATGACTGGCCGTGGAGCGCGGCCGGTTCGGATAGTCCCAAGGCCAAGGACTACCCGCGGTATATGGACCAGTTCGGAGAAAATCCGCGCGGCGTCCATGCCGATCTGTTGCTCACGGGACGCCACGACTTCACCCCGGAGCGGCTGATCGCGGCGGCTTATGACAGCTATCTGCCCGCGTTCGCCCGGCTCATCCCACCGCTGGTCAAGGCGTACGACGCCCTTCCCGACAAGGACCCGCGCCGGGCCCGGCTCGCGGGACCGATCGGCGTGCTGAAGGCATGGGACTATCGTTGGGGCGCCGATTCCGTGGCGACGTCGCTCGGCGTTCTGTGGGGCGGCAAGATGTGGCGCGAGGCGGGGACCTTCGTTCAGGCCGAGCAGATCAATGTCCCCGACTATATCGCCACGCGCATCCCCGACGTCCGCAAGCTGGACGCCCTGGGGGAAGCCGCCGATCAGTTGACCCGCGATTTCGGGACCTGGCAGGTCGGCTGGGGCCAGATCAACCGCTTCCAGCGGCTCGACGACTCGATCCAGCCGCATTTCGATGACAGCCTTCCAAGCATCCCGGTGCCCTTCACCTCCGCACAATGGGGCAGCCTCGCCTCGTTCGGCGCGCGGCCCTATTCCAATACCCGCAAACTCTATGGATCGAGCGGCAACAGTTTCGTGGCAGTGGTCGAATTTGGGCCTAAGGTTCGTGCCTGGGCGGTGACGGCCGGGGGCGAAAGCGGAGATCCTGCGTCGCCGCATTTCAGGGATCAGGCCGACCGTTATGCCGGCGGAAAGCTGCGCCCCGTATGGTTCTACCCGGCCGACATCTCCGCGCATGCCAGCCGGCGATATCGGCCAGGCGCCACGAACAAGAAGCACTGAACTGCGGCTTCGGTCCGGGCGATGTCAGGCGACGCAATGACCTCGACCTACAATTCCACTAGTTCGACTGCATGCTTACCTTGCAGCGCACCTCAATACGCGGCATGTTGCGCATGATAATTACCCCTCTTGAGGTTGGTGGTTTATTCCGATAACACAGTGCTGCGTGCACGGTGGTCGTTTCCGGACGGCACGGGCGGGGGATTGGGTCGCGAGACCCACATGATCTGGAATGGCTCAGATGAATTACGAGACGCGCACGATCGGCAATGAGGAGATACGCGGGCTCCCTTCCCCGGACGCGCCACGCCGCAGCCGGGCAGGTCTGATCGGTATCGCCATAGTCGTCGTGGCGATCGTTGCCGCCGTGGCGTATTTCGCGTTTGGCCGGGCAAAGCCGGTCACCAAGTCGGTCGAACAGCTGCCGCTCGTTTCAGTCGTGGTACCCGGACGATCGAGCGTCTCGCGCGTGGTATCCGCCACGGGATCGCTGGCCGCGCGCCGCGAGATGCCGGTGGGCGTCGCCGGTGATGGCGGCATGGTGACGCGCGTACTGGTGGAACCCGGCCAATGGGTCGCCAAGGGCCAGGTTCTGGCACTCGTCGACCGCTCGGTACAAACCCAGACGGCCGCCTCGTTGAGTGCGCAGATTGCGGTCGCCCGATCGGATGCCGCAATCGCACAATCCGAGCTGGACCGCGCACAGGCGCTGGTGACACGGGGGTTCCTGTCGAAGGCGGATCTCGAGCGCAAGGCTGCGACGCGGGATGCGGCGCTGGCACGCGTGCGGGTCGCTCAGGCGACGCTGGGTGAAGCGAATGCGCGGACCAACCGCCTCGATATCCGTGCGCCGGCCGCCGGCCTGGTCCTGACCCGCGCCGTCGAGCCCGGCCAGATCGTCGGCCCAGGGACCGGTACGCTGTTCCGTCTGGCCGAGGGCGGCCAGATGGAAATGCGTGCGCAGGTCAGCGAATCCGAATTGCGCGGCGTCAGGATCGGCGCCCACGCCGACGTCACCCCCGTTGGCGGCAGTCAGAGCTTTGCCGGCCAGGTCTGGCAGGTTTCGCCGGTGATCGACCCGCAAAGCCGCCAGGGCATTGCGCGCATTGCACTGACGTACGATCCCGCGCTCCGGCCCGGCGGCTTCGCCTCCGCCGCCGTGGTCGCCGGCGAGACCAACGTTCCGCAGTTGCCCAACTCGGCGATCCAAAGCGACGACAAGGGCAATTTCGTGTACGTGATGGGCAATGGCGACAAGATTGTTCGACGCGCGATCAAGGTCGGCGAAGTGTCCGATCGTGGTGTGGCGATCGTCGACGGACTGAACGGGACCGAACAGGTCGTGCTTTCGGCCGGCGCGTTCCTGACGCCGGACCAGAAGGTCAAACCGACGCGGGTCACTGCACCGACGACAAACCAGAGGTAAGGCGATGAACTTCCGGAACATCTCGGCCTGGTCGATCCGCAACCCGGTCCCGTCGCTGGTCCTGTTCTTCATGCTGACGCTGGCGGGCATCGTCAGCTTCACGCGGCTGGACGTGAACAACCAGCCCGACATCGATTTTCCGGTCGTCATCGTCGATATCAGCCAGCCCGGCGCCGCACCGACCGAACTCGAAACCCAGGTGACGCAGCGCGTCGAGGCGGCATTGCGCAGCCTGCAGGGAATCGATGAGATCGATTCGACCGTGACCGAAGGCGATTCCCAAACCGTCGTCCAGCTTGCGATCGGCACGCCGATCGATCGCGCGGTCGAGGACGTCCGCTCGGCGGTCGCCCAGATCCGCAGCAACCTGCCCGAGGGCATTCTCGAACCGCAGATCATGCGCGCCAACACGACCGGGAACGATCTCGCGAGCTATGCCGCGATCAGCACCGACATGACGGTCGAGCAGCTCAGCTGGTACATCGACAACAACGTCGCCAAGGAACTGCTGTCGGTCCCAGGACTTGCCGGGGTCACCCGCAATGGCGGCGTGGACCGCGAGATCCGCGTGATCCTCAACCCCGCCAAATTGTCCGCGCACGGGCTGACCGCGTCGCAGGTCAACCAGCAGCTGCGGCAGGTCAACCTCAACGCCGCCGGCGGACGGGCGCAACTTGCCGGGTCGGAACAGTCGGTTCGCGTGCTTGGCAATGCGCAAAGCGCTTATCAGCTCGGTCAGACGCAGATCGCGACCGGTCTTGGCCAGACGCTGAAGCTCGCCGATCTTGGGCGGGTCGAGGATCTGTATGCGGAACAGCGGTCCTCCTCCGCGCTCAATGGCCAGCAGGTGCTGTCGTTCGACTTCCAGCGCGCCAAGGGTGCATCCGACGTCACCGTCTTCGAGGAGGCCGAAAAGAAGCTCGCGGCGCTCGAAGCCCGTAATCCGAAGGTGCATTTCAAGCGCATCTCGGACAGCGTGAAATACACCAAGCAGCAATATGACTCGGCAATGGAGGCGATGGTCGAAGGCGCCGCGCTGGCGGTCGTCATCGTGTTCATCTTCCTGCGCGACTGGCGCTCGACGATCATCTCGGCGCTCGCCATCCCGCTCTCCGCGATCCCGACCTTCTGGATCATGGATCTGCTCGGCTTCACGCTCAACAACATGACCTTGATGGCGTTGAGTCTCGTGGCAGGCGTGCTCGTCGACGATGCGATCGTCGAAATCGAAAACATCGTCCGTCACATGCGCATGGGCAAATCGGCCTATCAGGCGGCGATCGACGCCGCCGATGAAATCGGGCTCGCCGTGCTGGCAACCACCATGGCAATCGTCGCGGTGTTCCTCCCCGTCGGCCTCATGCCGGGAATTTCGGGCCAGTTCTTCAAGAACTTCGGCCTGACGGTCGTTGCCTCGGTGCTGATGAGTCTTGCCGTTGCGCGCCTGATCACCCCGATGCTCGCCGCCTACTTCCTGAAGGCGCATGGTTCGGCTTCGCATGGCGAAGGCTGGATCATGGACCGCTATATGGCAGTCCTGCGGTGGACCCTGCTGCATCGCTGGTCCGCGATCCTGGGCGGCGCCGTCGCCTTCGGTGCGACCATCTACCTGTTCATGTCGATCCCGGCGACGTTCCAGCCGTTGCGCGACAGCGACTCGAGTACCGCCAACGTCGAGATGGTGCCGGGCACCACGCTGGCGGAGACCAAGGCCGTCGTGGCGCAGGTTGCGGACATTCTGCAGAAGCAGCCGAGCGTCGAATCGGTCTATTCCCGCGCATTCGTCGGAAACGGTCGCGTCACCGCGATCTTCAAGCCCAAACGCGACCGCGCGATGAAGAGCTATGAGTTCGAGCGCGCGCTGGCCCCCACGCTCCAGACGATCCCCGACGCGCGCGTTTCGTTCCGCTCGTCCAGTGGCTGGGGGAGCGGGGGGCGTGCGCTGACGATCACGCTCGGCAGCGATGATCCCAAACTGCTGGCCGAAACCGGCGCCAAGCTGGTCGAGCAGATGAGCCGCTTGCCCGATCTGGTCGCCCCGCGAATCAGCGGCGATCTGAAGCGCCCCGAGATCGTCATCACGCCGCATATGGATCTTGCCGCGAGCATGGGTGTGACGACGGCGGCGATGTCCAATGCGATCCGCATCGCCACCCTCGGCGACATCGATCAGAACAGCGCGAAATTTTCGTTGTCGGATCGCCAGATCCCGATCCGCGTCGCGCTCGACCAGGATTCGCGCCAACGGTTGTCGACGATCCAGAACCTGCCGGTGCAGACGGCGGCCGGTGGATCGGTCCCGCTGAGCGTCGTCGCCGACATCGGCTTCGGCGCCGGGCCGACCAAGATCGAACGCGTCGCGCAGCAACGCCAGCTGACCGTCGGCGCCGATCTTTCGCCGGGTGTCGTGAGCGGTACGGCGCAGAAGGAAATCCACGACCTGCCGATCATGAAGACGCTGCCGATCGGCGTTAAGGAGCTCGTTCTCGGCGAATCCAAATGGCAGCAAGAGCTGATCCAGAACTTCATCATCGCGCTGGTGGCGGGCATCTTCCTCCTCTTCGCGGTGCTGGTGCTGCTGTATCGTCGTCTGCTGCCACCCTTCATCAACATCATGTCGCTGCTGGTCGCGCCGCTGGGCGGTCTGATCGGTCTGGCCGTCACCGGAACGCCGATCTCCATGCCTGTCTATATCGGGTTGATCATGCTGCTCGGGATCGTGGCGAAGAACTCGATCCTGTTGATCGACTTCGCGTTGGAGGAAATGAACAAGGGCGTCGACGTCGTGACCGCGATCATCGATGCGGGGCACAAGCGTGCGCAACCGATCGTGATGACGACGGTTGCGATGGTGATGGGGATGATGCCGACCGCGCTTGCGCTGACCGGCGATGGATCATCGCGCGTTCCCATGGGCATTACCGTGATCGGTGGCCTCACCATGTCCACCGTGCTGACGCTGCTGATCGTACCTGCGAGCTTCAGCCTGGCCGTCGGCATCGAGAGCCGCGTCGCGCCGGTCCTGCGACGGCGGTTGCTGACGTACCGGCCGGGTGACGAAGGCGGCCCGCTGATCGAACACAAGCCGCCGACGCAACCCCAGCTCGGCCCGGGGGAACCACCGCGCATCCATTACAAGCCGGGTGACGACAAGCCGCAACCTGCGGAATAATCGGCCCGATCCCGTTCCCGGCGGAAAAAAGGGGCCCCGCCGGGACATGCCCCTTGAACAATCGCGGGGTTCGGGGATTGGTCCCGCAATGCGACGTTCAAGCTCGACCCGTGCCTTCGAAGCGCCTCCGGCAGGGCTGGTGCGTATGCGCTGGATTGCCGGTGGGCTGCTCATTGCGATGGCGATCATCTTTTTCGTCGCGCGCGCCTATGCCGACCCGCGGCATCCCTTCGGCTATGCGATGGGCTTTGTTCGCGCCTTTGCGGAGGCGGCAATGGTCGGCGGGCTGGCCGACTGGTTCGCGGTGACGGCGTTGTTTCGCCACCCCTTCGGGCTGCCCGTTCCCCATACTGCGATCATCCCGCGCAACAAGGATCGCATCGGCACCACCCTGGCGGCCTTCCTGCGTGACAATTTCCTGACGCCGCGCGTCGTGGCACGACGGATGAACGGTCTCGACGTCGCGGGCGCAGTGGGGCGCTGGCTTGCCAATCCCCCCGGGGGCGACGGCCGGCTGCGACGCGGCGCATCGCGGCTCGCCGCGAACATGCTGGAGGCCTTCGATCAGCAGCGGCTCGGCGGGATGGTCAAGGCCGGGATCGGCCAGCGGCTGCGCGCGCTGGACGTGGCCCCGCTGCTAGGGCAGGCATTGACGGCCGCCATTGCAGAGGACCGGCATCTGCCGCTGCTCGACGGGATCGTGCGCTGGGCAGCGCGCGTCCTGGAAGCGAACGAGCATATCGTCCGGGCGATGGTCAGCGAACGTTCGGGATCGGTCATGCGCTGGACGGGGCTCGACGAAACGCTCGCCAACAAGATCATCGATGGCTTGAACGGGATGCTGACCGGCATTGCCGACGACCCCGACCATCCCTTGCGGGAAAAGGCCGAGGAAGGACTGGCAACCCTCGCCCACGATCTGGTCCATGACCCGCGCATGCGGGAGCGGGTCGCGGCGGTGAAAGCCGAGATCATCGACAATCCTGCAATGCAGCGATGGCTCGATGGGCTGTGGGAACAGGCACGAACCGGCATGCTGAAAATTGCCCGCGATCCGGACCGGTTGCTGGCTGGTCCCGTGGGGGATGCGTTGCGGCAGCTCGGCGGAACGCTGCAGACCGATCCCAAGCTGCGGCGCACGATCAACCGGTTCGTTCGTCGCGCGGTGGTCGGCCTGGCGGCCGACTATGGCGACGGTATCGTGCGGCTGGTGTCCGAAACGGTACAAGGCTGGGATGCCGACACCATTACGCGGCGACTGGAAAATGCGGTGGGGCGCGACCTGCAATATATCCGCGTCAACGGGACCCTGGTCGGCGGGTTGGTCGGACTGGCGATCCATGCGGTGGACGTGGCGCTGTAACCGGCACTACGCCACACCCTGCGGCAGGTCGGCGGTAAGCCCATGCCTACCGTGCCCAATCCTCGACCGCCCAGCCGCGCAACGCCGCCATGGTACGAAGCGGCGGGTGCGGATTGACCGCAATCCCGACATCCGCCCATTCGAGCGTCGGGGCGTCCGAAGCATGATCCGAATAGAAGCGCACCACCGAATCGGTCCGGGCCATGCCATGGTCCGCCAGCCACGCCTCGATCATCGTCAGCTTGGCCGGCCCGTAGCAATTCTCGCCCGCGATCTTCGCCCGAATCGTGCCGCCTTCCCGGACGACACCGGTTGCGATCACGTCATCGAAACCAAGGCGTGCGGCAATCGCCTCGGCATAGAAGCCGTAGGATGCGGTCGCCATGACGATCCGATAACCGGCCGCGCGGTCCGCGGCGATCTGATCCCGCGCGCCGCGATAGATACCGGATCGGTCGAGCTGTTCGGCGAATCGTGCCGCCGCGCGCGTCGCCGTCGCTTCCGGCATGCGCCCGCCCAGGAGCAGCCGCTGCGCAATTTCCTTCAGTCGCGGCCGACTGACCACGCGCAGCCCATAGCCGACCCCGGCGATCGCCGCGACCGGCAGGAACAACAGCCGCCAAGGCGATTCCGCACGCGCCGTAGCGACGAGGAACTTCGTCCAGGTCGGCGCGTATGTGATCGTCTTGTCCATATCGTAGACGGCAAGTTGGTGCATGGCTGCGTTCAGACCACAGCAACGCTTGCCGATCCAGTCCAATTGCAGCAAGGAAGGCGCGAATGACCGAACCGGCCGCCTTCTCCCAAGACAGCGACACGATACGCTTTACCGGCAGCCTGTCGCTCGCCCAGATCGGGGACCTGCCCGAGCGTCTCCGCGCCTTTGATGGAAAGGTCGCGCATGTCGATCTGGCCGGGATCGATCGCATCGATACCGTCGGCGCGTGGATCGTGCACCGCTTTGCTGCCCAGCATGATGCCGACATCCTCGGCCTAGATGCAGATGGTGAGCATCTGCTGCAACAGGTCTCCAATGCCGACCAGCCCGTCGCGATGCGCCCTGCCCCAGTCGGCAGCTTTACACGCGTCGTCGGAGAACTCGGCGATGCCGTCGTTTCGGCGGGGCAAACCCTGTACGGTCTGCTCGGATTCTTCGGCGCGACGCTGATCGCGTTCTGGAATGTCGCAACGCATCCAAAGCGGTTCCGCTTCAATGCGGTGGTACAGCGGTTCGAAGTCGTCGGCGTCACCGCGTTGGGGATCATCGGGCTGATGAGCTTCCTGATCGGGATCGTCATCGCGCAGCAGGGCTCGGTGCAGTTGCAACAATTCGGGTTCGAAGTGTTCACGATCAATCTGGTCGGCCGGATCACGCTGCGCGAACTCGGGGTTCTGATGACCGCCATCATGGTCGCCGGCCGTTCGGGATCGGCGTTCGCCGCGCAATTGGGCACGATGAAACTGACCGAGGAGATCGACGCGATGCGGACGATCGGCGTTTCGCCAATGGAAGCGCTGGTCTTGCCACGCGTGATCGCATCGGTCGTGATGATGCCGCTGCTCGGCATGTACGCCTCGATCATCGCCATCGTCGGCGGTGGCCTGTTGTGCTGGGTCTCGCTCGGCATTCCACCGGTAACGTTCGTCCAGCGCATCCGCGAAGTTGTGCCGGTCACCGATTTGTACGTCGGCTTGATCAAGGCCCCCTTTTTCGGGCTGATCATCGCCATGGCCGGTTGCTTCCAGGGCATGCTGGTCGAGGGCGATGCCGAACAGGTCGGCACCCGCACGACCGCCGCAGTGGTGCAGGCGATTTTCCTGGTGATCGTGCTCGATGCGTTCTTTGCAGTGTTCTTCACCTCGATCGGATGGGTGTGATGGAAACCGGCAACGCCAAGGGTAAAGAGAATGACGACGTCATCGTCGTCCGCGATCTGGTCAACGGGTTCGGGGAGCAGCTCGTCCATGACGGGGTGAACCTAACGGTCCGCCGCGGCGAGATCTTCGGCGTGGTCGGCGGATCGGGCACCGGCAAGTCCGTGCTGATGCGCTCCATCATCGGCCTGCAGACACCGATGTCGGGAACGATCGAAGTGTTCGGCGAGACCACCGTGGATCGCGAAGAGATTGAAATTACGGATCTCACTAAGCGGTGGGGCGTCCTGTTCCAGGGTGGCGCGCTGTTCTCCACGCTAACCGTGGCTGAGAACGTCCAGGTTCCGCTGCGCGAATTTTACCCCGAACTGGATCCGGCGCTGCTCGATGAGATCGCCGCCTATAAGGTGGTCATGAGCGGTTTGCCCGCCGACGCCGGACCAAAATTCCCGTCCGAGCTGTCCGGTGGCATGAAGAAGCGCGCGGGCCTGTCCCGCGCCCTCGCGCTCGACCCGGAACTGCTTTTTCTCGACGAACCCACCGCCGGACTGGACCCGATCGGCGCGGCCGCGTTCGACGAACTCACCCAGTCGTTGCAGAAGACGCTCGGGCTCACCGTGTTCCTGATTACCCATGATCTCGATACGCTGTATGCGATCTGCGACCGGATCGCGGTGCTGGCGGACAAGAAAGTGATCGCGGTCGGCACGATCGACGAGTTGCTGGCGCTGGATCATCCGTGGATCCAGGAATATTTCAAGGGGCCGCGCGGCCGCGCCGCGGTGGCGACGATCGAGCGTAACGAACATGCTGACGCTGCAGCGGAAGGGCAATAGCTGATGGAAACCCGCTCAAACCACGTGCTGGTCGGATCGGTCGTGCTCATCCTGCTGACGGTGATGCTGCTGTTCCTCGTCTGGATCCTGCGCTGGGGCACGGCCACGGACAAGGAATATGACATCTTCTTCAAGCAGTCGGTCGACGGCCTGGCGAAGGGATCGGCGGTCGCCTTCTCCGGTGTCGTGTCGGGACAGGTCAAGGAGATCGCGCTGTGGAAGCCCGATCCCTCGCTCGTGCGTGTCCGCATCAGCGTCAATCCCGATACGCCGATCCTGATCGGGACGACCGCATCGCTGCAGGGCAGCTTCACCGGCACCAGCACGGTGCAGCTCGACGGTGCCGTCAAGGGCGCCGCGCCGATCGCTTGCCCGACGGACAATCCGCTCGCGGAATGCCCCAACGGCGTTCCGACGATTCCGACCAAGCCCGGCGGCCTCGGTGCGCTGCTGAGCTCGGCCCCGCAGTTGCTCGAGCGCATCTCGACGCTGACCGAACGTCTGTCGGACATGCTTTCGGACAAGAACCAGCAGTCGATTCAGGGTATTCTCGCCAATACCAATCGCCTGAGCGCGGCACTGGCGGATCGTGGGCCCGAGATTGCCGCGACGCTCGCGGAGACGCGAGTCGCGATCCAGAAGGCAGGCGTCGCCGCGCAACAGATCGGCAGCCTCGCGGATACGACCAATGGCGTGCTGAAGGACGACGTCCGCCCGGTCATGGCCAATCTGAATAAGACGATCGCCTCTGCCCAGCATAGCGCCGAGACGCTCGATGCGGCGATCGGCGATGCCCGGCCGGGCCTGCAGGCCTTCTCCAAGCAGACCATTCCCGAGGTCGGCCAGCTCGTCCACGACTTGCGCCAGATGTCGATGGCGCTCACCTCGGTCGCCGAAAAGGTCGATCGTGGGGGCGCGGGGGCGCTGGTCGGCCAATCCAAGCTGCCTGATTACAAGCCCGGAAAGGGACAGTGACCATGATCCGTTCGACCAAATCGCTGCTCGCGCTGACCGCGCTGGCGTCGTTGTCCGGCTGCATCAGCTTTGCCGCGAAGCCGCCGCCCTCGCTGCTCACCCTGACCTCGGCCAATACGTTGCCGGTCAACCAGACGCAGTCGTCGAGCACCTCGCCGACGATCACGATCCAGGTTCCCGCGGTCGCACAGGCGCTGGCCGGGGTCCGGGTCCCGGTCCAGGCCAGCACCACCACGATCGCCTATGTTGCCAAGGCGCAATGGGTCGAGCCGCCATCACGGATGTTCGCCCGGCTGCTGTCGGACACGATTCCACCGCGCACCGGGCGGATCGTGCTGAGTAGCGCGCAATCCTTTTCCGATCCCGGGGCGGTCCTGTCCGGCGAGCTGCGCGCGTTCGGGGTCGATGCCGGCACCAACATGGCAGTCGTGGCGTTCGACGGATCCTTGATCCGCAGCACCGGCAAGGTCGTGGAAAAGCGTCGCTTCGAAGCGCGCGTACCCGTCAGCGCCATTGCCGCAGCGCCGGTTGGCGCCGCGCTGAACACCGCCGCGAACCAGGTCGCGGTCGAAGTAGCGGACTGGGTCGGCCGCTAGCCGCTCTACCTTCCGGCGATGGCCTCGACCGTCGCCGGGGCGCATGGCGCGACTTAGCCAGTGGGTGCCTTGCGCACCGGTACCATCAGATTGCACAGATCCGCGGTGCCCGCCGGCACCGTGAAAAACGGCAGCCCACGATTCGCGCGCGCCTCCAGCGTGAGGGCAAAGGCCGGAGCGTCGGGTCGCAGGTATTGATAGACCGGCCGTTCACCAGCCGGCATATCTGCCATGATCGCGATCCGTTTGATCGGCACGCGCATTTTTGGATCCTCATACAGGCCAAGCCCGCCCCCGGTCCCGCGCGGCAAGGCGGAGAGCGCCGCCATGCCGTCGATCACCCGCCCGACCAGCGCGATGTTGCGGTCGAGGTGGCGCGGCGCGTGGCCGATCACCGCATACAGGTCTCCGCCCGTCCCCGTATCTGGTGCGAGATCGCGCGCGACGCCGACCATGCCATAGCAATGCGGCAACCATTGTCGCCGCCCGTCCCCCGCGACGGCCCAGCCGGTCGGCGTAAATCCCGTCCGCGCGGCATAGGCGTCGCGATACGGGTTCGCGACGGCCTGGCCATGCGCGCCCCACGCCCACTCATATTCGGCCGGGGGGCGTCGGGTGATTCCGGCGGCGGGAGGCTTCTTTTCGGACGCGTCGCCCCATTGCGTGACGTAATCGTCCTGGACGCGATAAACGGTTGCATCCCCCCACCAGCCGCTGCGCGCGATCGTCCGGATGTTCGCGACATGCACCGGTGCGAAATCGGGCGCGAGCCAGATCACGCTGCGCTGCCCGTCGGCAAAGTCGATCACCAGCAGGTCTTCGGGCGCGATCGCGTTCCAGGCGGCGGCAGGCGCCGCGGCGGCAATCTGCGCAGCGGTTGCCTTCGCAGGAGGCGGCGTCGCGGAAACCACCTGAGCGGCGACGAGCGCAAGGATGAAGGGCATAAAGGTCATGGCGGGATGGTGCCATGCCGAGCCTAAAACATGCAATCCCCCCGGTCGGCATGTTGCGCGCTTGCACAGGCGCGCGCGACGCTCTAGGGCCAGCCTCCTGTCCAGGACATGCGGAGCGGTGGCCGAGTGGTCGAAGGCGCTCGCCTGGAAAGTGAGTATACGTCAAAAGCGTATCGAGGGTTCGAATCCCTCCCGCTCCGCCAATATACCACGCGCAAGCGTTCCCAGCCGTCCACTTCCCCTTGCAAAACCGCCGTTTTACCTCTTGGTGTGGCGGACGGTGTTCGCATCTGTTCTCAGTCGTTCACCGATCGTTGTGGTATATCGCGTGGTATCGAGACCTCGCGATCGTGGTATCGGAGACGGGCGTGCTCACGGATGCGAAGATCAAAGCCGCCAAGGCTGCGGACAAGGATTACAAGCTGGTCGATTCGGGTCGGCTTTTCCTCCATGTGACCAAGGCCGGCGGCAAGCACTGGCGGTGGAATTACGATTTCGGAAAGAACGCCAAGGGCGCGCCAGCGCAAAAGACGCTGACGTTCGGGTCGTATCCCGCGCTGACGCTGCTCGATGCCCGGGGCAAGCGTGACGAGGCGAAGAAGCTTCTACGCGATGGCAAGGATCCCGCGGTCGAGCGGCGCATCACGACGAAGACGCGAGCCGCCGAGACGGGCAACACGTTCGAGATCGTTGCGCGGCGTTGGTACGATCTGCGCAAGCCGACCTGGTCGGCAGTCCACGCGCAAGACGTGCTGACAAGCGTCGAGCGCGACGTCTTCCCCGCGATCGGCGACCTGCCGATCACCAGCATCGAATCGCCCAAGGTGCTCGAGCTCGTGAACGCGATCGTCCAGCGCGGCGCAGTCGAGACGGCTCATCGCGTGCGCCAGCGGATATCCGACATCTTCGTCTACGCGATCGCCGCCGGCATCGCGAAGGCGGACCCAGCCGCCAGCCTGGGCAAAGCCATCCCCAAGAAGCCTAGGTCCAAGAAACAGCCGTCGATCATAGATCGCGTCCGCGATCACGATGATCAGGTGAAAGCCGTTCAGTCGATGCTGGCAGCATGCGATGCCGAGCGTTGCCGCGCTGGCACCAAATTTGCGCTCCGGCTCCTCGCCCTGACCGCAGTGCGGCCGAACGAAGTGCAGAAGGCGGAATGGTCCGAGATAGAGGACCTGGACGGCGCCGAGCCAATCTGGCGTATCCCGGCGGCACGCATGAAGGGCGACCAAGATCGGAAGGCCGAGGACGGCGGCGACCATGTGGTGCCCCTGTCAACGCACGCGGTAGCCGTCATACAGGCGTTACGTCCACTCACCGGCGGGTTCAAACTGATGTTCCCGAGCGAGCGTCACGTGCATCGGCCGATCTCGGAAAACACGCTGCGCGCGCTGCTGATCCGCGCCGGGTATTACCAGCGCCATGTGCCGCATGGCTTTCGGGCTGCGTTCTCCACCATCATGAACGAGCGCCCAGATCGGATCGAAGGCGACCGCGCAGTGATCGACCTGATGCTGGCGCACGTTCCGAAGGATAAGGTCGAGGGAGCATACAACCGGGCGGGCTACATGCCCCGCCGCCGGGAGATTGCCCAAGCGTGGGGCGATCTGATCGTGAAGGGTTTGCCTGATCCCGAGGCGCATATCGGCCAGCCTATTCGCTGGGCCGACACATCGCCAAAGGGGCCGCGGCGGGAATCAGCGGTTACGCCTCTCGCGCTGCCATGACGTTCGCTTTCCAGTCCTTCACTTCGCGCTCGCTCCATCTGGTCGACGCGCCGCCCGGCTTGCAGCACCGTGGAAAGGTCCCCTCCCGCATCTTGCGATAGATCATCGTCTTGCCGATTCCCGCGATCTCCATGACGACACCAATCGGCAGGAGGCGGTCATCGAGGCCATAGTCGACCTGACGCTTTGCAAGGCGATCGGCGGCGCGGCCGGTGGCGGCCGGTGACTTGATCGGCAGTTTAGCCATCGGCCTTCCCCTCTTCTTTCAGCTTCACCCGCGCCCGCTCCTGCAGAATGACGAACGTCGATTCCGGATGGTGCTCGAGCAGGCGGACAGCCTCGGCCTCGGCGGCTTCGAACGTCGGATGACGAAAGCGCGGCGCTCGCGCCTGGCTGCGCACTCCGGGCTTGACGTTCTTGCCGCCGACTTTGCGATACAGAAGGTAGCCGCCGCTGAAGGATTTGGTGTCAGGTACGGTAGCAGTGGGGGTCATGATTGGGTCCTTGTGAGGGGCACGCCCGACCGGCTCGATCCGGTGCGTTCGCGAATTATCTCGGCGTTGATCTTGCGGGCCGTCTTGAAGACTGCCGCGGCGAACTGATCGCCGGGCAAAGGTTCGCCTCGCGCCAAGATCTCGACAAACTGGAAAGCCTGTTCGGCGGCGGGTGTCACCGGCGCTGACCTTTTAGGCGTGCCGGGTGGACTGGTGCCCAGACGATTGCGAAGCGGCCACTGACATTTTTGCGGCGGCTGCCGCTGTCGCGAACCTTCCCCAGCCGCGCCAACTCGGTAAGGCGTGGCCGGATCGACAGGATGGACAGGCCAAGCCGCCCGGCCACCTCGTCCGCGGTGAGGCCGTTCGACCGCTCCACGATTCCCAGTGCCCGGTCGCGAAGCATGCCAGCTGTCGGCGCGACGGCATCGGCGGCGGCGCGGGAGGTGTCGGTGGCTTGTGCACCTGGACCCGACGGATAGCTGAACAGGTCAGTCATGCGCTGCGCCTTCCGAACGGAACTACAGTGCTATCCGGTGCCGGCACTTCCTCGCCGCCATCTGGCCCCCCGACAACGTAATCAGGTTCCCAATCGCCGCAGCACCGCGACGCATGGGTGCGAGGGAAGAATGTGCCGTGGTAGAACCCGCCTTCCACGATCGACGGCGGGAAGCGCTCGCATGTCCCGATTGAAGGGTCCTCCGGGATAGCGCGCGTTGCGGCGGCGTTCTCTGGTGCGCCTTGGTTCCAGAAACCGCAGGTCGAGCAAGATGCTTCAAGCACGGTGGCCTCCTTTCACGCTGTAGGTTTTGCGCGCGAACCCGCCCGCGCCGGTCACGAAGGTCTGATTGACCCATGTGATCCGCGTCGCGTCGAGCCGACGAATATGACCGCGGCGCAGGTGCGAGCGGCGGGCGCTGGATGCGCCGCCCTCTGCCCCACTGCCCGATGCCATCGGACTATCGCCAAGGGTCAGGACGTGATGCGGCGGCAACGGGGCCTTCCCTGCCTTCAGACGCTGCCAGTTCAGCTTGTGCGGTGCGTCCTTTCGCTCGGCCGTAACGTTCCGGCAGCCGAGTGCGCAGCACAGGTCGAAATAGGCGTTCACCTCATCCATGAGGTCGGCCTGCAAGCTGTCGATAATGGTCGCTTCGCCCAACTGCTGCATGCCTAAGACCAGTGCCTCGGGAAGCATTGGGACCAGCATCCCCGCGACTGATCCAGCGGACATGACGCGCTTCGATATCCGGCCCGCCGCGATCATTGCGTCACGGAATGCCGAAGTCGGATGCTCATGAACGCGAGCGATATCGCCATAGGCGAAATGCAGGCCCGCCGAGACCGGCATCCAGATCGCTTCCGCATCGCTGTAGAACAGCGAAACTATGACGACACCTTCCGGCAAATCCGGCTTGCACATAGCCGCGAGCGGCGGCGGCAGATCGTTCTGCCAATCGAACGCAAGCGCGATACGCCGCGAAGCCTTGAGCGCGGTGTATGGCCCGTCGAATCGCCCACCTGGACCTATTGACGTATATTCTAGCGCGACGACTGGGAACGGCGGACGGTACATCTCGCCCGGAAGGTCTGGGCGTGGTGACGAACGGTCGAGCAGCGTGCCGTAATCTGGCAGCACGAAGATCTCCGCCTGTCTCAGCTTTTCCGCGATGTAGCTCATGCCGGCGGCGACGCCGGGGTTCGGCGGATCGAGCGCCTCAAGCGCCGCGATGGCCTTCGACGTGAAGTTGAGTGCCTGGGTCATGCCTTCACCCGGAAATCACCGCACACGTCGGTCGCGAACGTGGTGGGCCACCGGCTGGCGCGATTGAGCTCGATAGTGCCAATGATATCGTCAGGCACGTCGCCGCTACCCCAACTCGGCCGCTCAATCTGGGCGGCAACCAAGCTGTCGATGAGGACAGGCGGTTTCAGTCGACACGCACCAAAACCGAAGTCTTCGTCCGCCGGATCCCGAACCCTCATATCCTCAAGCCAGAAAACACAGCGGTTGCACCGGCTCGCTTTGACACGGCTCATATCGTCACCTTCTGTGCAGCTACGTGGCCGCAGATCAGGTGCTGATGAGTATCTTCGATCGCGTCGAGAACGGCCGCGACCCGCTCCTTTGCCAGCGCCTTCAATCCACCTGCGAGCAGCCTGTGGCATCGATCCTCGCGCTCCCGGTCGGCGGCGCTTTGTCCGCGCACTGCATTGAAGCTTTTGTAGAGCGCGCGGGTACCGTCCGGTTGATGAACAAGGCGGACGTCAATGCCTGCACGGTCGGCAGCGGAAAGCCAAAGTTCAGCATCGAAGTCTACGCGGCCGAGCGTAAGGAGGCAGCATCCAAGATCGGTGTCGGCAAGGTCACGATACGCGGCTTCCTGAGCGGCCTCGTCATCCGTGCCCAGACCAACCGCCAGAGCAGCAACAGAAATTTCATAGTCGCAAGTTTTCGTCGCACCATTATCGCCAAGAAGCGCGACATACTGTTTTAGCAAGACGTCGCCTGGCGTCGAACAGGGCTTTGCCATGAGTTCGACAACAGCCTTCCTTACTTTCGCGCAAAGGATAGTCGTCAAACCGTCATTGTTGAGATCGTCGTATCGGTTGACGCTTGCCGCATATGCGAGCCGCCATTTGAGGAACGCGTCGGCAAGTACCGGACTGACGCAAGGCCGCTGCAATTCGATCAGGTCTCGCTCGATCTGCGCCAGGTAGCGAGGGCGATCGTCACTCCAACCGTCATCGACGCCGCGCTCGCGCATGATACGGAGCTTCTCTCCCACTTCGGCTGGAGTATATGCAGGCATCGCAAGCACCGTTTCTAGCGTGGCATATTCGAGGTCGCCGGCGTCGATGGTCTCTCGAGCGGAGTCGGCGATATAGCGGTCGGCCTGTTCGGCGGCGCGATCATGCGCGGCATAAGCGCCTTCCCATGCTGCACGAGCGGTGGAGAAGGCCATGGTGGTGTGGAAGCGCATCATGCCTCTCCCTTGCTTTTCGGGCCCTTGGCCATGCCGATCAAGTGCTGGACATCGCGAGCCATCCACAGCGCGGCTACGCCGCCGAGATCCTCCGCCACGATAATCTCCAACTTGCGAAGGTATGCCGCCTGATCGGGGGCAAGCGTCTTCATGAGCTTGACCGCAGGATCCTCCCCGTCACTATGCTTCGCATTCGCAGCGATCAGTCGCTCGATGGCTGTCTCCAGATCGGCAACGAACTGGCTGACGCCACCGGTGGGGCGTTGACGCGCTGCTTCCTTATCGATCAGGTCCTCAATCTCTAGGGCGCGACCGAGAACGGTTTCGTTCCGCTCGTAGCTTTCAAGGTTGCGGTCCCACTCCAGATGAACGAGCGAATCGACGGCGTTCAACGTCATCTGCGCAGACCAATCGAGAGCTTTGCTGTGCGGGAGCAAGGCCCGGAAACCACTCTCGGCAAGGTCACGATCGACCCATCGATCCTGATCCGCCTGCGTCAGCATGAACAGCAATTGTGCAACAACGCCGGGAACGGTGGTCGCAAAGTTGCCGTGAATGAACTCTTCGCGCCGCAGCTGCATCTCGTCGCGCTCGGCGAACTCTTCGACAGTCGGATGCAGCGACTGGTGATAGTCGTCGAACTGGTACGTCCAGACCTTGTTTCGGCGAACCTCTTCGAACGCCGCCAGGATAGCGAGGTCGGGGCTCTCCGGGTCGTATGCTGGAATGGCCGCGACTGCGAATGGCGGGTAATCGAGGTCGGTGCGGAAGACCGGAGCGCTCATGACCGCACCTCCGAAGCTACCTTCGGCGTGCGACCGAACTGCACCGCGAAGTGGATGCCAAACCACTGGATCTCGACGTAGCGAACGCACCCTTCGCCGATAGCCTGCGGGAAGTCGTCGCTTCCCATGCGCATGCCCTGCATTCGCTCGATGTAGATTTCGCCCCAATTATACCAAGGCTCGACCGCGGCGAGGATCCGCTGCCACCGCGCAACTCGCGCGGCCTTCCGTTCGGCGTTCAAACGGGCGTCGATCACCGCACATGCGGCGGACATGTTCGTCTGTTCGCGCACCACTCGTGGCGCGCGCCTTGTTTCGGTGACCATTGGTCAAACCTCCTGTGAATTTATCAGGTCACAGGGTGGATTGGCGGAGGCTCGTCCCTATCGATGGCACCCGAGCACGACTTCCCAACCCTGTGGTTATCAGGGTCGGCTGGCCAAAGGCTGCACTCACCTGATGCCGTTAACTATGAGTGTGTTGTGGCACACTGTCAACGGGCATCGGTGTTTTTTGTCACACTTTGTTAACCGCTAGGTTTTGCGGCCAATGTAGATGACACGACCGGCAATATGGATATCCGAAGCGTCGACATCTTCGGGCGGCACAATTTCGTTGTCGGAAATGATGCGAACTCGGTTTGGTCCGATCGTTCGGAGACGTTTGATCATCCCCGCGCCGTGGAGGCTGAGGGCCCAGATCCGATCCTGAGCGTTGAGCTGCCGCTGGGTCGTGTCGATGATGACCTGATCCCCGTTTATCATCGTGGGGAACATGCTGTCGCCATCTCCTCTGGCGAGGTACAAATGTTCTGCAGAGGCACGAGTAAGAGTGCGCAGAAATCCGGGGTCAAAGAGTACGGGTAGCTCGTCCGGATAATCCTCGAGTTCCCTCCCTGTGCCCATGGCATATCCAATATCAACTGACCGGATAGCTATTGCTCCGTCGTCGCGTGACGCTGACACCACGCTGGGCTGGTCGGCTCGCTGCGCCGTGCCCAAGGCATCCGGCACCAAGTCCCCGACGCTCAGGTTCAGTGCCCTGGCGAGCTTCTCCACGGTGCCTAATTTCACGTCACCCGTCATGCCTTGAAGGATATCTCGGACGACGGTTTCGCCGAGCCCGGCGGTTCGAGCCAGAGCCTTAGGAGTGACGTTTCGAAACTCGATCGCTTTGGCCAGTCGCGTTCTGAGAATCTGGATCGTGGATTGGTCGGTCATGTTGCCCCTCATGTCACTCAGTTCGTCACTACGCTAGGTGGTGTTGCGGCACACCTTTACGCTAGACAATGTGCTACAGCACACTTTAGATATGGTTTATGACTGACCCATTCCGAGACGAAGTCGAGGTGTTTCTACGCCTCACCGGTATGAAACCGACCCAATTTAGCGCTCGCGCCACGAATGATCGGCACTTCGTTCGAACTCTTCGCAAGGGTCGCCGCGTTTGGCCCGAGACGGTCGAGCGGGTGCGTGCATTCATGCGATCCTATGATCCTGATGCCTCCCCGTCGCGCACTGGTCGGACCGGGTCATAGGCGATGGCACAAATCAATTCATCTTCCGGCGGTGGCCGTGGATCATTTGATCAGGCAGCGTTCCGCCGCGCCGTCGATGAGCTCAAATCTCAGGTGCCAATATCTGGCGTCGTCGGCCGCGCCATTGTGCTCAAGCGGGCGGGCAAGGAATGGAAAGGCTGCTGCCCCTTCCATAGCGAGAAGACGCCCAGCTTTACCGTAATCGATGCACTCGAGTTCGGGCATTGCTTTGGCTGCGGCTGGCATGGCGACATCATCAAGTTTGTCATGGACCGCGAAGGCTGCAGCTTCCGCGAAGCTTACCAGCGGTTGGCGAACGACGACTTGCCGAAATGGACGCCACAAGAGCGGGCTAAGGCGCAAGCCGAGGAGCGCCTCGAACGCCTTGCGTTCGAACAGGATGCCCGCAAGTTCTTCAAGGAGGGAGTGCCGTTAGCAGGCACCCCGGCCGCGACATATCTGCGCGCCCGCGGCATCACGATCACTGCCCCTGAATGCCTGCGCTTTGGCATGATCCCGTCGTGGCGAAACAAGGAGACCGGGGAATGGGGCAGGAAACGCCCTGCCCTGATCTGTGGTGCGGCGGACGGCACCGGTGCGGTCGTCGGCATCCAACGTATATTTTTCAAGAATGATGATCCAGCCACCGGCAAAGCCGACTGCAAGCTGAGCCTCGGCAGCATCAAAGGATCGGCGCTGCGCTTAGCGCCGGCGGGCGAGGCCGTTGTCTTGTGCGAAGGTCCCGAGGATGGGCTTTCCGTCATGCAGGAGGGGCCGGGACTGCCGGTTTGGGTGCCGTTCGGCACCAGCATGATGCCGTCGGTAGAGTTCCCGCCGATCGTCAGGCGCGTGATCATCGCGGGTCAGAACAATACCGCGGGCCGTGTGGCGGTGAACAAGGCCGCGATCGCCTTGGCCGATCGTGGCCTGATCCCGTCCTTCGCTTGGCCAGGCGCTCAATACGACGACTGGAACGACCAGCTGCGCGGCGGTGGCCTATGAGCGGCATGTTTGAAACCAACTTCGAAGAGGTTGAGCCCGCCGCCCTCCAGCCGCTCGACATCAAGGCAACCGTCATCGATGCCGTCGAGTATCCTCTCGACGCACTGCCGCCAATCTTGGCCGATGCGATCCGCGCGATCGTCGCGATTGCGCAGGTACCGGTCTCCCTGGCAGCCCAATCGGTCTTGTCGGCGGCGTCGCTCGCCGCGCAAGGCTTCATCAACGTGAAGACCATCACAGGCCAGTCGACACCAGTGTCACTGTTCTTTTTCACGATCGCGGCATCTGGAGACCGTAAATCGACGGCCGACCGCCTGGCGATCGAGCCGGTGAAACATCGCGAGGAGCAACTGGGCGTCGCATACGAGACGACCAAGCATCGCTACGCGATCGAGGACGCGGCGTTCAAGGCCGCAACCACGAAAGCAAAGAGCAAGGCAGGATCCCGACAAGATATCAGCGCTGCGCTGGAAGCGGTCGGCAGGCCACCCCTACCGCCGGTCCAGCCGCTTCTGACGTGTGACGAGCCAACCGGCCCCGGCCTGCAACGCCTCTTTGCGGAGGCAATGCCAGCCTTGGGGTTGTTCTCAGATGAAGGGGCCACCTTCCTCGGTGGCTGGGCGATGCAGGAAGAAAATCAGGCCGCCACCGGCGGCATGCTGTCGAAGCTGTGGGATGGTTCGCCGATCAAGCGGGTCAGGTCGGACAAGGACAATGCTGTTCAGATCCTCCACGGTCGGCGGCTGAGCGTGCATCTGATGGTGCAACCGGACATTGCCAACTCGCTGCTCGGCAACAAGGCGGTGCGTAATCAGGGCTTGTTGAGCCGCATTCTGGTCGCTGCCCCGAAAAGCCTAAAGGGCACTCGCTTCTGGAAGGAGCCGGGGCCCGAGGCCGCTGCCAACCTCCAGAAATACCACGAGCGGTTAGGCCGGTTGCTGTCGATGGACTTTGCCTACCGTGACGACACAAGCCGGGCGCTGGATCTCGGTCTGGTGCAGCTGCAGGAAGACGCGAGGATCCGGCTGACGGAGTTCAGCGACTATTGCGAACGATCTCTGGCACCCGGCGGCATTTATGGGGACATATCCGATTTCGCATCGAAGATGACCGAGAACGCGACACGGTTGGCCGCGGTCGTTTCGTATTTCACCGGTAGCGTGAACCTCATCTCGGAAGGCCTAAGTCTTCGCGCCGTAAATGCTGGCATCGCCTTGGTGGAGTTCTACGCCAGCGAAGCGGCACGTCTCTACGGCACGCCTGCGCTGGATGACGATTCGAACAACGCCGCGATCCTGATCGAGTGGATCCGCAAGCGTGATTTGCCCGCCGTCGGGGTCCGGTACCTCAACCGGAAAGGTCCGTCGCAAACCAGAAGTGCGACAGTGCTCAAGCGCGCGATTGAGGTTCTGGTAGAGCACCGGCACCTTGTAAAAATCACCGGCGGCGCGACGCTTGAGCTGGGCGGGGAACGCAGGTTCTACACCGACGCCTATACCGTCGTACCGGTGGACGTCGCATGACCGAGCCCGACCTTTTCAGCGCCGGTTTTGCGTGGGGTGACGAAGGTGTCGCAACGTCTGCGACACCTGTCGCGACACCGCGTGCGGCGGCTTCAGCGCCTTGCCAGCCCTCCGACACACCCCAGCGGAAGGCTAGTGTCGCAACTGTCGCAAGTGTCGCAGATAATGACGCCAAGGTCCCTGTGTCGCAATTTCCCGGGGTGGTGTCTGCGACACCCTATGCGACACCAAAAAGTGCAGTTTTCTGCGGTGTTGGGGGTGGTGCTGTCCCACCTGTCGCAGCTGTCGCTAGTGTCGCAAACTGGATGGACGGTATCGAAAAAATGCGCCGCGCCCGTCCGGCACCACCTCTCGTGCACGGCGTCTGGAAAATGATCATTCAGGACGCACTCTCGTTCGTCCGTCTGTGGGCCGACGACGCTATCGCAGCTGGGTGGAGCACGCTCGACGTGTTTGGGACCAATCCCAACCCCCGAGCACGCCGCATCGACCGTCTGGGTCTGGTCATGATGCTCGATGGGCGCCCAATCCAGTCGATCGAGCGCGGCAGCGCGCTGATCGGGCGGCACCCGAACGCAACAACCTTCCACCGGATCCTGCGCGGAACCGGTGCGATCGCAGCATGGGATTTGGTGGATTTGCTCGGCGCCGAAAATGGGGTGGGCGACGGGGTGGTATGGGGGGAGCGCGCTTGCAGCGCTACCCCCATCACCGCCCCCCTGTCAAGCGAAGGGGTATGTTGATGAGTGCGCGTTTTCAAATCTTCGGAGTGCCCGTGGTTGGCATGGAATTATGGCAGGACGACCAGCGTTTCATCGCCACCGCTGTCGAGCCGTATCAACGCCGTGACGGCGGGCAGTCGTTCCTTGTGACGTGGGGCACCAACTGCCCTGACTGCGGCGCCGAGTTTCAGTCCGGCACCGGGACCGGCGGCGCACCGCCCCGGCGGCGGTGCCCAGGCTGCCGCCTGCCACCGGCAAGACAGCGCCCCATAAGCGGCAACAAGCGAACCGCTATCCGAATCGAGATCCGATATCCCACTACGGCTGAAGGCAAGGAATGACGATGGAACGGAATAGCTTGTCTGGGTGGTGCATCCTTCGCACGTCCGGCGGCCGCACCCTCGCGCTGGCAACATCGCTGGCTGCCGCCGGGTATGAGGTCTGGTCTCCCGTGCGGACAATCAAGCGGCCTCACGGCAAGCGCGACCTAAAGGGGCAGCGGACCACGGTAGAGATCAACCTGCCGATCCTGCCGACCTTCGTGTTTGCACGGGCGGCATGCCTGCCGTCACTGGCGCACATCGCTGGTGACCCGGCGTATCAGCACCCGCCGTTCTCCATCTTCTCCCATGCGGGTCGGATCCCGATTATCTGCGATGCCTCGGTTGCAGGGTTGCGCGAGGAGGAGCGAGCTGCCGCCGAGCTGATCGAGCAGCTGCGGGCCGCTGAGACCAGGGAGGAACAGCGGCGGATCAAGAGCGCTGCCATGAATACGAAGCGCGAGCGGGAGAAGGCGCTGCGGTCCGAACGACATGACTTCGCTATCGGGTCACTGGTTTCGGTCGATGATCAGCAATCTTTGCTCGGGATGGCAGGCGTGGTTGAGCAGAGCAACGGCGCCAGCGCTGTCGTCGCGTTTGGCGGGACGTTGATCATGACGATTGAGGCTTGGCGTTTGAAACCACATGCTGTAAGCGGAGCTTCTACAGCCAGCTGATTGGCACCTCGGCGCAGACTATATTGAGCGAAGCTCAATGGCACGCCATCCACGGAAGCCCGACCGCGCTTCCGTGCTTGTCCTACGGCATGGGCAAAACGAGTTTCCCTGATTGGCCTGGCTGACCGTTCCCTCCCTGGCGGTCAGCACGCCACCTCACCCCAGCACGCGACGCAAGACATAGGTCAATGCTTCGGCACCTGCGATCGGCTGTCCGGCGGTGAGGAAAGTTCGCATGTTCGCTGTCAACATAAGAGCGGACCTCAAGCCGCTGCACCGCGCCTTCGTCGATCTCAAAGCCAAGCAGGCGCCATTCGCGACTGCGCTCGCGCTCACGACCCTGGCTAAGGGGGTGCAGGCTGCCGAGGACGCCGAGATCGCGAAGACGTTCAGCAAGTCGACACCGTTCACGCGCAACGCGATCGCAATTGTGCCGGCTACCAAATCGAAGCCGGTCGCGATCGTCTTTCCCAAGGACGTACAGGCAGCATACCTTGCCCCCTACGTCGTTGGCGGCAACAGATCGCTCGGGTCAAAGCAGGGCATGCTGGTCCCGATTGGTGCCGCGACGAACCAATACGGCAACCTGACCAAAGGCCAGTTGGCGCGACTTAAGGGCAAGCCCAACGTCTTCGTCGGATCAGTGACGTTCCGCAAGAATGGCAAGACAGTGAATGGTGTGTGGCAACGATCAGCAGTGCCGCGAGGAAAGCGGCGCGACGGTGAGCGGGGCACGCGCGGCGACAGCCAAGGCAAGATCTATGGGGTGCGTACGACGCTGAAGCTGCTGATCGAGTTCAGTGACACGACGCAGGTCAAGAAGCATCTGGACTTCTACGGCCGCGCCAATGCGTACCTCAAGGCCAATGCGGCGCGCGAGTTTGGAGCGGCCATGCAGCGTGCGCTTGCCACCTCGCGATAGGAGCGACCATGCAGAACGTCAGCGCGAACGACTTCATGACCGGAAGCGCCAAGCGGGCGATCAACGGTGCGATGCCGCAGGCCCGCGACCAGGCCGCGCCCGCTGCCCGGCTCCCGGCCCCGGACCGTGCCGAGGGCGCCCCGGCCGCGCCCGAGGCCCTGCCCGCGCCCGCGCGGCCCGCCCCATAGGCTTTTGGGTCCTTCCCCCGCCCTTTTTGAAGCGTGGGTATTGCGCGCCCCGACGTTTCCGCCGCTGAAAGGGGGCAAAAGTTGTCCGCACCCAAATGTCCGCACGGCTGAGCGTCCGCGAGTTCGCCAAGCGGGCCGGATGCGATGAGAAACAGGTCCGCCGGGCGCTCGAAAAAGGGCTGATTTCCAAGGGTGACGACGGTTTGCTCGATGCCGAGCAGGTTGGCGGCGCATGGCGCAAACCGAACCGCCGCGGAGTGGAGAAGTTGTCCGCACAACCGGTGCGGACAACTGCAAATGTCCGCACTCCTCGTCGTCGTGCGGACAACTCGGCCGCTGCGCCAAATGTCCGCACCGACGAGACGCCGGAGGAAGCGGCGGAGCGCATCGTTGCCCAAGCCGGGCTGCTATCGCTGAAGGACGCGCTGGAGCTCAAAGAGAACTACCTCGCGCGGCACCAGCAGCTATCCTACGATCTGAAAGCCGGCACCGTTGTGCTGATCGAGGAGGTCACGAAGACGGTCGGCGCCGAATATGCAGGCGTGCGCAAGAAGCTCCTTGCGATCCCCGCAGAACGCGCACCGGCAGTGCATCGGCTCAAAACGGTTGCCGAGGTCGAGGCCCTGTTGCGGAGCGTGATCGTGGAAGCGCTGGAGGGTTTGACCCGCGATGGATCACCTTCCGCCTGAAACATCAGTTTATGCCGATGGCACATTCCGCCTCGCAGATGCACTTGCAGATACCCGGCGACGGAACCTTCAACCTCCCCCGGCCCTGACGCTCAGTCAATGGGCAGCCCGGTACGCCGTGCTCTCCGCCGAAACTTCGGCGCAAACAGGTCGCTTCCGGGCATACGCCTATCAGGTCGGCATGATGGATGCGGTCACCGATCCGTCTGTCACCCGCGTCACGATCATGAAGTCGGCGCGCGTCGGCTACACGAAGATCCTCGACCACGTGGTCGGGTACTATATCCACCAGGATCCGAGCGCGATGCTTGTGGTCCAGCCCCGCGTGGAGGATGCGGAGGACTATAGCTCGACCGAGATCGAGCCGATGCTGCGCGACACGCCCGTGCTCGCCGAGGCAGTGGGCGACCTGAAAGGCAAAGACGCCAAGCAGAAGCTGCTCAAGCGCGTCTTCCGTAACGGGTCGTCGATCAGCTTCGTGGGCGCGAACAGTCCCGGAGGCTTCCGACGCGTTACCGTGCGGGTCGTCATGTTCGACGAAGTCGACGGATACCCGGTCCTAGGCGCCGGGGACGATGGTGACCAGATTCGGCTCGGCGAGCGCCGCGCGCAGACGTTCTGGAATCGCAAGATCATTCTTGGCTCGACCCCGCTGATCAAGGGCGAAAGCCGGATCGAGAAATCCTACCTGCGCAGCGATCAGCGCAAGTTCTTCGTGCCCTGCCCGCAATGCGGCGAGCATCAGGTGCTCGAGTGGGGCGGCCCGATGATGCCGTACGGCATGAAATGGGACCGGGACGCAGAAGGCAACGGCCTACCTGAAACGGCCTATTACCTCTGCCGCAATGGCTGCATCATCCGCGACGTCGACAAGCCGGAGATGCTCGATCGCGGCGAGTGGCGCGCGTCGGCGCCCTTCACCGGACACGCTGGGTTTCATATCTGGACCGGCTACAGCCTTGATCCGAACGCCAGTTGGCCCGCCCTGGTCGCCGAGTGGCTGGAGGTTGCCCACGATCCGCTAGAGCGGAAGACGTTTTTCAACCTCGTGCTGGGCGAGCCGTACGAGGAGCGCGGCGAGCGCGCCCTTTCCGAAGACAAGCTGCTCGAGCGATGCGAGGTGTGGGCATCCGAAGTGCCGGACGGCGTCGCCGTCATCACTTTCGGCGCCGACGTGCAGCCGGATCGTGTCGAGATCGAGCATGTCGGCTGGGGTCGTAACGAGGAATCGTGGTCGATCGCCTACAAGGTGTTCCGCGGCGATCCGAATGAGCCCGAGTTTTGGAACGACATCGATGCCTACCTGAAGCGTGAATGGTTGCGGTCAGATGGTCGTCCCTTCGTCGTTGCCGGCGGCTGTATCGATACCGGCGGCGCGAACACTCAGGCCGTCTACAACTTCGTGAAGCCGCGGTTCCGACGAAATATCTGGGGCATCAAGGGCGCCTCGGAAATCGGCGGTGTCCGCAAGCCGATCTGGCCCCCTACGCTGCAGCTTGCGAAGACCCGGGGGAAATATACGCCGGTGCAGGTCGGCACTACCTCGGCGAAGGATAGCATCCGTTCGCGGCTCCATCAGGAAAAGCCGGGTTCGGGGTACATGCACTTCCCAGCCGATCGCGATCGCAATTATTTCGCGCAGCTGACCGCCGAGCGACTGGTTGACAAGAAGGGTCGCGGTCGGACGTACAAGGTTTGGGAATGCCCGAAGAACCGGGCAAACGAAGCACTCGACTGCCGCGTCTATGCCTTCGCAGCGTTGGTAGCTCTGCAGCAGGGCGGCCTCGCGCTGAACCGGACTGCCGACCAGGTTGGCGCCGCCTACACGATCGTCGAGGTCAGCGTACCTGCCGAACCCATCGTCACGGTCGACAACGACACCGGCGAGTCAATTTCAATCGTACCAGACGATCCTACCACGATGCTGGTGAAGGTCGGCGAAGCACCAAAGCCGGCTGGGCCGCGGCGATCCCTCGGGAGCGCTCTTGCAGCGAGGATGAAACGATGAGCGTGTTCGACGGCATGAGCCAGGCGCAGCTCCGCGCCGCATTAGCCAGCGCGCAGGCCGCGCTGATCGACCTACAGATGGGAAGATCGATCGTCTCGCTCAGTTATGCGCAAGGTGACGGCAGCAAATCCGTCACGCGCAAGATGGGAACGGTTGGCGAATGCACCGCGCTGATCCTCCAGTTGCAACGGGCCCTCGGGATTGGCCGGCCGCGCCGCAGTATAGGGTTCGTTTTCCGTTGAAGGGCCAGAACCCAGTTCGCATCCTCGATGCGCGTGGAAATCCCATGGTTCGCGCTACCCCGAGCCGGTCGGCGCTGACCGCGCGCGGCAACATCCCCTACGATGCGGCCGACCGCACCGGAGCCTATACGGCGGATTGGAACCCTTACCTCTACTCGCCCGATGGCGAGATGAACCCATGGCGCGACACGATCGTCGCGCGCATGCGCGACCTCGTTCGCAACGACGGTTGGGCCTCGGGCGCAATCACCCGCGTGCTCGACAATGCGGTAGGCGCGAACTTCCGGCCGATCGCCAAGCCCGATTGGCAGGCGCTCGCCTATTACACCGGTATCAAGGGCTTCGATGCCACCTGGGCCTATGAATACGCCAAGGCGATGGACGCCAGTTACCGGACGTTCTCGAGCAGCGACGGCCGGTGGTGCGATGCGCAGCGCCGGCTGACTATCCCGCAGATGATCCGCGTTGCTTTCCGGCATCGCTTGATTGACGGCGACAACCTGATCCAGCCCCAGTGGCGTCCCGAGCGATGTGCTCCCGGCCGCGCGCGGTACGCGACGGCAATGCAGCTGCTCGACCCCGACCGGCTGTCGAACCCGATGATGGGTTTCGACCAGCATAATATGCGCGGTGGCGTTGAGATTGATGAAGACGGGGTTGCCGTTGCCTATCACATTCGCGCCGCGCACCAAGGTGACTGGTTCTCAGCCGGGAAGAGCCTGCACTGGGATCGGATCGAGCGGGAGACGGAGTGGGGCCGACCCACTATGATCCACGATTACGACAGTGACCGCGCCGACCAGCACCGCGGCGGCGTCGGCATTCTTGGGCCCGTTGTCGGTCGCCTGAAGATGCTGTTCCGCGCTGATACAGCGGAGGTCGACTCTACCATTCTCAACTCGATCTTCGGTGCCTGGCTGGAAAGCCCGATGGACCCGGAGTTCGCCGAAGAGACGTTCAATACTGGCGATAAGATTGGCGCATTTCAGGAAGCGCGCGCGGACTACCACGCCGACACGCGGCTGCGCATTCCCGGCGTCGGCCCAAACCTGCCGCAGCTCTTTCCGACCGAAACGCTGAAGCAACTCGACACGAAGCGGCCGAGCAGCGGCTATCCGGTGTTTCAGAAGGCATTCCTTCGCAACATAGCGCAGGCGGCGGGCATGTCGGCGCAGCAGGTTTCGAACGATTGGTCGGACGTAAATTATTCGAGCGCGCGTGGCGCGATGCTCGAGTTCTGGAAGACGATGACACGTCGGCGAGATGATTTCGCCAGTGGCACCTGCCAGCCCATTTTCCGGTGCTTCGTCGAAGAAGCGCATGAGGTCGATGACGTTCCCCTCCCCTCTGGAGCGCCGGAGTTCTTCGAGTTCCCCGAGGCCTATGCGCGGGCGAAGTGGGTCGGCCCCGGCCGGGGCTGGATTGACCCCGTCGCCGAGGTGAAGGGCGCGATCCTCGGCATGGACTCGGCGTTGATGGATTTCGATGAGATCTGCGCCGAGCAGGGTGTGGACGGCGACGACATGATCCAGGCGCGCGCGCAGACGATCAAGCGCTTCAAGGACGCGGGCCTTCAGCCGCCAAGCTGGGCCGGCATGGGGCTCAACGATGTCCCGGCCAACCAGACGATCAAAGACCCGGAGGCGCAGTGATGCAGTTCGCCCATCTGGCCACCCGGCTGTTCAATACGCCGATCGCGATCCACCCGCGCAAGGCCGAGATTGCCATGGCAGGCTTGGCCGAGCGCCTCGGCATCACCAGCATCATTGGTACCGATGGCCGATCGATCAAACCCGGCGCATGGTTTGATGACGACGACGACTTCACCTCGGCCAAGCCGACGCGCTCAGATCCCGGCTATGACGTGTTCAACGGCGTGGCCGTTCTCCCCGTCACCGGCACGCTGGTGCACAAGCTTGGCAGCGTCCGCCCCTACTCGGGTATGACCGGTTACGACGGCATCCGTCAGGCATGGCTCACCGCGCAGGACGATCCCGAGGTAAAGGCTATTGCCGAGGTGTACGACAGCGGCGGCGGTGAGGTCGCGGGCTGCGCGGATCTGTTCGAAACGAAGCTCGCCATGCGCGGCAACAAGCCGTGCTGGGCGATCCTTCAGGAAAGCGCATATTCCGCCGCCTACTGGCTCGCCTCGGCCGCCGATCGCATCGTGGTGCCCCGCACGGGCGGCACCGGCTCGATCGGCATCATCTGCATGCACGTCGACATGTCGGACGCGCTCTCGAAAGCGGGCCTAAAGGTCACCTTTATCACCTCGGCCGGCGCCGATCGCAAGACGGACGGCCATTCCGAAATTCCGCTCAGCGCCGATGCTCTCTCCGCCATCCAGGTCGAGATCGACGCCATGGGCGACATCTTCCACGACTCGGTGGCGCGCGGGCGCGGCCTGAGCGCGGACGCGGTGCGCGATATGAAGGCGGGGACCTTCATGGGGCAGCCAAGCAACGGGCAACCCAGCGCAATCGATGTCGGCTTGGCCGATGCCGTCATGTCCCCCGAGCAGGCGTTTGCCGCGCTGCTCGCCGAAGTTGCCTGAACCAACCGGAGAACCCACCATGTCGATCAATCCGTTCGCCGGCCTCATGGCCGGCTTCCGTGGCGCGAGCGCCGAAGACGAGAAGAGCAAGGACGACGACGCTGCACGGACCGCCCAGCGCTCGGCCGAAGACCAGACGCGTGAGGAGGAGGATGCCCGTCGCGCGGAAGAGGACGATCGCCGCCAGCAAGAAGACGCTCGTCGCGCCGAGGAAGACGGCGGCTCGCCGGACGAAAAAGCGAAGGGCGAGGATGACGAGCAGGACCCCGAAGCCGACGCGAACGACGATGAAGCCGATGCCGAGGAAGGCATGGACGATAAGGAGTCGAAGGCGTTCCGTCGCGGCTTGGCTGCTGGTCGCGTCCGGGAGAACACGCGTGCCGGTCGCATCTTCCTTGCGGCCGCTGCGATCGGGCGGCCCGACCTCGCAGCGACGCTGGCGTTCACCACGCGTAACTCCAGCGGCGAGGCGAGCCGCATCATGAATGCGGCCGGCGCCGCGCCGCGCCCGCGCGGTCGTCTCGACACCCGCATGGGCAATCGGCCCGAGCCGCGTCCCGGCGCCGGCGCTGGCATCGGCACCGGTGGGGCTTCCAAGACCACCTTCGCCGACCGCGTTGCAGCAGCTGTGAAGAAGGCTGGCCGCTGACCTTCCCCTCATTCGGAGACCCCCGATGACTTTGACCCCGACCAACCAGACGAACAACCCGTTCCAGCCCGGCGTCTCGCAGGACGCATTCATTCCCGACCAGCTGATCGGCGGCGACCTGAAGGTTGTCACCCATGCCGGACGGACGATCACCGGCGGCGCCTTTCGGCGTGGCACCGTGCTCGGCAAGATCACGTCCGGTCCCAAGACCGGGGCATTCACGATCGCGGTATCGACCGCAACGGACGGCTCCCAGGTGCCAACCAACCTGCTCGTCGACGACGTCGACGCCAGCGCAGGCGATGCGATCGGCGGGATCTATGCGATGGGCGAGTTCAATGAACGCGCCGTAATCCTCGACGCGAGCATGTCGCTTGCAACCGCCAAGGCAGCGCTCGAGACGCAGAACATTTACCTGAAGTCGTCGATCTCGGCGGCAGACCCCTCCTAACCCGCAACGTCAATCTGCCCGCGAAGATGCGGGTGACGCCCGCGCCTGCGCGGGCTTTTCTCATGGAGCCCGCACATGGCCGACAATCTGACCTATACCACCGCAGAGATCGTCGCGGTTGTCCCGAACCTCAAGATCAGCCAGAACTTCTTGCTCGATCGCTTCTTCGGAAACATCGTCGAGTACGATACCGAGGAAGTCGCGATCGATATCGACGTCGGCCTACGCCGCATGTCGCCGTTCGTCAGCCCGCTTGTCGAGGGAAAGCTGGTCGAGCAGCGCAAGTTCGTGACGAATAAGTACAAGCCGCCCTACATCAAGGACAAGCGCGCACCGGATCTGCGCAAGCCGATCCGGCGCGCAATCGGCGAGCGGATCGGTGGCGGCGACTTCACCGCCGAAGAGCGGATGATGGTCAACCTTGAAGCCGAAATGGCCGATCAGGTCGACATGGTGAACCGCCGCCTCGAATGGATGGCAGCTTCTGCGCTGACGACTGGAACGGTCACGATCGCAGGCGACGGTTTCCAGACTGCGATCATCGATTTCGGTCGTTCCGCGATCCTGACGATTGGCCTCACAGGCAACAACAAGTGGGGCAAGACCGTCAACGGTCAGGGCCGCGATACAAACATCGTTGCCCAGATCGACGCGTTCGGCGCGCGCATCCTCAAGGCATCTGGTGCGGTGGCAACGGATATTGTCTTCACCAATTCGGCGTGGGCGCTCTTCTTGACCGCCGAGGGCGTGCAAGGTGCCATCCAGTACCCGACGCTGGCAGTCGACGGGAACAGCCTCAACCCCGGCTCGCAGATGAAGAAGGGTGCGATCTACAAGGGGAAGTGGGGCCAGTACGACCTGTGGCTTTATAACGACTGGTATATCGATTCGGCGGGCGTCGAGCAGCCCATGCTGGCCGATGGTACGATCATCATGTCGGGTCCGGACCTTATGGGGACGCGCGCCTTCGGGATGATCATCGATCCTCGATTTGCGTACAAGGCGATGGCCTACGCGCCGAAAACATGGATCCAGGAGGATCCGGCACAGCAGCTTCTCATGATGCAGTCGGCTCCGCTCGTAATCCCGAGCCGCGTGAACGCCTGCCTTGCAGCCGTCGTATGCGACCCGATCGCGCCGACGTTCTGACCTCAGCGCGGGCGTTCGCGCCCGTGCTTTCTTTCTCATAATCTCAGGAGCCTCACATGGCCGACGAAACCAACACCGCTGCCGTCAAGCCGGCAGTCAGCCGTACCCCTGCCACCCCCGGCAGCACCACGATCACCGCCAAGACCGACGATGCCGTCACTGCCAGCAAGGGCACGTATACTGTAGCGCCTGGCCGCACTGTCGATGGCAAGGCGCCGGGCAAGACCGTCGAGCTGGACGATGGGGACGCCAAGCGCATGCTTGAGCTTGGTTTCATTCTCGATACCGATGGCTCGATCGTCGTTCGTGCGGACGGTCCGGCCGTCAACGTGGAAGATGGCGTTCAGGTCAAGACGTCGGCCTGATCCATGGCGATCAGCTGGGATTCCGAATTGCTCGGGCCAGTTATGGCCGTATTCGGCGAGGGGTCGGGAGACGACCCCTCGTCATGGCCGACCTATACCAACTTCGAGACGGGTTACTCATTCCCGCTCCGCGATGCGGTATTCGATGAGGAATATGACGACGTCAAAATGCTCGATGGCATTGCGGAATCGTCGAAACGGCCTGTTCTCGGCGTGCGGCTCTCGCTGTTCGCCTATTACCCGAAGCAGAACGATGTCGTGGCAATCCCGAGCGTCAACGGATCCTATATCGTCATTGACGTAAAGACAGATGGCCACGGACATGCGCTGCTGATGCTGCAGGGGCCCCTCCAGTGACCACATCGCAGGATCTTCTCTGCCTGACCGTCGCCGCGCTGAAAGGCGACGAGGTCGTTGCACCTACCGACGCGCGAGACCGAGTTTTCTCTCCTGGCGATTGGCCCACACAGTCGGATCAATATCCGCTCTTGAAGGTCCGTTTGCTGAGCGAGACGAAGCAGTCGCTTGGGAAGGGCGGGATCATGTTCCGCGTGACCGCGACGATCCGTATCCTTGCGGAAGTCTCGGAGCCGGTGCAGTTCGAAAACGCCGGCGCTACCGCCGCGGAGATCGCCATTTGGCGGCTTGTCCGCCAGTGCGAGTGCGGGGTTATCAACAGCTATCCGCTGACCGGCCTGCTCCAAGAGTTTCCGTCCATTCGCACCGAACTGGCATCAAGCTCTGAATCGGCGACGCACCTCGCGGGCGCGCAGATCGATATCGACATGGAGTTCATCCAGGACGCGAACGACTTCGCCCCCCTGCCCGTCTCCGATCTGACCGAGATCGAGTTCGATGACACGGCGCACCCCGGCGCCGGCCTTACCGTCCCCCTTTCGCAATAGGAGCCGAGCATGCTCGTAGATCCCTCCCCGGACGCGCTTGTTCGCGATCCGACATCTGGTCGCGCCATCGAGGCGGGGACCGAGATCGACCCCAACGACCCCTATTGGGCGCGCCTCATGACCGACGGTGATCTTGTCGCTTCGCCTGAGCGTGCGGCAGCGCGTACGTCGGCGCGCGGGAGCGCATCCACCTCCAGTGACGAGGGCTCGAACTGATGACCATTTCCTTCAAGCAGATCCCTTCGGGGCTTCGGCTGCCCGGCTTCTATGCCGAGCTCGACGCAAGCCAAGCGAACACCGCATCCGGAACGCAGCGGGCGCTTATCATCGGGCAGATCACCGGAGCCGCGACGCTCGCGCCGAACGTCCCCGTTCTGAGCACCAGCGCGAGCGAAGCGCGTGTTGCCGGCGGCGCCGGTTCGGTGCTGGCGGCCATGGTTGCCGCATACCGTGCGAACGACGCCTTCGGCGAAGTCTGGTACCTGCCGGTCTCTGACGACCCTGCTGCGATTGCGGCAACGGGATCGTTCACCTTTTCCGGGCCGTCGACCGCTGCCGGCGTTCTGAACCTGTATATTGCGGGACAGGTCGTCGCGGTCGCCGTCACCGCAGGCATGTCCGCCGCGCAGCTGGCGACCGCAGCGATCGGCGCGATCGGCGCGGCGGTCGATCTTCCCGTCACCGCGGTGGTTGACGGGGCTGTAGCGGCGAAGGTCAATCTGACCGCCAAGAATAAGGGTGCGGTCGGCAACGACATCGATCTGCGCATCAACTTCCTGGGGACGGCAGGCGGGCAGGTGCTACCGGCGGGAACGGGCGTGACCGTAGCGCCCATGGGCGGCGGCGCGACCAACCCGACGCTGACGACGGCGCTGGCAGCCCTCGGCACATTGCCATTCGACTTCATTGTCAGCCCGTTCACCGATGCCGCATCGATCGCTGCGGTTTCGGGTCTGCTGTCCGATGCAACTGGGCGCTGGTCGTGGCAAACCGAGATCTTCGGCCATTGCTTCATCGCGAAGCGCGGGACGCAAGGTGCTCTTGCCACCTTTGGGACCGGCCTCAACGACCAGCACCTCAGCTGCATGGGGTTCAACGACAGCCCGACGCCCAACTACGTGTGGGCGGCGGCCGTGGCGGGCGCTGTCGCTCCCAGCGTGCGTACCGATCCGGCTACGCCGTTGCAGACGCTGACCGTCGCCGGCGTGCTTGCCCCCCCGGTGCAGTCCCGCTTCCTGCCGAGCCAGCGCAACACGCTGCTGTATGACGGCATCTCGACCTTCCGGACCGACCCAGCTGGCGCGGTCCAGATCGAGAACCTGATCACGACCTATCAGGCGAACGCGCAGGGTCAGGCCGACAATGCCTACCTCGAGGCGGAGACGATGTTCAGCCTCATGGCGGTGCTGCGATCGTTCGCCGGCCTATTCTCGTCGAAGTTCGCGCGCGTCAAGCTCGGGACGGATGGAGTTCGCTACCCGGCTGGCTCGAACGTGGTGACGCCTTCGACGATCGCGGCGGAGATGGTCGCCCTGTACCGATCGCTCGAAGATGCCGGGCTGGTGCAGAACTCGAATGCGTTCGCCGCAGGACTGAGCGTCACGAAGAATGCGCAGAACGCGGGCCGGGTCGACACCCTCGCCCCGATCACGCTGATCGGTCAGCTGCGCACCGTCGCCATGCAACTCCAGTTCAAGCTCTCGTAAGGGGACCGCAAGATGGTGACCACACCGAACCTGCTCGCCGGGACGTGCTACCTCACGCTCGATGGCAAAAGCGTCTCGCTTGTAGGCGAGTTCGCCTACCGGCCGACCCAGACCACGAACGAGACCCTGAAGGGTATGGACGGGATCCACGGATTCAAATCGTCGCCGGAGGCCGGCATGATCAAGGGCAAGCTCCGCGATACCGGGGCGATCTCGATCCAGGACCTGGGCAACGCCGTGAACATCACGGTCGTGGCCGTGCTTGCCAACGGCAAGACGATCGTCGGCCGCAATATGTGGCGCGTCGGCGAGCCGCTCGAAGCGGATGCCGACGATGCAACGGTCTCGGTCCAGTGGGAGAGCGCCGATGTCCGTGAAAGCTGATCAGGTCGAGAACCTCGACGAAGAACTCGTCATCGTCTTCAAGAAGCCGATCGACGGCCCCGGCGGTCCCTATTCGCAGATCACAATCCGCGAGCCCACCGCGGACGAGATCGAGCTTTGGGACAAGCTCTCAGGGGTCGAGGCGGACAAGAAGGCGATTTCGGTCGTCGCCGGCATTCCCCCGGCCGTCGCCGGCAAGATCCCTGCCCGAGACTTCTATCGTGCAGCCCGGAGAATCGGCGCTTTTTTGTCCTGAGACCGGTCGGCTGGCAGGGTGCGCTTGACGCGCTCGCCCAGCGCTACGGCAAAATGCCGGATGAGATCGCGACCAGGCCATGGTCGACCCTCGTGAAATGGCTCGAATGGGCCGACATGCTTGAGCATAGCGAGGGCGAACGATGAGCCAAGCCAAGTTCGCTGTGGCGATCACCGCCGACGACAAGACGGCAAAGGGTGTATCGAGCGCTGAAAAGCGCATCGGGGCGATCCCGAAGCACGTGTCGTCCGTCAACCGGAGCCAGGCGCGGCAGGCGCAGGAAAGCATTGCGCGCAGTTCGCGCGGGATGCTGCGCACCCTCGGTTCGGTGGAGCAGGCGAGCGCGCGCGTGTTCGGCGGCCGATCGGTGACGTCCGGCTTCACGACGCGGCTGGGCGCGCTGCGCGACGCGGCGTCCGCTACCGGTACGGGGCTGGGCGAGGCAGCAGCTGCTGGCGGTGCGCTGGAAGGGTCGCTGGTTGGCGTCGGCGTCGTCGCGGGTGCCACGGTGGGTGTTCTGGCGGCAGCAGGATACGCCGCGTTCAAGCTCGCCGACGGCTGGGCCAAGGGTGCCGCAAGCATTGGCCGGACCGCGGACATCATCGGCGTTGCGACCAAGGACATGCAGGAGTTTGCCGCGGCGTCCGAGCGCATGGGCGTTGACAAGGGCACTGCGACCGGCGGCCTTGGCGGCCTCTCCCAGACGCTGAACGATGCGCGCTACGGCCGCAACCGCGATGCCTTGGCAGTTCTCGGCAAGCTCGGCGTCAAGCTGCAGCTCAACGATGGTGGAACGGTCGACGTCGGCAAGATGCTCCCAGCGATTGCCGACGCGGTGGCAGCTCAGAATAGTTCGGGACGCCGCACCGCGACGCGCGCACTTGGCATGCCCGAAGCGTTGATTCCGGTTCTGTCGCAAGGCGCCAAAGCCCTGTCGGCAGATATGACCGATGCCGGCAACACGGCATACATCGCGACGCCGGGCGATATCGCCCGTGGCCAGCGCATCCAGCGCAAAGGTTCCATGGTCGGGCAGCTTGCAGATCGAGCCATGGCAATCGCAGGCAGTGGGGCAGCCGATCTAGCCGAACCCGGTTACGATGCGGTGTTGTCCGGCGGTCGGCAGATCCTGAGCGGGGCCACGACGTTCGGCGGGGTGGTGAAGAACACGTTCGCGCCGGCTGCCGCAGCAATTGAGCGAGGTGGGCGGTTCATCGAGCGCGCCGCGGCTGGTCTCACTTCGGCGGCAGTACACGCCGCCCAAGCAACGCAGCAGCGGTTCGGCGTCCCGAGCTCAATTACGCTCGGTCAGTACGGCGTCGAAAGCGGTTACGGCCGGCATATGCCACGAGGCAGCAACAACCCGTTCGGAATCAAAGCCCGTTCTGGCGAGCCATTCGTCATGGCGCGAACACAGGAACAGGATCGCTGGGGCAGAAGCTATTCGACCATGGCGAAGTTCCGAAAATTCGGGTCGCTTGAAGAAGCATTTTCCGCCCACGCGCAGCTATTGCAGGGCAAGCGGTACGCCGGCGCGCGACGCGCGCTTCCCAGCGTCGACGGCTATGCCGATGCCCTTACCGGCGTCTACGCAACCGACCGGCACTACGGCAGCAAGCTGAAGTCTATCATCCACCGCAATGACCTGACGAAATACGACCATCCCGCCAGCAGCGAGATACCTGTGAAGGTGGAGGTGGAAATGAAGGGCCAATGGCCGTCGGGCATGAAAGCCAAGGCGACGGCAGGCCGCGGGAAGCGGCCAGCTATCAGCCACGCATTCGTCGGTTAACTCAGAAGGGGATCGCGATGACTATCTTCGCCAATAACCTTCTACCGGCATCTTTCCGCGGCGTGCCCTTTGCCGTTCTGGATATGTCGACCCAAACCGGTCGCCGGATCGCGCTGCACCAGTATCCCGGTCGGGACGAGCCGTGGGCGGAGGATATGGGCCGGGATGCTAGGCGCATCCGGTTCCGCGGCTTCATCGTCGAGAATGACCCCGTCTATCTCGGCGGCCCGATCGAGCTTCAGCGGCTGGCCCTGCTCGCGACGGCTGAGGCGGCGGGACCGGGCATGCTCACGCACCCGACGCTCGGGCTGCTCAAAGTTGCCTGCGAATCGATCAGTCTCGGCGAGGCTTTGGACGGTGCGACATACAGCTCGGTCGAGTTCAGTTTTGTCGAAGCCGGCGCGCAGAGCTTTCCCAGCCTCTTCCTGTCCTCGCTCGGGCTATCGGCTGAGGTCGTAACCGGTCTGACGGTTGCCGCTGATGCGGTCCGCGTTCTCGCCCTGGCCGGCAACGGCGCTGCCGGCAGCGCGAGTGGAAGCCTCCCGACAGTCTCTGGTCTGTGGACAGGCCAGATCACGGCAGCGGGCAATGATGCCACGGCCCTGTCACGCCTCACCGCGTCGCTTCCGGGCAACCTCGGCCGGTACAGCCGGGGCGCCACCAGCGGCTACCTTGCCGCGCTCAACTCGGGATCGAGCGACACCCTGCCCCAGCTTGTATCGCTTGCGGCAGCACAGCGCGCGGCGATCGCCGCAGCGGTCAATAACGTCAGCACCATCGTGGTCGGCTTGACCGTAGATACCGACGAGACCGACTATGCCGTTGCGGCAGCGGCCCTCGTTGCCTCGCTTGCCGCAGCCTGCGCCGATCCTGCGGACGCGCTCCGCTTGATCGCGCAGCTGCTCGCGTTCTATCCTGCGGGGCAGGATGCGGCATCACCTGTCGGCGTTGCAGTGACCGGTCTTTACCAGCGCCTCCTTGCGCTCGAGATGGTGCGCGCGGCGGCGGCATATCAGCCGTCGAGCTACGAGGATGCGTTCGCGCAACTCGTCCGTGTCACCGGTGTGCTTGACCAGGCGATCACCCGGGCAGGCAACGCTGGGCAGGATGTGCTATTCTCGGCGCTTCGTGGCCTGCGCGCGTCCTTTGTCGCCGACATGCGCGCCCGCGGCGCGACCTTGGCGCATGTGCGGACGTTCACCTTCGCCCGTCCGCTTCCGGCGGTAACGATCGCGCAGCGCCTGTATCGCGATGCGAGCCGGGCCGATGAAGTTATTGGCGAAGCGGGCGCGGCCTGCATCAGTCCGCTCTTCATGCCGACCACGCTACAGGCGCTGGCTTCGTGACCGAAGAACTGCGCTTGAGCGCGCGCGGGCGCCAGATCAGCGGCTGGACCGATATCGCGGTGACGTTGAAATGCGATGGGTTCCCCGGAAGTTTCGAGATCGGCATGACATGGCGCGATCCGCTGACCAAGGGGGCCGTGATCGCCACAGCGGGTGACCCGTGCGAAGTCTATCTCGGCGACGACCTGGTCATCAGTGGTTTTATCGATGAGGAAATGCCCGGCGGTGACGGCAACAGTCGAGCGCTGACCCTGACCGGTCGGGGGAAGTGCCAGGATCTCGTCGACTGCTCTGCGGAATGGCCGACCAACCAGCTGCTGAACGGCGACGCGTTGAGCATCTCCAAGAAGCTCGCCTCGGCGTATGGCATCGAAGTGATCCTCGCCAACGGCGCCAGCGCCGGGCCGCAGGTACCGCAGTGGGCACTGAACTATACCGAGACACCGGCGGCGATCATCCAGCGGCTGGCCCAAAACGCCGGGCTGCTTGCTTATGAGGATTCGGCCGGACGGTTGCTCCTGGCCAACGTAGGGGCGGCCCAAGCCGCCAGCGGCGTTCAATACGGCCCCGATGGCAATGTCGAGCGCTGGGCGTGGGTCTATTCGATGCACGAGCGCTATTCCGACGTCGTATGCGCTCGGCTTGGAACATCGTCGCTGGGGGACCTGGCTGGCAGTGATTTCTTCCACACCGAAACGGATCCGAATGTCCCGCGGCACCGCCAACTCGACATCGTGCTTGCCGAGGTTGCCGAGCCAGCTGAAGAGTTCACGATCCGCCGGGCTAAGTGGGAGGTCGCGCGCCGGGCCGGCCGTTCAACGGTGGCGCGAGTGACAATCGACAGCTGGCGGGATAGCGCCAACCGGTTGTGGTTGCCGAATACGCTCGTTCCGGTCGATCTACCCGACCAGCATGTCAGCGGCCCATTGTTGCTCTCGGAAGTCACATTCCGGCGCGGTGGCGACGGCACGCACGCCGACCTCACGCTGATGCCGAAGGATGCCTTCGCAATCGAGCCGATCAACCTGCTTCCGTCCAACACGGCTGACATCACGAGCCCTTCCCTACCATGATGGACCGGATCCTGAACTTCATCGGGATTGGCCGCGCTTCGCTGGTGGACGATAGCCAGGACGTGCAAACGGTTCAGCTGACGGAAGGCGCCGCGGGGAATGGATCTGCCCCCCGCGTGACCGATGGCGTGCAGCGGGTCACCGAGTTCGGCTTTACCTCGGTGCCGCCAGACGGCACCGAAGTGATTGTGATCCGTCGCAACGGCGATCGCGGCAACAGCATCGCGATCGCGACATCGCACCGTGCCTCGCGCCCGCGCGATCTCGCGAAGGGAGACGTAGCGATCTACGATAGCCGGGGCCGCATCATCAAGCTGACGGCCGATGGCATCGAGATCCATGCAGCCGGCAGCACGGTGAAGGTGACGGACGCCGCCAAGGTTCGTTGCGAGTGCGACGTGGAAACGACCGGCGACATTGTCAGTCGCGCAGACGGCCAGCGGGTCAGTCTCAACGCCCTCCACGACGCGTACAATCTGCACGACCATCCGCCCATTGCCGGCTCGACAAGCTGGGGCACCGGCCCACCCGATCGGAAGGTCTGACCCATGGCCGATATCACGACGATTTGGGACACGGCGAATAGCCGAGGCGATTGGGCAGTGCCGGCGGCGGGCTTCGCGTTCGCGGTGGACGCGCTCGGCAAGCCAGTCATCGGGCCCGACGGGTTCGCAGTGCCGACAGCACGAGTAGGCGCCCAACCTGGCGCCGGATTGGTCTCGGGTCGCGATATCGAGACGGCAGTGCTGATCAGCGTATTCACCGACGCTGCGGCCGGACCGGACGATGCCATTCCAGACGGATCGAACGATCCGCGCGGATGGTGGGGTGACCCGTCCATGGGATCGAAGGTCTGGCTGCTGCAACGTGCCAAGCGGACCACCGGGACCCTGCAATTGGCCAAGGCATATCTGCGGGATGCGCTCGCCTGGCTGATCGCCGACCAGGTGGCCGCTTCCGTCGATATTTCTGCGGAATGGCAGGGCACGCGCCTGGCCTGCGCGATCGCCGTAACTCGCCCGAGCGGTGACGCCGTCACGGTCGCCTTCGAATACGCTTGGAAGGATCTCTGAATTGACCTTCGCCCGCGAAACTCTCGACGAACTTCGCCAGCAAACGCAGGCCGATATTCAATCGGCGCTGCCGAGCGCAGATGCCCTGCTGCGATATTCCAATCTGGCGATCATCGCCGCGGTGGTGGCTGCGGCGACCAACGGCCACTACGGGTACCTCGACTATATCGCGCTGCAGGCAACGCCGTTCACGGCGACCAATGAGACGCTCGAGGGATGGGCCGCTTTCAAGAGCGTCACGCGCAAGCCCGCGACGGTTGCGATCGGATCGCTAGCCTTCACTGGTAACGCGGGGACCGTCATTCCCGCCGGAACGTCCGTCCTGCGCAATGACGGCTTTGCCTATGCGACATCCGCCGATGTCAGCCTGGGCAACGGGGTCGCTGTCCCGGTCGCCGCGATCACCGCGGGCGTGGCAGGGAATTGCGATGCTGGCACGGCGTTCACGCTGTCCTCAGGCATTTCCGGCGTTGGTGCCGTTGGGCAAGCTATCGGCCCCATCACCGGCGGCGCGGACGTCGAGAAAGACGATTCGCTCCGCAGTCGTATGCTGCTCGCCTTCGCCAACCCGCCCCAAGGTGGATCGAAGAACGACTACCGGCGCTGGGCGCTTGCGGTCCCAGGCGTCACGCGGTGCTGGCCAGTTCCCAACGGCATGGGCCCGTCGACCGTCGTGCTCTATTTCATGATGGACGTCGCCCAGGCCGCGCATGGCGGGTTCCCGCAAGGGACCAACGGCGTTGCAGCCGGCGAAGCACGTGACACCGCGGCGACCGGGGATCAGCTCGCGCTTGCGAACGCGATCTTCGCCGTCCAGCCCGTCACGCCGGTCGTCTATGCGGTCGCATTGCAGCCGAACGTCCTCGGGTTTGCGATCGCGGGCATTCCAAGCGCCTCCCCATCGGTCAAAGCGGCGATCACGGCCGCGATCGACAACGCACTGCTTCTGAACGGCGAGCCGGGGGGGACGACCGACGTGTCGGCGATCGAGAGCGCCATCGCCGCAGTCAACGGTTCGGCTGGGTTCGTCATCACGGCGATCACCGCAAGCGCGGGAAGCGTATCCCTCGGGCCGGCCGGAAACATCATCTCGACGCAAGGCCATATCCCGCAGCGCGGTTCGATCACGTGGCTGTGACCGCCCGCTTCTCTGCCGACGACTATGCGGGCGCGGCGCGGGCATTGATGCCGCGCGGGGCAGTATGGGCGGACGATCCGACTTCGGTGCAAAGCACCATGATCGGTGCGCTTTCCAAGTCCCTGTGGCGCAGCGATGCCGCAGCGGTCCAACTTCTGCAGGATGCCTTCCCCGCGACCACTGACGCGCTGCTCGGCGAGTGGGAAGCAACACTCGGGCTGCCGGATCCGGTTATTGGCCCTGGTGCAACGCCTGACCAGCGCCGGGCGCAGGTGATCGCGAAGCTGATCGGCGCGGGCGGCCAATCTCGACAACGCTTCGTTGATTTCGCCGCGACCCTGGGGTTCACGGTCACGATCCGCAACTACGGACCGATGCGGTCCGGGCACGTCAATGTCGGTGACGCCGTCTACGGCGCTATCTGGGCCGATGCCTGGGGCGTCCACATCGTGACCAACACCGGCGGCCTTCCAGCGGCCACGCTCAAGGCTGAGCTCGACGCGATCAAGCCGGCCGAGACGACCGTCCTTCTCATCTGAGGAATAGCCATGCAGCGAATTGATGGGCCGACGGCAGCGCCGTCACTGCCAGCACCGTCGGCGCTTGTCGGCACGCCGGGCTACTTTACCGGTGGCGATCCAGCGATTCCGACTCCGCCCACCATCATCACGCCGGACTGGTTCAACATGATCCAGGAGGAACTCGTGGCGATCGTCGTCGCGGCTGGGATTTCCCCGTCAAAGTCGGATCGTGCCCAGGTGCTGGCGGCCGTCCGTTCACTGATCGCTTCGGGCGGGATCAGCTTTGCGAGCGATGCCGAGGCGATCGCAGGGGTGCTGACAGGCAAGGCGCTCTCCCCCCATAGCGGGGCTGCCCTGGTCGCGGCGCAGATCAACGCGATCGTGAACGGCGCGCCGACCGCCCTCAACACGCTGAAGGAACTGGCCGACGCGATTGGTGACGATGCGAATTTCGCCGGCACGATGACGGCGGCGCTCAGCGCTCGCATGCTTACGTCCTGGACCCTCACCGCCGCAGGCCTCGCGACGGGTGGCGGGACCGGTGAGGCCTCGCGCACCGTCACCGTGCCCAAAGCCACGGCGGCGCAGGTCGCCGCGGGCACAGACGATGCCAGTGCCGTCACGCCGCTCGCGCTCGCGCAAGGGCGGGGGCTCGAGCAGTATGGCTCGCTCAGCGGACCGCTGTCGCCAGGGGTCTATACCTGCACGTTCCCGGCGCCGTTCCCGAATGCGTGCAAGAACGTCCAGCTGACCGGCATCAACGTCTCGGGCACATCCGCCCTCGATACGTGGCCGCAGTTGCAGACCCGGTTCCCCGGCGGATTCACCTTCGTTGTCCAGACCTCCCAGACCGGCGGCGTGACCGCTCTGGACGGCGTGGATTGGACGGCGAAGGGGAACTGACCCGATGGCACTTTCCATCAACAGTCAGTTCGCATCGTTCGGCGCAGATGGCACGCCGGAGCTTGTGTCTCTGCATGATCTGAAGCAGGCGGCCGGCGTGCCGGGCGTTGAAAATGCCGTGGCCGACAATGCTGCGGCTGCAGCGGCGGCGCTTGCCGAAACGAAGGCGGCGCTACAGGACGCGATCGCTACCGCTCGAGCACAGCTCGACCTCATCAGCGGCCATTTCATTCCGACGATCAATGCGGCCGTCGCCGATGCGGGCACGAACATTGCTGCCGCCAAGCAATCTGCTGACGATGGGATATTGGCCGCCAACACCAAAATCGACACCATTGCGATCGAGCTTACGCAAGCTGGTGCGCAACAGGCCAGCGCTACGACCGCGCTGGCGATCAGCACCGGAAGCCCGACCGACTTTACCGCGCGCGGCTTGTTCTACGCGGAAAATGCCTGGCAGCCGCAAAACGCGCAGCTGCCGGACCGGCTCTTCGTCCCCGATGGGTTGGGCAGCTATCACTATCTCAACAACTCGAGCGGGGGGAACTATTCGGTTGCCCTTCGCAGCCCACTGCGGTTCGCAGGGAGAACCTATCGATATCAGGCCCTGCTCCGCGCCGTTGGCGCCGACGGCTCCTATTCGCCTGATTTCGAGTGGTCCAACAACCAGACCGGTGCGGAAGGTGGCACATACACCGGCAGCTTCACCCCGCTTCCGGTCAGTGCAGGCTGGGTAACGGTCGACTATGTGATCGATGGCACGAGCGTCCCTTACGTCTGGCTGAACCCGCATCTAAGGGGCGCTATCGGCGTCGGCGGAAAGATCGAGATCGCGTATTTCCGATGCGTCGATGTCACGACCACGCAATCCATCGCCGCCATCAACACGCTGATCACGTCGGAACAAACGGTCCGCCAAAATGCCGATGTGGCGTTGGGCCAGCGGATTGATAGCGTTGCGGCATCGGGTGGCTACAACGACACCGACGTCTATGCCGAGGTGCACCGGGTCGACCAGGCCGCGATCGACCGTGATGCCGCGATCGGGCAGAGCATCGCGAGCGTCACCTCGGGTTATCAGAACGCCAACACGACCACCAACGCCCGGATCGATCAGGTCGCGACAACTGCTTCGACCGCGCAAAAGTCGGTTTCCGATCTGTCGACCAGCGTCGATACGCGTTTCCAGAGCACCAACCTGACGCTGACCAACTACGATCAGCGCATAACAAGCCTCTCCACTGCCCAGCAAGGATATGCCGGGCAGGTCAGCAGCTTGCAGGCAACCGTCGGTCCGGCCGACGGAAGTAAGCCGTCCCTGATGGCGCGCGTTCAATCGAACGAAGATGCGCTCGTCAATCTGCCCAACCAGTATGCCGCCACGTCGCGCACCGCAGCGCTTGAGGCCCAGGTCAACGGCACCGATGCGAGCAACCTGCTCGCCCGTGCGAATACCTCTGCGGCTGCGATCGCCGATAGCAAAGTTGGCGCCATCACCCAGAGCGTCTCGACGCTTCAGAGCCAGTATAATGGGATATCGGCGACAATTACGCAGCAGGCCGGCACAATCGCCGGTGTAGACGGTCGCACTGCCGTATATTTCTCGGTCACCGGGACCACACCGGACGGCAGCACACAGATCCAGCTTTCGAAATCGGATGGATCGGTTGGACAGTTTTATGTCGGCGCCAACATGATCGTCGACGGAAATCTGCTGGTCAATGGCACTATTAACACGGTCAAGATCAGCCCGAACGCGATCACGCAATGGGCCAATATAAGTGGCGGGACCGCAGTCGTCGCGGCTGATGGGGGTCCCGTTGACAGTGGGTCAGTATCGCTGACGACCCAAGGTAATCTGGTGAAAATAGATGTGAGTTTCGATGCCGTCATAACGACCGGCACAGGGGCGTCATTCTCGTACCAGATATATCGCGATGGAGCCGCCATAACACGCGCGTTCAATGTTCTGACGACAACTGTATCTGGCTACCAAAATATGTTCGTCACAACTGAAATTCCCGCTGCTGGAAGCCACTACTACCAGATTATTTTTAGTCGAAAGACCGGTGGCTCTTCGGAGCTTCACATCAGTAATGCGAGCATATTTGTTCAGGAGTTCAAGCGATGACCGAATACTACGTCGTCTATGACACCACGACGGGTGAAGTCCGGCTGCGCGGATCGGGCTCGACCGGCGCCGCGGCCAACCAGGCGGTTCCGTCCGGTGCCGCGGTGCTGCAAGTTCCGTTCGAAGCGCTGTCCGGTGCAGACCTCAATCTGGAGCCCATCCGGGAGGGTCTGATCGGCATGGTCAACAACGATGCCGGGCAGTTCCGGCTGCGCTTCATCACCGACGTCGCCGGTCAGCAGGCAACGTATCTGTCGAAAGAGGAAGAGGCCAAAGCCTGGACCCCGCAGGCGAACCTTTCCGACTTCCCCTTCCTCGCGGCCGAGGCGGAATACACCGGCATGGCGATCGCCGACATCGTCACGCTCGTGCTGGCGACTGCGGCCGCATGGCGGGGGCTCGCCGCGAAGATCGAGGGCCGACGCCGCGGGGCGATGGTCGAGCTCGCGGCTGCGGCGAACGTTGCCGCTCTGGTGCGCGCGGCGACGGTCGATTGGGCCTCACTCGTCGCGCCTGCCGCGCAATGACCCCGCCCGACGGCATAGGTCAGCGCATCAGCAAATGGATCATCCAGCTTCTGATCGCGATCGACCAGGTCGCCTATGTCGTGCTGGCCGGGCCGTATTATCTGCTCGTCGGCGGGATCTGCCCATCGGCTGATGAAACGATCAGTTCGCGCGTTGGCCGCGCGGCGATGGCCGGCTCGTGGTGGGGCAAACCCTGCGCGTGGGCGATCGACCACCTGTTCATGCTGCTCGGATCGAAGCCCGGCCACTGCGCCCGCGCGATCGAGACCGCCTTCCTCGGCATGGCGCCAAAATAAGCGGAGATCGATGATGATCGATGAGTACCTTCGCCAGGCAAGCGTGCCAGCCTGGTTATTTTGCCTTGCCTGTCTTCTACCGGCGATCCTGCGGATCCTGCTGCGGCAGGCGCGGAGCCTTGACGCAATTTGGGGCGTCACCTTTCTCCTCGGCCTGAACCGCCTCTCCTTCCTGTACCGCCTATCCGCAGAAGCAAGCCATGCCTCCGCACTGGTGCTGGCTATCGCCATGGGAGCGATGTCTTGGTCGTATCAACGCCATGACAGGTAGCGCCATGCCAACGCTCTTCGGGCTGCCGGTCGGTTGGGCTGCAATTTTCGGGCTATTTCAAATCGTGCTTGGCGGAGGCGTACTAGCCTCTTGGATCAAAAATCGGCCAAAAATGCGGGAGATTGAGCGCAATGCCGAAACCAAGCTGCGCGACGATTTGATCGCGCGTGTCGAACGCCTTGAAACGAGGGTCGAAGAGACTCGGTCGTTTTACGAACGCAAGATCGAGCGCCTTCAGGCTGATTATGAAGCAGCGCAGCGCATAGCTCGTCACGAGCTAGCTAATGCCAAGATGCGCTTCCGGGCGCTGATCATGCTGCTCAAGCGGCTGCCGGACCCACCTGACGGACTAGCGATGATCCTGATCGACATCGAAAACATGGAGCTCGAGCAGGCAAAGAACGAGGCACTCGAAAAGGGCGTCGTCAGTGCTGCGAAGATCACCTCGGTAGCCCCCGTCACCTGAAGCCATCCCTAGGAGAACGTTATGCCGCAACCGTCACCGGAAGCGATCGCAGGCGCGCGCGCCGCGCAGACGCGAACCGGCATCCCCGCGTCGGTCAGCCTCGCGCAATATGTGATCGAGAGCGGCTGGGGCGCGCACGCCCCGGGCAACAACCCGTTCGGGATGAAGCCGCGCAAGGGCATGAACGATCCGCAGCAACTGCTGTGGACGACCGAATGGAGCGCGCTGCGGCGTGCGTTCGTGAAGGTGCAGCAGCCGTTCCGCGTGTTCCCGTCGATCGCTGCCGCGTTCGAGGCCCACGCCGAGCTGATCTCTACGGCCAAGGTCTACGCGCCGGCAATGGCCGCGCTGCCGAACGTCGTGACGTTCATCGAGCGCATGGCCGCGCGCTACGCAACTGACCCGCTCTACGCCAGCAAGCTGCAATCGCTGATCGCATCGGCCGGTCTCCGGAAGTTTGACGCATGACGTTCCGCGACCCCCGCTTCGTAATCGCCATGTCGATCATCTGTCTGTTCTCGGGTGCCTACATCGCCAATCCCACTGCCGAAATGTCCGGTGCGATTATCGCGGCATTCTCGGGCGCCTGGGGCTTCTACCTCGGCAGCAGCAGCGGCGCCGCCAAGAACGCGGACAACGTCGGCAAGGCGCTCGACCTGAACGCCAGCGTCCTCCCCCCCACACCGCCTGTCGCGGTCCTGCAACCCGGCCAAACCGCGCAGGCGGCCCCGGACCCCAATTCATAAAGGAGAATTTTATGTCCATCGGAAGCACCCTCAAGCATATCCTCGGCTTCGTTGCCGGGATCCTGATCCCCGGCGCGAGCCAGGACACCACCACCCTCACCCATTCGGTACAGCAGCATCTGGCCGACTTGTACGGCGCTGCGGCGGCGAAGATGGCGACCGAGCTCAAGCTCGACACGACCGGGATGAGCGGCCCCGACAAGGTCTTCGCGATCACGAAGGCGCTGGTCGCAACCGCGCAGCGCGACGGGTTCAAGGGCGATCTCACCGTCCTCGGTCACGTCGCGGTCGATATCGCGCAGTCGGCGTTCCGCTCGATCGAGCCGAACATCGGTGCCGACATCGTCGCCTTGGCATCGGCGCTGACCGCCAACCCGCTTGTCAACGTCGCAGCCGAATTGGTCGGCGGCATCGCGCAGAAGGCGGCTGACGGCATCGTGTTCGGTGCGCCGCATGAGGTGGTGCAGGCGATCCCCGCTCAGTGAGCGGACACGGCAAGGTCACGTCGGTCGATCACGTCCAGCCGGACAACGATACGATCGACGTGATCCGGCTGGCGACGGACTGGCCCCACGCGGCCAGTTCCGTCGATATCCCGGCCGACACCAATCCGCACCCGCAGATCGGCGACCTGATCAGCTGGGGACCCCACCACGTCCAGTGGAACGGCGAGACGCTGCGCAAGATCGGCTGGGAGGTCGATCCAAACGCACCGATCCACTGACGCCGACCCGCGCGCTGCGCAGATTTCCAGCCCGAAAGGCAACACCATGTCGAACATCCTCTATCCGAAATATAAGGAAGCGCTGCTCGCTGGCGGCGTGAACCTCGTGGCGGGTGCCGTCAAAGTCGCCCTGGTCGATACCGGCGCCTATACGTTTTCCCCGGCACACCAGTTCCTGTCCTCGGTACCGACCGCGGCGCGGATCGGCGCGCCCGGCGTGCTGGCCAACAAAACCGTCTCCGGCGGCGTGTTCAATGCCGACCCGACCATGCTCGCATCGGTTCCTGCCGGCAGCGGCACCGCAGCAGCTTCCGAGGCGCTAGTGCTGTATCGTGACAGCGGCACCGATGCGACGTCGGAACTCATCGCATTCTGGGATTCCGCGACCGGCCTTCCGCTGGTTACGAACGGCGGAAACGTGTCGATCACCTGGAATGCAGGCGGCATCTTTAACCTCTAATAGGGAGCCAGCCGTGGCGACTATTCAGTCCGTCCAGCCGATCGCGGCTGGCTTCCACTACGCGATCCGGCTTCAGGCGACCGGGCCACAAAGCCCTGCCTTCCCGTTCGGCTGCGAGCTGATGACCGAGGTCCGCGCATACGTGGGCGCGCCGGTTTCGGAGGGCATTCTGTCGACCGCCAACCAAACGATTATCCGGGTCGATGACGATACAATCGAACTGCACTTCCCCTCCAGCATGACAGGCGGCCTGACGAACAGCGTCGCCGTGATCGATCTTGTTCGCACCGATCCTTCGCCCGATCAGTGGATGAGCATCAGCGTCCAGATACCGCTTGTCCGGCCCGTTACCCAGCCTGGAGCGGACGCATGAACAACCTCAGGTCAGCATACCTTTCCACGATCGCGCGCGTCGACGCGTTCAATTGGAATGTCACGCTGCTGCCGATACCGAAGCCCAGAGCGCTCGGTCTCCCCAGCATCTCATCGCAGTCATATGTGCGCGCCCCCGCCGTGCTTGAGACATTCCTGCATGTTGCGCCGAGCACCATTGCAGCGACTTCGCAAGCCCAGCCACCCACTGTCGGGGTCGGAACGATGTTGGTCGCCCCGGCCGCGATCGCCGCAACCTCCGGGGTCGGTCTCTTCGCGCTGTCGGCTGGGCCGATCACGATCCTGCTGGGGACGATTCCAGCGCCCGCGCCCATCCCCGCTCCCGTATTGGCGGCTGGGTCAGTAGAGGTTCGATTGCCCGCGATCGCGGCGACATCTTCCGTGGCGGCGATGGCGATCGCGACATCTGCCCAGCCGCTTCCAGACCCCGCGGCGACCTATGCGAACAGCACCGCTGTTTACGCGAACGCCTCGACCATCTCGCCGACGCTGCTCGATCTCCAGCAGAGGATTCTCATCTTGGACCCGAACACTACCGCCTATCTTGTCGACTTCGGTACCGGGCCCAACACACCGACCGGCGACACCGTCCTTGCGGCGCTGACCAAGTTGCAAAACTGGATCGCAGCCATCGAAGCGGCGGCAAACGCTAAACCTCGCGCATTTTTCACTGACCCCTTCTTCGCCGACGGCATGTTCGCCCGGGCCTGACCCTTAAAAATTGGAGTGATAGACCATGACGGTTTTGAGCAAGTTCACCTCTACCACGACCGCAGTTGACGCACTGGACACGCTCAACGGGATGCTACCTTCGGGCAAGTTCACCGCAACCCCAACGGGCTTTCGCACGTCGAGCTCAATCGCGACATATCTTGCCCCAACCACGCCGACTGCATTCGCGCCGGTTACCGGGCTACCGGCCTCGCAGATCATCGTCGACACGGGCGACCTGCATCAGACCATGCATGGGTTCGGCGGCGCATTGACGGAATCGTCATGCTACGTCCTGACGCAGTATTGCTCGCCGGCGCAGCGCAAGGCGATCCTCAAGCAGACGTTCGGGACGGACGGCTTCAGCACGGCGCGCATCTGCATCGGCTCGAGCGACTTCACCCCGCGTCCCGCATCGGGCTATTACACCTATGCGGATGACTGGGACGGCGTCGACACGACGCTGCCGACGTTCACGATTCAGAAGGATCTTGAGTATGTCGTCCCGGTCCTGCGTGAAGCTCTGGCGGTCAACCCGCAGCTGAAGTTCATCGCTGCGCCATGGACGCCGCTGGCCAAGATGAAGACGTCGGGAACGATCTATGGCGGTACCCCGAGCTTCGTGGGCACCGCCACCAATTACACCGCCTACGCGACCTATTTCGTCAAGTTCCTGCAGGCATATCGCTCGCTGGGCATCCCGGTGTGGGCGATCACGGTTCAGAATGAGCCGATGTATGTCGGGACCGGATACCCGGGCTGCTACTGGTCCGGGGCGCAGCTGGCGACGTTCATTGGCAGCTATCTCGCGCCCGCGCTGGCGGCGGCCGGGCTTAACGGCGTTCGCATCCTGACCGGCGACGTGAACTGGAACGAGGCGGTCGTGCAGGGCAGCGACACCGTGACGGTCCCGTACGCCGATGCAGCGGCTGGGCCAGTGCTCGCCGGGTCGGCATGGCATGGGTACGATACCACGACGGGCTATGAGCCGTTCGACCAGGTGAAGCACTCGGCTGCCGGTAAGGAAGTGCATTTCACAGAGTATTGCAACGTGTCGCGCGGCAGCACGAATGCGGCAGATATGGCCGTGATGTTCGGCAACCTTGCGATCGGATCGATCCGCGCCGGCGCGCAGTCGATCACGCTCTGGAACCTGTTTCTGGATACCAACGGGTTGCCGACGCCGAGCACCACGAACACCAAGCCGGTCGCGGCAATCTCGACCGACGGCAACGCGACGGTCACGCGGCTGTCGGGCTACGCGATGCTGGCGCACCTAGCGCTCGCCTGCAAACCCGGTGCCAAACGGTGCCGCAGCACGACCTTCTCGACGGGGCAGAACGGTACCGATGTCATGTCGGTAGCATTCGTCAATCCGGACGGGTCGGTGGGCGTTGTCCTTTACAACGGGTCCCCTTCCACGCGCGTTGTCTCGCTGGTCGATGCCCAAACAGCGCTTTGCTCGTTCGTGTCCATCGCGGCCGGCGAGGCGCAGACGATCACGTACAGCGGTCTTTCGGCATCGGCCGCGGCGTTCGCGACCGGCACCATCGCCGCGCCCGGCCCGGTCACCGGGTTGTCCGCTAGCAGCGGCAACGGCAACGCAACACTGACCTGGACCGCGCCCACCAGCACCGACGCGGCAGGCATCGCCGGATACCTGATCCAGCGCGGCACCGTTAGCGGGCAGGCAACCCGTACTGTGGGGTCGGCCGGGCCGAACGCAACGTCGTTCAGCGATATCGACGCAGCGGTCGGAACAGCGTATTTCTACACCGTCTCAGCAATCGGTGCTGGCGGCTTGTCGACCGGCAATCCGCAGGCCAGCGTGACCGTGACCGCTTCGGCACCGGGCGCGCCGGTCATCGCGGTCGCGGCGGGCAACGCGCAGAATACCGTTTCCTTAACCCAGCCTGCGGCCGCGAACGGTGCGGCGGTGTCGCGCTACGACCTCTACCGGTCGACCAGTGCCGGCGGCGAAGGCACGACGCCATTCGTTTCGAACGTCACTTTCCCGTACACCGACGCCAGCCTGACGAACGGCACGGCCTACTATTATACCGCCTCCGCGACGAACAGCATCGGTACGGGCTCGCAGAGCACGGAGAAGAGCGGAACGCCGAGCGCGACGCTGGCCAAGCCGGGGCCGGGGTTGCTGGTGTCGGACGACGTCGGCGCGGGCAACCCCACGGCACAGAACAGCATCCCGACCGCGGGCTGGTCGAACACCAGCTTCACGTTCTCACCTTCGACTTCGACGGTCACCGCCCACAATACCGTGGCAGGACCGGACGGCTCAACCCTCGACGGATCGACGATCCGCTTCAACAGCCCGAACGCTTCGAGCGGTTATGCCTCAGTCGAGTGCGCCACGTCGGCGAATGCGAGCGGCGCGGCGGTAACAGGGTCGGTATATCTGCGCGGCAAGGTCGGCGGAGAACGCATCCAGATCCAGTTGGCAAGCGGGTCGCACTCGCCTGTCGCCACGACGCAGCTTACTCTAACGACAAACTGGGCGAAATATTCAATTGCTGGGTCCCCGCCCGCAGGTGCCCGCGCAATTCTTGCCCTTGGCGCCGCCCCAACGACTGTTGCCGACGTTTCGTTTGATGCGGCATGGGCGAACATGCTTTGAGGATGACGGGGGGGGCTATTGAGCTACGCCCAATGTCCCCCCCAAGCCCAATATTAGGAACGGTGCAAATGTCATGAGAATGGCGATTGCCCCCAATCCCATTCCGACGATAAGGCGAACTAAAGTCGCTGAGGCAGTCAATGTCTTAGCCAACCTCTGATCCTTTCCCTCAACGGTTCATCGAACGCATGGTGCGCTGAAATTGCCAGCAGAACGATAAGCGCCGTGATCCCAATTTGAAAAACTGCCCCATAGGAAGTCAGGTCCCGATGGCCGACGAGCCAAGCCACAAAGCACAGGATCGGCCAATGGATCGTATAAGCCGCATATGATGCATCGCCAAGCGCCTTACCGATTTTCGGGCGGCGTTCCTTGGCACTCGCCCCGAAATATACGATCGCCGGAAAGACGACGGAGACGCAGAACACTTGGTAAATTAGCCCGAGCCGCCCCGATACAGGGATGCACATTGCCGTCACCAAGATCAGGCAAATTACAAAGGACGGGATCTCAAACGGGGCAGGTTTCCGCGCATGGAAGCGCTGCACAGCAACGCCCGCGAAAAACGAAAAGATGACGCGCGCAAATCCCGCCATGATCGACAGATGATCGTAGCCCAGGTTTAGCCACCGTTGAGGCCTTCCGCAGATCACAAGGCCGACAAACGCTGCGCTGATTATGATGACCAGGAGCTTGCCTCGCAACCAACGCCAGGCAGCCGCGTAAGCCAGATTTGCCACCCAAAGCTCGAAAAAGAGGGACCAACCGGGTGCGTTGAGCGGGAACAGTTGCCCCACCAAGCTGGGGAGCAAAAATAGGTTGAGCACGATTCCCTGTGCCAGTTCGGCCCAGCTTAGTTGGCCAATGGTATCGGTGATGCCGATCGTCGCTACCGAAAGCGTCCAACCAAGAAACGCCAGCGGCCCCAGTCGAATAATACGCTTCTGCATGAACGCGCGCGTCGACATGCCGGCCGCCATCTTCGGATCATAGCTCAGTGCGATAACAAAGCCGCTCAAGCAGAAAAACAGGTCGACCGAAAGATACGACAGCGGCGGGGAATATCCTCCCAGGTGGAACGAAACGGCCGCATGATAAAGCACAACGATTACAGCCGCGACGCCTCTCAGCGCGTCTAGCGTTTGGTATCTGTCAGTCGCGCCCAGGCGCGGCTTTGCGTTCGTTGCTTGTGCGCTGCCCGCCATCCCTCGTTCCGCCCCCGTCATCGCGCGGCTTCGATAGAGCCAAAAAGGTTTTCAACCAAATAAATAGGGGAGCCCGGTGGTCAGCGATGAGCGCGAACCGCTGGCTACGGCTCCCTTTCAGAAACAAGAAGGCGAACCCTGCCCATGGCTTATATCGACTTCGGATCCGCGCCCAACACGCCCACCGGTGACCTATTCTTGGCTGCCGCAGCGAAACTCGGACTCCGAATCGATGCTCTCGCGGGCCAGCAAACGCCCCAGCCGACGCCGGCAATGCTCCTGGCCAATGTCGCACCGATCGAGCCCGCCCCGATCACGTCGAACGCGAGCACCGGAATACCCAACGCTGATACGGGCGCCCTTTCGCATTACGCCGAAGCGACCTTCAACAATAACGACGGCTTCTTTCTCAACGTCGGCATGGATGCGGCCGGAGCGAATGGCTACACGGTCCACAAGGCAAACGCCGATCACCTGAGCCTGAACCGGGTGGTAGCGGGTGTGAACAAGTTCATCGACTATATCTCGGTCGATGCGAAATATAATACCAACTCGAAGTTCCGGCTCGAATTGACCGATAAGTTCGGGCTGACGCTTTATGCGGGATCGAGCACCGATACCGTCCTCACCCAGATCTACCAGGCGAAATACAAGCCTAACGGCGGGGGTGATGCTGCTGTCAGCGTCGACCTGATCGGCAATTTTGCGGGGACGGCCTCCAGCGCTGCTGGCATTGCCTCGTCAAAAGCGGGCGTGATCGGTCTGGCGAATAATCCGCTGAAGGTCAGCAATGTGCAGTTCCACTCGGCCACGCGGTGCGTTTCCGCGGACGTGGCCTATTACATTCCGGCCAACGATGTCCTCTTGGCCCAGATCGAGGATCTGGCCGGTAACGTCCTGGTCGCTTACGCTGCGACCACGGTCGTTGCGAACTCGGTCGCTGGCGCGGCAACGATCCAGACGACCAACGCCGTGCCGATCAATAAGCAGGGGTCGGATTTCCACATCAGGTTCGAGTTTCAGGCCAACAGTGCGGTCGCCGCTGTGGCGTCATCCTATTACCCGACGCTCGGCTTGTTCGGTTCCAACCTCGCCGCGCCGGGGGCATATGGCGTTCCGCGGCCGACCTATACGAACCTGCTCGCGGGCGGATATTGGCAGGGCTGGGGCGACGAGAACGGGTACCAGACGTACGATCCCTATTACTCGCCGACGAAGCTCGACGCCAACGGCTACCCGCTGGCGTCCAAGATCGCGATGCAATCGTCGTTCCCGGTGATGGCGCCCGGCGAGACGGTGCGCCTCCAGCTGGACTGGACCGGCGGCGCATGCACGATCGCGTTGCCTGGTGGCGGGGCCGGCTACACGCATTCGGCCATAACCGTGGTCAACGGCAACACCGTGCAGTTCGACATCTCCGTGGACGTCATCAATCCGGTTGCGGACAACGACCTCCTGACGATCGTATTCCAAACGATCGATGTGACGAACCCGCCGAAAAACATCTTCCTAGGCGTCGTGGGTGCGGATCGAACGAAGCGCTTCCAGCAGAGCTATATCGACTTCCTCAAGAAGCTCGACGGACCGATGCGCTTCCTCGATTGGGGCGAAGCGTTCGACGATGGCAGCGCGTACGACCAGGCCGTCAACAAGGGTTGGTCGAAGCGATCGCATCGCAATGTCCTTGGCCATCAGGGGGCCCGAGGCACGCCGTACGAGGATTACATCGAACTCGCGCAGCTCACGGGCCGCGACGTATGGCTGACGCCGCCTCTGGCCATGGTGAACAGCCCGGAAGGGCTCGACGACCTGACGCGCATGCTCAAAATGTTCGACACCGGCGAAGGCGCTGACCCGAACACGATCACCGGCGGCGTTCCGGCCGGGAACAGGATCCGCATCGAGTTGTCGGACGAGATTTGGAACTCAGGCCGCGCGCCGTGGAGCTACGCCGCATCCATGGGCCGCCAGTACCATGCATACGTGGATGACGGCTCGGACGGCGGGAACAAGAACGTTGCCTCCTGTATCGGCCGACTGGTCGCGCAGAAGACCTTGGGACTGACGGTCCGCGCCGCGATACCGACGTGGCAAACCCGGACGTTGCTCAAGCTTGGTTTGCAGATGGGCAACGGCGACCTCGGGAACCTGGTCTCGACCGGAAGCTTCTGGAGCGACGCCCTCCCCTTTTGGGACCGTGGGTGCAAAGCGCCGTACGCTCCGGCTGACGCCAACGTGACCGGCGCCGGCGTGCAGCCCGCCAGCCACAGTGCGAACGATTTGGTCGCATGGTTGAACCCGTCCGCCGAGGGCCTCGTAACGGAGATGGAAGCCGAACGTCAGGCGCTCGCCGTCTACGGTAAGCCGATGGATATCTACGAGTGGAATATCTCCCGGCCGAGCGTGACGTTCCGTACGAAGAAGGACGAGTTCCGATGGCTTTCCAGCCCAGCGGTGTTCGCTTTCATGCGCGATAGGTTCTCACCGATGATCGCGTCGGTCGGCGGGGATAGTTGCCTATTCAACGATCAGGGGTTGTACGGCGGGTACAACGGCGGCGGCGGCCACGATCAGCGGTGGAACATGGACTCCGGTCTGGGATCGCCGCTCAATGCGCTGTTCGACGGCGTGCTCGCGTACCTCGGCAAGACGCCGAGCCGCACCTATACGGAGGGGCCCGCCCCCACGACAGCGCCGACGCTGGCCGGGGCCGCCAATGGGTCGAGCTTCACGATGACGCCGGGCGTTTGGCCGACGGGCGCAGTCGTCCGCTATCGCGTTATGACGACGATCACGGCCGATCATCACGAGCGGAACGAAAAGGTCACGACCAACGCCTACGCGCGGAACGGCCAAACGGCAGGCGATAGCATCGAATACGCCGAGATCGTCGAGTTGAACGGCGGATGGACATGGTACAGCACGGCGCCGATCACCTTGGCGTGATCAGGTCGATCCGCGCCAAGCCCCCGACTTCCCCAGCTGCACCAGGATCCCGTTGAACGCCCCGCTGACGTTCTGCGCCCGGCCGATCGGCTCGTCATAGCTGGCAGCCTCCCATAGGTTCGTCAGCGGCCAGCGTTCGGGGCAATGGGGCAGCAACACGCGCAGGGCCAGGCGGACGGGGACGGTGTCGATCTTCTCGCGGCGACTGGTCTCGACGGCCGCGCGCAGGATCTGCACAGCTAGATCTATGGTGGTGCGGTCGGCTGGGGGCATAGTGGCAACTACCGCATAATTTGCGGTAGTTCGACCGGTGCCTCGGATTTACGAGGGACCCCTTACCTTGGCGCCGGTTTGGCGAAGAAAGCAGTGACTGAGTCATTATTCCATTTGACAGAACATGACTCAGTCACTATTACTTTTCGTGTCAGACGGCAACGGTATCTCGCCCAAGCCCGCTGACAACCCGAAAGGAAAGTGAGAATGAAGCTCACAATCCGGCTTCGGATTTGGAAAGTGACCATGGAGTTCACGATCCAAGCTTAGAAGCCCCCGCCCCCCGGTCTGATCAGACCGGGGGGCGGGATAGGGTTCAAGATACGGAAACTCACATGGCTATGCAACCCGAAGAACTGAAGGCTATCCGCACTACGCTGGGCCTGAGCCAGGCTCAGCTTGGCGCCGCTCTTGGGCTAACCGCTCAATATGTTGGCTTTATGGAGCGAGGTGTCTCCCCGATCGAGCCTCGCACGGCAATGTCGATACTATACATCGCTGAGCATCCGGAGGTTGCCGGAGAACCGATCGGCGATATTGATGCGCCTCCCGGATCGGCCCTTGGGCAGGTTCGAAGCCTGCTTGAGCAATTGCCGCGCACCGGGCCGGCCAGTTACGAGACGTCCACGCTTAGTTCCAGTGGAGGAGCTCCTATCATTCTGACAATCCGTTTCCGGCGCTAGCAGGTGATCACTACTCCCAGTCCTCTCGCTCGCCGAACAGCCGCGGATCGACCCGGAAGTATTGCGCAAGCAGCTGCTGCTCGTTGATCGCGAGGCGCAGCGGCCCTGCGCCTCGCGCGAAGCGCGACAAATAGCCTGACGGACGACGCAGCATGCGCGACAGCGCGGACAGCGTTACGCGGTGCTCGACGGCCAGCGATCGCAGCGTCTCGCGCACCTGGTCTGGATCGGCGGCGGCGATAGGCTTCATTCAGACATCCTCGGTTCGTCACTCCGCGACAGCCTACAAAATGAGGAACACGTCCGCCACCGCGCTGGCATCGGCCTTAGCGGCGAGCGGGGGTGCCGTGTGTCACCACGGCAACCGACGGACTGGAGATCCGTCACGCGCGGCAAGCCAAGCCGCAAACGCCCCGCACCTGCGCAACAGGCCGGGCTTCTCTGGACCCAGAACCATTATGGAATCGTCAACGAATGCAATTCGTCCCGTCTCTCCGCCTGCCCCGTACATTGGCGGCAAGCGCAATCTCTCGCGGCGCCTTTGCGCCTTGATCGATGCGACACCGCACGACACCTATGTTGAGCCGTTCGTCGGCATGGGCGGGGTATTCCTCAAGCGCACACGCCAGCCCCGCGCCGAGGTGATCAACGATATCTCCGCAGACGTCACCACCCTCTTCCGGATCCTGCAGCGGCACTACCCCCAGTTCATGGACGTGCTGAAATGGCAGATCACCAGCCGGACCGAGTTCGACCGGCTGCGCGCGGCCGCGCCGGACACGCTGACCGACCTCGAGCGCGCCGCGCGCTTCCTTTATCTCCAGCGGCTGTCGTTCGGTGGAAAAGTCGACGGGCGATCGTTCGGCATCGATCGGCGGACGCCGGCGCGATTCGACGTGACCAAGCTCGCGCCGATGCTCGATGAGCTCCACCAGCGGCTGACCGGCGTTGTGATCGAGCGCCTGCCCTACGCCGAGCTGATCCGACGCTATGACGGGCCGGATACCCTGTTCTTCCTCGACCCACCCTACTGGGGTTGCGAGGGAGACTATGGCCCGGGCGTGTTCGAGCGCGCGGATTTCGAACGTCTTGCCGACCAGTTGGCGGGTATCTCCGGCCGATTCATCCTCACGATCAATGCCACCAACGGTGCGCGCGAGGTGTTCAGCCGGTTCAATCTGGCCGAGGTCGACACGACCTATACGATCGCTACCGCGTCATCCGGCGGCGGCAAGCGGGTCAAAGAGTTGATCGTGCAAAATCGTCCGGCAGCCCCCGTTTAAAACGGGACAAGCTCGTCATCGTCGCTGCTTCGTCCTCTGGAAAGGAACTGCTCTGCGGTTCGGTCCCAGTCAGATTGCAGCACCTCCTTGCGGACGGCGTCATAGTCCTCGGCCACATGGACCGATCGCGGCCCGGCTTTGGGCCCCAGCACCAGCAAGCTCCCCTCTCCCGTCTCGTGAGGTTCGATGAATCGTACGGTGGTCCTGTCGAACGAGAACGGGCGTCCGTCCTTGTGGTGCAGTTCGCGCATAGTGGTGCCCTACCTGGAGTGGACGACTGGCATGGAGCATCCGATCGATTCGACGCAATCGGATCAACTTCATGTGCGGTGAGTTGATCGGCTCATGGATCAGCGCGAACTCAGCCTCGCCGTCGTCGGCATCGATTACGCCAATGCCGACAAGGCCAAGAGCAACCGGCGATTCGAGCTATTGCAGTGCGAGCCCGGTGATCCCGTCGAGCTGCGCCGCGAGCCCAAGAACCCGCACGATCCGAACGCGGTGGCGGTGTTCAGCGAGCGAGGCATCCAGGTCGGATACCTCACCGCGGAACGCGCGCCGTGGATCGGCGGGAAGATCGCAGCCGGTGAAGAAGCGGTCGCGATCTTTCAAGCTCTGGGCGGCGGCGCGGCGACGATCCGAATCCGGTTCGGGGGCGGTATCCCTACCCTGCCCACCGCCGCGCCGTTGCCGCCGATCCCATATGACGACAGCGATTTCCACGCTGATCCGGACGGACCGGAGTGGGGGGCGTGAAATACCTTGTTCGAGCACTGTCCCACATTCGAACAAAGCACATTTTTCAAACGTGGTATAATTCGTGGTAAAATCCACAGCGCTCTAATAAATATCGTTTATTATCAACGCATAGTCGGCTTGATATGACGGCCTCCCGCTCCGCCACTACACCTCTGGGGTGAAACGAATAATTCCGAATAAGTCTTCGGTTTTCACAACCGCTTCCCGATCGCGAGTGTGCGTGAGGCCGAACGCCGCCGGACGCTTACCTCGGAACTCGCCAGCCTCGGCGATTTATACCGCGCCAATCTCGGACCTTCGTTCAGCAAGCTCGATAGCAGGGACCGAACGACTTTTGCTGGCGGAGCCCGCTGGCCTTCTGACGGAAGCGATGCGTTAGAAACGATCGGTCTTGTAACGCGTCTGCCGGTCGACGACCGCTCAAGCGCGATTGTAAACAATTCGTCGGTGGGACTGCCAGGCTCATCTCCAGTTCGCGGTCGTCGAACAAGGCTCGGTCATGGACCGGCACGACGCCCCGGCCGTTCGAGAATGAGCGCCATCGCCATACCCTCTGCAACGGTGTGCAACTCGCGATCCTAAGCGCCTTCCCTCGGGCGGCATGATACGACATGATGCCGCTAACACACCTACCGGGGGGACCGTGATGACCGACCTGACACGCCGCGACGCTCTTGCCGCGGCTGCTTTCGCCGCCGTCGCTACCGCGCTCCCCGCCTGGGCACAGGACCGGACCGCCGTCGCGGACGTGGCGGCGTGGGATCTGCGGGAAATCTATCCCGACGACGCGAGCTGGGATGCCGCGCGCAAGGCCGTTCTGGCGAAGATTCCTTCGCTCGCCAAATACAAGGGCACGCTCGGCACCGGAGCCGACGCGATGGCCGCCGCCTTGGTCGCGCAGTCCGACCTCGCCCGCGACAGTGCGCGCGTCTCGACCTATGCCGCGCTCAAGAGCGACGCCGATCTGCGCGTCTCGGCGAACCAGGAAAAGCTCGCGCAGGTCGCCGACATGTTTACCGCATTGAGCGAGGCGGTGTCGTGGACGTCGCCCGAGATTCTGACTCTCGGCAAGGCGAAGATCGAGGGCTATCTCGCCGCCAACACGACGCTCGCGACACGTTTCGATGTCTATCTCGCCGATACGCTGCGCCAGGCGCCGCATACGCTCTCGCCCGAAGGCGAAGTGCTGCTCGCCGGTACCGGCGCGCCGTTTGCCGGGCCGGGCGACGTGCGCGAACTGCTGGTCGGGTCGGACATCCCCTGGCCAACGATCACGCTATCGACCGGCAAGGCGGTTCGGCTCGACGACCAAGCCTATACGCTCAACCGCGACGCGCCGGTGCGCGCCGATCGCAAGGCGGTGTTCGATGCGTTCTGGGCGGAATATGGCAAGTTCAAAAGCTCGCTCGGCGCTGCCTATCTCGCGCATGTGAAGGCCGATATATATCAGGCGAAGGCGCGCAAATATCCGACGTCGCTCGCTGCCGCGCTATCTGAGCGCAACGTGCCCGAGCGCGTCTATCGCACGCTGGTGACCGAGGCGAATGCCGGCCTGCCGCAGTTGCACCGCTATTTCGAAGTGCGCCGCAAGATGCTCGGCCTGCCCGACATGGCCTATTACGACATATATCCGCCGATCGTGTCGCTCGACCGGAAGGTCACCATCCCGGAAATGCGCACGACGGTGCTCGAGGCGGTCAAGCCCCTGGGGCCGGAGTATGTCGCCGTGCTCGGCGCCTCGACCGCCAAGAAGTGGATGGACCCGCTGCCGCGACCGGGCAAGAAAGCGGGCGCGTACATGAACCCCGGCGCATACGACGTGCACCCCTATCTGCTGCTCAACCTCGGTGAGAATTACGAGGGGATGACCACCTTCGCGCACGAATGGGGGCATGCGATGCACACGCTGCTCGCCAACAAGACGCAGGTCTACGAGAAGGCCGATTACCCGATCTTCCTCGCCGAGATCGCATCGACCTGCAACGAGTTGCTGCTCGCGGCCTATATGGTCGCCAAGGCCAAGACCAAGCAGGAGAAACTCTTCTATCTCGGCCAGCAGCTCGAGAGCATTCGCGGGACCTTCTACCGCCAGACGATGTTCGCTGAGTTCGAGCTCGCGGTGCACGACAGGGCCGAAGCCGGCGAGGGGCTATCGGGCGAGCGCTTCACTGCGCTCTATCTCGACCTGCTCAAGCGATATCACGGCCCCAAGGTCGCAATCGATCCCGCCTATGCCGCCGAATGGGCGTATATCCCGCACTTCTACACCAGCTTCTACGTTTACCAATATGCGACCTGCGTCTCGGCGGCCTCGTATTTCGCGCATTCGATCCTGAACGGCGGGGCGAAGGAGCGCGACACTTATCTGACGATGCTCAAGTCCGGTGGGTCGGATTATCCGACCGAGATCCTCAAGCGCGCCGGTCTCGATATGGCGAGCCCCGCGCCGTACCGCGCGGTGGTCGCGACGTTCAAGGATACGCTCGACCAGGTCGAGGCGTTGATCGGCTAGTCGAGCGGGTAGAGCATCGCGACGATGCACGGTTCTTGGCGAGCGCCGGCTTCCGCCATGACCCCCGGGCCGTGGCGGAAGCCGCTTTCTCGTCCAGACGGATCTCCTCCACGCGCGCCGACTGACGTGGAGGGAAAGCCGATACCGGCGTCCACCGCGTCCACAACGGCGCGTTCCATGCCGTCGCCTCGCTGATCGCGGTGCGGTCATGCCCGCGGTCGCCCTGTTCCACCGTGCGCCTGCAGCGAAGATACGCGGCCGTCAGGCGGAGGCCCCTAGCCGCAGCCCATCGTCAAGCGCGGCCGAGCCCAGCCAGCGTGCTGCGCAACGCTTCGTCCAGCGGTGTGCCTGGTACGTCACCCAGAAATTGCCGCAGCTTTGCATCGATCAGCCGCAGCGGCCGGCGCCACAGATAGATCATCTCCCGCATCTCGCGCACCGTTTCGTTGAAGGGCGCAAGCGCGTGGATCACTGGCCAGGGAAAAGGGTAGATTGGCGCATCTGGCCGACCCGCCGCCAGACGGATCGCCTCGGCGAAACTGCGATTGTCGTCCAGCCAGGTGCCGCCGAAATGGAACCGGTCGAAAGCGGCAAGTTCGTCGCGCCGTTCAAGCAGACGCACCATGGTCTCGGCAAGGTCGGGCAGATAGGCCCATGCATGCCCCACGCCGGCGCGCGCGGGATTGAAGACCCGTTGCACCGGCCCGGGTGTCGGCACCATGCCCTGCGCCAGCCAGCTGTTCCCACTGCGCGGCCCGTAGAAATCGCCCGCGCGGACGATGAGGGCTTTGGCCCCCTCCTCTGCTGCCCGCTCCAGCCGACGTTCCATCTCGACGCGGATGCGCCCCTTGCGCGTCTTCGGGTGCTGCGCAGCCGACTCGTCGACCGCCTCGCCGGCATCCGGATCGAAGTTGTAGACCGTCCCCGGAAGAACCACATGCGCGCCGTGTCTGGTCGCGGCGGCAAGGCTGTTGTCGAGCATTGGCAGGACCAGGCCGGACCAGTTGCGATAGCCCGGTGGGTTCACCGCGTGAACGATCACTGCCATGCCAGCGGCGGCGCGGTCGACCGACGCCCGGTCCATCGCATCGCCCTGAACCCAGTGCAGATCCGGATTGCTCGACGCGGCATGCGCGGGATCGCGGTGCAGCGCCCGCACGTCCCAGCCGCGGGCGGACAAGACACGCGCGACCTCGCCGCCAATGCCACCCGTCGCGCCGATCACCAGCGCCGTATTCGATATCTTCGTCATGTCGCACCTCGTTGCTGTTGCTAGGAAGATGGACCGACATCGGGTAAACGAGAATTGGCGAAAAGCGCAGGGCTGCCATACAGGATTGCATGGATATGGGCGGTCCGGGATGGGAACTATGGCGAACCTTCGACGCCGTGATGCGCGAAGGCAGCCTGTCGAGCGCGGCACGCGCGCTTGGCCTTACCCAGCCGACCGCCGGTCGGCATATCGCCGAACTCGAGGCGACGCTCAGCACGGGCGGGCTGTTCACGCGCTCCGCGCGCGGACTACAACCGACCGAAGCCGCGCGAGTGCTGGCGCCCCATGCCGAGGCGATGGCGGCAGCGGCGGCAGCGTTGGTCCGCATCGCCTCCGCGCCGACCGACGTGGCGGCCGGCGTCGTCCGCATCAGTGCGAGCGAGGTCATCGGCGCCGAGGTGCTTCCGCCCATCCTGACCACCTTGCATACTGCCCATCCCGGACTGACGCTGGAGCTGTTGCTGACCAATGCTTCTTCCGACCTGCTGCGCCGCGACGCCGATCTAGCGATCCGGATGACGCAGCCCAAACAGCAGGCGCTGCTTGCCAGATCGGTGGGGCGCATCCGCCTGGGGCTCTATGCCCGACGTGACTATCTCGCGCGATCCGGACCAATCACGCGCACGGCAGACCTCGCGCACCACGCCGTGATCGGTTTCGACCGTGATGCCGCTTCCTTGCGGACCATCAATGCCGTCTGGCCCGATCTTCCGGCGTTCGCGCTGCGCACCGACAACCAGCTCGCGCATATCGCTGCGGTGCGGGCCGGGTTCGGGATCGGCGTGCTGCAGGATCCCATCGCCCGCCGCGACCCGGAACTCTTGCCAGTGCTCCGCGAAGCGTTCACCGCGCACCTGCCGGTGTGGATCGCGATGCACGAAGACCTGAAGTCGACCCACCGGATGCGGATCGTGTTCGACGCGCTGGTTGCGGGAATGGCTGCGCATGTTGGGGCGGTCCCCGATATGGAATGGAGTTGACCCAGCCTCGAACATCGGTCGATCGCGTTCGGCACCTGCACCTCTTCCGTTCATGCACGGACAGGGAAGGTGATGTGGCCGGCGGCCTCCGGCCCGACGACATGGCAGCCTCCTCGTAAGCGTCGTAATCGGAAGCGACGGATCGAGCCGCCTAGGACGCGTCGGCTGTATCCAGCCACCCCGCGCGCGTGAGCAGATCGATCGCATCGTCGATGCGACGGGAGGCAGTCGCATCCAGTTGCGCGCGATCGTCACCAATCAGCGCGCGCATCTGGTGGGGGACGAACACCATGTCGATGAACCGACCCGCAACGTCCGATGCCTGCGCGACCCGGTCCGGCGCAGCGTCTACCCCGGCAATCGCCTGTGCGACGCACGCGATACCGCCATCGCGGCCGATCCGGTCCACCAACCGGGCAAGATCGGGCATCCGATGCGCGGTGGTGACGACGACGCGCATCAGCGCAACCGCCTCGGGGGTCAACGCATGTTCGAGCAGGCTATGGCCCACGGCCCGCAGCCGATCCTGGACGGACAGATCCCACGGCACCGCGCCTGACGGGACCAGCGTATGATCGACCATCCGCCGCACCACCGCCGCGAACAGTTCCTCCTTGTTGGCATAGCGGGCGTAGAGACTTGCCTTCCCCGCCCCGGCCTGGACCACGACCTGATCGCAGCTCGTTGCGTCATATCCCAGCCGCAGGAACAGGTCGGTGGCGGCGTCGAGAATCCGGCGATCGACGTCGCCGGCCTGGTCGGCGGAGGGTCGCCCCCCCCGTCGCCGCTTGGGTGAATCACGCTTCGTACTGCTGAGCATTTGCATCCCGCAACCATATAGGCCATTCGACCGTTGAATGGAACTGAACGGTACAGTTCAGTTTCTGACATGGAGGTTGGTGATGGCTGCGATGACCCTTGAAGACCTGTCCGAAAAGATGGCGAAGATCGACTTCGGCATGCTTTCCACGCGCACCGAGGGCGGCGCGGTCGCAAGTCGGCCGATGAGCAACAATGGCGACGTGGCGTATCGCGGGGACAGCTTCTTCTTTACGTTCGAAAGCGCGCGAACCGTGTCCGATATCGCGCACGACGCGCAGGTCGGGCTGACGTTCACCGGCGCGGCCGGCCTGCTTGGCGGCCCGCCGCTGTTCATCGCGGTGGAAGGTACCGCCGAGCTGATCCGCGACAAGGCGCAGTTCGTGCGCCATTGGACCAAGGATCTCGACCGGTGGTTCGAACAGGGCGTCGATACGCCCGGCGTGGTGATGATCCGCGTGCAGGCCGGCCGCATCCATTATTGGAACGGCAGCGACGAAGGTGAGGTCGCGCTGTGACCGACCGCGCGCAGCGGACGATCGCGCTGGCGGGTGCCACGGGCGACGTGGGCGGCCGCGTGGTGTCGGCGCTGGCCCGGCGTGGTGTGGCGTTGCGGGCGTTGGTCCGCAACGGTACGCCCGCCGCGGCGCAGGATGCGGTGCGCGCGCGCGGCGGTACGCCGGTCGCGGTCAATTTTGCCGACCACGCTGCGCTCACGGATGCGCTCGCCGGCGTGGAATGCGTCGTCTCGGTCCTGAACGGGCTGGAGCCGGTCATTCTCGATCTTCAGGGCAGGCTTCTCGATGCGGCGGTTGCGGCGGGCGTACCGCGCTTCGTCCCGTCCGACTTCTCGCTCGATTTCACCAAGACCCGCCCCGGCGACAACCGCAACATGGACCTTCGGCGCCGCTTCATGGCGCGGGTCGATGCCGCGCCGATCCATGCGACCTCGATCCTCAACGGCGCGTTTGCGGACCTGTTGACCGGCCAAGCGCCGATCGTGCTGCCGCGCTTCCGACGCATCCTCTACTGGGGTGACGTCGACCAGCCGTTCGACTTCACGACGAAGGACGATGTCGCGGATTATACCGCCGACGTGGCGCTCGATCCCGCTGCGCCCCGCTTCCTGCGGATCGCGGGTGACGTCATGTCTTCGCGCGATCTGGCGGCGTTGATGACGCGGCTCGAGGGGCGCGCGTGGAAGCCGTTCCGGGCGGGCGGGCTCGGGCGTCTCTCGACGCTGATCCGGATCGCGCGCGCGCTGTCGCCGCAAACCGATGCGCCGTTCCCGGCGTGGCAGGGCATGCAATATGTCCGCGACATGGCGAGCGGGCGCGGCAAGCTCTCGCCACTTGATAACGACCGCTACGGCAAGACGGACTGGACCCGCGCCGAAGCCGTGCTCGCCCCGACCGTCTGACCGACGACGGCACGCCGTACTGGCTGCCGAGCGCGCCGGTGCCGCCGAAGCCCGTTACGGCTGTTCTCACCGGCTGGCGACGTTGCGAACCGACCGGCAGGTTTCTTACGATGCCCCCACGCTGCCAGCAGCGTCCGGTCCGACGTCCACGTCAATTCGCGTCAACCCTCCGGCCGCACGATCTGCGGTGGCAGGAGCACCAGGCGGGCGGCTTCCTCGGCATCGTGCAGGAGTGCCTCGCGCAGTGCGCCGATCTGCGCATGCATGGTCAGACCCCGGGCAAGGTCGAGAATCTGCCGCGCGCGCGTGGCGACGGGAAAGTCAGGCGGGATTTCGCCCGCACCGATTCCATCGCCGAGACGGCGTTCCACGAGCGCCTGTCCACCAGCGGCGGCGTCCTTCAGGAACTGCCTGACCTCGGCGTCGTCGACGAGCGGCGCGACGCACACCATCAGGCATCCCGGCACGGACCCTTCCTCCGTCGCAGCTTCCACGGCATGCCGCAGGAAACCGGCGATCGCGTCGCGAAGCGTCGGCGGCGAGAAAAGCGCCTTCGCGGCACCCACGCCCTTGCGCTCGGCGTACGCCCGAAGGACACGCAGGAAGAGCGTCCGCTTGTCCCCGAAGACCGTATACAGGCTCTGCCGTCCAACGCCCATGCCCGTGATGAGATCGTCGATCGCGACACCGTCGTAGCTTTTCGACCAGAAAATCTGCGTGGCTTTGCTCAGCGCTTCGCTTTCGTCGAAGTTTCGCGGACGCCCGCGCGACCTGCCCGGATTTGTTAGCATTCAGTCCAATATTCCTTGACCACGTCCTTTGACCCAAATATGTACGGAAATAGTCCATAAATGGCAAGCGGGCCCAAGGGCCTTCTCGCTTTACCTCTCTCATCGTGGAACCGAATATGAGACATTCGATCGCTCTCGTCACCGGCGCCACGTCCGGGCTCGGTTATGCCGCGGCCCGCTTGCTCTCTGAGCGGGGATGGCAGGACGTCATCGTAACGGGGCGCAGCCTGGCCGCAGCCAAGGATACCGCCGCGCAGCTTGTGGCGGGGACCAGCAAACGAGTGTTCAGCCCGCTAGCGCTCGATCTGAACACGGCCGCCAGCGTCAAGTCCGCGCTTGCCGATCTCGCCAAAGGCGGCCGGCCGATCGATTTCTTGCTGCTCAACGCCGGATTGGTCCCGACCAGGCGGCGCGTGATCACAGCCGAGGGTATCGAGGCATCGCAGGCCCCGCTGATCGGCCACCATGCGCTTTCCGTCGGGCTACTCAATGCCAATTTGCTGAGCCCCGACGCGCGGATTGTGATCACCAGCGCGGAGCCTGCGCGCGGCGGTGTACCCATGTTCCGCCATACCGATCTGCCGGCGTTCGCCGCTAAAGACTATCGCGGCGACTATACCGCGGCGGCCGAAGCCCTGATCCGCAGCGGACCGAAGGTAAAATACGCGCCCAACACGGCGTATGCCGACGCTAAGCTGATGATCGCGTGGTGGGCCGAGGCGCTCGCGCGCCGGCTACCCGCCGGTATGGCCGTCTACGCAGTGTCGCCCGGTGCGTCGAACGCCACCAACGTCGCGCGAAACGCTGGCCCGTTGCTGAAGTATCTGATGATCCCGATCGTGAACCTCATTCCCGGCATGAATCAGGCGCCCGAGGTCGCGGCCGGTCGTTACATCCAGGCATCGGCGTTCGGCACCGACGTTTCAGGGCAATTCTTCGCCTCGGCCATGGGGAAGTTCTCGGGTCCGATGGAAGTGCAACGCCAACCCCATCTCCTCGACGGCGCCAGTCAGGAAGCTGCTTGGCAAGCAGTCGTCAACGTCTCCGGCGTCGATGTGACTCACCCGGAATGGTTGAGGGCGGTGTCCGGCAGGCATGTCGGTCACGGAGCACTGGCCGCCGATTCCGATCGGGGTTCTCGCCCGCTGCTCTAGCCGTCAAGACGGCGGGAGCCGCCGGTAATGGTGCGAGGACCAAGCCATGGCTGTGATCACCCCCGTCGTCACTTGGCTTCCGATCGCACATGATATCATGCCGGCTGCCCGCGGTGTTCCCCGCCGACGGGCATGCGCGCCTGATCCTGCCCGAAGATCGCCAGATCGAGGATGCCTGCGCGCTTTGCCACGATCGTGGGTACCAGCGCCTGGCCCGCGACGTTGACCGCAGTCCGCCCCATGTCGAGGATCGGATCGATTGCCAGCAACAGCCCCGCACCCTCGAGCGGCAGGCCCAGCGTCGACAAGGTCAACGTCAGCATCACGGTGGCGCCCGTCAATCCCGCGGTCGCGGCCGATCCGATCACCGAGACGAACGCGATCAACCCATAGTCCGAAGCGTGCAACGACAGGCCGAAGAACTGCGCGACGAAAATCGCGGACAGCGCGGGGTAGATCGCCGCGCAGCCGTCCATCTTGGTCGTCGCGCCCAGGGGTACGGCGAAGGCCGCATAAGCGCGGGGCACACCGAGACCGTGTTCGGTGACCTGCTCGGTCATCGGCAACGTCCCGACCGAGGAGCGTGAGACGAAGCCCAACTGGATCGCCGGCCAGGCATGGCCGAAAAAGCGTAGCGGGCTCAGGCCGTTCGCCAGCAGCAGGAGCGGGTAGACGACGAACAACACCAAGGCGAGCCCGAGATAGACCGCCCCAGCGAACGCGCCGAGCGCCGATAATGAACTCCAGCCGTACCGGATCACCGCGTCGCCAATCAGGGCCGCCGTCCCGATCGGCGTGAGCGCGATTACCCAGCGCAACAGCCGGCGAAAGACAATCAACGCGGAGGCGTTGAACGCCAGGAACCCGGCGCCGCCCTCCCCCGTACGGACCGCCGCCGCGCCGATCGCGATGGCGGCGACGATGATCTGCAACACATTGAAGGATATTGCCGTCTTTGCTCCACTCTCGTCGATCGTGGTCGACGCGCCGATGCCGAAAACGTTGGCCGGAACCAGGCCCTTCAGGAAATCGAGCCAGCTTCCGCTGCTCGACGGCAGCTTGGCGGCGGCGCGGTCGATGCCGGCATGCAGACCGGGCTCGATCACCAGCCCAAGAACGATGCCGATGGTTACCGCGATCAGCGCGGTCAGCGCGAACCACAGCAGCGTCTGGACGACCAGCTTGGCGGCATTCTCCAGATCGCGCAGTGCCGCGATCGACGCGACGATCGCGGTGAACACGAGTGGCGGCACCAGCGCTTTCAGCAGCTGCACGAAAATCTGGCCGACCGTGTGGAGCGTCTCCCCCAACAGCGCGCCGGACGCTCCCTCCAGCGCGCGCCCGGCAAACCCCAGGGCAAGGCCGATCGCCATGCCCAGCAGGACCTGCGCACCGAATGGCAGGCGCGGCACAGAGCGCTCGGCTGGTTCGGAAGAGGACATGGACAGGCTCCGATAACGTCTGGCAAGGCTCCGCCACGCTGACGCGCAGGGCGCGAGCCTCTTGAACCAACCCGTCGCGCGCGTCCGCAAAGCCATCCTTGCGCCGGTCGAAGCAATTCTTTCATATCCTATCGGCTTGATAGGATATGTTGGCTTCAGGAGGCGATCATGATCAACCGGACGCACATATCCGCTCAGCCTCGCGCCGTACCGACGGCGCCGCCTTCGATCGACGACGCGGTGGCGGACCTTCGGACTGCGCGAGCGGGGTGGCGCGCCCGCCAGGAAGAGGCGCGCGACGTTGCAAGCTTCCCGTCCCGTACAGGTTTGGAACAGGTGGTCGCCTTGCTGTCATCGGCGCTGTATCCGCGACGGCTCGGCCACTTCCGCGGTTCGGCGGTCGAGGAGGACGCGTTCGTCGCGGGGAAGCTGCGCGCTGCGCTGACGGCGCTCGAACGCGAGATTGCGGCCGAGATCGGCTATTGGCAGCACGAAGCCGGGCCGTTCGAGCCCGATCAGGCCGCGACGATCGCGCGCCTGTTCGCGGCGACGTTGGGCGACATCCGGCGGCGGGTGGATAGCGATGTCGAGGCGGCGTTCCTCGGCGACCCTGCAGCGCGCAGCGTCGATGAAATCCTCGTTTGCTATCCGGGCGCCATCGCGAGCCTGTACCACCGCATCGCCCACGAACTTCACAACCTGGGCGCGCCGATCGTTGCGCGCGTGCTGTCCGAGATGGCGAACGAGCGCACCGGGATCGACATCCATCCGGGTGCTACGATCGGCGAGAGCTTCTTCATCGATCACGGCACCGGCGTCGTCATCGGCGAAACCGCTATCGTGGGTGCGCGGGTCCGGCTGTACCAGCATGTCACGCTGGGCGCGCGAAGCCCGGCGGGGCTCACGCGCGACGATGTGCGGGAACGCCACGCCCGCCATCCGATCCTGGGCGACGATGTCGTGGTCTATGCCGGCACGACGATCCTGGGCCGCGTAACGATCGGTGCGCGATCGACGATCGGCGGCAACGTCTGGCTGTTGTCCGACGTCCCCGAAGACAGCGTCCTGGTGCAACCGGAAGCGGTGCAGCTGCCTCCAGCGGCAGGGCGGGACCTGCGAGACGTGTTGCAACGGGCAGCAGCGCATTGAACAGTGCAAACCCCTCGCCCCGCCCGAACGCCCGGCCCGTGATCGGCGTCCTGTGCTGCAACGAAGACAACGGGCGACCGGTGCAATCGGTCGCCACGCGGTTCCTGTCGCCGCTGTCCCGCTTTGCGGATGCTGCGGTCGTGCTGGTGCCGGCGATCCGCGACGATGCCAACATCGCATCGCTGATCGTGCTGCTGGATGGCCTGTTACTGACCGGCTCGCGCTCCAACGTTGCGCCGGAATACTATGGCGGCGGTCCGCTTCCCGCCGGGCAGCGCCGTGATCCGGACCGCGATACGGTTGCGCTCGCGCTCGCCGGAGGCATGATCGAAGCGGGGAAGCCGGTATTCGGCATCTGCCGCGGCCTGCAGGAAATCAACGTGCTGTTCGGCGGTACGCTTTCGACCGCATGCCATGCCCGGCACCATCGCGGATCCTGGGATGGGTGTTACCAGGAGTTGTTCGGCCATTGTCACGATGTCGAGCTGAGGGCCGGCGGACTGCTCGCGCGATCGACCGGGCAGCGGCGCATGTCGGTCAATTCGGTCCACGAACAGGGGATCGATCGCCTCGGTGCCGGGCTTACGATCGAGGCCGTCGCCGCCGACGACGGATTGGTCGAAGCGGTCCGCGCCCGACCATGCGGAGCGGACGTGCTGGGCGTGCAGTGGCATCCCGAATGGGACGCCGAGCGCTCCCCCGAAAGCCGCGCCTTCTTCACCGTCATCGGCACGTCGCTGCGCGCGGCGGCGGCCGGCTGATCGGATCCACCATCGTTGAAAGGGGAAATGATGCACAAGGTTCTATTGACGGTCGCGCCGGCCACCGCGCTGCTTTCGACCGCAAGTGCCTGTGCGAAGCCGGAGGCCGCGTCCAATACGGCCGTCGTCGACGCGGCCGTGGGGGACGATCCTTCGACGACGGCTGGCAATGCCGCGACAACCGACGACATCGGTAACGAGAATGACGCTTCCCGAACCGACCCGGCAACGCTGAACGCAGGGGAGCCTATCGGCAACACCCCCTAGTTTCCGGGCCCGGGAACCGACGACCAACACGCAGGGTAAGCTCCCGCGCGCGCCTCGGCCCGGCATCGTTGCCGGGCCCATTTTTCGCAATTGCGAACGATAGATTTCCTTGCTTCACGGCATCGACAAATCTGCCAAAGGGCATGTCACAAAAGCGCCCGAGGGCGCTGTGCCACTACATAGAAATTCCAAAGGGACCCGAACATGACCACCCCCCGGCCGCTGCTCGCGGTTGCAGCCTCGACCCTTGCCATGATGGTTGCCGGAACGGCGCATGCGCAGGCGCAACAAGCAGATGCCCCCGTCGCCACCGCCTCGGATACGCCTCCGGCATCGAACGACATCGTCGTCACCGGATCGCGCACCACCGGGCGATCGCGACTGGCCAGCAGTTCGCCGGTCGACGTGCTCAGTGCCGAGACGCTGCAGCACCAGGGCACGCCCCAGCTCGCCAGTGCGCTGGCCGCCGTCGCTCCGTCGATCGACTTTCCCCGGTCGGCCGCAGTGGACACGACCGACTCGATCCGGCCGATCACGCTGCGCGGTCTCAGCCCGGACCAGACGCTGGTCCTGATCGACGGTGTCCGCGGCCACAGCTCCGCGCTGCTCAACACCAACGGCTCGGTCGGGCGGGGCTCTGCCGCGTTCGATCTCGACACGATTCCAACGGTTGCGCTGGGCAGCGTCGAGGTGCTGCGCGACGGCGCCTCCGCGCAATATGGCTCGGACGCGATCGCCGGCGTCATCAACCTGCGGCTGCGCAAGGCCGATCACGGTGGCGGCGCGAACGTCAGCTTCGGTGAATATGTCACCGACGTCTCGACCGCGCGCACCAACTATCACCGCAACGACGGCCGGACCGTCGATGTCTCGGCGTGGCAGGGGTTCAAGCTCGGCGACGGCGGGTTCCTGACCGTCTCGGGCGATTACCAGAATCGCGACCGCACCAGCCGCGGCGATCTCGACCGGCGCGTGACGCCGAATGCGATCATTTCCCATTTCGGCGACCCGAAGGTCGAGCAATATAGCGGCTTCGTCAATTTTTCGGTGCCGGTCGGCGCGGTGTGGTCGGTCTACGGGCATGGCGGCTACCAGCATCGTGACAGCACCAGCGCAGCCTTCTATCGCCTGGCCGGCAACGTAAATACCGTTCCCTCGATCTATCCGAACGGCTTCCTGCCTCGCATCGGCGTACGGTCGGACGACTTCAACGGAGCGCTCGGCGTCAAGGGCGTCGTGTCTGGCTGGAACGTCGATTTCAACACGTCGTTCGGTGCCAACGCGCTGCGCTTCGACACGCGCAACTCGATCAATTCGACCTATGGCGCGGCATCGCCGACCGAATTCTACGACGGCCGGGTCCGCTATTCGCAGGTCACTGCGGGGCTAGACGTCGACAAGCAGTTCGGCCTCGGCAGCGGTACGCTCAACGTCGCCTGGGGCATCGATTCACGCTATGAGAGTTTCAAGATTACCCCGGGCCAGGTCGAATCCTATGCGCGCGGACCGCTTGGGGGCAACACCGCGCTCGGTAGCGGAGCACAGGGTTTCCAGGGCTTTACGCCAGCCAATGCGCTGGACCGGCACCGCGGCAACATCGGCATCTACCTGGACCTGGAAGCGAAGATCGCCGACCTGACGCTCGGTCTCGCCGGTCGTGGCGAGGGCTATTCGGACTTCGGCACGACCGGCACCGGCAAATTCTCCGCACGCTATGATTTCGGGCCGCATTTCGCGTTGCGCGGGACGGTGTCGAACGGGTTCCGGGCCCCGTCGCTGCAACAATCCTTCTACACCCTGACCCAGCCGCTGACGACCAACGTCAATGGGGTCGCGACGATCGTGGACACCGGCCTGTATCCGTCGACCTACCCGGTCGCAACCGCACTTGGCGGCAAGCCGCTGCAGCCGGAAAAGTCGTTCAACCTGTCGGGGGGCGGCGTGCTCCGGTTCGGCGGATTCGACCTTTCGGTCGATGCGTATCAGATCAAGATCCGCGACCAGATCGCGCTGTCCGACAACCTCGGCAGCGGCGTCAACAACACCGCCGCGATTGCGGCCTTGCTGGCACCGTTCAACGTGACGGCGGCGCGCTTCTTCGTCAACGGTTTGCGGTCGACCACCAAGGGCATCGACATCATCGCGCACTACCGGACGCAGCGGACCAGCTATGGCCTGTTCGACCTGACCACTTCCGCCAATCTCAATGAGGTCAAGATCACCAGCGTGCCGACCGGCACGGGCACGGTCGCGGTCCCGGCATTGTTTGGCCCGCAGCGGGTCGCCGCGTTCGAACATGGCACGCCAAGGGTCAAGGTGGTCGGCCAGGCCGACTGGTCGCTCGACCGGTTCGGCGCCACGTTGCGCGGGACCTATTACGGCAGCGTGACGCAGCCCGCATCCTCGCTCGTCGATTATGTCGACACGGGTCGGCACTTCCTGGTCGATGCCGAACTGCGGGCAAAAGTGGCACGGGCGGCAACGCTTTCGGTCGGCGCCAACAATCTGTTCGACGTCTACCCCAATCGGGTTCCCGGCACCAATGTGCTCAACTATAACAATGGCGGGACGGCCTTCCCGTATTACTCTCCGTTCGGGTTCAACGGGCGCTATGTTTACGGCCGCGTAAGCCTGGCCTGGTAGGCGGTCGAACCGGGGCACCTGAGGGTGCCCCGGACGGTATTCCGGCATAGTTTCCAAATACGGCGATTGACTCCATCAATGATGCGATAGCACCATCGCGCCATGATCTCGCCGATCCGCCTCTCGATACTTTATAGTACGCTGTTTGTAGTATCGATCGGAAGCGGCCTATTATACCTCGTCTATAGCGTCGCGTTTTCGTCGCAGGACATCGTACAGTTGGGCGACGTGCCGCCCCCTACCGTGCGATCGATCCAGCCGCGCCCGGCAGACCTCCCGCTCGAGCATTTCCTGCCGCAACAGACGCTCGATCTGAGCGCCACACAGGCAGTGGCTCGGAATTTGGCAAGCGCGCTGGCGACGACCAATCCATCGCCCCCACCGTTCGATCCATCCTGGCTGTCCGAGACCGATTTCGGCGCGGCCACGACCTGTCTCGCCACCGCTATCTATTACGAAGCAGCCGGCGAGCCGATCGCCGGCCAACAGGCGGTCGCGCAAGTCGTTCTGAACCGGTTGCGCAATCCGCATTATCCCAAGACGATCTGCGGCGTGGTCTATGAGGGCGCCGATCGGCGCGACGGTTGCCAGTTCACCTTCTCCTGCGACGGATCGCTGGCCCGCCGTCCCGATCCCGCCGCCCTGGCGCGCGCCCGCGGCATCGCCGAGGCGGCGTTGCGCGGGGCAATTTCGTTGCCTGCCGGGCAGGCGACGCACTATCACGCGATCTGGATCGTTCCCCGCTGGGCCGGCGATCTGTCGAAGGTCGCCATCATCGGCCATCACGTCTTCTACAGGCCGCCCCGTCCTTACGGCGGATATGCGATGGCCTCGGTCGCGCCGACGCTGGAGCATGCGGAGAAACCTACGGAATTTGCGACCACGATGCCGCTCGGTCCCGTTGGCGCGCCACCGGTGTCCGCAACGGACCTGCGCGACGGGCCGCTGGCCGCGCCGTCCCGGTCAGCGACCGCGCCGACCGAACCCGTAGCATCGACCAACCCCGCCGCCGTGCCGACCGCTTCGGCCAAGTCTCCGCGGGACTTCTATCCGAAGGTACGACGGGACCGCCCTGCTCTCGCCATCCCGGGAACCTGAAGTCGCCACCCGGCATGGAGTTGGCGTCTTGGTCCGTTTAGGTATGCCGCGAACCGTCTGCCTGTTGGCTTGGGTGGAGCATCTCGGAGCGGGCGTAAGCGATAAATACGCGGCATGATCGCGCGTCTGATCCTTTCTCGCCATCCGTGCGCCTGGGCACGCCATCCGGGCGTAGCGATCGTCACGGTCCTGGTCGTCGGCGGGATCCTGACGACGATCCACAATCCCCTGGCGCTCCCTGTGCTGTTCCCGCTCGGTTTCTTCCTTTTTATCGTCGCGGCGGCCAACCGGATCGGCGGGGTCGTCGCAAACCGCGGGGCATATGTGCTCGGAGAATGTTCGTTCGGCATTTACATGCTGCACGGGATTGTCCTGCATGTCGCCTTCAGCGCCGCGCAGCCAATGCTCGCCGGGCGGCCGTTCGCGTGGATCGTCTGGCTCTACCCCGTTGCCGTGATCCTCGTCGCGCTCGTATCCTTCGCAGCGTTCCTGTTCGTCGAAGCGCCGGCAATTGCAGTGGGTCGCAGGGCTGCGATGCGATTGCGACCCGCACGCCCCGCCGAAACGGCGGCACCCGCCGTCGACGGAATGCCAGCGGAACCCCTCTAGGCGGTCAGCCGCGCAAAGTCCGCGCCCGCGCTTGCCAGTAAAGTGGCGGAATCCAAATCCTGTGGCGGATTTATACTTACCGGCATACTACATTTATAGAATTACCTATAATTCCATATTCCCTTAATATTTTACACGAGAGCATATCGATCGTGATTCGATAAATCCAACCGTGGGGGCAGTATGGATCAGGTCGACACCGTCACGCGAATCGATCTGGATATTCCCGGCATTCCTCACGACGCCATGCGTTTGCTGGATATAGCGATCAGCATAGTTCTCCTGATCTTTTTTGGACCATTACTGATCTTCGTCGCCGCCTTGGTCAAATCCACCAGCACCGGCCCCGCTTTCTATTCGCAGCGTCGGATCGGCTATCAAGGACACGAGTTTCAGTGCTTGAAATTTCGCACCATGACCGAAGATGCCGACGCCAGGCTTGCGGCCCTGTTGGAGTGTGATCTTCGTGCCCGTGCCGAATGGTTGTTCGATCACAAGCTGCGACACGATCCCCGCGTCACGCCCCTGGGACGATTCCTCCGTCGCTCCAGCCTCGACGAATTGCCGCAATTGCTGAACGTGCTGCAAGGATCGATGAGTCTGGTCGGCCCGCGTCCAATCGTCGCCGCCGAGATCCCCCGTTATGGTCGCCGGTTTGTCCATTATACCGCTCTGCGTCCCGGCTTGACCGGACTGTGGCAGATCAGCGGCCGCAACAACACGACCTATCGCCGCCGCGTGGCGCTGGACGTCGTCTATGCGCGTCGCAGGAGCCTTGGCCTGTACGGACGGATCATGGTGCTGACGCTACCCGCCGTGCTGTTGCAACGTGGCTCGTACTAGCCCCGAATTTCGCGACCATCGGGCAACCGGGCGATCGGACGTCCCCTTTGCGTACGGGTCGTCACCACCGCCTGCTCCACCGCGCCGGTCGCGCGCGGTGGGGATCGGTCTGCGCCCGGCGCGCGGGGCACGCTGGCTTTCACGGGGTCTGGCGCTGATCTTGATCCTGCCGCTCGCGATGGAGGGCGCGAATGCGGCGCTACTGTCCGCCGTCGCTTCGATCCTGTATCTGGGTTGGGCCGCCGTCGCCTTTGCGCGTTTGCCGAGCGATACCGGCCTAGCTCTGCGGATGGCACCAGTCGCCGCACCACTGCTGCTGCTGCTGGCATGGGTTGCGCTCCCGCTGCGCCCCCGCCTGGCAGCGGGGCTGGTCTCCCCGCCGCTGGACCCGGACCTCCTGGGCGTTGCCTGGTGCCATGCCTTTTCGCTGGTCGCCCTTCTGTTGGCCGCTGCCCACGCCGGCCGATTGCGGGGATTTGCGCGCATGACCGCGCGATGGCTATGCCTGTTCGCCGCGATCCTGATGACGGCGACACTGGCCCTGCGCGCGTTCGGCAGCCCGGAATTGCTGGGACCGTTGATCGAGGACCATCGCTACCACCGCTTCAGCGGCTTGATCGGCAACGCCAATGCGGCAGGCATCAGCTACGGTATGATCAGCCTGCTGATGACCGGCGTTGCGCACGACTATTGGCGGGAATGGCGGGATCGCGCGCGCGCCTGGCCGCCGATCGCCGCGGCGCTCGCGACAACCGGCGCAATGATGGCGACCGTGCTGGTCGCCCTGTCCCAGTCGCGCACCGCGTTCGCGGCGACGTGCGTCGCGCAAATCATTTTCGTCGTCGCGCTCCTTCCAACCGTCCGCGGCGGCCGCCAGCGCCTCCGGCGTCCGCTCTGGGCAGGCGCGCTGGGAATGGCCGCCGCTGCGCTGTGGCTGTCGACGGCCACCGTATTCGAACGCTATGGCGCGGTCGGGGACGATGGCGCGAGCCGGATCGCGATCCTGCGCCATTATGCCGCGATGGCCATGCACGCGCCGCTGTCCGGCTATGGCCTGGGCGGTTTTGCCGTCGCAAACCAACGCAGCCTCACTCCCGAAACGGTTCTGCAGGTCGGGGATTTCGGCGCCGCGCACGATGTGGTTCTGCAGCTTGCGATCGAGGCGGGTTGGCCCGCCGTTGGCTTGGTCGCGATCGCGCTGGTCAACCTGCTGTGGCACCTGTGTCGCGCACCATCGGCACGGACATCCGCAATCGGCCTGTCCCTGTTGCTTGCGGTAGCGGTCGCGGTTGCAGGATCGATCGCCGATATCGCCCTCAATGTTCCGGCCATCGCCGCGCTATGCGCAGTATTGCTGGGTCTTGCCTGGGGGCGATTGCTCGGTCGCCGGGCCCCGCCACGCACCGGGTCGACGGAAACGTCCGTTTATCCCGCACCATGGCCGATCGCGACCATGCGCAACTGATAGGCTGCGGCAGCCGGGGAATCCCCCAGCAGCCGTTCGATCCCGCCTCGACGCCCATTGTCGTAGCGTGTTTGCCAGACGGCTTCTTCGATCACCGCCCGTTGCGTCGCCGGGTCCAGCGCCGACCAGTAGATCCGGGCAAAAGCGATCCGCCAGGCGGCGAAGGCGGCATAGAACGGCCGAACCCTGTAGCTGCCAGCAAAGGCGCCGAGTGCGGCGGCCGTGGCGCCATGATTCACCAGCAATTCGCGTTGCGTGACCAGCAACACCGTCGTGTCCCGACCGGGTCGTGTCCGTTCCAGATGATCGATCAACGCCTTGGCGCGCGCTGCGTTCAGCGCCCCCAAGGCTGGGCTTGCTCCCAGATGCGCGCCGTTGATCGCGAGCTGCGCCAGTGGCGCAATCGCTCGCTGCGGCAGGTGCGCCGGGGAACGATCCCCATAGGCTTCGAGCGCCGCGTCGCGCGCAGAAGCGGACCGCTCCCCCGCCGCCGCCGCGATGCCCGCCGCAAGCCCTTCGTCCTGCGCCAGTCTGACCGCGCCGAGGCACCCTAGCAAGCAGGCGACGCTAGCCAGCACGGCGAACGGCGACAAACCGGACCATAGGCCGCGGCGAAGCGGGCGCCGCCCTCTCACTGTTCGTAATACCGGTTGTAGCGAGACGAATAATAGAGCCCGCCCATCGCCTCGGAATGCGTATCGACCATGGTGAGCACCCCGCCCAGCACAACCGCGCTATCCTGTTCGAGCCCCGCCAGCGCGGTATCGATCGCGGACACCGGCGTGGCGTTCCATTTGACCAGCAGCAGAACCCCATCGGCGAGCTTGGCCAGCGTCCGCGCGTCGGCGATCCCCAGCAAGGGCGGCGTATCGAGCACGACGTGGTCATAGTGTTCGCGCGCCTGACCCAACAGCGTTGCCATCGCGCCGGTGTCGAACAGGTCCACGGGCGTGAATGTCGGAGCGCACACGTACAGCAGATCGAGCCCCGCGATCGTGTCGGGGCACACCGCCTGCGCGAGCGTCGCCTCGCCACGCAGGACCTCGAGCGTTCCGAGCATCGGCGAGCAAGCGAGATCTCGCGCCAGCCCTGCACGGCGGACATCGCAGTCGATCAACAGGACGCGGTCGCCGGACAGCGCCATGACGCGCGCCAGCGACAGCGCGCTCGTGGTCTTGCCCTCGGACGGCAAGGTCGATCCGATCGCGATGACTTTCGCACCGCCAGGGCGGATCACCGTGCGGACGGTCCGAAAGGCTTCGGCATACGCCGAAACCGGCCGGTGGCGCAGGGTCTCCGCCGGCGTGCAGCTGCGCCCGTTCTCGTCGACCAGCCGACGACGCCCCAATTGCGGGACGGCTCCGACAAAGCGCAGCCCGAGCATCGTCTCGATCTCTTCCGGACTACGGATCGTGGTCTGCAATGCTTCCGTGGTCGCCGCCGCCCCGATGCCGAGGACGAAGCCGGCAAGCATGCCCGCCACCGCGATCGCCGCGCGATTGGGATAGGTTGGCCGTGCCAGCACGACGGCGGCTTCCAACAAGCGGGCCTGCGGTTCGGTGCTGCGCTGGGCCTGGGCGGCCTGCTGGACCGTGCCGGCCATCCGGTTATAGGCCGCGGTCGCGGCATCGGCCTTACGTTGCAGGCTGTCGGCACGGACCGCGGCTTGACGGTTCAGCGCGATCTGCTGCTTGAGCGCATCGAGCTGTTGCTGCAGGTCCGCGGCCTTGGCTGCCGCGGATCGTGCCGCGCTGCGCAAGCCTTCGATGATCCGGGTCTGTTCGAGCCCGATCTGCTGGTCGAGCGCCACGATCTGCTGGTTGCTCTGGACCAGCGCGGGGAACTTGTCCCCGTACCGCGCGGCGAGCTGGGCCCGCTGGCGCTCGGCTTCGGTGCGCTGACGGCGCAGGTCGTTGATTGCCGGTGCGGACAACACCGCCGAGACCGTGTCCGAGCCGCCGGCCGCGATCTGCCGCTCCGCAGCCGCGACATTCGAACGCAACGCCGCGGCCTCAGCCTTGGCGGTCGCGAGCTGTTGCGACACGGGCACCACCTGCTGCTCGTTGATCGTGCCAACTCCGCCCCCCTGCACGATACCGCTGTCAGCACGGTAGCGCGCAACGCTGGCCTCCGCCGCTTCAGCTTCGCCGCCAAGCCGCTGGAGCGCCGTCTGCCCGCTTTGCTCCTGTCGCGTCGCCGTGCTCGTCTGCAGGTCCGCCGTGCTGTCGATATACGCCATGGCCATGGCATTGGCGAGCCGCGCCGCTTTGACGGGATCGCGCGAACGCAGGCCAATCGTCAGGACGTAGCTCTTTTCCTGCTGCAAGACCGTGAGTTGCCGGAGGACGGCCGACGTTGCGGTTTCGATCGCATGGGCGGTTGCGATCGGTCCGCGCCGCGCGCTTACGGCTGGGCCCGCAAATTCCGGATCGCCCTGCAATCCGTATCGCGTGACGACGCGGCGTGCGATATCGCGGGAACGGATCGTGGCCATCTCGGTGTTGACCAGCGCCTGGTCGAGCGGTCCGTCCTTCGCGGTGTCGAAATCGAGCGGAGCCTGCTTTGCCGGGGTTATCCGAATCCGGGCGACCGCGTCATATTGTGGCGTGATCAACAGTCCGCCGACGATGGCAACGAGCGTACATACCAGGATCATCGCGCCGATCACCTTCCAGCGGCGACGCAGCGTGGCGCCTAGCGCGACCAGCGTGACGGGCTTTCGTCCGATATGGCGGCTCTGGTCGAGACGACTGCCCTGGGGCAAATGCTGCGGTTCGAGAGTCATGTCCATGCTGCGGTGCTTTTCGACAGGGTCGCTATCGCTGCGCGACAATGGATAGGAGAAACCGGGTTTCGTGATAGGAAGGCCCCGCGCTGGCGCCATGCGCCGCGCGCAGGTCATGCGCGACGGACACGCCCAGGCCGAATTCACGCGTCAGGATATACCGCGCGCCCCCGCTCGCGCGGACGATGTCGAGACTGGCATTGGTCCCTTTGTAGCTGTCATGCTCATAGCCGATCTGGGTATCGAGCAGGACGTAGCGCAGCAGTTCGTGATCGAGCCGCAATGCGACCGTATTGTTCACGAACCCGCCGGAATTCAGGAACGACGCATCCTCGATCAGGCGCCGCCCGGACACCGTCACCGTGGTCAACGGCGTCGGAAAATATTCCATCCGGGCCTCGGCGGTCAGACCGCCGATGGGCCGGTAGATCGCTGAATCGTAGCGCCGGCGCATATACCCCACGCCGAGCGACCCCCGCAGCAACGTACTGAGGTCGAAAGTCGCGCCGGCCAGCCCGCGATAGGTGTCAGAACTCCGGTTCGGGATACCCGTGGCCAGTGGCCGGGCGTAGGCGACCCGGTCGTACGTCGTCTGGACGAACACCGACGTGTCCGGACTGAGCGCATATTCGACGCGGCCCGAGCCGCTTTCCGTGTGGGAATTGCGGTTGGCCTGGCTGACCACTCCATTGGCGAAGGTGAGCACATCGTCGAACCCGAGCGCAATGAACGTGAAGCCGCCCTGCAGCTTCAGCCGGCCGGGGGCATAGCCCGCGTTCAGTTGCATCTGCGTGCTCTGATATTGCGACGCCGCCGCGGCTGCAGTGGGATAGGCGGCCGAGGTTGGCGGCTCCGTCGCGCGCTCGGTCCGCGCCGACGCGGACAGGGTCGCCTGCCCACCAAGATCGTATCGCCCCGATGCGCCGACGTGCCAGCTGTCCTGGTTGCGGCGGGTCTCGGTGAAGAACCGTTTCACATCCGCCGCCCCGTCGAGCGTGAAGGAATGTCGCGACCAGTCGCTGGTAAGGCGCGCGCTCGGCGACAGGTCCGCCACGCCATCGGACTTTCGGTTGGACGCCGATTGATAGACGTTGTCGGAATAGCCGATCGACGTTTCGAGCCGGGGGAACAGCGTGAATCCCCCGATCTTGACCCCCAGGGCATCATATTGCGGCCGGGGGCGGTCGAGCACGCCGGTATTGCGGCCGCGGTCGTATTCGATCGGAAGATTGGGCACGACAAAGCTGTCGCCGACACTCTGCGCCACAGCCGGCGTGGCAAGACCCGCCCCTATCCCGGCCAGGCCGATCCATGCTCCCAAGACGATGGCGCGTTGCGTCATTTCGATGTCTCCGGCGCGTTGCGCTATTGCGGAATGTAGTTCGAGCTTCCCCCGGACAGGCCCAGGGTCGTTCCGCGATTGAGGGTGGTCTGCGCATTCGCGACGGCCGCAGTGCCGTCGATCTCGCAGCGCTGGAGTGCGCCGGAGACGTTGCGCACGGCAACGGACGCCGCCGCGCTGAGGGTTCCGGCCTGCGCCATCGCCTGCGTCAACGCCGCCCGGGAATCCCCGCAACCCGACTGTGCCTGGCTGATGACCAGGGACAGCTGGCCTTCGATCTGCGCCGAGGGCCGGCCATCGCCCTTCAACGCTGCAACGAGCAACGCCGCCAAAGCCGAAATCTGCTTGTCGCGGTCCGGCGAACTTGGCCCGGCATCCGCCGGCGCAGGTTGCGTCGGCTGCTGATCCTGCGCAGTGCTGGCCGCGTCGATGCCGGAAACATCCCCCGACACGCCCGCCCCGGACAACATCATCGCCAAAATGCGCACTGCGCCAGAATTGATCATGGTGCACTCCTTTGTTGCGCTATCCGCGCGGTCGTTCGAGCCGCGCTAGAGATAGCGTTCCCCAACCCTGATCGTGTCGCCTGGTCGTATCTTGAGATCGGGTGCAATCCGGGACTTCACCGAACGCGCTTCCCCCGCGCGCTTGATGTAGATGCTCCGCTTGTCCGCCCGATAGGTGTAACCCTGCGCCGTTGCGACTGCGCCATCCACGGTCAGTCCCGAAGAATAAGGATACTCTCCGGGCTTGTTGACCTCGCCAAGGATGTAAAACGGTCTGAACGTCAGGATATCGATACTGACGCGAGGCTGCAGGACGTAGCCGTCCATGAGTTTCCGCTGGATGACTGTTGCAATTTCCGTCGCAGTTTGCCCGACCGCGCGAACGTCCCCGATCAACGGCATCGATAACGCGCCATTGGCATTGACGATGAACTCTCCGGATAAAGACGGTTCGTCGAAGACGATCACGCGAACCTTATCGGCGACGCCCAGTGGATAGTCAGTATCCACTGCCTCCTGCGGAACGGCAGCCGTCCCTTGCGCCGGCACCCCGGCCAGAATCACTGCCCAAGCCGCCAACCGCAATAGGACCAGAAAAGGTGATCGGCGCTTCAACATGGAACCCAAGCACTCCAGCTTGATATTTTATGCGGCACTCCAACTGTGACTCGACAATACACATGAGCCGCCCTCTCGATCGACACGATCTTTGTGATCTTGGATCCGTGATAGCATCAAGAATACCAAGTTAAAACCCTCCTGTTTCCTGAATAGTTTGACTAGGAGTAGGTCCTCACATCAAACGTACTATCAGCTTTCCTCTACGTTTGATGTATAACTGTTGACGCTATTATCGTTGGTAACGATTAGCATGCCCCGCCTTGGCGCTAATTTATCGCGCTATTTTGACCAGGCCGGCTGGCGAAGCGTACTGCGCAGAAACGGGTCACATTCCCGATCTGATTACCCAAAGTATGTACGTGGAACACCTAGCCGCACGGCGATCGAGCCACTACGCTTGCGCGATGCGGAGCAGCTCGGAACGATGGTTACCGACGACATACAACAGGGGGGCAATCTCGGTCGAACCGGCACTGCCGCGCGTCTGCACCGTACCCCAACCGCAAAGCCGTACGGTACCGATCGGGCAGTACCCTATCGCTGGCCACCTGCAGTCCGCGTCGGGATCGCCATTACGCTGAGCCTCGTTACCTGGGCGGCGTTTTTATCCATTGGCTGGTTCACGCTATCCATCTTAAGTTCTGTCGGACATTATTTAGTATTGTTCGCGCGTCATTTATAACCGTTTGCTAAGAACTTCACGAGCATGGCTCCGCGACCAATTGGGCGGAGCAGGTCGTGGTGCGCATATTCGGATGGGTCGTTGGTTTAGCTGTACTTTGCGCAAACCCGGTCGAGGCAAAACCGCCGCAGCAACCCTTCCTCACGCTAGGCGCACCGGCGGACGTGCCGCGCGGCTTCGTCGAACTCTGTCGGTCGCTCCAACAGGTTTGCGATACACTGGCAGGACGGCCCTCGCTTCGCCTGGTCGGCGGAAGTCGCCCTAGTCTCGACACCATCGGCGCGGGCCAGCTGGACCAGGACCAAGCCCGGATGAGCCTGCTGCAGCGCATCGGCGCGCGGGTAAACGCCCATGTCCGGCAACAAAGTGACTGGGCCACCTATGGCATCGGCGAACTGTGGCGCCCCAGCGGATCCGGCCGCAGCGCGGTGGGGGACTGCGAAGACATTGCAATCGAGAAACGGCTCGAACTGGTCGCGGCGGGATTTCCCCCGGAACGCCTGTTCTTCGCCATCGTCTTTCAGTCGAGGGTCGGGTTGCATACCGTACTCGTCGCACGGCTGGACGAAGGGGACATGGTCCTCGACAGCCTGTCCGCCTTTATCGAGCCGTGGTCGAAGACGCGTTACCAGTGGCTTATTGCAGAATATCCGGGTGATCCGACCCGATGGCGCGCCATATCCTGACGTACCCGAACAATACCATGTTTAATGACCGTCTAATACAAACGCACCATGGACTTGGTTTGCTTATCCTATCTACCTAGTCCCCAACGAGGTGGGGGCCGAGTTGCGCATTGCAATCATTCATTACTGGCTCGTCCAAATGCGCGGTGGCGAACGTGTTCTCGAACACCTTTGCAAGATGTATCCCGATGCGGACATCTTCACACACGTGGTCGACCGCAGTGCCATTTCCTCCGTAATTCTCGAACATGCCATTCACACGACGTTTATCGACCGCCTTCCCTTGTCCCGGCGGCATTATCAGAAATATCTACCGCTCATGCCGCGAGCGCTCGAACTGCTCGATCTCAACGCGTATGACATGGTGATCAGTTGCGAGGCGGGACCTGCCAAGGGCGTCATCACCCGACCCGATGCGGTTCATGTTACCTACTGCCACTCGCCGATGCGTTATCTGTGGGATCAATATGCGCAATATCATGCCGCAAGCGGGTTGGGCGCACGGCTGGCGATGCCGCTCTTCGCACCCTCGCTGCGGTTGTGGGACATGGCGAGCGCGGCGCGGCCGGACCGGATCATGGCGAACAGCGGCTATATCAAGGCGCGTATCGCAAAGAGCTGGCGACGCGACGCGACGATCGTCTACCCGCCCGTCGACACGCAGCTCTATGCCCCGGGTACGGATATCAGCGATGAATATCTGTGGGTTGGTCAACTCGTTCCGTACAAGCGGCCCGACCTTGCGATCGATGCGTTCAATCAATCGGGGCGCAGACTGCACGTGGTCGGCGATGGGGCATTGCTGGAACCGTTGATGGCGCGCGCCGGACCGACGATCCGTTTTACGCGGCATATGGACTTCGCCAGCCTCCGTGCCGCTTATGCCAGCACCCGGGGACTGGTTTTTACGGCGGAGGAGGATTTCGGCCTCATTCCCGTTGAAGTCATGGCGTCGGGGCGACCGATCCTTGCGTTCCGGCGTGGCGGCACGCTGGAAACGGTCGTCGCCAACGAAACCGGCCTGTTCTTCGACGAGAAATCTGTCGAATCGCTGCTGGACGGCCTCGACCGCTTCGAGCGCTGGCTGCCGCAGTTCGATCCCGCAACAGCGGTAAGGCGCGCCACGTGCTTCAGCCCCGACCGTTTCCGCCGCGAGTTCGCCGCGGTCGTGGCGGCGGCCTGGGCCGACCGCGACCACCACGTCGCCCCTTGAACGCGCGAAACCGCCGCCCTTGCTATTGCCTTGGACTTCGGCTCCCGGGAAACGCCGATGAGCAATGAAATTGCAGGCTTCAGCCACCACTTCGAACAGAGGCGGATCCGAACGATCCTCCCCAGGCAGCGTCGCAGAGCGCGCGCCGGGATCGGTCATGGCGCATCGCGTTCTAACGGGCCGGCGATCGCCTTTCCCGAACGATCGTCGGCCACCTCGCGCAACACGCCCATCAACGCCTCTCCGGCACGATCCCAGGTAAAGAGCCCGGCGCGTTCACGCCCGATCGCCGCGTAGCGCATCCGTACGGCGGCATCGTCCGCCACCGCGCGGATCGCGGCGATCCAGTCCGCTGGTCGATCCGGATCGGCGTAAAGTGCCGCGTCACCGCATACCTCCGGCAAAGCGCCCCCCGTGCTGACGACGGCAGGGCAGCCCCGCAGCATCGCCTCCAACGGGGGCAGGCCAAAGCCTTCGGTGCGGGACGGCATCGCGTAACACAGCGCGGCCTCGGTCAGCGCTCGCAGGGCTCCGTCGGAAAGTCGCCCGGCAAAGCGAACGTTGGGGGGCAACACATACCCGGCCTCGCGCAAATCCTCCGGCCCTGCCACACCGAACAGCACGAGCACGAGATCCGCAAGCTCCTCGGCGCCGAACGCGGCGAGGAGCGTCCCGAGATTCTTGTGCGCCTGCGCGCTGGATAGCGCGAGGACATAGCGCGTGCCGTTCAGGCCGAGCCGCGCCAGGATCGAAGGATCGCTGGGCCCCGTCGGCGCGTGGTCGATCCCGTTGGGGATCACCCGAATACGCTCGGCGCGCGCGACGTTCCACTGGACGAGTTGATCGGCAGAGTGCTGCGACACCGTAAGGACTCGCAACGCCCGCGCGCCGAGGATCGGTTGCACGAAACGATAAAATTGCGCGAATGCCGGGGTATATGACTGGGGGCTGGTGAAGACCTGGGTATCGTGGATCATCGTGAGCGACGTCGACGACAGGATCGGCGCGAGATTGCAAAAGTTGAGCAACAGCTTTCCCGAAGTACGCGCCGGCAACTCCGTCTGCTCCCACAGCTGACCCGACAGCACACCGCGACGATCCCGCGCCATGGCAGGCGGCAGCGAACGATCGTCTGCGTTCCGCGGCAAGGACAGGACCGCTGCTTTCCCGAACAGCGCCGCGATCTCTTCGGCATGGCGATGCACCTGAAGAACCAGTCCCATGGCAGATCGCTGCACACCAGTCCTTTGCGCAGAGAGGAAACGACCGTTTACGAACAGGCCGGACTTTCCCCATGAACGCGCCGATGGCAACGCACTGTGATCGTGACCATACATCATTTGATTAACCTGCCCCGTCCGAAGATCACTATTGGATACTTACGCGGTCGACACCGTAGCGTTTTTCTTGTCTTATGCTTGATACAATCACATGTCCTTGCGACGAGCGAAGGGGATGTATCGCATCGACTGCTGCAACGAGGCATTGTGACGACAACCGAACCGATCGGTGCGCCCCGCGCGCCTGCCGAAACCGCTTCGCAGGGCGGCGCCGCGTTCGATCGCGTCGACCCCATCAGCGAAGCGGCAGTCAAGGGGATCACTGCCCGCACCGTCTCCGGGGCCGCCTGGTTGGTCGCCGCGCGCCTCGGAACCCGCGCGATCGATTTCGTTACCTTGTTGTTGCTCGCCAACGTTTTGCTTCCGGGCGATTTCGGGATGGTCGCGGTGGCGCTTACGCTCGTTCAGATCATCGAGGCCATCCTCGAGATCCCGGTTGGGCAGGTCCTCGTCCGGTCGCACACGATCACGCGCGATCTGCTCGACGCGGCTTTCACGATCGGCTTGCTGCGCGGCATCGTGCTCGCCGTGGTGATAGCGATCTGCGCGGAGCCATTCGCGATCCTCTATCACGATGTGCGCCTCGCGCCGCTCATATGCTTCCTCGGCGTCGCCCCGGCGGCGCGCGGGCTGACCAGCCCGGCGATGACGCACTTTGCCAAGGCGATCGATTTTCGCCGCGACCTGTTGATCGAACTCAGCGGCAAGGTGGCCACTCTGGGATGTTCGGTATCGCTCGCCGTGGCTACACGCAGCTATTGGGCGATCGCGTTCGGCACGGTCGCGGGGCCGATGGCGATGCTGCTGCTGTCCTATGCCTTCGCACCGTACCGGCCTCGGCTATCGCTCGCCCAATGGCGCGCGTTTGCTCATTTTGTCGGGTGGTCGACGGCCGCGCAACTGGTCAATGCCTTGAACTGGCAGATCGGACGATTGCTGCTCGGCCGGTTCGTATCCAAGGCAGACCTGGGGGCCTATTCGCTCGCGCTCGATATCGCCGGGTTGCCCGAACAGTCGATCGTGCGCCCCATCGGACGGCCGCTCCTGTCCGCCTTTGCAGCGCTCCAGCACGATCATCAGCGGCTCGTGGCGGCGTATGCCCGGACGACCAACTCGATCCTGACCATTGGCCTGCCGGTCATGCTCGGCCTGAGCTTGCTGGCCGAGCCCGCGGTCCGGCTGGCGCTGGGGGCGAAATGGCAGCCAAGCTGGCCGATCCTGCAATGGCTGGCGCTTGCCGTAATCCCGCCCTTGCTCACCGCGCCGCTGGGATCGCTCGCCATGGTGCTCGGCCGCACCGAGATCTTTCTCCGACGAAACCTGATCGAATTGGCGGTTTCTGCGCCCCTGTTCCTCACGGGCGCGTATTTCTACGGCACCTACGGCGTGGTCGCCGCCCATCTGGTGATCGGGACGGCGATGGCGTTCACGTCGACCATGCTTGTCAGGCGCCTCACGCACATTCCCGTTCACCGGCAATTGTCGGGTTCCTGGCGCACGGCGTGCGCCGGGGGCGGGTTGACGCTCGTGCTGCTGGCGCTGCGTCCTTATCTGCACGGGCTGACCGGCCTCTCCCTGGCGGTCGGCCTGATCGCCTGCGCCGCGATAGCCGTCGCGAGTTATGCCGCCCTGCTCCTGCTGCTGTGGCGCCTCGATGGAGAGCCCCCGGGTATAGAGGCGACGCTGACCCGGTGGGTGGCAGCGTCATGGCCGACGATCACGCGCCGCGCTAGCGGAGCGTGAACCGCAACGTGAAGACCGCCCCTCCGTCGGGATCGTTATGCGCGGCGATCCCCACGCCCATCGCCTCGGCAAACCCCTTGGCGATCGCAAGTCCCAGCCCGCTCCCACCATGCCGGTCGCCACCGCGCCCCTGCGCGAACGTCTCGAACACCTGCGCCTCCGATCCCGGGTGCAATCCCGGGCCGTGATCGCGCACCGACAGCGTCACCTCGTCGCGCACCCGCCGCCCGCCGATCTCGATCGCGCCCGCGCCACCGTGGACCGCGGCATTGGCGAGCAGGTTGATCAGGATGTGATGCAGCAGCGTCGGGTCGGCCTGCACCAGCGGCAGATCGGGCGGGACACGCAGGTCGATCCGGCTGCCGTGGAGCAGCGTCTTGAGATCATGCACCGCGCTCGCCACCGCATCGGTCAAGTCGGTCGCCTCGGGCGCGAGCTTGAGCGCGCCCGAGTCGATCCGCACCATGTCGACCAGATTGTCGAGGAAGCGCCGCAACCGCGCGACCTCGCTGCGCGCGACCGGCACGGACGGTGCATCGGGATGATCCCGCGCGATCGCGTCGATCGCCGCCGCGACCGAGGTCAGCGGCGTGCGCAGGTCATGCCCGATCGACGACAGCAACGCCGCGCGCAGCCGGTCGCGTTCGCGCAGAACCGAGACTTCGCGGACCTGGTCCTCGAGCTTCAGCCGCTCGTGCGCGAGTGCCGCCTGCCCGAGCAGCGTCGCCAGCAACACCGCGCGCCCGGCGCCGACCGGATCGCCGCCATCATGTGCCGACAGGCCAACCACCGCGAGCACGCCGAGCGAGGTCTTGAGCGGCTGGAACTGCCAGTCGGACGATACCAGCGTCCCCGTCCCCGCGCCGGTCGCCTCGCCCTTGCTCCAGCACCAGTCGGCGGCGGCGCGATCGACCGGGCCGAAGCTCGGCACCTCCTCGGTCGACCAGGCGATACATTCGAGCTGTCCGTCGCGGTCGTCGAGCACGATCACCGACAGGCCGAGCAGCCGCGCCATCTCGCTGCTGACGGTACGGCTGGTCGCTTCCCAATCCGACACGCGCGCGAGCGCCTGTCCGAACGCGGCGACCGCGGCATTTTCCTGCGCGCCGCGTACCCCCAGCGTCGCGCGGATCTTGAGGCGGCCGGTCAGGTTGGCGGTAAAGGTCGCGATGCCGATCAGCACGAACATCGTCAGCAGGCTTTGTGGGTCCGCGATCGTGAAGGTGTAGAGCGGCGGCAGGAACAGGAAGTTGTAGGTCAGCCCGGCGAGCAGCCCGGTCGTCACCCCCGGCCACAACCCGAACCGCCCCGATGCGATGATGACCGGCAACAGGAAGATCAGGTCGATCCCGCCGACGCCGATCACCGGCTCGACCAGCTTGCCAAACGCGGCGGTCAGCGCCACCAGCGCGACGATTGCCGCGGATTTGATCGCGAGCCCCCAGTCGGCGCGGATTGCCGGCGCGCGCTGGCGCGGCGGCGTGGATCCGGCGGGGATGACGTGGATCGCGAGGCCCTCGGTGCCCGCGAGCATCGCCTCGACCACCGATCCGTGGCGCACCGTGAACCACCAGCTTCGCACCGACTTGCCGATGACGAGCTGAGTGGCGCGCATTTCGGTGATCTGCGCGTGGAGTCCCGCCGCGACATTCTCGGCCGGGATCGTCGCGATCGTCGCGCCGAGGCTGGCGGCGAGACTCAGCGTTTCGGCGATCTGGCGGCGTTGCGCATCGCCGAAGCTTTCGGTGCGCGGGGTCTCGATCGACACCGCCTGCCACGGGGCCTTGAGTGCATCGGCAAGCCGCTTGGCCGCGCGGACGAGCGTTTCCGAGCCGGGCAACTCGCTGACCGCGACGAGCACGCGCTCACCCCCGGCATAGGTGCCGCCGACCGCATGCGTGTCGAGATGCTCGAGCATCGCCTGGTCGACGCTTTGCGCGGCGCGGCGCAGCGCCATTTCGCGCAGCGCGGACAGGTTCGCCTTGGAAAAGAAGCGGTCGAGCGCGCGAGTCGCCTCGGCGGGGATATAGACCTTGCCCGCCTTCAACCGCTCGATCAGTTCGTCGGGGGGAAGATCGACGACCTCGACTTCGGCATCGTCGAACACGCTGTCTGGGACGGTCTCGCGGACGCGGACGCGGGTGAAGCTCGCGACGACGTCGTTGAGGCTTTCGACGTGCTGGACGTTGAGCGTGGTGTAGACGTCGATCCCCGCGTCGAGCAGTTCCATCACGTCCTGCCAGCGTTTCGGATGGCGACTGCCGGCGACGTTGGTGTGCGCGAACTCGTCGACCAGCGCGAGCTGCGGGGCGCGAGCCAGCAGGCCGTCGATGTCCATCTCATCGAGGCTGTGGCCCTGATAGGCGATCTGGCGACGCGGCAGGATTTCGAGCGGCGCGACCAGCGCCTCGGTTTCGGCGCGCCCGTGCGTCTCGACGATCGCGATGACGACGTCGGTACCGGACTTGAGCCGCTCCGCGCCCTCCCGGAGCATTTCGAAGGTCTTGCCGACACCGGGGGCAGCGCCAAGGAAGATCTTGAGCTTGCCCCGCGCCTCGCGTTTCGCAGCGCGGAGGAGGGCGTCGGGGGATGGGCGGTCGTCGGTTACCGGCACTTTGGGATCCTTGGGACAGCACGTCGCCCCCGCCTTCCGGCCACCTGCGCAAGACCTGTGCGAAGGTCGCCCGTCACCCCGGCGTAGGCGAGACCTCTGCGAAAATCGCACTGATGCCCCTGCCCGTCACCCCGGCGCAGGCCGGGGCCGCCATGTAAGGGGGCAAAACCGGTGATACCGCACCCAGCCGTCTCGCCGCGCCCGGATAACCACACGTCCCCGGCCTTCGCCGGGGTGACGGATGCGGGATCGGGCGACTTTCGCAGATGTCTCGCGAAGGCCGGGGCCGTGTGGTTACCTTGGTGCGGCGGGGCAACGGCATGCCGTATCGCCGGCCTCGCCAGCCGACATGGCGGCCCCGGCCTTCGCCGGGGTGACGGAAGGGGGTAACGGCGCGCCTTTTGCAAAGGCCTCGCCTGCGCGGGAAGGACGGAAGGGGGGCAGCGGCTAATCACCAACGAAGCCTAGGCACCCCGCCCCGACAACGCCACCGCGCACGCGCAAACCTTATGCGTTCTTAATGCCCCGCCCCCGCCTTACCCGGCGCACCTTAATGCCCCGCGCGCCTATCTCGCATCCCGGAAGCCGCCATTCGGGGCGGAGTCGCCGGGAAAGGCCCCAACATGCCCGATCTTCTCTGGCTCGCCATTCTTGGCGGGCTGTTTCTGCTGACCCTCGCCTTCGTCCGCCTGTGTGATGAAGCCTGAGATGACGCTGCACCTCGCGCTCGCCGGGCTGACCGCTGTCGCCCTCCTCCTGTATCTCGTCGCCGTGCTCGTCCGGCCCGAGCGGTTCTGAAGGACCTGCATCGATGACCATTCAGGGATGGGCGCTGATCGCGCTCTTTGTCGCCATCCTGGCGGCGATCGCCAAGCCGATGGGGATGTGGCTGTTCGCGCTCTACGAAGGGCGGCGCACGCCGCTCCACGTCGTGCTTGGGCCCGTCGAAACCGGCTTCTATAAGCTCGCCGGGATCGACCCGACCGTCGAGCAGGGCTGGCGTCGGTACGCTGTCCACATGCTGCTGTTCCAGCTCGTCACCGTGCTGCTGACCTATGCGGTCCTGCGGTTCCAGGCGTTCCTGCCGCTCGACCAGCGCGGGTTCGCCGGCGTCGCGCCGGACGGCGCGATGAACACGGCGATCTCGTTCGTCAGCAACACCAACTGGCAGTGGTATTCGGGCGAGGCGGTGATGTCGAACCTGAGCCAGATGCTCGGGCTCACGATCCACAATTTCCTCAGCGCCGCCACCGGCATCGCGGTCGCCTTCGCCTTGTTCCGCGGCTTCGCGCGGCGCGAGATGAAGACGATCGGCAATTTCTGGGCCGACCTGACGCGCGTCACGCTGTACGTGCTGCTCCCGATCTGCGTCGTCTATGCGCTGTTCCTGATCGTCAGCGGCGTGCCGCAGACGCTCGCCATGTCGGTCGACGCGACCACGCTGGAAGGCGTCAAGCAGACGATCGCGCTCGGCCCGGTCGCGAGCCAGGAAGCGATCAAGATGCTCGGCACCAACGGGGGCGGCTTCTTCAACGCCAATAGCGCGCATCCGTTCGAAAACCCGACCGCGCTCACCAACCTTGTTCAGATGCTGTCGATCTTCGCGATCGGCGTCGGGCTGACCTGGACCTTCGGCAAGGCGGTCGGCGATACGCGCCAGGGCTGGGCGATCCTCGGTGCGATGACCGTGCTGTTCGTGGCGGGCGTCACCGTCTGCTATTGGCAGGAAGCGCAGGGCAATCCGATCCTCCAGCACATCGGCGTCGCCGGTGGCAATATGGAGGGCAAGGAAGTCCGCTTCGGCACCGCCGCGTCCGCGCTGTTCGCGGTCGTCACCACCGCTGCCTCGTGCGGCGCGGTCAATGCGATGCACGACAGCTTCACGCCGCTCGGCGGGATGATCCCGCTGTTCAACATGCAGCTCGGCGAGATCGTCATCGGCGGCGTCGGCGCGGGTGTCTATGGGTTTCTGCTGTTCGCGATCCTCGCGGTGTTCGTCGCGGGGCTGATGGTCGGACGCACCCCCGAATATGTCGGCAAGAAGATCGAGAGCCGCGAGGTCAAGCTCGCTGTCCTCGCCATCGCGATCCTGCCGCTCTGCATCCTCGGGCTGACCTCGCTCAGCGCGGTGATGCCCGACGGGCTCGCGGGGCCGCTCAACAAGGGGCCGCACGGCTTCGCGGAGATCCTCTACGCCTTCACCTCGGCGACCGCGAACAACGGCTCGGCCTTCGCAGGCCTCTCCGCCGGCACGCCCTGGTACAACGGCATGCTGTCGGTCGCGATGTGGCTCGGGCGGTTCTTCATCATCGTGCCGGTGCTCGCGATCGCGGGCAGCCTCGCCGCCAAGAAGCACATTCCCGCCGGCGCGGGCTCGTTCCCGACCACGGGCGGGCTGTGGATCGGGTTGCTCGTCGCGATCATCCTGATCCTCGGCGGCCTCACCTTCCTGCCCAGCCTCGCCCTCGGCCCGATCGCTGATCATCTCGCGATGATCAACGGCCAGCTCTTCTGAAGGTCCTGACAATGGCAACCGCATCCTCCATGTTCTCGGCGAAGCTGGTCGTCCCGGCGATCGGCGACTCGTTCAAGAAACTCGACCCGCGCCAGCTGGTGAAGAACCCCGTGCTCTTCACCACTGCCGTGGTCGCGCTCCTCCTCACCGTCCTGCTGGCGATGGGGGGCGAGCCGCTCGCCGCCTCGTTCCAGATCCAGCTGATCGTCTGGCTGTGGCTGACGGTGCTGTTCGGCACGTTTGCAGAAGCGCTCGCCGAAGGGCGCGGCCGGGCGCAGGCGGCAAGCCTCCGCGCGACCAAGTCCGAACTCAAGGCGAAGAAGCTGATCGACGTTGCGGGGGCGTGGGAACTGGTCCCCGCCACGCAACTCGCCAAGGGTGACAAGGTCCTGGTCGAGACCGGCGACCTGATCCCCGCGGACGGCGAGGTCATCGTCGGCGTCGCCTCGGTCAACGAGGCCGCGATCACCGGCGAGAGCGCGCCGGTGATCCGCGAGGCGGGCGGCGATCGCTCGGCGGTGACCGCGGGCACGCGCGTGATCTCCGACCAGATCACGGTGCAGATCACCGCCGAACCCGGCCAGGGCTTCCTCGACCGGATGATCGCGCTGGTCGAAGGCGCCGAACGCCAGAAAACCCCGAACGAGATCGCGCTGACGATCCTGCTCGTCGGCCTGACGATCATCTTCCTGATCGCGGTCGCGACGATCCCGGGCTTCGCCAACTACGCCGGGGGCGGGATTTCGGTCGCGGTGCTCGCCGCGCTGCTCATCACGCTGATCCCGACGACGATCGCGGCGCTGCTGTCCGCAATCGGCATCGCGGGGATGGACCGGCTGGTCCGCTTCAACGTGCTCGCCAAGTCGGGCCGCGCGGTCGAGGCGGCGGGCGATATCGACGTGCTGCTGCTCGACAAGACCGGCACGATCACGATCGGCGACCGTCAGGCGAGCGAATTCCGCGCGCTTGCGGGGATCGACGTCGCGACGCTCGCCGAAGCCGCGATGACCGCGAGCCTCGCCGACGAGACGCCCGAGGGCCGCTCGATCGTCGTGCTGGCACGCGAGCAGTTCCACCAGAATGCGGTGCTCCCGGCGGATGCCGAGATCATCCCCTTCACCGCGCAAACCCGTGCGTCGGGGGTCAAGATCGGTCAGGTCACGGTGCTCAAGGGCGCGGTCGATTCGATCCTCAAGACGCTGCCTTCGGACGCGGCTGGCGCGGTCGAGCTCAAGCGCATTACCGACGAGATCGCGCGCGGCGGGATGACCCCGCTTGCGGTGCTCCGCGACGGGCGGCTGCTCGGTGCGGTGGCGCTCAAGGATGTGGTCAAGGCGGGGGTGCGCGAACGCTTCGTCGAGCTGCGCCGGATGGGGATCCGCACGGTGATGATCACCGGCGACAACCCGCTCACCGCCGCCGCGATCGCCGCCGAAGCAGGCGTCGACGATTTCCTCGCCGAAGCCACCCCCGAGGACAAGCTCGCGCTGATCCGCAAGGAACAGCGGGGCGGCAAGCTCGTCGCGATGTGCGGGGACGGCACCAACGACGCCCCTGCCCTTGCACAGGCCGATGTCGGCGTCGCGATGAACACCGGCACGCAGGCCGCACGCGAGGCGGGCAACATCGTCGACCTCGACAGCGATCCGACCAAGCTGATCGAGATCGTGGGGCTCGGCAAGCAGCTCCTGATGACGCGCGGGGCGCTGACGACCTTCTCGGTCGCCAATGACGTCGCGAAGTATTTCGCGATCATCCCCGCGATGTTCGTCGTGCTCTATCCGGGGCTTGGCGTGCTCAACGTGATGGGGCTGTCGAGCCCGAACAGCGCGATCCTGTCGGCGATCATCTTCAACGCCCTCATCATCCCGCTGCTCGTCCCGCTCGCGCTCAAGGGCGTCAAATACACGCCGATGGGTGCCGGGCCGCTGCTCGCACGCAACCTCGCGGTCTACGGCCTCGGCGGCCTGATCGCGCCGTTCATCGGAATCAAGCTGATCGACCTCGTCGTCGCCGGCCTTCACCTCGCCTGAGGATCTGAACCATGCTTACCGATTTCAAATCCGCGCTGCGCCCAGCGATCGTCCTGACGCTCCTGTTCGCGGTCCTGCTCGGCCTCGTCTACCCGCTCGCGCTCACCGGCCTCGGCCAGGTGATCGCGCCGGGGGCGGCCAACGGCAGCCTGCTCCGCGACGCGAAGGGGACCGTGATCGGCTCCGCGCTGATCGGCCAGGGCTTTGCAGGGCCCAGCTTTTTCCACGGTCGCCCGTCGGCGGCCGGCAAGGGATATGACGCGACCGCTTCGTCGGGCTCGAACCTCGGTCCCACCAGCAAGGCGCTGGTCGACCGGGTCAAGACCGACATGGCCGCGGTAAAAGTTACGGCACCAGGTTCTACTGTTCCCGCCGATCTGGTGACGGCCTCTGCCTCGGGGCTCGACCCCCATATCAGCCCCGAGGCGGCTTTTTATCAAACGGCGCGCGTCGCCAAGGCGCGCGGGATCGACGAGGCACGGGTTCGCCAGTTGGTCGAGCAGACCGCGGAGACTCCGCTGCTCGGGTTCCTCGGCGAGCCGCGAGTCAACGTGCTCGCGCTCAACCTTGCGCTCGACCGGATGAGCAAGCGGCCGTAACACGCACGCCATGCCCGCCCACAAAGTCCTGATCGTCGAAGACGACGCGCACATCCGCCGGTTGCTGCGCGTCGCCTTGGAACGCGCCGGGCACGCCGTGTCCGAGGCCAGCACCGCACGCGAGGGCCTGTCGCTGGTCGACATCGCCAAGCCCGATGCGGTGCTGCTCGACCTCGGCCTGCCCGACCGCGACGGGCTCGAGATGATCCAGCTGATCAAGGCGCGCTCGCAGGCGACGGTGCTGGTCGTCTCGGCGCGCGACGAAACAGCCGAGAAAGTCGCTGCGCTCGATCTCGGCGCGGACGATTATCTGATCAAGCCGTTCGATACCGAGGAACTGCTCGCGCGGCTGCGCACCGCCTTCCGCCACCGGCTCGCGACGCAGGCCGAGCGAGTCAACGTGACCGCGGGGGACGTCGAGATCGATCTCGAGCATCGCCGCGTGCGGCGCGGGGGCGAGGTCATCCATCTGCCGCCCAAGGAATATGACGTGCTCGCCGAGCTTGCGAAGCGGCCCGACCGGGTGATCGGCCATGCGCACTTGCTGCGCACCGTCTGGGGGCCGGCGCATGAGAGCCATGTCGATTACCTGCGCATCGTGATCCGCGGGTTGCGACAGAAGCTCGAGCAGGATGCGGCGGTGCCGCGGTTGCTGATCAACGAGCCCGGGGTCGGGTATCGGCTCGCGACGGGGGAGCGGTAGACACCTGCTCCGTCCCGTTCGAAACGAACGGAGAACACCCCCTTCCCTTCGCGCCCGCCCGCGCTAAGCTGCCCCCGACACAACCGGGGGGACGTGACGATGCAGGGCAAGGTCTTGGGGTTCGATACCAACAGCGGCGAGGGCATGATCAGCGCCGAGGACGGGCGCCGCTACGCCTTCACCCCCGCCGACTGGCGCCACCGCGCGCCGCCGCAGAGCGGGCAGCGCGTGGATTTCGAGGCGCAGGACGGCCGCGCGACCAGCATCTACGTCACCGGCGGCACCGCCATGGCCGCCGACAAGAACCGCTTCGTCGCCGCGCTGCTCGCTTTCTTCCTCGGCACGCTCGGGCTCCACAAATTCTACCTCGGCAAGATCAAGGCCGGGATCGTGATGTTGTGCGTCGCGGTGTTCGGATCGATCCTGTTCGGCGTGCCGACCGCTATCATCGGCGTGATCGCGCTGATCGAATGCATCATCTATCTCGCAACCCCCGACGAAGCGTTCGAGCGCAAATATGTCGAGGGCGATACCGCCTGGTTCTAACCCCGCCCGAAAGGTCGTTGATGAAAGTCGTCCTGCCCGCGCTTGCCCGCCAGTTACTCGAACCGCGGCTGCCCGCCGGGCTCGACATCAGCTGGGTCACGACGCGGGCGGAGGCGACCGCGGCGATGGTCGACGCGGACATCGGCTGGGTCGACCTGTACCCGCACGGGCTGACGCAGGAAGCGGTTGCCGCCGCGAAACGGCTGCGCTGGCTGTTCACCGCGATCGCCGGAATCGAATCGCTCGATCTCGTGGCGCTGCGCGATGCGGGGACGATCGTCACCAACGGCGCCGGGATCAACGCCATCGCCGTCGCCGAATATGCGGTGATGGGCGTCCTGGTCGCCGCCAAGCGGTACGACGAGGTGGTGCGGATCGCCGACCGGCGCGCATGGCCCGATTCGGCCCCGGGACGGCAGGAACTGTTCGAAACCCGCGCGCTGGTGGTTGGCTATGGCGCGATCGGGCGCCTGATCGGCGAACGGCTCGCGGCATTCGGGGTTGCGGTGACCGGCGTCACCCGCTCGGGCCGCGACGGAACGCTGACGCCGGATGAGTGGAAACCGCGACTCGGCGACTATGATTGGGTGATCCTCGCCGCGCCCTCGACCGGAGACACAAAGGCGGCAATCGGCGCACCCGAACTCTTGGCGATGAAAGCGAGCGCATGGCTCGTCAACATCGCGCGCGGCGACATGGTCGATCAGGCCGCGCTGATCGCGGCGCTTGGCGGCAAGACGATCGCGGGCGCGTTCCTCGATACGGTCGACCCGGAACCGCTCCCGCCGGAGCATCCCTTGTGGACCACCCCGAACGTCATTCATTCGATGCACCTCGCCGGACGCAGCCAGACCAGGATGTTCGTTCGTGCTGCCGAGCTGTTCCTGCGCAACCTCTCCAGATTCCAGGCGGGGGAGACGATGGAGAATGTCGTCGATCTCGACGCGGGCTATTGAAGCACGGCACACGAATCCGCGCGGGATAACGGTCGAGGTGGGCTGGCGAGCAAGGGTAATTGTCGAGCTCGCACGGCCGGGTACTACCCGGCACTAGCGACGTCTCCGTCGAAAGACGAACAACCGTGAAGGCCAGGCGCAGCAGCCGTGGCCTCCCAGCGATCCTGCTTTAGTTTGCGCCCTTGAGCGACTTGTCCAACATCATGAGTTCGATTGGGGTAAGGCCCGCCCGCGGATCGTCGTTCAGGCGTCTCGGAGCCTGGAAAGTACGCCGAAAAGAACCCGAGCCAAGTGTTTTACGCACCATTTTTTGTGCTTCCTGAAGAGCATGTTAACCAGTTGGGCATCGAAACGACGCATTCCGTCGGGGGTTCCCGCAAAGCGACATTCGGCGGCTGACAGCGTGTATCAGAACGGTACGGGCGGGGTCGTACGCGTGCCGGCGGACCCGACCCACGCAAAACGCATGTTTACCCGAATGTCATTGCCGGCGACCGCAAACTCGGTCCAGCCCGTCCCCACGAAAGAAATTGCGCTCGAATTACCCCACAAGGGAAAAACAGCGTTGCGCACTTTACCCCGCTTGGGTAATGCCCTCCACATGACAACGATGGCCGGCCTCAAGATCAAACGCTTCCGCGAAGAACGGGGCCTTACCCGCGCCGCCTTCGGGGCGTGGTATGGTGCGCCGGGCTCGACCGTCCAGGGCTGGGAAGAGGATGGCAAGCGCGCCAGCGGCCCGGCGGTCAACCAGATCGCCGCCAACGCCATCGCGGCGCACGCCGACTGGTATGTACAGATTCGCACGGAGAATGACATGAGCAGCTGGGCCCCCGATAGCTGGACCCGCGCCGAAGCGCGGCAAATGCCAACCTATGAGGATCCCGCCGCGCTCGACGCCGCGACCGCGCAACTCAGCTCCTTCCCCCCGCTCGTCTTCGCGGGCGAGGCGCGCAACCTCACCGCCGATCTCGCGCGCGTCGCCGAGGGCAAGGCGTTCCTGCTCCAGGGCGGCGACTGCGCCGAGAGCTTCGCCGAGCATAGCGCGAACAACATCCGCGATACGTTCCGTGTCATCCTCCAGATGGCGGTGGTGCTGACCTTCGCCTCCAAGCTGCCGACGGTGAAGCTCGGGCGGATGGCGGGGCAGTTCGCCAAGCCGCGCTCCGCCGATACCGAGACGATCGGCGACGTCACCCTGCCCGCCTACCGCGGCGACATCGTCAACGACATCGCCTTCACCCCCGAGGGCCGCGCAAACGATCCGCAGCGGATGATCCGCGCGTACAGCCAGTCGGCGGCAACGCTCAACCTGCTCCGCGCGTTCGCGGGAGGTGGGTATGCGAACCTTCACCAGGTCCATCGCTGGACGCACGATTACATGGGCCGCAGCCCGTGGGCGAAGAAGTTCGCCGACGTCGCCGACCGCATCGGCGAGGCGCTCGACTTCATGGAGGCGTGCGGGATCAGCCCCGAAACGGTGCCGCAGCTCGCGCAGACGAGCTTCTACACCAGCCACGAGGCGCTGCTGCTGCGCTACGAACAGGCGCTGACGCGGCAGGATTCGCTGACCGGCGACTGGTATGACACCAGCGCGCATTTCCTGTGGATCGGCGACCGCACGCGTTTCGAAGGCAGCGCGCATGTCGAATATCTGCGCGGGATCGGCAATCCGATCGGCATGAAGTGTGGCCCGAGCCTCGAGCCCGACGCGCTGCTGCGGCTGCTCGACACGCTCAACCCGTCGCGTATTCCGGGACGGATGACACTGATCACTCGCTACGGTCACGACAAGATCGAGGCGGGGCTGCCCAAGCTGGTCCGCGCCGTCATGCGCGAGGGGCATCCGGTGGTGTGGAGCTGCGATCCGATGCACGGCAATACCGTCAAGGCGGCGACCGGCTACAAGACCCGGCCGTTCGATCGCATCCTGGCGGAAGTCCGCGGGTTCTTCGCGGTGCATCGCGCCGAGGGGTCAATCGCCGGCGGAATCCATGCCGAGATGACGGGGCAGAATGTCACGGAGTGCACCGGCGGTGCGGTCGACGTGACGGAGCAGTCGCTGGCGGATCGCTATCATACGCATTGCGACCCGCGGCTCAACGCGGGCCAGAGTCTGGAACTGGCGTTCCTGCTGGCGGAAATGCTCAACGTGGAAATGGCGGAAAGGCGGCGCGCGGCGGCTTGAGCCACCGCGCGGCCGGCCGGACTATACCGCGGAGCGGCCCTGAAGCAGGCGCACGACCACGACGATCGCTGCGATGACGAGCAGAAGATGGATAAGGCCGCCGCCGATATGAACGGCAAACCCGAGTGCCCAGAGCACCAGCAAGATGACTACGATCGTCCAGAGCATGTAACGTCCCTTCTAAAAACCGGCCCCTCGCCGGAACGGACGACGGTTCGTCCGACCCCGAAACAAACGTGGCAATGCGGTTCGAGTTCCGGAGCGGAAGGATTGCGATCGGCAGTTGACGTCCTTGCGCAGCGTGCGTAAGGACGCCGCTTCGCTAACGGCCCCTTCGTCTAGCGGTTAGGACGACGCCCTCTCACGGCGTAAGCACGAGTTCGATTCTCGTAGGGGTCACCAGCGTCGTCAGGCTACCCGATATCTAGAAGCGTCCGCTGTAACCGTATAACCTACGGCCATTAGCCTTCGCTGCGGTGGCATGTCGTAGCAAACGCGCGCGACCCGTACCAAAGCTGAAATTGTCTCCGCGGTCACGCGCGACACTCGGGTGATGCCCGCGAAATATCGGTTCAAGGAAAAGCAGCGGCCGCGTGCTCGCAATCGCGAGATGCTAGGCCGCGTATCGTCTGCTCGATCACATAGACGCTGCTCAGGGTCGTCGCGGCGGCGCAGGTAACGTCCGCCTGAAGCCGACGCGGGTCCCGCAAGGCGGCGTCGCGCCACTGGCCGCGGGATGGCGCGACTCGCGCGCAAGCGGACGGACTCGTCGCTTCATATGATCGTCTTGCCGATAGCAGGAGCAGCGGACTGCAGCGGCCTGGTACGGTCCACGCGCATCGCGACATTTACGCGGCAAAGAACCGGGGGCGACGGCAGCCGCCCCCGGAAACCCGGTCAGAACGTAACGCGGGCGCCCATCGACAGGACCACCGCATGCGCGTTGCGCAGCAGGCCGTTTGTCACCACCGGGGTCTGCGCTGCCGTACCGGCATAAGCCGCGGTGACCCGATCGATCGTCGTATTGTCGAAGTCGACGTAGCTTGCAGCGGCGTCGAGCGCGATGTGCCTGTTCAGCTGGTAGCTGCCGCCGGCCGCATAGGTCCAACGGTTGGAATCCGGCACGCGCGCATCGCGCAGGCCGTCCTGAGTCGGCGTGATCGTGCGCTGCCCACCGGCACGCAGCGTCACCTTCGGCCCGACCGCATAATCGACGCCGCCGGCGAGGCTCCAGCTGTCACGGTAAGTCTCGGGGATCGCGACGTTCAGCGGTGCGCCAAGGCGGATCGCGTCGAACTTGCTCCAGTTATAGGCGACGACCTGCGCATTGAGCGTCAGCGCGTTGGTCGCGCGCAAACGACCGGCAACGATCACCTGACCCGGGGTGCGGAACTTGGCCTGGACCCCAGACAGCGAGACATTCGATGCGGCAAGCGGACCGACCAGGCCCGCGATGTCGAGGTTACCGGTCAGCGTATGCTCGATGCTCGACTTGTAGCTGATGCCGACGGTGGCGATCTTGTTGTGCAGTTGCACGCCCGCCGTCCAGCCGAAGTCCCACCCATGGCCTCTGAGCGTCTGGCTGCCGTCGGGCAGCGTTGCCAGGACGTTGGGCAGCGCGTTGCTCAGGTAGGCGTCGGTATATTCGACGTTGAGGGCGCCACCGACGCGAAGCCAGTCAGTCAGCACGACGCCGATCGACGGCTGGATGTCGATCGTGCGCAGGCGGGTCTTGTCCGCGCTGTAGCGCGCCCAGCTGTTCGCATCATAATCAGTGGTGAAGCTGAACGGCGACGTGATCGCCAGGCCGATCGCGATCCGGTCGTTGACCGGATAGGCGATCGCGCCGCTCGGCAGCACGCCGTTGTTGATCGGATCGCGCGACACCGCATTGCCGCCAACCGGCGCAAACGCCTGTCCCGGCCGACGGATCAGCGTGCCGTTGTCGACGACATCGCCCTTGGGCAGGATCGCGGTCGCGCTGACCGCTGCTTCCGGGTCGGTGATGCCGGCGATCGCGGCCGGGTTCCACCACAAGGACGACGGTCCGGTATCGGCCGCCTCGCCCGAGAAGGCACGCCCCGCGCCGCGCGCCGACTGCGCCTCGAGATAAAAGGCATCGGCATGCGCGATACCGGCGAAGCCAAATGCCGAGACGAGCGCGGTCGCGCCCAGCAGCGGGGCCTTGATACGATTGAACATGAAAAATTCCTGTATTGGTCTGGGGGGGAAATGCGGTTAGCGGACGCGCGTCCAGGTCTGCGTCTTGCAGAGCGGGAAGAACACGCAGCCGCGCAGTTTCAATTGGTTGGCGCCGAGGGGGGTGATCTTGCCGCTATAGGTCCTGCCGTCTTCGGCATTATAGACCTGGCCGTTGCTCCAGACGCCGTCTGCGTCCGGCTTGAAGCCGCTCAGCATCATCATGCCCTCGATCGGGCGGGACCGTAGCTTGGCATCCGCGTTCTTGGCGTCCTTCATCCCCGGATTCGCGCGCAGGGCATCGGACGTCAGGATCTTGCCGCAGATCGACGGACCGCAGCGGGTGATTTCGACGATGGCGTTGTGGGTTTCGGTCTTCCACCGACCGATGACGGTATCGGTGGCAAGCGGCGCTCCGGCGAGCAGCGCGCTGATGATCAGCAGGGACATCGTCTTTCCTCTCCATCCTCGCCGCCCCCTGTCGGGAGGACGGCTGCAGACTTTTCGTCCGGCGCCGCATCTGTACGGTCGCCACTGCACGCCTCGCGTCTTATGCGCGAGACAGATGCCGTATACGGCATGTGTCATCTCGCCTATAAGGATGAGCCGCCACGTCAAGGTTTGTCGTCCAGCGTGGCGACAATGCCCCCCTTTTTCACTGCGTTGCGTGGCCTTTTGGCAACGCCTGCACGAGCGCGGTCCACGCCTCGCCGGTCGGCGCAAGATGCCGCTTCCCCCGCGGTCGCAAATCCGCAACACTCCGATGAATGGCGCAAGCGCGGGCGACGATCCATACCGGGCGGAGTCACGACGCGATAAGAGGCGTCGCGGGAGGGACGGATTGGACGATCGGCAACCGGAACTTACCGGCATCAACGAGGTCGCGCGGATGCTTGCCATCACGCCGCGAACGCTGCGTTTCTATGAGGATCGCGGGTTGATCACGCCCGGGCGGGTCGGCGCCATTCGAGTCTACACCCGGCGGGAGATCGCCCGGATGCAGCTGATCCTTCGCGGCAAGCGGCTGGGCTTCACACTGAGCGACATCACCGAGTTTCTCGATCTGTACGATGCCGACCCGCAGCATGTCGAACAGATGCGCGCGCTGGCGGACCGCGTCCGGCAACGCATCGACCGGCTCGACGCGCAACGCGACGCCATTGCCGAAACGCTGGACGAACTCGAGAAGATCGAAGCACAGGCGCTGGAACGCATCGCGGCGTCGACGCCCGAACGATCGCGCGCAGCGGGGTAACGGTGCGGCGCGGAACGACCCGCTTACTCGCAGCGTCGCGCCGGCTCCACCCCCGTCACGACGCCTGAACAGTGATTGCCGAAGACGAATGACCGCAGAACCGCGGCGTCGTGGCGGGGAGTAGTGCGGTGTCTGGACCAGCCTCATGTGCCGCCTTGCGGGCAAGCCTGCCGCCCTCGGACGCCGGGCACCAGGCGTCGCACGAGGGTCGTCCCTAGCGCGCCGCGGCGGCGCTGCGCATGCGCAGCGCCAGCACCAGCACGAGCCCCCCGCCCGCCATCACCGCACCCGCGAGCGACACCGCGGGATAGCCCAGCCCCGCGCCGATCACCACGCCGCCCAGCGCGGCACCGATCGCGTTGCCGAGATTGAACGCGCCGATGTTCATCGCCGACGCAAGGTTGGGCGCGTCCCCCGCGGCGGTCATCACGCGCAGCTGGAGCGGCGGGACCAGTGCGAAGCTCGCCACGCCCCACAGGAAGATTAGCACCGCCGCAGGCACGGACCAGGCCATGGCAAACGCGAACGCCACCAGCAGCGCGACCAGCCCACCCAGGGTCACGATCAGCGTCGCGTCGACCGAACGATCCGCATAGCGCCCGCCGAGCCAGTTGCCGACCGTCAGCCCGACGCCGTACAGCACCAGCATCGCGGTCACGAACGCGGTGGAGGCGTGTGTCTGGGTCTGCAGGATCGGGACGATATAGGTGAATACCGTGAACATCGCGCTCGACCCGATCACCGTCAGCAGCAGGGCGACCAGCACGTCCCCGCGCGCGAGCACGCGCAGTTCGGCGCGCATGTCGCTGTCGGTGTCCGCCGGAATAACCGGGACGGCAAAGCGCAATGCCGCCATCGCCAGCACGCCGAGACCCGTGATCGCCCAGAAGATCGTGCGCCATCCGAACGCCTCCGCCGCCCAGGCCGCCAGCGGGACGCCGCCGACGTTGGCGATCGTCAGCCCCATGAACATCGTCGCCACCGCACCCGCGCGCCGCTCGGGCGGCACCAGCCGCGCGGCGACGACCGAGCCGACGCCGAAGAACGCCCCGTGGTTGAACGAGGTGACCACCCGCGCGATCAGCAGCGTCGCATAGCTGCCGGACAGGGCCGCAAGCAGATTGCCGACCGTGAAGATCGCCATCAACCCGATCAGCAGCGTCCGGCGCGGGATCCGCGCGGTCGTCAGCGTCATCAGCGGCGCGCCGATCAGCACGCCGACCGCATAGGCGCTGATCAGCAACCCCGCGGTCGGGATCGATACGCCGAGATCGGTCGCGATCACCGGGAGCATCCCCATGGGCGCGAATTCGGTGACGCCGATGCCGAACGCACCGACGGCAAGGGCGAGAATGGCGGGGTTGAACTTCATGCACTTCTTCCGATCTGTGATCCGTAGCAAATGGTCGAATGCGACGCCTTGCGGTAGTAGGCGCAAGGGACCAGCAGCTTTGCCGGGGAATCACAGATGGTGCGCAGGATCGACCGCGCGGGCGAGATGGAAGCCTTTGACGCGGTAGTGCGCGCAGGTAGCCTGTCGGCCGGGGCGCGAGCGCTGGGTCAGACGCCGTCCGCGCTCAGCCGGATCATCTCGCGGATCGAAGCACGGCTCGGCGTGCGGTTGCTCGTGCGGACAACACGCACGCTGACCGTGACGCCTGAGGGCGAAGCCTACTTACTGGCGGCGCGGCGCATTCTCGCGGACCTGCGCGAGTCCGAAGCGGCGATCGCCTATCAGGCGGCACCGCGCGGACGGCTGCGGGTAAGCGCGTCGCTCGCTTATGGGCGGATCACGATCGTTCCGTTGCTCGCCGATTTCGTCGCGCGTTATCCCGAAATCCTCGTCGACCTCAGCCTCAGCGACGAGCTGACCGACGTGCTCGGCGGCCAGGCGGACGTCGCGATCCGCTTCGGCCCGCTCGCCGACAGCCCGCTGACCGCGCGGCGGATCGGATCGAACGGGCGCACGATCGTCGCCGCGCCCGCTTATCTCGCGCGCGCCGGGACGCCGCGCGTGCCCGAGGATCTGTACGCGCACAATTGCCTCAACTTCAACTTCCGCCGGGTCGATCCCGGCTGGCCGTTCGTCCGCGACGGTGCGGCGTTTGCGCTGGACGTCGGCGGGACGATCGAAGCGAACAATGGCGAGACGCTGGTGCAACTGGCGCAGCAGGCGGTCGGAATCACGCGGGTTGGGAGTTTCCACGTTGCGGGCGATGTCGCGTCGGGGCGACTGGTTGCGCTGCTCGAAGTGTATAATCCGGGGGATACCGAAGACATCCACGCGATCTTCGTCGGCGGTGCGAGCACGCCGCGGCGGGTGCGGGTGTTCGTCGATTATCTGGTGGAGCGGCTTGCGGGGCAGAACTGACTCTCTGTTCTCCTGCGACGGCAGGAGTCCCGGGTTACGGGCGTCCTGCTCCATCCTCTGGCTCCTGCCTTCGCAGAAGCGCGCGCTCTACCCCTTCAGCCCCGCCTTCACCGCCGCGGGCGTGATCGGGATATGCCGCAGTCGCACGCCCGTCGCCGCGAAGATCGCGTTGCCGATCGCCGGCCCCACCACCGTGGTCGCCGGCTCGCCTAGCCCGACGGGGACTTCGGTGCTTTCGACGAAGCTGATGTCCATCTCCGGCACGTCGGCGATGCGCAGCGGCAGATAGGTGTCGAGGTTGGTGTCCTTAACCTGCCCGGCTTCGAATCCGGTGCCTTCGTGCAGCGCCATGCTCAGCCCCCACAACGCCGCGCCCTGCACCTGCGCGAGTGCGCCGTCGGGGTCGACGATCGTCCCCGCGTCGACGACCAGCGTCAGCTTCTGCACGCGGACGAAGCCGGTCGCGCGATCGACATGGACCTGCGCGACGCACGCCGACCAGGTCGGCATGTCGCGTTCCTGCCCAAAGCTCGTCGCGATTCCGAGCGCAGTGTCGGCGGGGAGCGTCGTTCCCCAACCCGCCTGCGCCGCCGCGCGCCGCACGACCTCGGCCTGCCGCAAGGCGCCGCCGACCGCGTTCGGCGCGGTACCCGCGTTGCGGCCCTTGCCGGTGAGCAGCTTGAGCCGGAACGCGACCGGATCGGTCTTGGTATGATGCGCCGCCTCGTCGATAAAGCTCTCGAGCGCCCAGTTGGTCCAGCCCGGCCCGACCGAGCGCAGCCAGCCCGGGCGGAAGGTGGTGTTGGCGAGATCGTTCGCGACCGCGCGCACCGTCTGATGCCCGACGTCATACCAGTGGTCCGCGCCCGAAATCGCGAACGGGTCGTATTGTCCGCCCTTCTTGGTCTTGGCGAGCAACGCCGGACCGGCGAGCACCTGCGTCGGCCAGCCCGCACACGCGTGATGCTCCATCGCCTGGATCTGCCCGTCGTTGCCGAACGCCATCCGCAGCCGTTGGACCGAAGGCGAGCGGACCGAATCGAACCGGACGTCGTCGGAGCGGGTCATGATCATCTTGACCGGACGCTTGAGCGCCTTGGCCGCGAGCGCCGCGGGCACGGTATAATCGCCGTTCAACCGTCGCCCGAACCCGCCGCCGAGCAAATAACTGCGCATCACCACCTTGGTCTCGGGCACGCCGAGCGCCTTGGCGAGCGTCGGCAGGATCAGGCTCTGCCACTGGTTGCCGGCGTGGATCTCGAACACGCCATCCTTCTCGAACGCGAGCGCGTTGAGCGGCTCGAGCTGGAAGTGCAGCACGGTCGCGGTCGTGTAGCGTTGCTCGATCGTCTGGCCCGCGGTGTTGCCGAAGGCGGGCGTCGAATCATCGTCGGCGATATCGAGCTTGATCCCGCCCTCCGCCTTGGCGACGAGCGCGGCGCCGTGATCGAGCAGCGCCTGCTGGGTCATGTCCGCGCCGGGGCCAGGGGTCCAGGTCACCGCGAGCAGGTCGGTCGCCTTGACCGCCGCCCAATAGCTCGTCGCGATCACCATCACCCAGCCGGGCACCGTATCCGACGGATCGTCGAGCACGAGATAGCGCAGATAGCCTTTCACGCCCTTGGCCGCGCTGTCGTCGACCGAGACGACCTTCGAGCCGTTGCGCGTCGGCGGCATCTTGGGCCGGGCATAGACCATCCCGGGAACCTTCGCGTCGATGCCGTAGATCCCGGTGCCGTTGATCTTCGCATCCATGTCGAGTGCATGGACCGGCTTGCCGATCAGGCGGCGGTCCTTGACCGGCTTGGTCGGGAGCGCCTTGAGGTCGTCGGGCGTGAACTGCCGCGCGACCGTCCCGCTCCTGGCGATATCGCCATAGGACATTGCGCGCCCGCCCGCATGGACAGCGCCCGCGCGCGCGGTGCAGCCGGCCGGGCTGACGCCCATCAGCTTCGCGCCCGCTTCGATCAGCGCGATCCGCCCCGCCGCACCCGCCTGGCTGAACACCGGATAGGTCTGCCACACCGACCAGCTGCCGCCGGTGACCATTAGCCCCCATTTGGGGTCGGTATCGACATGGACGATGCGGACCTTGTCCCACTCCGCCTCGAGTTCGTCGGCGAGGATCCGCGCGAGCGCCGTGCCGACATGCTGGCCCATCTCCGCGCGGATGATGTTGACGGTGACGATCCCGGCGGAATCGATTCCGAACCACATGCTCGGCTCGAACGACGGCCCGGTCGTTGCCACCGGCACGCTCCCCGGAACCGCCGGGTCGATCGCGGCGAGCACGCGCGAGAAGCCGAAGGCGACCCCGCCCGCCGCACTGGCGACGAGAAAGCCGCGACGGCTGAGCGCCTGGTCGGCGGCGGTGCGCAGCCGGCTCATGCCTTTGGCTCCACAGCCGCGTCGGTCTCGCTGACCGCCGACTTGCCGACCGCCTGCTTGATCGCGGCGCGGATGCGGACATAGGTCATGCACCGGCACAAATTGCCAGTCATCACCGCGTCGATCTCGGCATCGCTGGGTGCGGGAAAGTCCTTGAGCATCGCGGCGGCCTGCATGATCTGCCCCGACTGGCAGTAGCCGCATTGCGGCACCTGCAGCTCGCGCCACGCCTGTTGCAGTGGGTGGTTGGACGCCGGGTCGAGCCCCTCGATCGTCGTCACGTCCGCGCCCTCGACCGCGGCGACCGGCGTGATGCACGACCGCGTCGCGCGCCCGCCGACATGGACCGTACACGCCCCGCACATGCCGATCCCGCAGCCGAACTTGGTGCCGGTGAGGCCGATGTCGTCGCGGATTACCCACAACAGCGGGGTATCGTCCTGGACCGCGGTGGTGACGCGGCGTCCGTTGATCGTGAAGCTTGTCATTGGCCCCTGTCCTGCGCGCGGATCGCGGCGACCTTGTTCTGGAGATCGGCCCAGCCGGGCTTGCCGGTCCGGGTCGCGCGCAGCCAGTTGGCGAGGCGCGCGATGTCGGCGTCGCTGAACCCGCTGAACCCCGGCATCACCACGCCCGGCGCGCCATCCTCGGCGCTGACGCCGTGGAGGATCACGCGGACCAGATTGGTCGGATCGTCCATGCTGACCGCGCTGTTGAGCGCGAGATCGGGACGCAACGGGTTGAGCGCCTTGCCATTGTAATGACACGACGCGCACGCCCCCGCGTACAGGCGCGCGGCTGGGTCATATTGCAGACCGAGCCCGATGCCTTCGCGTGCCATCGCCTGGCGGATCGCGGCGTCGGCCTGTGCGCCCTGCGCCGCCGAGCCGTTCCGGCTCGCGAAATAGGTCGCGATCGCGGCCACGTCGGCGGGTGGCAGCTTCGACAGGCCGCGCGCCACCGCGCCCATCGGACCGGCGGCGGTGCCGTGATACTGGCTCACCCCGGTCGCGAGATAGGCGACGAGTTCGTCCTTCGACCATGGCACCGGGGCCTGGTTGGTCCTGGTCAGCGATGGCGCGACCCAGCCGTCGATCGGCGCGCCGGCATAAGCCTGGTCGTGCTTCTCCGCGCCCAGCGACCCGCGCGGCGTGTGGCAGGCGCCGCAATGGCTCAGCCCTTCCGCGAGATACGCGCCGCGATTCCATTCGGCGCTTTGCTTGGGATCGGCAACGAACCGGCCCGGATGGAAGAACAGCAGCTTCCACCCCGCCTGGAGCGCGCGGATGTTGAGCGGGAACGGGATGGTGGACGAGATTTCCTTCGCCTCGACCGGCGGGCGCGTCATGAAATAAGCGTAAAGCGCCGCGACGTCGCCGTCGCTCAACTTGCTGAAGTGATCGTAGGGGAACGCCGGGAACAGATGCGCGCCGTCCCGCCGGACGCCGTGCCGCATCGCGCGTTCGAACGCGGCCTCGGACCAGCCGCCGATCCCGGTCTTGCGGTCGGGGGTGATGTTGGTCGAATAGATCGTCCCGAACTGCGTCGCCATCGCATAGCCGCCGGCAAAGGGCTGACCGCCGCGTACCGTATGGCAGGCGGCGCAATAGCCAGCGCTGGCAAGGACTTCGCCCTTGGCGACCAGGGCGGGCGCGAAGCTCGTCGCTGCGGGTTGCGGGATCTTCGCGATCGACGGACGCCACGCGAACACGCCGAAGCCGACCGTCCCGAGCACCACGACGCCGATCACGATCAACAGGATCCGTTTCAGCATGACACCCGCGACTTCATCGATAACCCCTTGGCCGGTGACAGAGTATTTGCCTCCCATCTACCTCCCCTCGTCGAACGTCCAGTGGAACATGACGCGCGCCGCGCCTAAGGACCGGACGAGCCTCCGCGAACGGGCCGCATCAGGACTTTGACGATTGATGATAGGTACTTGGAATTCGGTAATATTTGACGAAGACGCGAAGCCGCAACGGCGCGGTGAGGGCGACACCGTGCTTTGGGATGTCCACCGCCATGATCTCGGCGCGATTGCCGAACGGGCCCGCCTGCGGCGGCTGCAGCCGCGCAGGGGAGTCGACTTCGCATCGAACGACTATCTTGCGCTCGCAACCTCCCAGCGGCTGCGCGATGCGGTTGGCGCGGCGCTCGATCGCGGAGTGTCGATCGGATCGGGCGGGTCGCGACTCCTGCGCGGCAACGATCCAGAGCATGAAGCGCTCGAGGCGGAGGCTGCGGCGTTCTTCGGCAGCGAGACCGCCTTGTTCTTCGCGAGCGGTTTTGCCGCCAATGCGGCGTTGTTCGCGACGCTGCCGCAGCGGGGCGACCTGGTCGTCCACGACGCACTGATCCATGCGAGCGCGCATGAGGGCATGCGGCTCGGCCGAGCCGAGACGATCGGCGCCGCCCACAACGACCCGGACGCCATCGACGCCGCCATCACCGGCTGGCGCGCACGCGGCGGGACCGGCTGCGTGTGGATCGCGGTGGAGACCCTCTACAGCATGGACGGCGACCGCGCCCCGCTCGCCGCTTTGGCAGAGGTCGCGGCGCGCCACGATACGATTCTGCTGATCGACGAAGCGCATGCCTCCGGGGTATTCGGGCCGGACGGTCGCGGACTGGCTGCGGGTCTGGAAGGACGTGAGAACGTCATCACGCTGCGGACCTGCGGCAAGGCGCTGGGGTGCGAGGGCGCTTTGCTATGCGGACCGGCCGTCGCGCGCGACTTCCTGGTCAACCGCGCGCGCGGCTTCATCTTCTCGACCGCGCCGTCGCCGCTGATGGCGAGCGCGGTGCGCGAAAGCCTGCGCATCCTCGCGGACGAACCCGAGCGCCGCGTCCGGCTCGCCGCGCTGGTGGCCTATGCCGAACGCGCGCTCGCCCCGTGCGGGGTGACGCCGACCGGATCGCAGATCCTGCCGCTGCTGATCGGTGACGACGCCGCGACGATGCACGCGGCGTCCGCGTTGCAGGCGGCGGGGTTCGACATCCGCGGCATCCGGCCGCCGACCGTCCCCGCCGGGACCTCGCGGCTGCGCATCTCGCTGACCCTCAACGTCACCGAGGCGGACATCGATCGCCTCGCCCATGCCTTGCACGAGATCCTGCCATGACCGCCCCGACCTTCATCGTCACCGGCACCGACACCGACGTCGGCAAGACCGTCTTCGCCGCCGCGCTCGCCGGCGCGCTGCACGCGCAGTACTGGAAACCGGTGCAGGCGGGGCTCGATCCGCGCAGCGATGCCGACAGCGTCGCCGCGCTGTCCGGCCTGCCGCCCGAACGGATCCTGCCCGAGGCATACCGGCTCGCGACGCCCCGCTCGCCGCACCGCGCGGCGGCGATCGACGGGGTGACGATCGACCTCGACCGGCTCGCGCTGCCGACGGTCAGCGGGCCGCTGGTCGTGGAGGGCGCGGGCGGTGTGCTGGTGCCGATCACCCCGGACCTGCTGTTCGCCGACCTGTTCGCGCGCTGGGGCAAGCCGGTCGTGCTGGTCGCGCGGACCGGGCTGGGGACGATCAACCACAGCCTGTTGTCGATCGAGGCGCTGCGTCACCGCGGCGTGCCGATCCACGGCGTCGCCTTCATCGGCGATGCCGAGCCCGACAGCGAGGCGACGATCGCACGGATCGGCGGGGTCACGCGCCTCGGCCGCTTGCCGCGGCTGGGCACGCTCGACGCGACGACGCTGGCCGCCGCTTTCGCCGAGCATTTCGACACGGCGGCGTTCCGATGAGCCACGGGCCGATCTGGCATCCCTTCACCCAGCACGGTCTCGGCGAGCCGATCCCGCGGGTCAGCCATGCGTCGGGCGCGATCCTGCATACGGCGGACGGGCGGCGGATCGTCGATGCGATCTCGTCCTGGTGGGTGACGACGCACGGCCATTGCCACCCGCGCATCATGGCGGCGATCGCCGAGCAGGCGCAGCGGCTCGACCAGATCATCTTCGCCGGCTGGACCCACGAACCCGCCGAGACGCTCGCGCGGGCGCTCATCGCGTTGCTGCCGCCCGTGCTGACGCGCGTGTTCTTCTCGGATTCCGGGTCGACCAGCGTCGAGGTCGCGCTGAAGATGGCGCTCGGCTATTGGGCCAACCGCGGCGCCCCGCGCGACCGGATCCTGGTGCTGGAGCACAGCTATCACGGCGATACGATCGGCGCGATGTCGGTCGGTGCGCGCGGCGTGTTCAACCAGGCGTACGGCGCATTGCTGTTCGACGTGGGAACCATCCCCTTCCCCGCCGCCGGGCACGAGCAAGCGACGCTCGACGCGCTCGAGGCGGCGTGCCGCGAGGCCCCCGCCGCGTTCATCGTCGAGCCGCTCGTGCTCGGCGCAGGGGGGATGCTGTTCTACCCGGCATGGGTGCTGGCCGAGATGCGCGCGATCTGCGCACGGTACGACGTGCTGTTCATCGCGGATGAAGTGATGACCGGCTGGGGCCGCACCGGCACGTTGCTCGCCTGCGAACAGGCCGCGGTGGTGCCCGATATCCTGTGCCTGTCGAAGGGGTTGACCGGGGGCGCGGTGCCGCTCGCGGTAACGCTCGCGACCGAGGCGATCTACGCTGCGCATTTCTCGACCGACCGGTCGAAGATGTTCTTCCATTCGTCGAGCTACACCGCCAACCCGATCGCCTGCGCCGCCGCCAACGCCAATCTCGCGATCTGGCGCGACGAGCCGGTCGCAGCACGGATCGCCGAGCTGGCCGCGCGCCAGACGGCGCGGCTCGGGGGACTGGCCGGGCATCGCAACGTTCGCGCGGCGCGGACGCTGGGGACGATCGCCGCGCTCGACCTGGTCGATCCGGCAGGCGGCGGATATCTGTCGACCCTCGGGCCTGCGCTGCTCAAACGGTTCCGGGACGCGGACCTGCTGCTGCGGCCACTTGGCAATACGGTGTACGTCATGCCGCCCTATGCAATCGAAGCGGACGATCTCGATCGCGTCTACGCCGCGATCGGCGAAGCAGCGGACGCCCTGGGGTGACCGGGTAATGGTCGGCCGGCGGCACTGCGGCCAGTAGCGCAGGATCGCCCGCTAACCCGTTCCCCTTCCGTTCGTTTCCCCCTATCAGACGTTAATGGAGCCGCCGCCCCGGAAAATCATCCACGTCGACATGGACGCCTTCTTTGCGTCGGTCGAACAACGCGACGATCCGTCTTTGCGCGGAAAGCCGATCGCGGTGGGGTCGTCCGCCGCGCGCGGGGTGGTGGCCGCGGCGAGTTACGAGGCGCGTGTGTTCGGCGTTCGCTCCGCCCTGCCCTCGGTGACCGCAGCGCGGCGCTGCCCCGACCTGATCTTCGTCCCGCCGCGATTCGACGTGTACAAACAGGTGTCGCGGCAGATCCAGGCGATCTTCCAGGACTATACCCCGCTCGTCCAGCCGCTGTCGCTCGACGAGGCGTATCTCGACGTGACCGCCAACCTGCAGGGGCTGCCGACCGCCTGGGCGACCGCCAAGGCGATCCGCGCGCGCATCCTTGCGGAAACCGGGCTGACGGCCTCGGCCGGCATTTCGTACAACAAGTTCCTCGCGAAACTGGCGTCCGACCAGCGCAAGCCGAACGGCCAGTTCGCGGTGACGCCCGACATGGGAGCGTCGTGGGTCGAGACGCTGCCGGTCGCGCGCTTCCACGGCGTCGGCCCGGTGACCGCCAAGAAGATGCACAGCCTGGGCATCACCACCGGCGCGGACCTGCGCGCCAAATCGCTGGAATTCCTGCGCGCGCATTTCGGCAATGCCGCCGATTGGTATCACGCGATCGCGCGCGGCGAGGACCATCGCCCGGTCGACCCCGACCGCATCCGCAAATCGTCGGGCTCGGAGACGACGTTCAACCGCGACCTGTTCGATCCGGTCGAGATCGAGGCGGGCGTGCAGCAGATGGCGGACGACGTCTGGGGCTGGTGCGCGAAGGCGCAGGCTTACGGCCGGACGGCGACCGTCAAGGTCAAATACGCCGACTTCCAGCAGATCACTCGCAGCCGAACCTATCCGACGGCAATCGACACCGAGGCAAAGCTGCGCGCGGCGAGTCGCGAGTTGATCCGGACCGTGCTGCCGCCGATCAAGGGGATCCGGCTGGTCGGCGTCACGGTCTCGACGTTCGACCCATTGGCGGAAGGGACCGTCGCGCTGCCGCTGTTCGACGCCGACGGTCCCTGAGCGCGCTCAGAACAGCCAGTTGCTCCATTGGGCGACCGCAACCCAGTCGTTGTTGCGGCGCTGGAACGCGTAGGTCGTCCCCCAATGCTCGATGTTGATCGTCACAAAGCCCATCGTGTCCGACCACACCGGATCCGAGATGACGTATTTGAGATAGCATTTTTGCGAAAGGCGCACGAGCGGCCACCAACGGGCATCGACCCTCGGCACGCCGAACCCACCACCCAGATCGACCGTCTTGCTCTGCCCCGTCCGCGACAGGACCATCGCCGCGCTGTTCAGCCGCTGCTGGTCGAGAAAGCCGAGCGCCGGCGTTGCGTTGACCGGGTCGGGGATGTGCGCTGGCTTGTCGACGATCGTATCCTGGTAGATCTGCCGCGCGGTCAGTGCCGCGTTCGATCGCAGCGGCGTTACGACGTGCCAGGCGAGCGGACGGCGCGACGGCGGTGGTGCCACCGACATGGTCGCGAAGATCGCCAGCGGCTTGCCGTTGGTACGATTGTCGACACAGATCGTGTTGCCATCATCGGTCAGGATTTTCAGCGTCGCGCGAACGAGTTTTTGCGAATCGTCGAAAGGCGGCTGCGGCGTTCGCGCGCATCCACCGATCGCCAGCACCGCGGCCATTGCCAACATCGCCCGCTGCATCCGGCTCCCCCGTCGTTGAACCCGCTCAGTCACAGATCGATCGCCGCATTCTTGATACTCCCTTCGGCTGAAACACGCCGTTTATTGCCCCCAACGTAAAGACTTAAATGCATTCCCCAGACGGACGAAGCCGTCCCGCAGCAGGATTCGACGCCATCAAAACTGTCGCAATCGTCTTGCAGATTGCCTATAGGGTAAGAATGGCTGTGCAGGTATCCGAATTTAACCGCGGCGAAAACAAGGCTCGCTCGCTGATCGTGGGGGCGCTTTCCGCCACGTTGTTGCTTGCCGCCCTGTTCCCGCAGAACACGCGCGCGGTGTTCATCACCGACGGCGGACTGCCCGGGGCCAAGGCCTTCACCGCAACGCTCGGCACGACGGGTCCGGGACAACGCAGCAGCTATCTGTCCGGCATCGCCGCACCGCGCGGTCCGCTGGACCGGCGCTCCGCTACGACCCCGGCCGCCTACGGTCCCGCGCGTCGCGCCGATACGCCGGCGGTAGCCTTTACACGCGGGGTTCCGCCGACGGCGCCGGTCGGGACCGGCCCTGTCGAAGTCGCCGCCAACACCGTCTCCCCGCCCGGGCGCGATGCGCTCGTCGACGCCGGTCTGGGAACGCCCGCGTCGGGCACCGCCCAACCGTTCACGCCCGCCATCTCCCAGCCCGTCGCGGGAGCGTCTGGCTTCAGTGGGGCAAATCCGGGAACCGGAACGCCCGGAACGACGACGCCGGGGACGACCACCCCTGGAACGACGACGCCGGGCACGACCACGCCCGGAACGCCGACGCCGGTGTCCGCCGTGCCGGAGCCTTCGACCTGGGCGATGCTGCTCGGTGGCTTCCTGATGGTCGGTTGCGCATTGCGGTTGCGCCGACGGGGCGTCCGCGGCTTTGGCGAGAGCGTCGGCGAAGCCTGACGCGCGACCGGGTCACTTGAGTTCGAGCGCGTTTCCGGAAATCGTGACCGGGCCAAGGCGCGAGAGCAGGTCCTGTCCCAGCAACGACACGCGCAATCCTCGCCGCACGACCGCCGCGTCGACACCGGCAACCGTATGCCCGGCAAGGGCAACCTGATCCAGCGTGACGCGATCGATGGCGGACGGCCCGGCCGCCGTCTCCATCACCGCATGCCGTGATGCCACCGTGTCGGTGGCGCCGACCCGCATGGCATCCCCGGGCGTAAGGACGACCATGGTCGCGCCGGTATCGACCAGGAACCGCACCTTGACGCCGTTCACGCGCGCGGTGACGTAGAACAGCCCGTCGGTGGCGCGCGTGAAGCGCCGCCGCATCGTCGGCGGCGCGTCCGAATCTTCCGGCACCGTCCGCGCGGCGACGATCCGGGCGGTCTGCGCCGACGCCGTGACCGACTCACCCGATGGCGCATGCGCGCTGAGCGAAAGCCCGGCAAAGGCCAGTAATCCGACCAGGCCGGGAGTCGCCAAGAGAGCTTTGACCGCGAACATGCCGCTGCAATGCCCCACCGGGCATAAACAGCGGGTGCGCGGGTCTGGTTAGCGCGGCCTTAAGCGTCCGCGGCACCCGTCTCCAGCAGGTCGCGTTCCCGCACGATCAGACGACGCCGCCGGAACCACTGGACCAGCGCCCCGATGCCGATCAGCAGGCCTGCCACCCCGAATTCCGACGCCCACACCCAATAGGGCCAGCGCATCGTCTTCAGCGACCGGAACAGGACATAATGGTCCGGCGCAACGCGGAAGCCGGCATAACGGTACAGCCGGAACAGTTCGCCCGGCAGGGCATTGCGCACCAATATCCCCTGTCGCGCGCTTTCGGTCGCGTTCTGCGCGGTTCCGTCGGTTGCCGACAGTTCGATGAAGTACCGGATATCGGACGGGTCGGCACCGACATCGACCATCGGCGCGAACCGCACGTTGCGCCGCGCCAGCCACAGATCCTCATCGAACGCGGACGTCCGCGTGTACAGGACGTTGCCGCGCAATTCGGTGAAGCCCTCTGCCGGAACGGCGGGAACGGTCGTGCTCGCGGTGATCCGTTGCAGCGGGCGTTGCACGCTTGGCAGCATCAGCACCATGATCACGGCGATCAGCGCCGCCACGAAACAGCCGCCCGCAATGAACAGCAGGACATTCAGAAACCGTGTCGCCTCGAGGATCGCACGGCTGAGGTTGTTGCGCACCGGCAGCACGTCCGTCGCGGGGACTGCCGCACTGGAGGCCGCCGCGGACTTGCGGCGCCGTCGCGTGAACAGGAAGGGCAGCGGGGCGAGGATCAGAACGAACAGCAGAAACGTCAGCAGCGGATGATAGACGCCGAATTCGTTGAACTGCCACTCGGCGAGCAGCGCCACCACGCCACGATAGGTACCGGCCTGCCAGGTGAAGAATGCCACCACCAGGATGATCCAGAGCGGCAACAGCACCCGCGACGGATGCCGACGCACCGAATGGAACCGTACGCGCATGCTACTTCCTACTCACACAACTACAACTGCTTAATATCAGGTTCATAAAGAGGATCACGCCGGTGTCAAAACACGATCGCGCGCCCAGCGCGCCTGGCATGTCCGAGTTCAGGAATGGTCGATCGGGACCCTCCGGTCGCCGCGGCGTTGCCGCACGATCGCAACCCCTGCAAAGCGCCTGCAACGAGAATTGGTCCATAGTGCGACCGCCCCATCAGCCCGATTTCGGAACAGGGCTTAGCGCTTTATCGAATATTTTCCAAAAGGTTAGAAAGTCGACATGTATTTCCTAGCCAAAACAGCGGCGTGATCCCCGGTGTAGCGCGGCTCGTCTTAACAAATACTCGCAACCACCACCGTAAAACTGTCCGTCATCCGAATGTATGAGACGATTCGGACCCGAACGCTTCACGTCGTCGTCGATTTACGACGTCCCGGAGCCCGACCGGCCTGCCTGACGCCTCCGGGTCTACGAGAGCTTGCGGATCGTCTCGTCGAGTGCGGCAACCCGTATCCCGAACTTGCGCACGACGAGGTGGTTCTGAACCAGTTTGCCGCCGGGCTGGAGGTACATCCACTGCTGCACGTCGAAGCCGCCCTTCAGCCGGAACCGGACATGGAAACGGTTGCCCGCCACATCGCCGCGCACCGGACCGATCGCATCGGTCAACCGGCCATCGAACTTCCCGCCCCCGACGGCGTGCAATGTCCATTGGCGATCCCGCGGTGGCTTGCCTTCGACCACGACATGCTGCGCAAGAACGATCGTGTCGGGCGCGGTGAGCGTACCCGTCCCCTGCACATGCGTCGCCTTGTGCCGGGACGCGATCCGGTGGAACACGCCCTCCCCCTCGGTCCGCCCCGCGAAAAAGGCGGTGGGGGAAAATTCCGGCGTCGCGGCGTCCGCCAACGCCGGAACGAGAGCGGAACCGCTCAGGAGCGCGATGATCCCGTATCCGTAGCGCATCCTCAGCCCTTATGCCGCGGTCGCCGGGGCGGGCGTGTCCGCGACGATCCGCACGGGGACGGACTTGCTGGCCGGTGTCTTGGACAGTTCGTCATGATGGCTGACCGGGACCAGCACGTTGCACTCGGGATAATAACCCGCCAGCGTCCCGCGCGGAATCTTGTACGCGGTCAGCGTGAGGTTGCCGAGCTGGCGGTCCTGCCCGTCGTCGACATCGGTGATCAACCGGATCTTCTGGCCATCCGACAGGCCGGCCTCGGCGATATCGTCGGGGTTCATCAGCAAGACGTCGCGAGTCCCCTCGATCCCGCGGAAGCGGTCCGAATAGCCGTAGATCGTCGTGTTGAACTGATCGTTCGACCGGAGCGTGATCAGCCGGAAACGGCCGGGCGCATCCTGGAAGCCGATCGAATTGAGTTCTCCGGGCGTGGTGAACACGGCCTTCCCCGATTCGGTCTTCCAGATCCGCTGGTGCGCGCCGTTGCCTCGGTAGAAGCCACCGGCCTGGTACATCCGCGCATTATAGTCGCGGAAATCGTCGGGATAGGTCTTCTCGATCAGGTCCCGGACGAGTCCGTAATCGGCGGTCCAGGCATCCCAATGGAGATGCTCGCTCGGTGGCAGCGTGGCCTTGGCGATCGCGGTGACGATCGCGAGTTCGCTCATGACCTTGTCGGACACCGGCGTGCGGTGCCCGATCGATGCGCTGATCATCGAGAAGCTGTCTTCGCTGGTGATCGTCTGCGCGCCGCCCGCCTGCTCGTCTTCCTCGAACCGGCCGAGGCACGGCAGGATATAGGCGAGCTTGCCCGGGAAGAGATGGCTGCGGTTGAGCTTGGTCGAGACCATCACGGTCAGGTCCTGCCCGGCCCAGGCCTGCTCCATGCGCTTCTGGTCGGGCACCGCCCGCACGAGATTCCCGCCGAGCGAGATGAACGCGCGCACCTTGCCCGCGAACAGCGCCTCGGTCGCCTCGACGATGTTCATGCCGTCCTCGGTCGGCGGGTCGAAGTGATACAGTGCCTTCAGCTTGTCGACGGGGATGAGGTGGATCTTCTCGGCGATGCCGACGGTCCGCTGCCCCTGGACGTTGCTGTGCCCGCGCACCGGGCAGCACCCTGCTCCGGGACGCCCTATATTACCGCGCAAGAGCAAAAGGTTGACGAGCATCGCGATGTTCAGCGCCCCGTGCGTGTGCTGGGTCAGGCCCATCCCGTACACGCCGATGACGTTCTTGGCCGCAATGTAGACGTTGCCCGCATCGCGCAGCGCGGCTTCCGTCAGCCCGCTTTCCTGCTCGATCTCCGCCCAGGTGACGGCACGGCACTTCTCCAGGAAGGAATCGAACCCGGTGGTGTGCTGCGCGATGAACGCATGATCGATCACCTGCGCCTTGCCGGCGGCCTTGGCGGCGTCGTCGGCCTCGACCACGACCTTGCACATGCCGAGCATCGCCGCGATGTCGCCGCCTGCCTTCAACTGGTGATACTGGTCGGAGATCTTGGTCTCCTTCCCGGTCAGCATCGCCGCCGGGCTTTGCGGGTCGACGAAGGACACGAGGCCCTGTTCCACGATCGGGTTGAAGGTGACGATCTTCGCGCCACGATCCTTCGCGTCCTTCAGCGGATGAAGAAAGCGCGGGCTGTTCGTCCCCGGGTTCTGCCCGAAGAAGAAGAAGGCGTCCGCCTCCGCCAGATCGTCCCACACGATCGTACCGACGGGCGACCCGATCACCTTGGTCAGTCCGACCGAGGTCGTCTCGTGGCACATGTTCGAGCTTTGGGGCAGGTTGTTCGTGCCATAAACCCGGGCGAGCAACGCGTAGAGATACGATGCCTCGAGCCCGGCATGGCCCGACGCGTAAAAGACCGCGCTGTCGGGATCGAGCGGCTTGAGCACCCGGGCGATGCCGGCGAAGGCTTCGTCCCAAGTGGTTTCGACATAGCGGTCGGTCGCCGCGTCGTAGCGCAGCGGATGCGTCAGCCGCCCGGTCTTTTCGAGATCATGGTCGCGCCAGCTGCGCAACTCGGTGACGCTGTGACCGTCTTTGTCCCAGAACGCCGGCGTACAGCGCGCGCTGGTCGATTCCCACAGCGTCGCTTTTGCGCCATTCTCGCAGAATTCGAAGGCCGAATAATTGACCGGCTTGGGCCAGGCGCAGGACGCGCACATCACGCCCTTTGGCTTGTTCAGCTTGCCCAGGCTCGAAAGCGCGGCCGGGCTGGCCCAGGTTTCGCCGAAAATCTGCGCAATGCCCTTGAGCGACCCCCATCCTCCCGCCGGACCCGGCGAATGTGGCAAGTCCTTCGGCAAGTTCGAAAGATCCGACGGCGCTTGCGACAGGTCCTTGTCCGACATGATCAATCCTATTCCCTCTCGCCCCATGGTCCGGGGCCCAGTGTCGAAGCGTGCGGGGAACGGCTAGGTTCCCGCTTGCGGATGGCATCCGCAATTTAACGCTGCTTCCACCGGTCCGCGCCGTGCGTTAGGCGAGGCAATGCCCGATATTGAACCTCCTCCCCGGTTGGAGACGATCTCCATCGATGGCCATCGCGCACCCGCCGCGCGGGGGATCGCGCAGGAAGTCGCGGTCGCGATCGAACTCGACGGTGTCGGGTTTGCCGTGATGATGGCGACTCCGCACGACCTGGAAGACTTCGTGACAGGTTTGCTGCTGGCCGAAAGCGAGATCGGCACGGCGGGCGACCTGGCAAGTATCGACGTAGCGCCGGTCGATGTGGGCGTGATCGTCCGGGCCGATCGACGGCGACCCGATCCGGTCGCGGTCCTCGAACGGATGCGCCCCCGCACCACCGATTCGGCCTGCGGTCTCTGTGGCCGCGACAGCCTCGACCGCGCGCTCGCCCCGCTGCCGCATGTTACCACGCACTCGCGCGCGGATGCGACCGCGCTGTTCACGGCGGCGGCCACCCTGCGCGACCATCAGCCGCTGAACCGGGCAACCGGTGCGGTGCATGCCGCGGCACTGGCGGCGCATGACGGGACGATCCTGCTGGTGCGCGAAGATGTCGGCCGCCACAACGCCTTCGACAAGCTGATCGGCGCGATGGCGCGGCAGGGGCTCGGCTGGGACGGCGGCTTTGCACTGCTCAGTTCGCGATGCTCGTTCGAGCTCGTCGACAAGGCGGCGCGCGCCGACTGCCCGTTGCTCGCGACGATTTCGGCGCCGACGTCGCTCGCGCTCCAACGCGCGGCCGGAGCCGGGCTGACGCTGGCGACGCTGGTGCGGCAGGACAGCCTGACCTTGCAGCTTTGCCCGGCGTCGGCACCCGGGTTGATCGCATGACGATCCTCGGCGTCGTTCTGGCAGGCGGCGAGTCGCGCCGTTTCGGCAGCGACAAGTTGGCGGCACGGCTCGGCGAACGCACCCTGCTCGATCATGCGATCGACTGGCTTCGCCCGCGCACCGATGCCGTGGCCGTATGCGGACGTACCCTTGCGGGGATCGCGTCGCTCGCCGATCGCCCGGCTGCCGGCCTTGGTCCGCTCGGCGGGCTCGCGGCGGCGCTGCACTATGCCGGGACGCAGGGTCACGACATGGTGCTGTCGATCCCGGGCGATACGCCTGACCTGCCCGAAGATCTGTTCCCGCGCCTGCTCGCGCTCGGGGCCCCCGTCTTCGTCCGGGGTTGCCCGGTCATCGGCTTATGGCCAGCCAGCGCCGCGGCGGCATTGGCGGCGCGGCTGGCGCACGACGACGATCGCTCGATGCGGGGGTGGGCGCGCACCATCGATGCGCAGGTGCTGACGCTGCCCGCCCCCATCGCGAACGTGAACTTCCCCGCGGATCTCGCCGCGCTGGGCGACGGCAAACCCTGACGATCCGCGCGGATCGCCCGGAGCTTCGATCCGGGATGCTCAGAACCGCAGCGTCGGCACCATCGTCCCGGCAGACAGGGCATCGCCATGCGCCGGGCGCACGACCAGACGGTCCGCTGCCGCCAGCATCATCTCGCCGGATCCGTCGCGACGGTCGAGCAGACGTACGCCCCCGGCCTCGGCCGCCGCGCACAGGAACGATTCTCGGGCGCCGTTCGCCGGGACCGGCGCGATCAATGGGAGCATCTCCCAGGCAAGCATCGCGGCAGCAGGGTCCCCGCCGAGATGCCCGATCAGCGGCGCCAACAGCAGGCGCGCAAGCGTCATTGCGGCCGTCGGATTGCCAGGTAATCCCAGAACGTGTGCCGATCCGATTCGCCCATACCAGCTCGGCCGGCCGGGCCGGATCGCCAGCCCGTCGAAGATCAGGTCGAGGCCGAGCGGGCGCAGTGCCTGCTGCGCGGCATCGCGGGCACCATGCGCTGCGCCGCCGGCGAGCACGATCACGTCGACGCCACCCCGCATAGCGTCCACCGCCGTGACGAGCGCCGCGGGATCCTCCCCGATGCGCACCGCACCGCCGGCTTGGGCGCCACATCCGGCCGTCAACAGCGCCAGCGCCCCGCCGAGGCTGTCGGGGATCGCGCCATCGCGCTCCGCTGCCAGTCCAGGCGCGACCAGCAAGTCGCCCCGCACCATCACGCCGACCCGTGCCACGCGACGGACCGCCACCGTTTCGACATCTGCGGCAGCGGCGGCCACCAACGCGCGCGGATCGATCCGGCGGCCGGCGGCAAGCGTGATATCGCCAACCCTGAAATCCGATCCCCGCAACCGGATGTGCGACCGTCCGTCCGGTTCCGCACAAGACACCCATGTGCCGGCCACCGTCGCCCGCTCGATCGGCACGATTCGTTCCGCTCCCTCGGGCAGCGTGGCTCCGGTGGCGATTCGCACGGCCTCGCCCGATGCCAGCCGACGGTCGGCCGCGATCGGGCCGGCGACGATCCGCCAGCGCAGGCCATTCTCCGCATCGGCACGCGCGAGCGCGAATCCGTCCATCGCCGCGGCGTCGCTGCGCGGAAAGTCCGTCCGCGCGCGAACCGGCGCCACGAGCATGCGCCCGCCCGCCGCCGCCAGCGGAACATGTTCGGCACCGAGCGGAATGGCCTCATGGGCGATGCGGCGGATCGCCTCCGCCAGCGTAGGCAGCAGCGCTGGTGCGGACATGACGGCGGGAGGATCGCGGGGCGGCATCGCCGCGCTATAGCCCCGGTTCATCGCTCCGGCGAGCATGGCGCACAACACCCGCTGCGCCGGCTTCGGACGGTTCACCCCCCATTAACAGGTTTTTGTCATGATTAGAGCCTAATACGCGACTTCACTCCAATCGTACGACCTTATGATGCCAGATTGGGGAATTCGCACATGCAATATGGCCTTCGTTCGGCTACACTACGCCTTGTCGCGGGACATTTCGCCCCTGCAAAGCGTGCGCGTAAACGATCGTTAGTCCCCAGGAATTTGCTGGAATGAACAACCCGTAGGGCCGCAAGATCGCTGTTGAAGTTACCAGATTGACCGATTATTCGAAGAGCCCGCATGCCTCAAAAGCTGTGCGTGGCGCTGAAGAATCTGCGCGAAAACAAGCAGTTCGCGCAGACTCTCGTACCGACCACGCCATGCTTGCACCGGAGTCTGCCTTAGACATGCTGCAAAAAGCAGACGGCGAAACAGAATTTCAACGCCTGCATGCCGGGGCGAAGCCAATGTCGAAGCAGGGGCGCCGGTTCCAGCTGTATGCGCTGCTGGCGCTGTTCGACGCGGTCGCGATCCTGCTGGCGTTCCTCGCCGCCGGGCTGCTGCGTCCCGAAATGACGTTCGGTGCCAACGGCCTGCGGCTGGCTTTGCTGATCACGCCGATCTATCTGCTCGTCGCGATCAACGGCAACGCCTTTGGCTATCAGGTGCTGGTCAATTGGAAGCGCGGGCTGGCCAAGGCGATCGGGGCGCTCACCTTTGCGATGGCCGCGGTGCTGTTCGTCGCCTTCTTCTCGCGCGCATCGCTCGAGTTTTCGCGGCTGGTGTTCGGCACCGGCGCGGCTGCGGCGATCGCGTTGGTGGCGGTGGGACGCTATGGCTTCAACGCTCTCGTCAAGCGGACGCTCGGCTCGGTCCTCCGTACGGAGTTGATCATCCTCGACAATTGCGAATTGCCACCGCTTGGCGACGCCTGGGTGATCGATGCGGCGGCTTACGGGCTGCGCCCCAATCTGCGTGACCCCAACATGCTCGATCGGCTGGGCACGGCCGTAAGCGGCGCGGATTTCGTGCTGGTGTGCTGTGCCGTCGAGGATCGCGCGGCGTGGTCGCTGTTGCTCAAGGGGACCGATGTCCAGGGTTTCGTCCTGGCTCCCGAGTTCGACGAGGCGGGCGCCAACCGGATTATGCGCTACGAAGGCCAGAGCGTCATGCAGGTCGCCTCGGGACCGCTCGACGTGCGGAGTCGCGCGATCAAGCGCGCGATGGATCTGGCCGTCACCGTGCCCGCGATCATCGCCCTGTCGCCGCTGTTGCTGACGGTTGCGATGGCGATCAAGCTGGACAGCAAGGGACCGGTGCTGTTCCGCCAGCAGCGGCTGGGTCGCTCGAACCGGCTGTTCTCCGTCTTCAAGTTTCGCTCGATGCACGTCGAACATTGCGACGCGGAGGGCAACCGCTCGACCACCCGCAACGATCGGCGCGTCACCCGGGTGGGGGCGCTGATCCGCGCGGTCAGCATCGACGAGCTGCCTCAGCTGTTCAATGTCCTGCTCGGCGAAATGAGCCTGGTGGGTCCCCGTCCGCACGCGCTCGGATCGCTTGCCGGCAAGGAACGCTTCTGGGAAGTCGACCAGCGCTATTGGCATCGCCACGCGCTAAAGCCGGGCATCACCGGGCTCGCCCAGGTCCGCGGGTTGCGCGGCGAAACGCGGGAGCGCGATGATCTCGTCAAGCGACTGCAGGCCGATCTCGAATATCTCAACGACTGGTCGCTGGGGCGCGACATCGCGATCCTGCTGGCGACGTTCCGGGTCATCGTCCATGACAAGGCCTATTGACGGGGCGCATCGCCGGCTCGTTTGCGCAATCACCGGCTCAAAAAATTGCCGATGTATTCATCGCGGTTATGAGGCTATTTACCGCAAGCAGCGTAGCTAGCCGAATTCGGCATACGTCCTCTTCGCGCGGGCAAGCGCGAAGATCGGGAGGGAAAAACTTGGAAACGCTTTATGATTGGCTCACGCTCGCAATCTTCGCAGGATTGATCATCCTGTTTTTGCAGCGCTCAACTGCCGAGACCCCAAGCGACCGCATGATCCAGTACGCGCCCCCCGCGATTGGATGCGCAGTCGCCAACTATCTCGGGAATCACGATCAGCACGCGGTGGCGATCGTCGCGATCGTCGCGATCGTCGCGTATATCTGGTTCGTCCTCAAGCCGTTGCAGCACACATGACGGCACGGTCGCCCCGACCCCGCCGATGATTCCCAACGCCATGACCTAACCGACTGAATTCGGTTTCTTTTATCCCGTTCGCGTCAAGGTACCGTGCAATGTTGACCACGATGTCTCCCCCTGGAATGGCCGTGACCCGTCCGCGTCAGTGGACGCCGGCGCTGGTGTTCCTGATCGTCGCGACGCTGGCGTTTCTGATCCCAACGATGCTGGACGTCGCCCGCGAGAGCTGGGGGACGGAACAGGGCGCGCACGGACCATTGGTCCTCGCGACCGGGCTGTGGTTGATTGCGCGCGAGCGGCACCGAATCGCGGCGGTCGCGCGCCCGGGGTCGGCAGTGCTGAGCTTCGGGCTGATGATCCCGCTGGTCATCCTGTTCGCCCTCGCGCGTATCACGTCGATCATCGAAATCGAGTCGATCGTGATGTACCTGAGCCTTGTCGTCGTGTTCTACGCGCTGTGCGGCGGCGCGGCGGTACGCGCGGTATGGTTCCCGCTCGTCTATCTGCTGTTCGTGTTTCCGCCGCCCGACACGCTGTTCGCGGCGATCACGCAACCGCTCAAGATCGCGATTTCGCAGTGGTCGGTCGATATCCTGCACGTGCTGGGGTACCCGGTCGCGGGATCGGGCGTCACGATCCAGATCGGCCAGTACGAAATGCTGGTCGCCGCAGCCTGCGCTGGCCTGAACTCCCTGATCAGCCTGACCGCGCTTGGTCTGTTCTACACCTATTTGCGGCATAGCTCGAACTGGCGGTACATGCTGTTGCTGGTGGCGTGCATCATCCCGATCGCCGTGCTCGCCAACCTCGTCCGCGTTCTGATGCTGCTGCTGATCACCTATCACTTCGGCGAAGCGGCCGGTCAGGGATTCTTCCACGAACTCGCGGGCATGACGATGTTCGTGACCGCGCTCCTCGGCATTTTCGTGATCGACTGGGTCTTCACGCCACTGCGTCAACGCTGGGCCCCGACAGGACAGACTCTATGACCGACGCCATCGTTACCCCCCGCGCGTCGAGCCCCCTCAGTGGCCCGGGCGCGTCGCGTCGCCAGCTGTTGGTCGGCGCGACGCTCCTCGCCGCGGCGGGCGCAGCCTATGCCTTCACGCCGCGCACGGTGATCCGCACGCTGGGAACGAGCAAGCTGGACGCGCTGGTGCCGCATGCGTTCGGTGGCTGGCGCTTCCAGGCGAGCAGCGGCCTGGTGCTGCCCCCGGCGGACCAGCTGCGCGACCGGATCTACAGCCAGCTCCTGACGCGGGTCTACAGTCACAGCGACGGCAGCTCGATGATGCTGCTGATCGCCTATTCGGGGTCGCAGGACGGGACGATCCAGGTTCATCGCCCCGAAGTCTGCTATCCGGCGAGCGGGTTCCACCTGTCCACCGTCGAGGATCGCAGCGTCCAGCTGGCGCCGAAGGTCGACGTGCCGTCGCGCTACATCGTCGCGGAAACCGAGTTGCGCACCGAACAGATGATCTACTGGACCCGCCTGGGACACCTGTTCCCGCGCAAATGGTCCGAACAGAAGCTTGCAGTGGTCGAGGAAAACCTGCGCGGCCTGATCCCGGACGGGGTTTTGGTCCGCATCTCCACGCTTGGCCAGGCCGACGCGCGGCCCAGCCTGGATGCGTTCGCCAAGGCACTGTTCGGCGCGGTAGGGCCGCAAATGAAGTCCGTCCTCATCGGTCCGGCCTGACGCCGGACCTTCCACCACCGACGCGATGATTCACCAAAGGGGTAAGAAAATGACGAGCAAGAAAACCATGCTGATGACGGGCGCGAGTGCGTTGCTCCTGCTCGTTGCGGGCTGCGAGAAGAAGGTCGGCGGCCAGGTCGTCGCGGTCGTCAACGGCGAGGAAGTCACGCAGCAGGAGGTCAACGCCGAGCTGCAAGGGGCCAACATTCCGCCGACAGCCGACAAGAAGGCGATCATGGCGCAGGTCGTGCAGCAGATCGTCGACCGCAAGCTGCTGGTGCAAAAGGCCAAGGCGGACGGGCTCGACAAGTCGCCCAGCTATCTGGACCAGCTGCGCCGTGGCGAAGACGCGCTGATCATCAATCTGTTGACGACCAAGGCCGCCAAGAGCGTTTCGCTCCCCGATGCTGCTGCGGTTGACAAGTTCATCGCGGACAACCCGACGCTGTTCAGCGGACGCAAGCGCTACGCGCTCGACCAGATCTCCTTCGCGCAGCCGAGCGATCAGACCGTGCTCCGTCAGCTCGAGCCAGCCCATTCGCTCGAGGCGGTCGCAGCCACGCTGTCCGCAGCCGGGATCCAGTTCACGCGCGGGACGAGCACGCTCGACACCGCGATGCTGCCCCCTCCGATCGCCGCAAAGATCGCCGCGCTCCCCGCGGGCGAGCCGTTCGTCGCGCCCGACAAGGGTCGCATCATCGCCAGCGTGATCACCGCGACCACGCCAGCGCCGACGCCCGAAGCCCAGGCACGCCCGGCAGCGCTCGAGTTGCTGCGTCGCCAGGCACTCGGCAATGCGATGCAGAAGCAGCTCGAGGCGGCGCGCGCGAGCGCCAAGATCACGTATCAGCCGGGCTTCTCGCCACCCAAGACGCCTACGCCGGTCGCGCCGGCAACCGCGCCCTGATCCTCGGGGGGACGCGCTGACCCACGGGTCAGCGCGTCAACGGATCGTTCGAAAGATGAAAGCTTGCGAGGACCGCCTGCGCGCGCGGGCTGATCTGCGATGCGCGAACCATGTCGCGCAACACCGTTCCAGCCTCGTCCCGACGTCCACTTGCAATCAGCATCGTGGCCAGTCGCGCGGCGGCGCGGCTCGAATCCGGTGAGACGCGTAACGCCTCGCGCATATTGCTTTCCGCCAGCGCCGGCTGATTCTGCGCCAGCAGAATGTCGGTCAGCGCCAGTCGCGCGGTGATATTGGCGACGTCGTCGCTGACCAGCTGGCGCCCGTCGGAAAGCGCGCCCTCGAAATTGCGGGTTGCGGCGCGGAGCCGGGCGCGGGTCAGCAGCGCGCGGGGCTGCGAAGGGTCCGTGTCGAGGATCTGTTGCGTCCGCGACAGCGCATCCTGCGCGCGCCCCTTCAGCCCGACCGCAAAGGCGTAGGTCGCCTTGGCATTCGAATTGCCGGGATCCGGCGCCGTTCCGGGCAGATCCGTTCCCAAGACCTGCAGCGCCAGATCGGGCTGGCCCGTCTCGTTGGCAAATTGCGCGAATGTCGCCTTCGTCTCCAGCGCGGCATCCGAACCGCCGAGCAGGATCTGCTGCGCGGTCAGCGCGTCCCGCCCTTCGTCCAGCCACATTTCGAGAATGGTCGATGCAATCGCGATGTCCTTGGGGTGTTGCCGGAATACCGCACGGACGATCGTGAACGCGCGGTCCGGTTGCCCGGTCTGGTACAGCCAGTCGGCGAAATCGAGCTGCATGCGCGAATCCGTCGGATTACGCTCCGCAAGGCGAGCGAGCGTCCGCTGATATCCATCGCTGTTGGCGCTTCGCTGATACAGGTCGCGCAGGAAAACGAGGCGCGAGGTCGGATCGCTTCCAGGCACCAGCGATTCCTCGATCAACTTCGCGGCAGCGGCATTGTCGCCGCGATAGGCCAGGGCCTGGCCTTTCAGGATCAACGCGCCGATGTCCGTGGCATTGGCCGCAAGCACCCGCTCTGCGAACACCAGGGCGTTCTTCGAATCCCCGCGTTGCAGCGCGGCGCCACCCTTCATCGTCAGCGGCAGCGAATCGTTCGGATTGATCACCAGCAACTGGTCCGCATAGCGGTCGACCTTGTCCGGTTGGCGGACGTTCAGCCCGAGCTGGCACAATTGGCGCAGCGCTTCGAGATTGCCACGATCGAGCTGGTAGACGTTTTCATAGGCTTCGAACGCCTTCGTCGGGTCCTTCATCGCCATCGCAACGCGCGCAAGCGTGAGCCAATAGTCGCTGACGTCGTCGCGGAAGCCGATGGCGGTCTGGATATTCTGCCGCGCGCGCTGAAGATCACCCTGCTGCAGGAACGCATCCGCCTTGGCGGCGGCGGCGGCGGCGCGCTCGTCTTTCGATGCGCAGCCCCCTGCCCCGCCCACCACGAGAACCGACGCGGCCAATGCCGCTGCCAACCGGACGAACGAAGATTTCATTGGGTCACGCAATCCGATGACGCGATAGGATGAGACGGACGGACCGTGCCGGGCGGCGACATGCCTTGTCAATGTCTTCATCTGGGATCGCTGGAACGCCTATAGCATCGCCGATCCTCAGATATAGGGCGCCGTGAAGGATGCTTTAACCTAGCATCCGATACGGCAGATGCGCTAGGAACCGCAAAACCGAGTAACAGGGAAATGACTATGGTATTGTCGGTACGGGCTGCGCGGTGCTGTGCGGCGATGGGTCTTCTGGCGCTTGCGACACCGGTCGTGGCGCAATCCGCGTCGAACGCCCCGGCACAGTTGCGCGCGTATCGCATCAACCCCGGCGATGAGCTGGAAATCTACGTGTGGGGCGAGGAGCGCCTCCAGCGCGAGGTCAAGGTCCTTCCGGACGGCACCTTCTCCTTCCCGCTGGTTGGTCAGGTCGATGCGCTGAACAAGCTGCCGAGTGATATCGAAGCGCTCGTGTCGAAGGGCCTTCGCTCGCAATATCGGGACGCCGTTCCGCAAGTTACGGTGTCGGTCAAGGCGCCGGTCGGCCTGCAGTTCAGCGTCGCAGGGAAGGTCAAGACGGCCGGGGCGTTCACCGCCGGTCGGTACGTCAACGTGCTCGAGGCCCTCGTCATGGCGGGCGGCCCGGCAGATTTCGCCGACGTCGGCAATGTCGCGATCCTGCGCAAATCGGGAACCGGCCTGAATGTCATCAAGGTTCGCCTGACCGACATTCTCAAGGGCAACCCAAGCGGGCGTGATCTTGCTGGCCTGCCGCAGCTGGAAAGCGGCGACACGGTGATCGTACCGTGAAGGCGGCCCGTTATGTCGCGCTGTGCGCGGTCACGATGGCAGTTCCCGCCTTTGCGCAGACGAGCGAAAAACGATTGAGCGCGGATGTGTCGAGCACGCTCGGCTATTCCAACAATCCGTTCGCGACCACGGGGTCCAATACGGGCGCTGGGTTCGTGCAGGTCGACATCCGCCCACAGCTGCGCATTCTCCGCCAGAACAGCACGCTGACGATCAACGCCGATGCGAACGTCCAGCAGTATTTCAGCCGGTATACCCGATCCGACAACTATTCGGGCGGCGTCGACTACAGCTTCATTCCGGCCGAACACGTCCAGGCGCACTTGAACGCCGGGATCGACAGCTCGCTGGTGGGATCGACCAACGACCTGGCGAACCGGTTCGTGACGGTTAATCCGATCGGGTCCGGAGCGGCAACGGGTGTCGGTACCGGTACCGTCGGGGTGAGCCCGATCAGTTCCACGCCGATCACGACGGGAACCGATATCGCGCTGTTCGGCATCGGCGCGCGTCGTCGGACCATCAACGGCGGCGGTGACGTTTCGGCGACCTTGTCCGCCCGTGACGTCGTGACGGCCAGCGCCTTCATCGTTAATTCGCGCTATTCGCAAACGGGGGCGACCAGCAGCCCCTTGAACCCGACCGGCGATTACACCGGCTACGGCGGCACGATCGGCTATAGCCGGCAGGTCACCGCCAATATCCAGGCCGGCCTGCAGGGATCGGTTTCGCGGTACGATTATGTGACCCCGGGCGCCAACACTAACGTCTATTCGATCCAGGCGACCACGACCGGGCGCATCAACGAATATTGGACGGTCAACGGCGCGCTCGGCATCTCGTTCGTCAACCGTCAGGTCGGTGGGAACCAGACGTCGCTGTCGGGCAACCTGTCGCTTTGCCGTCGCGGCATCCGCGTCGTCTATTGCCTGAGCGCCAATCGCGCGGTCCTGCCGACCGGGATCGCCGGTACGCAGGTCTCGACCTCGGCGGGGGGCAGCTACTCCTATCGCCTGACCGAACACAGCAATATCAATGCCTCGGCGGACTATAGCCGGAACAGCACCCCCGGCGGGCTGAACGGAACGGTCAACCCGGTCGGCTTCGGCATCGGCAACGAATATCTGCGTACGACGGTCGGCTATGACCGCCAGATCCGGCAGCGGCTGCGGCTGATCGCCTCGGCCAACTATCGCCAGATCTTCGGCGCCAATCTCAACCGCCCGAGTGACTTTGGCGGACAAATCGGCGTGGCGTATCGCCTCGGGGATATTCGATGAATGACGAACTCGACCTGGTCCAGAACCAGGAATCGGATGCCTCTTCGAACTTCATCGGAACCCTCCCGGTCATCCTGTGGGAGCGGCGCTGGCTGATCATCATTCCGTTCGTGATCCTGAGCATCGCCGGAATCGCGGCTGCGTTCCTGTTGCCACGGTCCTACCGGTCCAGCGCAACGCTGCTGGTCGAGTCGCAGAACCTGCCGACCGACACGACCGCGTCGGGCCCCGGCGACACGGTCATCGACCGTCGCATGGCGAAGATCCGCCAGCAGATCCTCAGCCGCCCCGATCTAGTCGGGCTGATCCAGGCGAACAATCTGTACGACGCATCGGCACGGCGCGAGCCGTTGTCGAAGCTGGTCGACCGTATGCGCAACGCGACCAACATCGCCGCGGTCGATGCCGATATCGCGCGCGGCGGCGGCAATGCCGGGTCGATCGCATTCGCGCTGACCTTCGACTATCCAAGCGCCCCCCAGGCGCAGCTGGTGGCACAGACCTTCGTCGACCGACTGCTCAAGCTCGACGCTTCGGAAACCCAGGCACAGGCGCAGACCAACGCGCGCTTCCTGGAGGACCAGGAAGCCAATCTGCAGGCACAGGTCAATGCGATCGAGACCCAGATCAACCGCATCACGGGCCAGAACGGTGCGGCGCTCGCCGCGTCGAACATGGGCATGACGGTGATGACCGGCGGTGGCGACTATGACGGCCAGATCGCCACGCTCGAGCGCCAGAATGCCGATCTGCAGGCGCAGACCGGCAAGCCTGCGGTCGGCCGGGATCCCAACGTCATTGCCGCCGAGGCACAGCTTGCCGCTGCACGTGCGCAATATTCCGACGATCATCCCGACGTGAAGCTCGCCGAGAGCCGCCTCGCCGCGGCCAAGACGACCGCGGCCGCCTTCCAGACCAACAGCGTCTCGTCGGTCGTCCAGCGCCAGATCGCTGCCAACAACGCCGCCATCGGCCAGTTGCGCAACGCCAAGTCGGCGGAGCGCGGTCGCGCCGCCACCATGGCGGCGGCGCAGGCCCGCGGCCCGGTGATCGCGCAGCAGGTCGCGCAGTTGCAGTCCCGCGCCGACGTGCTTCGTGCCAATCTCGGCCGGGTCCAGACCAGCCTGCTCAACGCGCGCTCGGTGGTCAAGATTTCGGACGAGCAGCGCGGTGAGCGGCTGACGCTGATCGATCCGCCGGTCACGCCCGACACGCCGACCCAGCCGAACCGCCCGATGCTGATCCTCGGCGGGATCTTCGGCGGCCTTGCCGTCGGGGTTGCGCTCGCGTTGCTGATCGAACTGATCGCGCGGCCGATCCGCAGCGTGGCCACGCTGACCCGCCTGACCGGCGTGCCACCGCTTGCCGTGATTCCGGTGATTTCGAAGAAGAAGGCTCGTCGCCGCTCGGGTTCCCCCAAGGCCGCAGCTTAACCAGCGCCTTACCTCTATCGACCTAAGGTATCCCAATGCCAAGTTCCTGGAACACCTCGATCAACGACGCGCCAGCGCCGGATCTGGTGCTGTCACCCGACAGCATCGCCGAACCGCTCGACCGGTTCGATTCGCCGCGGCGTGGCGTGTTCGGCTTCAACAGCCGCGATCGTCGCTCGCGCCCGTTCAACCTGTTGCGCTCGCAGATCGTCAAGATCATGCAGGCGAACCAGTGGAAGGTGATCGGCATCACCTCGGCCACGCCGCGCGTCGGCAAGTCGTTCATGGCAGCGAACCTCGCGGCATCGCTGTCGCGCATTCCCGGCACGCATACCCTGTTGTTCGATCTCGATCTGCGCCGCGGCTCGATCGCGGAGATCTTCGAAATTCCCGAAGGCGTTGGCATCAACACCTTCCTCGCCGGCGAAGTCGATTCGCTGGACGCTGCGTCGCGCGAGATTACCGGCACCGGACTGACGGTATTCCCGTCGTTCCCGACCGATCACAGTTCGGCCGAATTGCTGGCAGGCGAGCGTCTGCGCACGCTGGTCCAGGCGATGCGCAAGCTGCCCGACGACGTGATCTGCATCTGCGACCTTCCGCCCGCCTTCGCCAACGACGATGCGGCAATCGTCCTGCGCGAGATCGATGCGTATCTGATGATCGTCGAAGAGGGCAAGACTACCGCGCGCCAGGTTAAGGATACCCTTGAAATCCTGCGTCCGGCGCCGTGCATGGGAACCGTCCTGAACCGCTACAAGGGCGGCATCGGTGGTGACGATTATGGTTTCGGATACGGCACGCAGCGCTATTACGACGCCTATTATTCCTGATCGCACCGGCTGATCACGGACTCGGTAACGGGGGAACGCCGTGCGCATAGCCTATCTGGTCAACAAATATCCGGCGGTCAGCCACAGCTTTATCCGGCGCGAAATCGCCGCGGTCGAGGAAGCGGGCAGTTTCGTGCTGCGCTTTTCGATCCGCGCCGCGCCCGGTGCCCTGCCGGATGCGCAGGATCGCGCCGAGCTCGACCTGACGCGGGTCGTGCTGGCCAACGGGTTCGCCCCCCTCGCGCTGGATACGGTGCGGGTCGCCGCGGCCAATCCGTCACGGTTCCTGCGCGCGGCGCGGTTGGTCGGACGGGCAATTGCCGACGATCCGAAACGCGGGTGGAAACACCTAGCCTATCTGGCCGAAGCATGCTGGCTGGCACGCCGGCTGGACGGCGCACAACATGTGCACGCCCATTTCGGGACCAATCCCGCGGCCGTCGCGCGACTGGTCCATCATCTGACCGGCCTGCCCTACAGCTTCACCGTCCACGGCCCCGATGAATTCGACTCTCCCCGCGGGCTCGACCTGTCCGGCAAGATCGCCGACGCTCAACAGGTAATGGCGATCAGTTCCTATGGCCGCAGCCAGTTGATGCGCTGGAGCAGCCCGGCTGACTGGCACAAGATTTCGGTCGTGCGCTGCGGCGTGGACCAGCTTTTCACGGAAGAACCGCCACAGGCGGATCGCAGCCCGCCTATTTTGTGCGCGGTCGCACGGCTGAGCGCGCAAAAGGGTCTGCCGCTGTTGCTCGAAGCGGCCGCGCGGTTAAAGGCGCAAGGCCGGACGTTCCGGCTGGTGCTGGTCGGCGATGGCGAGATGCGGGACGAAATCGAAGCGCTGATCCAGCGCCGCGGCTTGTCCGAGACGGTGACGATCACCGGCTTCGTCGATGCCGGCCGCGTCCGCGAGATCCTGCTGACGTCCCGCGCGATGGTCCTGCCGAGTTTCGCGGAGGGTCTGCCTGTCGTGATCATGGAAGCGCTCGCGTTGCGCACGCCAGTGATCGCCAGCGCGATTGCCGGGACTCCCGAACTGGTCGACTCGACCTGCGGCTGGTTGATCCCGGCCGGATCGATCGACGCATTGGTCACGGCGATGGAGCAAGCGCTCGACGCGACGCCCGGCACGTTGCACGCAATGGGGGCGATCGGCCGGGGTCGTGTCCTGGAGCAGCATGATTCGGCGCGCAACGGCGCGCAATTGGCGGCTCAGTTCGCAGGAGCCGCGTAATGGGACCGTTCGACCTTGTCGCTGGCCTGGCCCTTGCCCCGATCGCGGCGATCGACGCGGCCTTCTTGCTCGAGACCGGCCTTGGCCTGTTGCCCGACCGCACCGTTCCGCCGCCGAAGCGTACCAAGCGAGTCGTCGTGCTGGTACCGGCCCACAATGAGGAACGGACGCTGGCGACCTCCGGCGCGGGGCTCGTGCGGTTGCAGGGGGCGTCGACCCGCGTGGTGCTGGTTGCGGACAATTGCACCGACGCCACCGCCGACACGGCACGCACGCTCGGGCTGGAGGTGGTCGAGCGGCATGATCCTGTGCGGCGCGGCAAGGGCTATGCTTTGGCGCATGGCCGCGACCACGTTGGCGCCACCCCGCCGGACGTGATCGTCGTGCTGGATGCCGATTGCGAGATCGATCCGGACGGCCTCGCCCGGCTGACCGATGCCGTGCTCGCCACCGGGCGCGCTGCGCAAGCCGCCTATCTGTTCCGCCCCGCCCCGACCGCGCCGCCGGTCGTCCAGATTTCCAACTTCGCGTTTTTCGTCAAGAACCGGATCCGGCAGCGCGGTATCGCGCGACTGGGCGGTGCTGCGATCCTGACGGGGTCGGGGATGGCGTTTCCGTGGAAGGACTATGCCGCGCTCGACCTGGCGACCGGCAACGTCGTCGAGGATCTCGCAATCGGGATCGGACTGATCGAGCTCGGGCATCCGGCGCAGTATCAGGACGGTGCGACCGTGCGATCGGATTGCAGCAGCGACGACGGATCGAGCACCCAGCGCGCGCGCTGGGAAGGCGGGTTTCTTGCGATGGCGCGACGGCACGGGCTTGGCTTGCTCGGGTCGGGGATCGTCCGCGGGAACTGGTCGCGATTCTGGATGGGGGTGCATTTGTGCGTGCCGCCGCTGTCGATGCTGCTCGCCGCGAATGTCGTCATGACCCTGCTGCTGGCGGTCGCCGCCCTGCTCGGCGTTTCGGCACTGCCGTTGATCCTTGTGGTCGTGCTGCTCGGGATGCTGGGAACGGTCGTGCTGCTCGCATGGGCGGGCGAAGGGCGGATGCATCTGCACCGCGATGCGGCGGTCCGGCTACCGCGCTATCTGATTTGGAAGCTCGCCATGTACGCCCGGCTGCTGACGGGACGACAGCGCGTAGCCTGGACGCGCACCGAGCGGATCGACCCCTAATTCGCGATTTCACCAGCGCGCTTACCCGGTAGATCCAGGTTTTCTTCAGCAGTTTGCCCCGCTCGTTCCCCGGTAGCCGTCAGTCCACGGCCATCCACGCGGGCGGCTGGTCGATCGCATCGTCCCAGCGCGCAACGTGCGGGCGGAGGTCGGCAGCGCTGGGCAAGATTCCGTGCCGCAAAAGGTCGCGTGCTTCGTTCGCTACCGGGACATGCTTGCCCCCCAGCCCGACCGTCCGGCGCGCCAGAAACAGTGCGTGCCCGACGACCCAGTAGCTGCCTGCCAGGATCGCGCCGGTCCGCCCCCGGGTCCGCGCATACATCCGGCGCCGCGCCTCATACCAATAGCGAGGCAGCGGCGGCAGCGTGCGGGCGACCTTGCGATCGTAATTGATTCCGGTCGATGCGCCGCCGATATGCCGGACGCGGCTGACGGGTTCGTGCCTGATGCTCCACCCCGCCTTGGCCAGCCGCCACATCAGCTCGACCTCCTCGAAATAGAGGAAGAAGCCGGTATCGAACAACCCTGCCTGCTTCAGCGCCGCCCCGCGGAACATGGTGCTGGCCCCGGTGACCCAATCCGCCTCGCCGGGTTCGGTCACCAGCATCGGCTTGATCCCAAGCACGCGACGCATCGCGTCAAGCCGCGCGCCGCGGACCAGTTCGCGCAACGGCGACATGGCGCCGAACGCGGATCCCGAAAGGCTGCCGTCCTCGTTGAGCAACAGGCTGCCGACCGCGCCGCACCGCGGATGGCGGTCGAGCACGTCGCGCAACGCGCTCACCGCGCCGGGCTCGACTTCGGTATCGGGGTTGAGGACGTGGAAATAGTCCGGCGCATCGTCGGATTGCAGCAGTCGCTGGATTGCCTGGTTGTTGGCCCAGCCAAAGCCGCCGTTGATCGGGAGCGCCAGCACGTCGACCCACCCGGCCAGGGCCGGATCGACGACACCGGCCTGCAGGACGTCCGCCGAATTGTCGCCCGATCCACCATCGACGATGACGACCCGGAGCGTGGGATTGCCGGCCCGTTCCGGGATCAGCGCGCGCGCTGCCGACAAGGCGAGCGCCGGTGTCCGATAATTGACGATGATCACCGCAATCTTCGTCGAAACGGCAGCTTCGGTCATCGAGCTTCCTTCATGATGCTCTTGGCCGGGATGCCGATTGCAACCGCGCCAGCCGGGACATCGCCCAGCACCACCGCATTCGCGCCGATCGCCGCGCCGTTGCCGATGCGCACGCGACCAAGAATCACCGCCCCCGCACCGACGTCGACACGAGTGCCGAGGATGGGCGCATCGTCGGGCGCATCCATCCGGCGAATCCCGAGGGTGCAATTCTGCCGGATGACGCAATCGTCGCCGATCACGCTGTTCCCGTGGATCACGATCCCGCCCTGATGCTCGATCACGACCCGTCGCCCGAGCGCGACCGAATAGGGCAGTTCGATACCATAGCCATTGCGACAGCGCCGGAACAGCATCCGGTACATCAGGCTGAACGGACCGCGCAGCGCCTTGGGGCCGATCCCCATGCGCCACACGCCGAAGCGGTGCACCGCAACCGCGCGGAACCCCGGGCGCGTCCAGTCACGACCATGGGCAACCCAGTCCTCGCGGATCTGCGCCCGTAACGATGCAAGACTGCTCATTCGTGTGCCGGGCCCCGATGATATTCGATCAGGTCCGACCGTCGCCCGGTCAGGCGCCCGACGTGAAAGCGTGCAAGGCCGATCATCTCAGAGACCTTGCCGATCATCAGGAACAGCCCGGTCAGCATGGCCTGCCGCAGCGGCAGGGTACGGCGCAGCCGGCTGCCGATGCGCAAGACCTGGGCCAGCCAGATCAGCGCCAGCGCAAACGCGGGCAGCAGCCAGATCGGCCCGAGCACGATTGCCAGCAGCAGCATCGCCACCACCACCGCGGGGTATATTCCGCCCCAAACGAGGATGCTGCGGCATTGTCTGCGCCAATAAGGGTCGTCCAACCCGGGATGGCGATCGGCGAGTTCCCCGAAAGCATGGCCACCGCGCTCTGCCCGGCGCCACCATTGCGCGAACCGCAGGATCGCGGCGTCGTGCACGGTCATCGCATGGTCGATCCGGTACAGACGCCAACCGGCCTTGCGCAGTCGGATCGACATGTCCGGATCCTCGCCCGCGATCATCGCTGGATCGTAGCCACCGATCGCGGACAGCGCATCGACCCGGACCATCACGTCGCCCCCACCCGACATCGCCTCGCCGATGGGGACATTCCATTCCTCATCGCAAAACGCATTGTAGAGCGAACGTTCGGGAAACCGCTCCCGGCGGCGGCCGAAGACGAGCGCCAGGGTCGGGTCCGCCTGCAGCGCGTCGCGCGCGGCGTCGAGCCAACCCGGGGCGAGCTCGCAGTCGCCATCGACCATCTGGACATAGGCAAGGCCCGGAAAGTCCTGCAGCAATCGCTCGAACCCGGCATTGCGTGCGCGCGCCGCGGTGAACTTGGGCGGGACCGCGAGTTCCACCACCGTCACGCCCTGTGCCCGGGCCCACGCGACGCTGTCGTCGGTCGATCCCGAATCGACATAGACGCGCGCGGCGACGGCGCTGGTCGAGGCGATGCAACGCCGCAGGCGCTCGCCCTCGTTACGGCCGATCATCACCACGCCGATCGTGGCGTCGCGCGAGTCCGGCAAAGGCGACACGATTCGATCCATGCGTTCGGCTAGCCTCAGTGGGCACCCGCTTGTCAACCGCTTGACGCCCCCCCGCTCGACCTGTCACCGGGACCGACGATCATGACGGGGGAAAGATTGCCGTGACGCCGACGCGACGACAGCCCGACTCCGTGGCCAGCCCCTTCCCCCGGACGAGCTTCCTGGGGCTCGATTTCGACACGCCGACCGCTGCGCAGGTTGTCGCGTTTCTCGAGACACGGCGCGCGAGCGATCCGTTCGGCTACATCGTCACGCCGAACGTCGACCATATGGTCCAGATCGAGGCTCATCCCGAGCTTCGGCCGCTCTATCAAGGCGCGATGCTGTGCCTCAACGACAGCCGCATTCTCGCTCGGCTCGCCAAGCTTTACGGTATTAGCTTGAGCGTAGTGCCGGGCAGCGACCTGATCGTCGCGCTGTTCGGATCTGTGTTGCAGGACGGGGACCGCCTGTGCCTCGTCGGCGGCAGCGATACGCTGGCGGGTCAATTGCGGTCGCGCTATCCGGGGATCACGCTGATCCATCACGCACCACCGATGGGGCTGCGTCGCGACCCCGTCGCGCGCCAGGCCGCGGTTGCCGCCGCGGCAGCGGCGCAGGCGCGTTTCACGCTGCTTGCGGTCGGTGCACCGCAACAGGAAATCCTGGCGGCCGAGATGGCAGCGGCGGGAACTGTCACGGGAACGGCCTTCTGCATCGGTGCGGCGGTCGACTTCATCGTCGGTGCGCAGGTCCGCGCGCCGCGAATCGTCCAGCGGGCCGGGATGGAATGGTTCTGGCGGCTTGCCGGAAACCCCCGCCGGTTGGGACGGCGGTATCTGGTGGAAGGTCCGAAGATTTTCCGTATTGCACTGCGCTGGCGCGCCGCGCAGCGACGCCAGCCCAGACCCTGAAACGGAGCCCTGCCGAGAAGCGGTCCGCTTCCGGCAGGGCCGGCCGATCAGAACACGAAGTCGCTGGCGAGGACGCCGCTCGTCGACTTCACGGTCAGCACGATGTCCGCGATCCCGTCGCCGTTGGTATCCGCGGACACCAGCCAGTCGTTTCCGCTCGCCTGCACGCGCAGCTCGCCCGCCCGCTTGGTGAAGTCTGCCGATCCGACGAAGCTGAACGCATCGCGGGTCGCGGTCGCGCCATTGGCGTCGATCGCACTAAGGTCGATCTTGTCACCCTGCCCCGCCCCGAGCACGACCGTCGCGGATGTTGCCGCCGTCGCGCCGAGATCGCCCGGCAGGAAGCGGTAGGTATCCGCCCCGGTTCCGCCGTCGAGATAGTCGTGACCGCCACCGCCATACAGGACGTCGTTGCCGGCATCGCCGAACAGCTGATCGTCGCCGGTCCCGCCGTAGAGTGTATCATTGCCGGCGCCGCCATGGATCACGTCGTTGCCGCCGCCGCCGCGCAGGATGTTGTCGGCGTAGTTCCCCCACAGCGTGTTGTTGCCGCTGTTGCCGGTGCCGTTGATCGGCGCGATGCCGTCCAGCCACAGCGTCTCGACATTGTCCGACAAGGTATAGCTGACCGACGCGTGGACCACGTCATTGGTGCCCCCGCCCGGCAGTTCGATCACCTTGTCGTTGACGTTGTCCACCATGTAGGTGTCGTTCCCGTCGCCGCCGTACATCGTGTCGGCGCCAGTGCCCCCGTCAAGCACGTCGTCGCCGGCATTGCCGTACAGCGTGTCGTCACCCGCGCCGCCCCACAGGTAATCGTTCCCGGAACCGCCCGTGATGACATTGGCGCTAGCCGTGCCCATGCCGATGAAATTGGAGGTGCCGAGATAGCGCAGGTTCTCGATGTTGGCCGACAACATGTACGTCGACAGCGTGGTTTCGACCGTGTCGGTGCCGCCGTTGGCGAGTTCGATCACCTGATCCGCGTAATTGTCGACGACATAGGTATCGTCGCCCGCGCCGCCGGTCATCTTGTCGGCACCGGTCCCGCCGTTCAGATAGTCATTGCCGTCGCCGCCGAGCAGCGTGTCGTTCCCGGCGCCACCGATCAGCGTGTCATTGCCCGCGCCACCCGACAGGATATCGTTGCCTGCGCCCCCGGTGATGACGTTGTCGAGCGCATTGCCCGTCCCCGTGAAGCCCGCGGTGCCGGTGTAGGTCAGGTTCTCGACGTTATCTCCCAGCGTATAGCTGGCAAGCGTCGTGCGCACTTCGTCAGTCCCGCCGTTGGCGAGCTCGGTGACCACGTCGCCGACATTGTCGACGATGTAGGTGTCGTTGCCAGCCCCGCCGCGCATCGTGTCCGCGCCAGTGCCGCCGTCGAGCACGTCATCGCCCGCACCACCGATCAGCGTGTCATTGCCCGCGCCGCCCGACAGCGTGTTGCCGTTCGCACCGCCGGTGATGACGTTGTCGAGCGCGTTGCCCGTCCCCGTGAAAGCCGCGGTGCCTGTGTAGGTCAGGTTCTCGACATTGTCCCCCAGCGTATAGCTGGCAAGCGTCGTGCGCACTTCGTCGGTCCCGCCGCCGGCGAGCTCGGTAACCACGTCGCCGACATTGTCGACGATGTAAATGTCGTTGCCGGCCCCACCGCGCATCGTGTCCGCGCCGGCGCCACCGTCGAGCACGTCATTGCCCGCACCACCGACCAGCGTGTCATTGCCCGCGCCGCCCGCCAGCGTGTTGCCGTTCGCACCGCCGGTTATGACGTTGTCGAGCGCGTTGCCCGTCCCCGTGAAGGCCGCGGTGCCGGTGTAGGTCAGGTTCTCGACATTGTCCCCCAGCGTATAGCTGGCGAGCGTCGTGCGCACCTCGTCGGTCCCGCCATTCGCGAGCTCGGTAACGACGTCACCCGCATCGTCGACGATGTAGACGTCGTTGCCGGCGCCACCGATCATGGTGTCGGCGCCGGTGCCGCCATCGAGATAATCGGCGTCGCTGCCACCGATCAACCGGTCCTGCCCCGCGCCGCCGCTGAGCGTGTTCTTGCCATTCCCGCCGACGATGACGTTGTCCAGCGCATTGCCCGTACCGACGAACGCGCCCGTACCGGCGAAGGCCAGGTTCCGTGTCGTGGCATCCAGCGTATATTGGTTCAGCGTGGTCGCCGCATCCATCCTGTCTGCGGAAAATACCGTCGCGACCGGCGCGGCGGCGACGTTGCCGGCCTTCGCCAACGCGACCAGCACATCGTATTTGACGCTACCGGTATCGTAGGTGCTGTCCAGCGCGCCCCATTCGCCCCATTTGGAAGAAGCCCCGACGTTGTTGAACGCGTTCAGCAATGTCCCGCCGGCGGCGGTGAAATCGGCCGCCATGATCTTATACAGGTCCGCCATGCGCGGGTCCGTGTTGATCTTTTCCATGAACGCCTGGATCTCCGGCTGCGCAGCAGCCGAATATTGGTACGACGTCATGGAGATCCCGCCTTCGTAGGCGACGAGGTTCAATCCGAGCTTCGACGCAACGGCGCCCTGATACTGCTCGACCGTCTTGTAATACGCCAGGTTACCCTTGAGCGCGGCGAACGCAGCATCAAGCCCCGAACTTCCCGATCGCGCCCACGACAGCAATTGGTCTTCGGTGGCGTTGTTCATATCGAAATAGGTCGTGATCGCGTAGTCGTCGAACAGTTTGGATACATTCCCGACCCGCGCGACGCCTTTGAGAATCGAATTTTCGAGCCCCGTATAAGCGGTCTGGGTAGCGAGCACGCCCTGCTCCCGGCTCGGCGCGTCCGAAAAGATCGATTTCGCGATCGTGGCGATCTGGGCGGACCGATAGCCGTAATATTGCATGTAGCCGTCGCCGACATGCTCGGCCGGATTGGACGAGTCGATCTTCCCGTCGCCGTTGACATCCTTGCCGAACAACTTGTCGCCCATTTCAAGGGCGTAATGCGACTGCGCAAATCCGAAGTTCCAGACTTCGTTGGAATATTCGACCTTCACCTTCAGCGCAGGGTCCAGGTTGTCGTGAATATACTGCATGGCCTTGGTGACATAAGCGTCGTCAGCCTGCGCCGGAACGTTGTACCACATGTCCGTATGGGTCTTGTTGGCCAACGCCACCATGACCTCGATCGGCACCGTCGACCAGGACGCCGAATTGACCGTCGTGCGGCTATCCCAAGTGGTCTGGCCCGACCCGTTCGTCGCGCCCCAATCCATGAACCGCAAATCGGCGAACGGACTGATCTTGTCGAGGAACGCCGGATTGAAGATCTCGCCGGCATCGAACATGGCAAGTTGGTCCTGCCGAACGATATGTATATTGGACGGCGGATTTGCGGCATTGATCGAATTGATGCTGAACTGCGCCTGATTTCCGCCGCTATACTTGAATACGATCTCACCCGGCTTTTTGCTGATGACCTGGCTCGACGAAATATCGAAGGTTGCTTCTCCGGTATACCGCAGGACATACACGTCCGGCATCGACAAGGACGCTGGATCGAGTTCGATCATTGCGTACATGTTCGTCGCTGACGACGGCATGGCGGTCGGGTACCCGTTTGCATCTAGGGGCGGGCTGCCCAGAGGTGTGTAGTTTTTGTCGCGAGCGGTCCACGATCCCGACGTCTTGTAGCGGTCCAAAAAGGGAAACTGACTGCCATAATAGCTTATGCCCGCCAGGTTCATGCCAATAGCAGTTGAGTCGGTCATCTTTTCTTCCCCAAAGTCAGCGCTCTGGCGGCTTTTCTAGCAAGGGCGGGGTGTCAGAATCGATATCCAGCAAGGTTAACGTGGCGAAAACGAGATGCCGGTCTGCCCTTCTGGGTATCGGCATGATCGGCCTCACCCGCCGCCGCGCGTCGGCAGACTTTCCTCAGCCGGCAAACGTCCGTAGGAGCGAGGCTTAGCCGCCTCCGATCGTCCATGGCCACCCTGACTCCGAGCACCTCATGCTAGCACTCGCCAAGAATTTTGCCTACCTAGAGATCATGCTCCTAATGGGCTGGGCGGCCTATTTCCTATGCTTGAGCACGCAGTCCAAAAAGGAGGTTGGCCACTTTCCGCTTATAGTGCTCTCGTCCTTCTACCTGTGCCTCTTCTTTTCACCGTTGTTTTTGCTGATCCACATTGCCCTGTTGTTGCTGCCATTGCTGCTGGCCCGCACGCGGGGCCAATTACTGACCGTAATGATCGTTGGCTGCCTGGGGATCCCCACGCTTTCCTTTTCCTTGACCACCGGCGGGATTTACTTGTTCGACTGGCCGACGCACGCAACGTTGGGTCTTGGTGGCCTGATGGCGTTGGCAACTACCCGTCGGGATCCTCGATCGGAGTCGACCCACCGCAATGTGTCGGTCATTATTTTCCTCGTCCTCATGATCTTTATCGCCCTGCGAGGAACAAGCTCGACGAACTGGCTGCGGCAGACGGCCGCAGTCCTTCTCACGTACGGCATTCCGGTGTTCGTCATCGGCAATTGCCTGCGATCGCCCGCCGACCGAAGGACGCTGCTTTCAACCCTTACCGGCATGGGAAGCATGCTAGCGGTCGTGCTGACCTATGAAGCACGCGCGCACTGGCCGCTATTCGTAAGCCTTTACAACAAATTCGATATCAGCCTGCCAGGGTTGGTGGCGAAGTTCCGCGGGGGCGCGATGCGCGCTTATGGTCCGCTCGACGAATCCACCGCGGCCGGCTTTGCCCTCGTCATCGCGTTTGCGGCCGCTCTGGCATGCGGCCAGGACTTCCGACGCGGGCCTGCGCGATACGCGATCCCCGCCCTGATGATGCTGGGGGTGTTGGCACCGCAATCACGGGGGGGCGTCCTGGGGATGGCGACCGTGATTCTCTGCTATGCCTTCTACCGATATGGCACCGCTGGGTTGCTGAAAGCAGTAGCCGTCCTAGTGCCGTTCGCCACCGCCTATCTCGTCCGCAACAGTTATAAAGCGGGGCAGTTGACCGACACTCAGGTAACTGTCGATTATCGACAGCAACTGTTTGCAAGGGGGGTCCAGGAGTTCTGGAAGCACCCCATTGCGGGCGACACCATGAGCAACGTGAGCAATCGATTGATCGACCTGAAACAGGGCGAGGGCATCATCGATTTCGTCAACAGCTATCTGTATTTTGCACTGGCAACGGGGTTCGTCGGCCTTTTGGCATTTTGCTTTGTCATGTTCTATCCGCCGGCCACCCTTTTCCTCCGTCGCCGGAAATGGGTCCGCGATCCGTCGACGATCGCCTTCGGCGCGTTCGCCTTCGGAGCGCTGATGGCCGCCAGCGTGATGCTGGTGTTCACGTCGATTCCCACGCGTCCCATGATCATAGTGCTCGCGATCGCCGGAGCGGCACTGGCGTTGCGTGCTCCCATGGCGCGACCAACGACCGCCGTAAAACCCCGTCGACCCGAACCCCGTGGCGCACCGGAAGCCGTCTAGCGCCAGCCGGGGATCAGCCTTGCGAACAGCGGTCAGAAATAGAAGAACTTTACCGCCACGGACATGACGACGATCAGCAAGAGGCACACGGCGTCCACCTTCGCGGAGAAAAGCCCCTCCTTCGCCGCCATATAGGCGACATAGGTGTACCCGAGGAACGTGCCCGCACCGCCGCCGATCAGCATTCCGATCGTGCCACCGATGTAGAATCCGGCAACCGTACCGACCACGCGCGTCACCATGAAGACCGCCATGAGATTGGCGTACAATCGCACCTTGCCCAATGCCATGAACGCGCTCTGATAACCGGCGGCCACGATACCAATCGGACCGGTAACGCAAAGCAACGCCATGAACCCTGCCGCCGCGTGATAGCGCCCGTCGTAGAGCGACCAAATGATCGGCCCGGCCGCAAGCGCCAGAACGAAAAATAGCGGCAACGAGCTGATCAGGATTCGCGTCCGGATCTTGTCGAACGTCCCGAGAAACCGCTCTTTCCCGTGGACGCGCGCTTCCGACAGCGCCGGAAACCCGACGAGGTTCTGCACCTGCGCGGCCAGTTCGGCTGGCATCGTCGCAAAGGTCTGCGCAATGCCCAGGATACCCAGCGTCTCGATGGGAATGAGGCCGCCCTGGATCGCGCGGATGCCTTGGCCGCCCAGGAACGTCACCATCGTCGACACGAAGATCCAGCGGCCGAAACTCAACAGCTTCTTTGCAGCCACGGGGTCGAGATAAAGACGATGACGGTGCCCCGGCAGGGCGACGAACCCGAGTGCGGTATAGGCCAGTGCACCCACCACCGCACCGTAGGCCAAGGCCCATACGGAACCCAGCAACCACGCGAACAGGGCAGTGATCGTCAACGTCATGAACTGACCGACGACCTGGACCGTCGTCAACGCGCCGAGATGCAACCGCTTTTCGCGCAGCGCCAGGGTGGTCGATCCAAATCCGTTGATCGCGGCGGTCGCTCCTAGGACGCACAGCAGCGGAAACAGGATCGGCTGACGGTATAGGAGCGCGGCGGGCCAGGCGATCAGGCAGCATACGCCCCACAGAATGAAGCCGCGAATGACCTGCACCGTCCAGGCGGTGTTGAGATAGCTCTCACTTCCGCCTTCTTCACTCTGCACGATCGCCGGCTTGATACCGATATCGCTGAACATCGCGATCCCGATCAGGATCACGTTTGCCAGCGTCATGAGCCCAAATGCTTCCGGGAACAGCAATCGTGTCAAAACGAGATTGGACGCAAGCTGCAGGACCCGCTGCAGCCCGAAGCCCCCAACCGCCCAGACGCTCGCCAGCGTTGCCCGCTGGCGCAAACTTTGTGCGTTGGAAGCCCAGTTCGTCAAGCGAGCAACAACCATCAGACATTCTACCGCTGGGAAAGGGACATTGGGGATCAGACAGAATAGCGCCAATTCTCGGCCGCCTGCGACGATACGTTGGTATTACGGTCGTAAACAGGGACACAAGGATGGCCAGCAAGGTTGGCCGCGTATATAGCTCGCCCATGCTGATCGATAGACGAAATCTTCTCCGCTGGTCCGGCGTCAGCGCGAGTGCACTGGTGTTCGGGGCTTGCGCGCGCGCCGGCTTGGGGGATGCCGCGTGGCCGGGGCCAGACGTTCCTGCAGGACAGGTTCCAAAACTGCCCATCGGGATGAACCTGGCCGGCGTCTCCGACTACGGCGCCGGCTTTCCGTTCCGCAATCTGATGTGGGGCGCTCGCATGTGGATGACGCACAATGCGGACGGCAGCGGCCCTTGGGACACCCAGAAACAAGATCTGTTTAGCTTCGATGCGGACGGCTACCCACGCGCGGTGCCGGTCAAGCAAGGCGGGTCCCTGCCGGACCAAGCCGTCTTCACGCTGCTGCCCAATACCCTCAAGAGCGGTAAATACGTCCTGCTGTATGATGGGGACGGAACGTTCGCCGGCGTGGCAAGCACCCGTGTCATAAGCCAGAGCCGTGGCAGAGTGGTGCTCCACATGTCGCATGACGGAAAGTTGGTCGAAGGCTTTTTCATCAACCGCTCCAACCCGGCGGACCCGGTACGCAACATCCGCGTGGTCGCTTTGGCAGATGAGCATATCGACCTTGCCGCCGACCCTTTCCTGCCCGAGTTCCTCGAATTCTGCCGCCCATTCCATGTCCTGCGCTTCATGGATTGGGGCATCACGAACGGATCGATCGAAGAGGAATGGAGCAACCGGCGCCGACCAACCTTCTATACGATGACCGGGACGAGCGGGGATCCGGACGATACGCAAGGCCATGCCCCGAACGGCTTTGCGCGCCATTTTGCCGGCGGCGTCGCCTACGAAATCATGATCCAGCTTGCCAATACCCTCGGGATCGATCCCTGGATCTGCATCCCTCATCGCGCGACCGACGACTATGTCGCGCAATTGGCGAAGCTCATCCACACAAAGCTCGACCCCAAGCGGAAGGTCTATGTGGAGGTTTCCAACGAGATCTGGAACTTTCAATTCTACCAGACGGGCTGGATGCTCCATTCGCGGCGCCTCGGGGATATGGTCGAGGCAAAGGGCGAAAAGGCGTGGGACGACGATGCCAAGACCAAGGGCACGAACCATCCGGCCCGGATCGGCGCGCTGTTCGGTCACGTGTTCCAGGTATGGCAGCGTGCATGGCCTGCAGCGGACCGGGCCCGCTACGTTCGGGTGTGCGCGACGCAGACCGCATGGCTCGATGTCGCCTTGCGGACCATCGACTCGTGCATGGCCCATGGCGGGTGCGATGCCGTCGCACAGTCCGGTTATTTCGGTGCGGGCGACGAGCAATATGCGCGCTGGGAAGCCCGCGGCGCCGCGCTGACGGCAGAGGAAGTCATCAACGACATGCGGATCGTCATCCGCAAGCAGGCGGAACCGGGAGCGGCGCTGACGGCTGCGCAACATGCCAAGAAGCTCGGGTTGCGGTACGTCGTCTACGAGGGGGGGCAGCATCTGCAACCCAAGGGGCAAGCCGACTTGCCCTATAACCCCGCCTTGGGTGCCGCGCAGAGCCAACCGGGGATGTATGACCTGTATTTGGATACATTGCGCCTAGAAGTGCATCTTGGCTGCGATCTCTTCTGTGCCTTCAACAGCATCGGGGGTCAGGGGTCGCGTTACGGAAGCTGGGGTGTCGTGAGCAGCTATGACCAGCCGAGTGCCACCGCCCCCAAATACAGGGCGTTGCTCGCGGCCAACACGGTCCGCGCTTAAACCTGCAACGGCGCAGCGTCAGGCGGGTCGGGGCCGGCAGCCGCAATGGCGCTTTCCCCGTTCGCCTCCGTATCGTCGGCGCGAGAAGCGGGCGGGCAAGAAGGGGTCCCTGTTCCCCCCCATCCCTGCCCGTCCCCTTCTCGGTTCGTCCTTAGCGCTCGTGCAGCGCCGTCCCGCGCGCCTCGTCGATCGGGCTGGTCAGATAGCTGAAGAAACTGCGGTCACCGGTCACGATGTCTGCGGTCACCATCATGCCCGGCGTGACCGGAACGTCGCGATCCCCCCGCGACATGCGCGTGCGGTCGAGCGCGACGCGCAGGACATAGACCGGACCGAGCTTGTCGTCATCGACCGCGTCGGGGCTGATCCCCAGCACATGCCCTGGAATCAGACCGTAGCGCGCGAATGGGAACGCATCGAGCTTGACGCCCACCTTCTGCCCGACATTGACGAAGCCGGCATCGCGATTGAGCAGTTTCACTTCGGCGACGAGCTTTCCGTCACCCGGCACGACCGTCATGATGGGCTTGGCCGCCTCGACCACGCCCCCTTCGGTATGCACCGAAAGCTGCCCGATCGTACCGGAAACCGGCGCGCGCAGCGCCTGCAGCGTTGCCCGTTGCGTCGTCTTCACCAACTCATCCTGGCGCAACCGCATTTCGGCGGTCGCCTTGACCAGTTCGTCCAGCAGGGCCGATCGCGCATCGGCCCGCGCCTTGGCCGAATTGCTCGCCGCACCGCCCGCCTGCGCTGTTGCGCGGCGGATCGATTGCAGCGCCGAGTCGCGGTCGCGAACCTGCGAGATCCGCTGGCGGCGCATCTCCAGCACCTTCAGTTTCGAGACGAACCCCTTGGCCAGCAATTGCTCGTTGGCGGAGATCTGTTCGTCGAGCAGCGGAAGCGTCTCGGTCAACTTGGCAGCTTCCGCCCGGGCCGCGCCGATCTCCGCGCTGGCAACGGCGTTCCCCGCGGCCTGCGCCTGGATCGAGGCATTGACCTCGGCGAGCTTGGCGCGCGCTAGCGAACCCTGGAGCGTGACTGTCGCCGCGTCCGTTCCCGCAGGCGCGGCGAAGCGGAAGCCCTTGCCATCAAGCGCGTCGATCACCGCCCGAGTGCGGGCGACTTCGAACGATACGGTGTCCAGCGACTTGCGCGCCTGCGCCGCTTCGGCCGTCGATACCGTCGGATCGAGCAGCACCAGCACCTGCCCCTTGCGGACATGGTCGCCGTCATGGACCAGGATGCGCCGCACCACCCCCGCCTCGGCAGGCTGGACCAGCTGAACCGCGCCGGTCGGCACGATGCGACCCTGTGCCGACGCGATAATGTCGGTCCGGCCCAGCGCCAGCCACAGGCCCAGCGCAGCAACCCCGGCCAGCAGCATCTTGGCGGTGACCCGGGCGGTGGGCGATACCGGCCGCTCGATCACTTCGAGCGCGGCCGGCAGGAACGCTGCGTCCTCGATCCGCAAGCGTCCGACGTTGCGGGCCTTTTCCTCGGCGATCGTGGCGGTGATCATCCGCCAGTTGGTCGTCAGCGCGTTCATGCGGCGATATCCTTCAGGCCCGATTGGCGACGGTGCAGCTCGGCATAACGGCCACCCAGTCTGATCAGCTCTTCATGCGTTCCGATTTCGACGATCTTGCCCTTCTCGAGCGCGACGATGCGGTTGCAGTCGCGCACCGCGGACAGGCGATGCGCGATCACGACGACCGTGCGCCCCTTGGCGATCGCGCTGAGATTGTTGCGGATGATCTCCTCGCTCTCGGCGTCCAGCGCGGAGGTCGCCTCGTCCAGGATCAGGATCCGCGGGTCGGTGACGAGCGCCCGCGCGATCGCGATCCGCTGGCGCTGCCCGCCTGACAGGTTGACGCCGCGTTCGACGATCGGCGTGTCATAGCCCTGCGGTTGTTGCAGGATGAAGCCGTGCGCGCCTGCAAGATTTGCCGCGCGCATCACCCGGTCGAGCGGCATCGCCGGATTGACCAGCGCGATATTCTCGCGGATCGAGCGGTTGAACAGGATGTTTTCCTGCAGGACCACGCCGATCTGGCGACGCAGCCACGTCGGATCGACCTGCGCGATGTCCATCCCGTCGATCAGCACGCGGCCGCTTTCGGCGAGATACAGCCGCTGGAGCAATTTGGTCAGCGTCGACTTGCCCGACCCTGAGGATCCGACGATCCCGATCGATTCACCCGGCGCGATGTCGAGCGAGACACTGTCGAGCGCCGGCGGGCTGTCGACCGCATAGCGGAACCGCACCGCATCGAAGCTGATTGCCCCCTTCATCGCCGGGAGCGTGACCCGCGACGACGCCTGCGGCTCGACCGGATGGTTGAGGATGTCGCCCAGCCGTTCGACCGAGATGCGTACCTGCTGGAAATCCTGCCACAATTGAGCGAGCCTGATGACCGGGCCGGACACACGCTGCGCGAACATGTTGAAGGCGACGAGCCCGCCGAGCGTGAGGACGCCGCCCATCACCGCCTTGGCCCCGAAGAACAGGATCGCGGCGAAGGTCAGCTTGGAAATCAGCTCGACCGCCTGGCTGCCGGTGCTGCCGAGGTTGGTGACCCGGAGCGACGCGGCGCTGGTGGCGGCGAGCTGGCGTTCCCAGCGATCCTGCCACTGCGGTTCGACCGCGGCGGCCTTGACCGTCTGGATGCCGCTGACGCTTTCCACCAGCAGCGCGTTGCTGGCGGCGCCGCGCTCGAACTTCTCTTCGATGCGCTGGCGGAGCGTCCCCGTAACGGCGACCGACACCACGATATAGCCGACCAGGCTGACCGCGACGATTCCGAACAGCGCGGGCGAATAGATCAGCATCGCGACCATGAACACACCGATGAACAGCGGATCGACCAGCACGCTGAGCGACGCGGTCGTCAGGAATTCGCGGATCGTCTCCAGCTGACGGACCCGCGTCACGGTGTCGCCCACGCGGCGCTTCTCGAAATAGCTGAGCGGCAGCGCGAGCAGGTGGCGGAACAGGCGGGCGCCGAGCTCGACGTCGATTTTCTGGCTGGTTTCGGAATAGACCCGGCTGCGGATCCAGCCGAACATGGTTTCCCACACGGAAACGGCGACGAAGCCGACCGCGAGCACGTTGAGCGTGGTCTGGGCATTGTGCGCCAGCACCTTGTCGATCACGTTCTGGAACAGCAGCGGCGCTGCCAGGCCAAGCAGGTTGAGCGCAAAGGTGATCAGCAGCACTTCGCCGATTAACCGGCGATACCGCACGATCTGGGGCACGAACCAGCTGAGATCGAAACGCCCCTTCCCCGCGCCGCGCGCCTCGCGCGTGGTGAGGAGGATGAGCTCCCCGTCCCACAATGCATCGAGGGCGGCGCGGTCGACCTTTTCAACCTGGTTGCCGGGCCGCTGGATCAGCACTCCGTCCTCGACCAGCCGACCGATCACGAACCAGCCTGCCGGCCCGTTGGCGAGCGCGGGGAGCGGCTGGCGGGACAGGCGACCGGGTTCGACCGTGACCGCCTTCGCCTTGGCGCCTTCCTGGCGACGTGCAAGCCGGATGATGTCGCGCGCGGTCAGCGCTTCGGCATGCCCCAGTTCGTGCCGCATTTGCGCGGGATCGACCGACACGTTCTGGATCGCGAACAACAGGGCTAGCGCGCGGAGGCCGGATTCGGGATCTGTTGGCCTTGCCTGTTCCGGGCCAAAGGCTTCGGACAATCGTTGTTCGACGCTCTCGTGCAGTTTCATGAATGCGGACCTGGCTGCCTTGGGATGCAGCCGATGTGCCTGACATTGGTAAAGATTATGGTAACGATGCCGGGCCGTGGCGCGCCCCGACACCGCGTGTCGTCACAGCACCAAGGCCTTCGGCGACGACGCTGCGAAGCCGCACCGGCTGTCGGCCGGCACGCACAATTTTGCGAAAGTTCCATGACTGTGGAAAAAAGTTTCCACAGGAGTACGGCGCCCCCTTTTCGTTTACGTTACCATATGCCACGGTCTGTCAACGGCGCACGGTAAACGATGCACCGCGATAAATTACTCCTAGGAGAGTGAGTTAGACGATGATGTTGGCTGCTACGCTTTCGCGTTCCGGACGCGCCGCCCGACGCATTCCAGCCGCCCGGCCAGCCACGCTGCGGGACGCGTCTCAGCAGCCGATCGATATTTTCATCGAAAACCTGTCCGCCGTCGGGTTTGGCATGTCGACCTTGGCCGATCTACCCCATGGCGCTCGCGTGAGCCTTCGACTGGCCGGGATCGGTCCACGGGAGGCGCAGGTCGTGCGACGGCTTGGCCTGAGTTACGGTTGCGAGTTCGCTCGGCCGCTCGACGCCAACGATTTGGCGACTGCGCTCGATGCCGGGGCGGTGGTCAATGGGCGTTTCGGCTCTGAAGACGAGAAGTCTTCCGGGAGCGCAGATACGACGCGCGTTCCCCCGCTCGGCCGCATCGCCGTTTTGTGCAGCGTGAACATCCTGTTGTGGAGCACGATCATCTTCAGCTTGCGGGCCTTCATCGCTTGACATCGGCTATAACGCGCAGAATTAACCTAATAGACCGATGTCGTCGCCTCCGCTTACACATACCAATAGTGCTCAATCCTAGTATTCTGAAAATGCTGATTTAATGGATGTGGCATCGGTCTTGCTTTAGCAGACGCGATGTCTTTGGTGTCCGTTATCGACCCCGGGCTCGAGTGAAGCGTTTGCAGCTGTTCTCGCGCAAGGGGTTTATCCATGATTCGCAATCTGTTTTCGTCCGCAATTCTCAAGAGCGCGCTCGGCGCGTCCGCCTTACTTCTCTCGACGACGTCGGCGCACGCCGTCGTGAGCACCTTTGCAACGTTCACCTCGCTGAACTCGAGCAAGAACATCAGCCTCGTCAACGCAGGACCGAGCGGCATCGGAGCGACCGTCTACTCGACCAGCACCGACACCGCGACGAGCGCCGGCGTATCCAAAGTCCAGTTCAGCTTCATTCAGCCCGGCATCAGCACGTATATCAACAATGTGGTTGCTGACTTCACTCTCAATGCGAACATCACGAAGCCGCTGACCGAGGTCGACGGGACCTTCACGCAGCCGGTCTTCTCGGGCACGATGACCTTCCTGAGCACGACCGCCATCACCTTCGTCGGCGCGGACTCGATCACACAGACGCTGGCTGCCGGATCGAACCTGCTCACGCTGAACTTCAACGCCAAGATCTCGGGCGATGAGTTCGGCAGCACCGCCACTTTTGGCGCCTCGACCGCAGCGCACAACTACAACATCACGTACACGTCTGACTTTCTTGATTTCTCCAGCGTGATCAACAAGGATTTCTCCACGTCCTTTACCGCGCTGACGCCTGCGCTCACCAAGGCAGCCAACGGCAGCCTGGACAGCTTCCGCGCCACCATCGGCGGACAGTTCTCCTCCGACCCGGCGCCGCTGATCGTCAGCACCGTCCCGGAGCCGGCAAGCTGGGCCCTGATGGTCACTGGCTTCATGATGCTCGGCGTAGCCTTGCGGCAGCATCGCAGCACGACCGTCGCGGCAGCCTGATCGCCACGGACGTGATCGTTCAGATCCTCGGTCGGGCAACGCCTGAACGAGCGTGAGCTACCTGGCCGGCGTGCCATGACGATGTCATGGCACGCCGGTTTTGGGACGTCCCGGACTGAGGTTGGCGTAGAGACGACCGCGCCTCCCCCGACGGCTTGATGCCTTGCTGGACCGATAGCTGCCGTGCTGGCCTTATATCCGGCCCGCCACGCGGTCTTCGCCTCCACGTCCGGATGGGGTCGCTGACCGGACCTCGGACTTGTTTCGACTCCTAGGTCCGACGCTGCTGGGCGGCCGCTCGGCATAGCCAAGCCAAGATCGAGACGGTGACGGGTCCGACACAACGCCTTTTTCTCGAAACCCGCGCCACGGGACGGCCACACGGGCCAGGTGAAGACATCCTTCGACCGGAACCACCTGCACCAAGTGTCAGCTGTGCTTACAGATAGAAAAAGACGGCGCACCTTACAGCTTTGATTCAGTTGCAATGACGTGTTTTGCACGATTATTGCAGGACGTATTGTTGGATCGACAGTGTATAGCCGTTACACCATCCGAGTTACGCGTTTTCAGCCATGAGCGTGTAAGGATTGTTGAAATGTCTCAGGGGATATTATTTCGACTTAAGATTGCTTTGATCGCCATGACCGCGTCGCTTGCGCCTGTCTCGGCCGCGAGCGCACAGGTGACGACGTTCGCGACTTTCAGTTCGCTGAATTCGCAGAAAGATGTCAGGTTGATCAACTCAGGTACCGCCGCCACGCGTACGGAAGATGCCCGGCTCTTCACCTCCAATAGTCCAAATTCTACGACGGTGGGGAGCACGCAGGTCAAATTCAGCTTCCTTCAGAGCGACCTCAGCCCTTTCGTGAACGGCGTCGTTGCGAACTTCACGCTCGATGCAAAAGTCGACAAGGGCGCACCGGCCACGACCATCGGGAGCGTTATCGTTCAACCGATCGTGTCAGGCAGCATGACGTTCATCAGTGCCAACGACATTACGGTCACCGGCCCCAACTTCGCGACGCACACCTATCTGGCGGGATCGAACCTTCTGACGGTTACGTTCGACGGATTCATGTCCGGGGGCAAAAACGGTAGCCAGACGACTCTCGGGGGCTCGACGGAGGCCGACAATACCGTGAGTTTCACCTCCGATTTCCTCGATTTTTCGGACGTGAGCAGTGGCGATCTGTCCGCAAGCTTCACGGCATTGACCACCAAACTGGGCTTGGGGGCGAACAACTCGCTTGCCACCTTCAGCGCTACCGGCGGCGGACAATTTTCTGCGGACCCGGCCCCGAAGATCATCGGCCTGGTCCCCGAACCCGCAAGCTGGATCATGATGGTCGCCGGTTTCGCGATGCTCGGCGTTGCCTTGCGGCGCCCCGTACCGCTCCGGCTTCGGAGTCGCTGATCATCCGCAGAACGGCGTATTCGGCCAATTCGGGCGCCACCATCGCCCGCGCGCACGAGACCTTCCGTGCCCCGATCGCTCCGGGGCACGTTTTTTTTGTTCGTTTTCCCCGTTGACCTTCACGGGCAATCGCGTCGACCAAATTGCCCCAAGGCTGCAACAATTCTATACGCTTCAGTCATGACTACGGTGTAGACACCGGCCGTGTTGTTGTTCTGGATCCTCGTCGCCGCTGGCGCCGCCTACGCCTTGCTGGCGGCCTGGCGCATATCCCTTGGCACCGGACCCGGCCGGGCGCCGCTGCTGGTGCTCGCCTTCGTCGGGATGTCGGCCTGGGCCCTGTCGGGACTGACGCAAAGCCCCCTGCTCGTGATCACCGCGTATTTCCTGCGCAACGTGACGTGGCTGGCCTATCTATCGACCGCCACCCAGCCCTTGGCGGATCCCGCTGGTCGTCGCACGCACAGCGCCGTGCTGCTGGCGATCCTCGCCGGCGCAGGCGCCTGCGCTGCTCTGATCGGGGCCATGCAAACGCCGGACTCGCCGGGCACGGTGCCGTGGCTGCTGGTGACGATCGGATGCCGGCTGCTCTTTGCGATCGGCGGGATCATCTATCTCCACAATCTGTACAACGGCTTGACCAGCAGCAGTGGCACCGGATTCCGGCTGATCCTGTTCGGGTTGGGCATGCTGTGGGCGTATGATCTCAACCTCTATACGGTCAGTCTGTTGGGTTATTCCGTAGCAAATCCGCTCGCGACGGGACGCCCGATACTCGCCTTGCTTCTGGTGCCCCTCTTTCTCGTTGCGGCGCGGCGGCAGGAGCATTGGAAGATCGCGCTTTCCCGCAAGGCGACGTTCCAGTCGCTTTCGCTGGTCGCGATCGGCCTGTACTTCGTCAGCATGTCGGTGGTTGCCCGCTCCGAATCGTTCTTCGCGGGTTCGGCCGGGCCAATGCTGGCGGTCGGCTCGGTTATGGGTCTTTCCGTCGTCGGAGCCTTCCTGCTCTTCTCGACCCGCGCGCGCGCCTGGCTCAAGGTCGTGATCGTCAAGAACCTGTTCAGCCACCGCTACGACTATCGCGCGGAGTGGCTGCGCTTCAGTGCGACGATCTCGGATTCGAGCGGCTCTGCCTTGTCGCTGGAAGAGCGCGTCGTGAAGGCCGTTGCCGATATCACCGAATCCCCGGCGGGCTTACTGCTGCTGACGAGCGACCGACAAAGCTTCGACGTGGCGGCCGGTTGGTGCTGGGGCCATCGTACCCCGCCCCCGAGCGGCTCGATCCACTTCCCCGAGGCGGAATTGAATCTGCTGCAGCAGGGCTTGATCGTAACGCTCGACCCGGAAGGCGGGCGCGGCGGTCCAACCCGGGAAGACCAGTCGGACCTCGCCATGATCGGGGATGCCTGGGTCGCTGTACCGTTGATCTGGCTGTCCGCGATGATCGGCGTTGTCATTCTCGCCAAGCCGCGGCTCCAGCGCGCGCTCGACTGGGAGGATTTCGACCTGCTGAAGGTGATCGGGCAACAGGCCGCCGTGCATATCTCGGATGCCCACAACCAGCTCGAGCTCGAGGAAGCGCGTCGGTTCGAGGAGTTCAATCGCCGTTTCGCCTACATCATCCACGACATCAAGAATGTCGTCAGCCAATTGTCGCTGCTTGCCAGCAACGCACAGCAGCATGGGTCCAACCCCAAATTTCAGGCCGAGATGAGCCGCAGCCTGACCAGTGCGGTCCAGAAGATGAACGTCCTGCTATCCCGCCTATCGCCCGACCGCGTGCTGCAATCGGCAGTGCCGGCCAGCATCGACGTGGATCGGCTGATCGACGCGATCGTGTCGAGCCGGGTCGACCGGCGCTCGCTGTCGGCCGGCACGCGGTCGGGCGCTCAGGCCCGCGGGGATCTCGAAAAGCTGAAGCTCGCTATCGAGCATCTTGTCCAGAATGCGATCGAGGCCAGTCCAGCGGATCAGCCCGTGATCCTGTCCGCGACCGCAGCCGGGTCGCATTGCCATATCACGGTTGCCGACACGGGCGTCGGCATGTCCGCGGACTTCATCCGGAAGGGCTTGTTTAAGCCTTTCGTTTCTACAAAAGGGGGCGGGTTCGGGATCGGCGCGGCAGAGGCCAAAGCCCTGGTCTCCGGAATGGGGGGATCCCTGCGGGTGGCCAGTACCGAGGGCCATGGCAGCATCTTCACGATCGAACTTCCGCTCAGCGACGCGCGTGATTAGGGTATGGCGGACATGGTCGACACAAACGGAAAACCGAAACTTCTGATCGTCGAAGACGATCTCGATCTCCAGGCGCAGCTCGAATGGGCCTTCACCGACTACGACGTCGTTGTTGCCGGTGATCGCGCCGCCGCACTGACCGCCCAGCGGACCGAAAACCCGGCCGTGATCACGCTGGATCTTGGGCTGCCGCCTGATCAGGACGGCACGTCCGAAGGGTTCGCAACGCTGCGCGAACTGATCGCGCACAATCCCGCGGTTAAGGTCATCGTCGCGTCCGGGCACGAAGCGCGCGAAAGTGCCCAGAAGGCGATCGCGCTGGGTGCGTATGATTTCTATTCGAAGCCGATCAATATCACCGACCTGAGCCTGATCGTCGCGCGAGCGTTCCACCTGGCGGAAATCGAGGCGGAGAATCGCCGCCTCGCGGAACAGGCCGACCAGCTTGCGAGTGCGGACGGAATCATCACCGGCGCACCGCAGATGTTGACCGTCCTGCGCACGATCGAAAAGGTCGCCGATGTCGATGCCTCGGTCATGCTGCTCGGCGCATCGGGCACGGGCAAGGAATTGCTCGCCAAGGCGATCCATACCAAGAGCGCGCGCGCGCGCGGCAATTTCGTCGCGATCAATTGTGCGGCGATCCCGGAGTCGTTGCTCGAATCCGAGCTGTTCGGACACGAAAAAGGGGCGTTCACCGGCGCCGTGAAGGCGACGATCGGCAAGATCGAGCTGGCGAACGGCGGTACGCTGTTCCTCGACGAAATCGGCGACGTGCCCTTCGCGATGCAGGTCAAGCTGCTACGCTTTCTGCAGGAGCGCGTGATCGAGCGGGTCGGCGGTCGCAAGCCGATCCCGATCGACGCGCGGGTCGTGACGGCCACGCATCAGGACCTCAAGACGCTGATGCAGGACGGACGTTTCCGCGAGGATCTGTACTTCCGGCTGGCCGAAATGGTGATCCGTATCCCGTCCCTCGCGGAGCGGCCGGGCGACGCGGTGCTGCTGGCCCGCTATTTCCTGCGCAAGATGAACACCGGGAAACAGGCGAAGATCAAGGGATTTGCACCGGACGCCCTCACCGCCATCAACAATTGGCCCTGGACCGGAAACGTTCGGGAGCTGGAGAATCGGATCCGTCGCGCGACGATCATGGCCGAAGGCTCGATGATCACCGCGCAGGATCTCGATTTCGAACAGACCGGTTTGGCAATGGAGCGCACCGAATTGCGCGTTGCACGGGAGCGTGCGGACCGTTCGGCCATTGCGTCGGCAATCGCGCTGAACGACGGCAATCTCTCGGCGGCGGCGCGCGATCTCAATATCTCGCGGCCGATGCTGTACGATCTGCTCAACACCTATGGCATGGCGAAAAGCTGACAACGCGTCGCGCGCGTCGAGGGCATGCGATGCTCCTGCGCAAGCAGCAGTCCAGGATTACGAGCGCGCCGGGCGCACGCCTGAACGGCTGCTTCCGCAGGAGTTGACGCGACCCTATCGGGTACCGAGCTTCGCGCGCTCGAGCATGGGCTGCCACCAGGCTTCGTTCGACAGATACCAGGCAAGCGTGTCGGCCAGGCCACCCGCGAAGTCGCGCGCCGGTGTATAGCCGATCTCCGCCCGTGCCTTGCGCTCGTCGATCGCATAGCGCCGGTCATGCCCCTTGCGGTCTTCCACGAAGGTCTTGAGCGTTTCGGTCGCCTCACCGCGCGCGGCAGGGGCGTCGGGGTAACGTTCGGCCAGCGACGGGTCCGCCGCGAAAGCGGCATCGACGCTCCGGCAGATCTCGTCGATCACGGTCAGATTCGGGACTTCTTCCCCGCCGCCGATATTGTAGACCTCGCCGGCGGTGCCGCGCTGCAGCGCTGCCTCGATTCCCCGGCAATGATCCGAGGTGTGAAGCCAATCGCGCACGTTCATCCCGTCGCCGTAGATCGGGAGATGACGCCCGTTCAGCGCGTTGATCAGGAACAATGGGATCAGCTTTTCGGGGAATTGGAACGGACCATAATTGTTCGAGCAATTGGTCGTCGTCACGTCCAGCCCGAAGGTGTGATGATACGCGCGGACCAAATGATCCGCCCCGGCCTTGGACGCCGAATATGGCGAATTGGGCGCATAGGGCGTGGTTTCGCTGAAGGCCGGGTCGTGCGGGCCAAGCGAGCCATAGACTTCGTCCGTCGAGACGTTGTGGAACCGGTGCGGCGTTCCGCTGCCGGTATCCAGCCAGACCGTCCGCGCCGCCCGGAGCAGGCTGTGCGTGCCAAGCACATTGGTCGTGACGAAGGCGTCAGGGTCGAGGATCGAGCGATCGACATGGCTTTCGGCGGCGAAATGGACGACCGTATCGATCTTGTGGTCGCGCAGCAGCGTCGTCACCAGGTCGGTATCGAGGATATTGCCGTGGACGAAATCGACGGCAGCGACCCCATCGAGATTTTCGCGATTCCCGGCATAGGTCAGCGCGTCGAGCACGACGATGGCGTCGTCGGCATGATTGGCGCGCCAATAATGCACGAAGTTCGCGCCGATGAAGCCGGCGCCGCCGGTGACGAGCAGATTAGCCATGCGTGTGAATCTCTTCGATCATGATGTGGAGGTTTTCGCGCCACGGCGTGGCCGGATGGCCGAGCAGCGCATACGTGGCCCTGCAGTCGAGTACCGAATAGGCGGGCCGTTGCGCGGGTGTCGGATACTCGGCGGTCGTGATCGGGATGATCGGCACGGCGGTGTCGAACAGCCCCCGCGCCATCGCTTCCTCCTGGATCGCCACCGCAAAGTCGAACCAGCTGGCCTCACCGCCGTCGCTGAAGTGATACACGCCGGTCGCGTCCTGCCCGGCCATCGCCCACAGCGCGGTGGCAAGCGCCGGCGCGTAGGTCGGGCAACCGATCTGGTCGGCAACCACTCGGACCTGCGGATGTGCCTGCATCAGACGCAGCATGGTCCTGACGAAATTCCCGCCGACCGGCCCGTAGAGCCATGCCGTCCGAACCACAAGTGCGTCCGGCCCGGCGGCGCGTTCACCCGCCAGCTTGGTACGGCCATAGACCCCGAGCGGCGCGGGGGCAGCGTCCGGCGCGTAGGGATGCCGGGCAGCGCCGTCGAACACGAAGTCGGTCGAAACATGCACCAGCTTCGCCTGCGCAGCCCGAGCCGCGGCGGCGAGAAAGCCAACGGCGTCCGCGTTCACCGCTTGCGCGCGCTCCGCGTCGCTTTCAGCCTTGTCGACCGCGGTATAGGCCGCCGCATTGAAGATGACGTCCGGATCGCTCTCGGCGACGAACGCCGCCACGCGCTGCGCGTCGGTGATATCGACGGTATCCTGATCGCAGGTGACGATCTCCACGCCCTCAGGCGCCGTCGCCAGGAGCGCATGGCCCAGCTGTCCGCCCGCGCCGACGATCAGCGCCTTCATGCTGCCGCGACCTGCGCTAAGGTCTGTGCAACGCGATCTTTCGCCGACAGCATCGGCTCGATCCCGTCGAGCGGCCATTCGATCCCGATCTCGGGATCGTTCCACAACACCGCATGCTCATCCGCTGGCGAATAGGCCTGGGTGCACTTGTAGAGGAAATCGGTGTCGTCCTCGAGGCTGAGAAACCCGTGTGCCAGTCCCGGTCCAATCCAGACCATGCGCTTGTTGGCGGCACTCAAATGGACTCCCACCCACTTTCCAAAGGTCGGCGACCCTTTCCGAATGTCGACCGCGACGTCGAACACCGACCCCGAAACGACGCGTACGAGTTTGCCCTGCGGATTGGGCTGCTGGTAATGCAGCCCCCGCAGCACACCCTTTGCGGAACGACTATGATTGTCCTGGACGAAATTCCAGTCGAGCCCCTGCGCCTTGAAGGTCGCGTCGTTCCAGCTTTCGAGGAAGAACCCGCGATCGTCGCCATAGACCTTCGGCTCGAGAATCAGGACGTCGGACAGGGCGGTCTCGACGATCGTTACCATGGTGCCTGCCCCTCTTCGATCAGACCCAACAGATAGTCGCCATAGCCGCTCTTGCGCAATTCGCCGCCGAGCCGTTCGAGCTGCGCGGTATCGATGAACCCCTTGCGCCAGGCAATTTCCTCGGGGCAGCAGATCTTGAGCCCCTGCCGCTCCTCGATAATGCGAACGTAATTGCTGGCATCGATCAGCGAATTGTGTGTGCCCGTGTCGAGCCAGGCATACCCTCGACCCATGATCTCGACGTTGAGGTCGCCAGCATCGAGATACATCCGATTGAGATCGGTGATCTCCAGCTCGCCGCGCGGCGACGGCTTCAACTGGTGCGCGAAGTCAACGGCGCGCTCGTCGTAGAAGTACAGCCCGGTCACCGCATAGTTCGACTTGGGATTCTTGGGCTTCTCCTCGAGATCGATCGCCGCACGGGTCTTGGGATCGAACGCGACCACGCCATAGGCGGAGGCATCGCGCACATAATATGCAAAAACCGTGGCGCCGGTCGACCGCGCGTGGGCCGCATCGACCAGGGCGGGCAGTCCGTGCCCGAAGAAGATGTTGTCGCCAAGCACCAGCGCGGACGGTTTCCCGCCAACGAAGTCGGCACCGATCAGATAGGCCTGGGCGAGCCCGTTCGGTTCCGGCTGAACCGCATAGGTGATCGAGATGCCAAGCCGGCTACCATCGCCCAGCAACCGCTGGAACGCCGACTGTTCGTGCGGGGTGGTGATGATCAATACCCGCCTGATCCCCGCAAGCATCAGCGTCGACAGCGGATAATAGATCATCGGCTTGTCGTAGATCGGCATCAACTGCTTCGACACAGCCTGCGTCAGCGGATGCAACCGCGTTCCCGAACCGCCTGCCAAAATGATCCCGCACCGTTCCACCGTCATGCTGTATCTCTCACCTGTTGCTCCGGAACGCATCCCCCACGCCACTGGCGTGCACTCTGTCGCCTATCCAAGAACCGCGTCGGTTCCTAGGCGCTATCGACCATTCGTGTCGGAATGGTTGCCGCACGCGCAGAGCCGTATGGCTGACTCGATCCCGGTGTTGCGGCGAGAGCAGGAAAAAGGTCTGCCATCGCCAAATGAAACCGTATATTTCCTAGTACAATACCCCGGCTTTTGACGTATTTGACAATACGGTTCCGACCACCGCAATGTCTTCGCTAAGCACTAAAAGTTTCCCGCCTGAAAAAACCTACCACGTTATTCGAAAACGTTACGCGGATCATGCCGTTGTTGCCCTCCCGAACAGCTTCGACCTGATTACGCCGCTTCCATACCGCATTTGTATGGTATGGCAAAGACGCCGAGCGCTGCTCGTTAGCCAGCTGCGTTACAGCCGTTCGGTTGTGCGCGCCCGCTTCAGAACGATATAGAGCGCTCCAGCCCCACCGTGACGCGGATGCGCCGCCCGCACCGCAGCGATCGATGAGGCGTGGCGCGATCCGGCAAGCCAATCCCCCGTCGCTGCGCGGATCGCTCCCCGGGCATGAGGGCGCTCGCTTGCCGGGCGCGGGGGCTTTCCGGTCACGAGCAAGATCATCCGGTCGCCCGCGCGGATCGCCATGGCCAGCGCCGCGTCCAGCAGGTCATAGGCGCTGGCCAGGGTATGGCCGTGGAGATCGACCGTGCGGTCGGGCGAGACCAGACCGCGCGACAGGCGGCGGTCCCACGAACCGTCGAGCGTGTTGGATGGCGCGGCCGGGGCAGCCCGAACAGTCCCCCTGGCGGCCTTGCCCAAAACACTCGGCGCGGGAGCCTTCGGGACGATCGCGGTTGGGGCAACGGCCTTGACCATCCTGGTCGACGGTGTGGTCTGCTTCTCCGGCTTCGACGACGTGCCAGGCACGGGCTGAGGTTCGGCCGGGCGACGCGCGATCGGCCTGACGCCCGCCATCACCCGGACCCACAAGGCGGCTTCGTCAGGGCTGAGGGATCGGTGCCCCATTGGCCCTCTCCCCGGTCAGGCGCGCGAGCGTACCGCTCGGCAGCAGCAGGAAGGCCGTACCGCGCGCCGCCATGCCACCCGCTGTAGCCTCGGCATTGGGGCCGGCACCCCAGAACGTGTCGATCCGGTTCGGTCCCTTGATCGCACCACCGGTATCCTGAGCGACCCAGAGCCGGCTCGCGTCCGTGCGATCCATCGACAACAGGACCGGCGCGCCGAGCGGCACGAACTTGGGATCGGCGGCGGCGCTGACACCCCCCGTCACTGCGACACCAAGCGCGCCCTGTGGTGCGCTCGCCTGTTCGCGGAAGAATACGTAGCTTTTATTTTCGCGCATGATCGAGGTCGCTTCCTCGGGATGCGCGTGCAGCCAGGCGACGATTCCCTGCATCGAGGTCTGCCCCGGCGCGAGCAGCCCGCGCCGCTTCATCAGCGCCCCGATTCCCGTATAGTCGCGGCCGTTCTGCGACGTATAGCCGATCCGTAATATCGATCCGTCCGGCAGTCGCAGCCGCCCCGACCCCTGGACCTGAAGGAAAAACAAGGCGACCGGGTCCGCGGCATAGCCAAGGATCGGGGCGCGGCCGTCCAGCGCGCCCTGTTCGATTGCGGTGCGATCGTCATATGGCACCAGGCTGGAGCCGGCAACACGACCGCGAACCTTCCGGCCCTTCAACGTGTCGCTGAACTGACCAAGATCGACGTCGATCAGATCGCTTGGTCGACCGTAGATGGGAACGTCATACCCGGGACGACGGTCACGCGAGGCCGCGATCTCTGGCTCGTAATAGCCCGTCGCGAAGGCCTTGCCGTCGCCGATCTGCACCGCTTCGAAATAATGCGTAAAAAACGCCACCGCGCCGCCTGCGGCGACGGTCGGCGCCGCGGCGCACGCCGGCTGCCAATCCGTACCGCGCGTCAGTCCGGAGGTGTCGGTGCGCCGCTGGACGGAAGCGCAGGAGAGGCGAAAGGCCGCAAGCGCACGTCCGGCGTCATCTTCCGCAAGACCGAGCTGGTCGATCGGCGGACCAGCGACGAAGCCAATGCTCGCGGCATTGGCCGCGCCCGCCAGAGCGACGTTAGGAACGGCCGGAATCGGCGTGGCCGCCACTGGCATTGCCACCGGGGCGGGGCGCGAGACGGCACCCGGATGGGCGACCTGCCCGCCGCAAGCCGACACCAACACGGCCGCGCCGATCACCAGCGCGCGCGAAACACTCCCCCCCCACACGATCGTCACACCTCGTCGGTGTCGGCGAGCTTCCAGTTCGGATCGCTGCTCTTGAGCGTCCGGGTGAAGGTCCAGGCGTCGTGCGTCTCGACCGCGTCGGTCATCGATCCCGCAATCACGACCGATTCGGCATCGCGCGTGACCGCGGCGATATCCGCATCGAACCGCACGGTAATTCGCGCAACCTTGCCCTCGAGTGTCGCGTCGGCGATTACCGCGCGCTCGATCGAAACGAGCCGGTTCTCCAGGCTATGACCGGCGGCGTTGCGCTCCGCGATGGCGGCGACGAAGGCATCGCGCACGCCGGGTTCGGCGAGCCAGCCAAGCTGCTCCTCGTCCCCCTGCCAGAACGCCTCAAGGATCATGCGATAGGCGGCTTGCGCCCCTTGCAGGAAGCGCGTGGCATCAAACGACGAATCCGCTGCGATGATCGCTCGGACGCCGGCTTCCGCCTTGGCCTCGACCATTCGGCTCGCGGGTTCGCGCGCATCGGCGATCGCCTCGATCGGTCGCGGCACGAGCGTCAGCGGCGTGCGCTCCTCCGCCGGTTTGGGCAAAGGCTGCTCATGTCCGGTGCGCTTACCGAGAACACGGTACAATTGGAGCGCCATGAAACCGGCGATCATCGCGAGGATAACTAATAGGAACACGCGGCCTCCGGCGGATTGGCAGACAGGGATACATAGGCGCAACGCACGAAGGTTTCAAATGATGCGCACGACCGTGGAGTTCGGCGCCCGTTGAACTCCGCTCGCCCCCCTGCTACGCGCGCGGCTTCGACTGCGCCACCCGTGGCGATACCTATAGTACGGACATTAAGGACGCGTTGCATGAGCGAGCAGGATGACGGCTTCATCACTTCGACCGGCGTAACCGGCGACTCCTTCGCCAACGGCGCTGACACGGCCCCGGCCGCGGGAATGATTTCCCAATATATTAAGGACTTCTCCTTCGAGAATCCGAACGCCCCGGCGATCTTCCAGAATCAGACGGCTCCCGCGATCGACGTTCAGTTCAACATCGCATCGGCGCAGGTCGGCGACGACGTGTACGAGATCGTGTTGCGGATCGAAGTGAAGGCGGAGGCCGACGGCCAGGTCGCGTTCCTCGTCGACCTTTCCTACGCCGGCCTGTTCGGGCTGCGCAATTTCCCCGCCGAGCATCTCCAGCCGTTCCTGCTGGCCGAAGCGCCGCGGCTGATGTTCCCGTTCGCGCGCCGGGTTCTCGCCGACGCGATTCGCGATGGCGGCTTCCCGCCCCTGCTGCTCGAGCCGATCGACTTCAGCGGCATCTTCCTGGCCCAGCAGGAAGCGGGCGCCGCGACGGCCAACCCGTTGGGCTCGGCCTGAGCACCCGCGATGCCCCCGGCGATTCGCCGGGGGCTTTCGGGCTGCGATTGGCGATGAATGTGAGAAGCGGTCCGATTTGACATGAAGCTTGTCCGTGCGCTGGGTTCGATCGGTGGCCTGACCCTCGCCAGCCGCATTCTCGCTCTGGTGCGCGATTCGCTCGCGGCGCGCTATGTCGGGGCCGGATTCGCCTCCGACGCCTTCAACGGCGTCGCCTTCCGCCTGCCCAACATGTTCCGCGCGCTGTTCGCGGAAGGCGCGTTTTCGGCGGCGTTCATCCCGCTCTTCAACAAGAAGGCGGCCGGACCCGGTGGCTTGCCCGCAGGCTATGCCTTTGCCGAACGCGCGCTCGCGGTGCTGTTGCCGGTGCTCATCCTGTTCACCGCCGGTTTGCTGATCGCCGCCTGGCCGATCACCTGGCTGCTGTCCGGCGGATTCGCACGGCAGCATCCGACGCACGACCAATTCGCCTTCGCGGTCCTGCTGTCGCGTATCACGCTCCCCTATCTGGCCTTGATCTCGCTTGCGTCGTTGCTGGGGGGCATCCTCAATTCGCTCGACAAATTTTGGGTCAATGCCGCAGCGCCGATCCTGCTCAACCTCGCGATGATCGCCGGGCTGTGGTTCTTCCACGGCCACGATGTCTATGAGACCGCGCGCGTCCAGGCGATTTCGGTGACGGTCGGCGGGGTGCTGCAACTGTTGTGGCTGATGCTCGCGTGCCATCGCGCCGGGGTCGACCTGCGGCTGCGGATGCCGCGGCTCGACGCCGACGTCCGCAAGATGCTCCGCCTCATCGTTCCCGCCGCCGCGGGCGCGGGCGCGTCGCAGATCAACCTGCTGATCTCGACCTCGCTCGCAGGCAGCCTGCTCGCCTCGGGGTCGATCACCTATATCTATTATGCCGACCGCCTGAACCAGCTGCCGCTCGGGCTGATCGGGATCGGCCTCGGCACGATCCTCCTGCCGACGATCTCGCGGCTGCTGTCGTCGGGACAGGAGCAGGCGGCGATGGACACGCAGAACCGCGGGATCGAGCTCGCGCTGTTCCTCACGCTCCCTGCGACGATGGCATTCCTGATCGCGGCGGAACCGATCGTCCGCGGGCTGTTCGAATATGGCAAGTTCGACGCGATCGACGCGCGCCGCTGCGGCTGGGCGCTCAGCGCCTTCTCGATCGGACTGCCCTCCTATGTGCTCGTGAAGGTGCTGACCCCCGGCTATTATGCCCGCGGCGACACCAGGACCCCGGTGCGCTTCGCGATGATCTCGATCGCGGTCAACATCGTCGGCAATCTGATCCTCATTCCGCTGATCGGCCATGTCGGCCCGCCGCTCGCGACCGCGCTGGCGTCGACCGTCAACGTCGCGATGCTGTACCGCACGCTCGCGCAGCGGGGGCATTTCGTCGCGGACGCCGCGCTGCGCCGCAAGGTTCCGCGGCTGCTGCTCGCGGCATTGCTGATGGGCGCGACCGTCTATGCGTTCGAACGGTGGCTCGACCCCTATCTCGGCGGCGCGATGGTCGTCCGCTATGCGGCGCTCGGCGTACTGGTCGGCGCGGGCAGCGCGGTCTATGTCGTGGCCTGCTTCCTCACCGGCGCCTATCGCATCGGCGACATCCGCGCGCTGCTCCGCCGCCGCGCCGCCACCCCCAAAACCGTCCAGGAATAAACCATGCGCGTCGTCTCCGGCATTCAGCCCACCGGCAACCTCCACCTCGGCAACTATCTCGGCGCGATCCGCCAATGGGTCGCGATGCAGGATGCGATGCCCGCTGGCGACGACTGCCTGTTCTTCCTCGCCGACCTCCACGCGCTGTCGCAGCCGGTCGTCCCCGCCGAGCTCGATTCGAACACGACCGAGATGGCGGCGACGCTGCTTGCCTGCGGGATCGACCCGGCGCGCGCGATCCTGTTCAACCAGGCGCGCGTCCCCGCGCACAGCGCGCTCCACTGGATCCTCGGCGGGACCGCGCGGATGGGCTGGCTCAGCCGGATGACGCAGTGGAAGGACAAGGCGGGCAAGAAGGGCGAGACGCAAAGCGTCGGGCTGTTCACCTATCCCGTGCTCCAGGCCGCCGACGTGCTGCTGTATCAGGCGACTCACGTGCCCGTCGGCGAGGACCAGAAGCAGCATCTCGAGCTCGCGCGCGACATCGCGGTCAAGTTCAACGGCGATTATGGCGAGACCTTCGTCCTGCCCGAGCCGCTCATCTCCAAGGCCGCCCCGCGAATCATGAGCTTGCGCGATGCGAGCGGAAAGATGTCCAAGTCCGATCCGTCGGATGCGTCACGAATCAATCTGGTCGACAGCGACGAGCTGATCCTCGCGAAATTCCGCAAGGCCAAGAGCGATGCGGATGCATTGCCGAGCGAAGTCGCCGGGCTCGCCGACCGCGCGGAGGCGCGTAACCTCGTGACGATCTATGCGGCGCTCGAGGGATCGACGCCCGATGCGGTGCTTGCGCAATATGCGGGCCAGGGGTTCGGGGCGTTCAAGCCGGCGCTGGCCGATCTGGCGGTGGCGACGCTTGCGCCGATTCGCGAACGGCTGACGGCGTTGCTCGATGATCGTGCGGCGGTGGGCGCGGTGCTGGAGGATGGCGCCGGGCGGGCGGCGACGCTCGCGGCCCCGACATTGGCGGCGGCACAGCGTGCGGTTGGGTTGCAGGTCTGAGGCTGAACGACCTCACTTGCGCTTCCCCGGCGAAGGCCGGGGCCCAGTCGAGGAACGGAAGACTGCTGGCGACTGCGCGCCGTTACCGCCGCCATCGCTAGTGGGCCCCGGCCTTCGCCGGGGAAGTGTAAAGGGGGAAGCAGACGTGAGGCGCATGCTTCCGCGTCCCCTTACCCCTCGAGCTGCCGCATCAGCGTGCGCACCGAGCTGTCGATCTCGTGGTCCTCTTCGCGCAGGTCCTCGATCCGGCGCACCGCGTGGATCACGGTCGAGTGGTCCCGCCCACCGAACTTGCGCCCGATCTCGGGGAGCGAGCGCGTGGTGAGGCGCTTGGCGAGATACATCGCGATCTGCCGCGGCCGCGCCACGACGACCGCGCGGCGGGCCGACACCAGGTCGATCGGCTTGATCTCGAAATGCGCCGAGACCGCCTTCTGGATCTCGTCGATCGTCACGCGGCGTTCCGCGCCGCGCAGCACGTCGCCAAGCGTCGCAATCGCGAAGTCGAGGTCGATCTCGACATTGCTGAGCTGCGCATACGCGACGACGCGGTTGAGCGCGCCTTCGAGGTCGCGAATGTTCGCGCTGATCCGCGACGCGAGCAGGTCGAGCACTGCGACCGGGACGCGCGCGCCCGGCATGTCGGCCAGCTTGCGGTCGAGCACGCGCCGGCGCAGCGCCAGATCGGGTGCCTTGATGTCCGCGACGAGGCCACACGAGAGACGCGAGGTGATGCGTTGCTCGACGCCGTCGAGGCCCTGCGGGCAGCGATCGGCCGAGATGACCAAGCGCTTCCCCGCGCCCATCACCTCGTTCATCGTGTGGAAGAATTCCTCCTGCGTCGCGTCCTTGCCGGCGATGAACTGGAGATCGTCGATCAGCAGCAGGTCGGCCGCGCGCAGCCGGGTCTTGAAGGCATGCGTCTCGCGGGTGCGGAGCGCCTGGACGAATTCGTACATGAACCGCTCGGCCGACATCAGCAGCACGCGTGCGTTCGGCACCGCCGCCAGATACGCCGCGCCGATCGCGTGCATCAGGTGGGTCTTGCCCTGCCCGGTGCCGCTGTGAAGGAACAGCGGGCTGAATCGCGGCACGCCCGGCTGCGCCAGCGCGACGGCCGCGTTATACGCCACCATGTTCGACGGATCGACCACGAAGCGGTCGAAGGTGAAGCGCGGGTCGAGCGACGGCTGCTCGATCGTCGGAACAGCTTCCCTGACGATCGCGGTCGGCGCGGCCAGCGTCTCGACCGTCACCACCTGTGCCGAACGCGCAACCGTTTCGATCGAAACGCTGCGCACTGCCGGGATCAGGACGCGAAATTCCTGCAACAGCCGGTCGGCGTAATGATTCCGTACCCAATTTGTCATGAATGCCGACGGCAAACCCAGACGCACCGCATCCAGGTCGCTTCCGGGAATCAAAACGATCGGCTTAAGCCACTGATCGAACAGCCGTACGCCCGACAGTTCGCGGAGATTCGTACGGACCGTGGCCCAGGCCTGCGCAACCATGTCGTCCTGCGTCTCGCTGGAACTATGGTTGTTCGCGATCGCTACCCCCTGCCCCAAAGATGCCACGACAAAACCCTTCCTTCGCCCCCCGGTCACACCGGCGGAGCCTTAATTTACAACGGACAAAAACCCCCACAGCCGGAATCGAGTCCGCCTGAACGTGCCATTCGAATTGAGTCGCGAGACGATCGTCTGCGCGGTGGAGGGCCAGTTATGAAGAACGGGCCGAGTCTATCAAGGCCTGCCCCTGTCAGATTTTTGAAATAATCAGCATTGACTCGGATTCAGCCAAGGATTCGCGTCAAAAATCGCATAAGTATCGGTAATTACTCAATTTAAAGTCGTTACACTTCCGTGAAGGTTATGCGAATCGCAGTAAAACCGAGCTTTCCCAAAACAGGACTGTTGAAGTTCTTGTGATGTTCTATTCGGACTGGAAGTGCGTGTTTTGCGACGCACAAAACACGACAAAAAGCCCGCCGGACGACGTCCGACGGGCGAATTTGTTACTCGGGAGAAACGGTTATGCGAGCGCGGTGAGGCGCTTCGTCAACCGTGCAAACTTCCGCGATGCGGTGTTCTTGTGAAGCACGCCCTTGGCGACGCCCCGCATGAGCTCCGGCTGAACCTGCAGCATCGCAGCAGCGGCTGCCGCCTTGTCGCCGGACTCGAGCGCCGCTTCGGCCTTCTTGACGAAGGTGCGGATTCGGCCGACGCGGTTGCCGTTCACCAGTGCCCGTGCAGCGTTGCGACGGATACGCTTTTTCGCCTGTGGCGTGTTCGCCATGAAGCCCTCTGACTTTAGAAATAAGAAAGGGCGGGAGATGTCTCCCGGCCCCGGAAGCCGCGTCCCTTAGCGAGAAGCATCCGGGTGGTCAAGAACACTCGCCACGATTAGCGCTGGCACGTGGGGCACCAGAAGGTCGACCGCCCCCCTTCCGCATAGCGCTCGACCAGCCCGCCACAGGCGCACGGCTGCCCTTCGCGGCCATAGACCGCGAACTGTTTGGAAAAATATCCGAGCTCGCCGTCCGGCTTGGCATAATCGCGCAAGGTCGATCCGCCCGCCTCGATCGCGGCGAGCAGCACCGTGCGAATCGCTGGGACGAGTCGCTCGAGCCGCGCGCGGGACACCTTGCCGGCGGCGCGCTTCGGCGAGATGCCCGCGGCGAACAACGCCTCGCACACGTAGATGTTACCCAGCCCCGCGACGATCCGCTGGTCCAGCAGCATCAGCTTGATCGACGCGATCCGGTCCTTGAGCATCCGGTGGAGATACCCGGCGGTCAGATCGGGCCCGAGCGGTTCGGGTCCGAGCGCCAGGAACGCCGGAAACGCCGCGAGCGATTCGGTCGCAACCAGATCGACCGAGCCGAACCGCCGCGCATCGTTGAGCGCAAGCCGGTGCCGCGCGGTCTCGAGGATCAGATGATCGTGCAGCAACAGCTCCGCCGGATCTACTCGCCAGCGCCCCGACATGCCGAGGTGGAAGATCATCGTGTCGCCGCGATCCGTATCGATCAGCCCGTATTTCGCGCGGCGCCCGAGCGCGGTCACGGTCGCGCCGGTCAGGCGCTGCCCGAGATCCTCGGGGAACGGCCGCCGCAGGTCGGGGCGGCGGATCTGCACCGCGGTGATGCGCTGCCCTTCGAGCACGGGGCGCAGGCCCCGCACGGTGGTTTCGACTTCGGGCAATTCTGGCATCGCAATCAGCTAGGTTGCGTTTGCCCGCGCCACAAGCACTGGCTAGAGCGGTCGCCATGAACGCCCCCGCACCCGATACCGTCTCCTTCGGCTACGAAGACATCCCCGCCTCCGAAAAGACCGCCCGTGTCGGCGGCGTCTTCTCGAGCGTCGCCGCGCGCTACGACATCATGAACGACGCGATGTCGGGCGGGATGCACCGCGTCTGGAAGGACCGCTTCGTCCGCCGTCTGAAACCGCGCGAGGGTGAGCAGATCCTCGACATGGCGGGCGGCACCGGCGACATCGCCTTCCGCATCGCCGAATCGGGTGCGAGCGTGACGGTCGCCGACATCAACCCGCAAATGCTCGAAGTCGGGATGGAGCGCGCGGCAAAGCGTGGTATCGACGGCCTCGTGTGGACCGAAGCGAATGCCGAGACGCTGGCTTTCCCCGACCGCTTCTTCGATGCGTACACAATCGCGTTCGGGATCCGGAACGTCACCGACATCCCCAAGGCTTTGCGCGAAGCGCACCGCGTCTTGCGGCGGGGCGGGCGGTTCTTCTGCCTCGAATTCTCGACGACCGTCTGGCCGGGCTTCGCCGACGTGTACGATGCCTATTCGCACAAGGTCGTGCCGCAGCTCGGCAAGCTGCTCGCGCAGGATGCGGACAGTTATCGCTATCTGATCGAATCGATCCGGCGCTTCCCCGACATGCCGACCTTCGAGGGGATGATCCGCGACGCAGGGTTCATCCAGACGGGGGTGGAGCCGATGCTCGGCGGGCTGGTGGCGATTCACCACGGCTGGAAGATTTGATGGCGTCGACGCTTATAGCCCCTCCCCTTCAGGGGAGGGGTTGGGGTGGGGCCGTAGTGGGCGCAACCGCCCAATTCGGCGCGACCACCCAGTCCTTCCCCACCCCCAGCCCCTCCCCTGAAGGGGAGGGGAGTCAGATATGACCGCGCCTGCTGTCCATCTCTGGCGCCTGCTCAAATGGGGCCGCATCCTTGCGCGGCACGGTGCGCTGCAGGGGATCGAACGCGATCCCAACACCCCCGCCCCCGTGCGCCGCCTCGCCCGGATCGCGCGGTTCGGCGCGCGCGTGCCGAAGGTGCCGCGCTATGCCGATGCACTCCAGGCGATCGGTCCGGCAGCGATCAAGCTCGGGCAGACGCTCGCGACTCGTCCCGACATGGTGGGCGATGCCGCCGCGCTCGACCTGATGCGGTTGCAGGATGCGCTGCCTCCCGTCCCGTACGAGACGATCCACGCCGCGCTGACTCGCGCGTTCCAGCGGGACCCGGCCGAGCTTTTCCGCTCGATCGAGCCGGTCCCCGTCGGCGCCGCGTCGATCGCGCAGGTCCACCGCGCGGTGACGACCGATGGCCGCACCGTCGCGATCAAGGTGCTGCGCCCCGGCGTGGAGGAAGACTTCACCCGCGCGATCGACACCTACGAATGGGCCGCCGCCCAGGTCGAGGCGATGGGCGGCGAACTTTCCCGCCTGCGCCCGCGCCTGACGATCGAGACGTTCAAGCGCTGGACCGCGCGCGAACTGGATCTGCGGCGCGAGGCCGCATCCGCCTCCGAACTCGCCGATTCGATGCTTGCCGAGCCCGACTTCACCGTCCCCAAGATCGACTGGCAGCGGACCACCGGCAAGGTGCTGACGCTCGAATGGATCGACGGGATCAAGCTGTCGAACCGCACCGCGCTGATCGCGGCGGGCTATGACCTGCCGCAACTGGCGAACACGCTGGTTCACGCCTTCCTGCGCCAGGCGATCGCGGAAGGATTCTTCCATGCCGACATGCACCAGGGCAACCTGTTCGCGCTGCCCGGAAACAAGATCGCGGCGATCGACTTCGGGATCATGGGCCGGATCGACCGGCGCGCGCGGGTGTGGCTGGCGGAGATCCTCTACGGGCTGATCACCGGCAATTACAAACGCGTCGCCGAGATCCATTTCGAGGCGGGCTATGTGCCCGCGCATCACAACGTCGCCGAGTTCGCGACGGCGCTGCGCGCGGTCGGCGAGCCGATGCGCGGGATGGCGGTCAAGGACATGTCGATCGGAATGATGCTCGACGGGCTGTTCAATATCACGCGCGACTTCGACATGCAGACGCAGCCGCATCTGCTGCTGCTGCAGAAGACGATGGTGATGGTGGAGGGCGTGGCCACCAGCCTCGATCCCGAGATCAACCTGTGGGATGCGGCAGCCCCGTTCGTGCGCGAGTGGATCCGTACCGAACTCGGCCCGGAAGCTGCCGTCGCGGACCGGATCATCACCGACCTGCGCACTTTCGCGCGCCTCCCCGACCTGATCCGCAATATCGAGCGGCGCTTCCCCAACCCGCCCGGCGCACCGCCCGAGCCGCCACTGCGACATATCGAGATCGTCCGCTTCGGGGGCTGGCGCTATGCGGCCGTCGCGCTGGTCAGCGCAACCGCGAGCCTCGGCGTCGGATGGATGCTGTGGGGGTAGCCACGCCACCCCCCGCCGCGCCGCGCGCGCCGCTATGGCTCGTCCTGCCGTCCCGCTTTGCCGCTCTCACTCGGCTGCAGGCACGCTGGGGTCTGGGGTTGGTCGCGCTGCTGCTGGCGGCCACGCTGCTGGCGCTGGCCAGCCCGCCCCCGCCCGCCGGCAATCCGGATGATCCGGCGCGCATGGAGGCGCAGACCGATCTCCTCTTGTACGATTCGATCGTCTCCGGTGTCCGGGGCGGCGGTGACTATTACAGCGTTGCCGCCAACGCCCTGCGCCGGGGCGACTATCCGCTCCGTCCGTTTGTAACGTTCCGCCTGCCAGCGTTGACGATGATCCAGGCGCACGTTCCGCCGACGGGCATGCTGGGTATCCTCTATCTGCTCGCGGCCGGCGTAGCAGCGGCGTGGTTCGTGCGGTTGCGCCCGGCCTTCCGGCGCACGCCGCCCCTGGTGTTCGCGATGCTCCTTCTCGCCGGCGGGATGGTTGCGTTTGTGCAGCGCGGGCTGATCGGTTTTCACGAAATCTGGGCCGGTTTGCTGATCGCCTTGTCGCTCGCGCTGCGCCGCGACGACCGATGGCTCACGGCGGTTGCGATCGGGCTGGTCGCAATGTTGCTTCGCGAAACAGCGGCGCTGTACGTCGGCATCATGGCGGTGCTCGCCTTCGCCGAGGGCAATCGGCGCGAGGCATTGGGATGGGGCATCACGCTCGTGATTTTCGCAGTTGTCGTCGCGTTCCACGCCCATGCCGTTGCCGCCGTCGTGCGCCCGACCGATCCGGCTTCCCCGGGCTGGGCGGGCTTGCTCGGCTTCGGTTATTTCGTCCGGACGATGACCCTGTCGACGGCGCTTGCGATCGCGCCGCTGCTGCTCGCCGCGCCGCTGGTGGGTCTCGCCTTGTTCGGCTGGGCGAGCTGGCCGGAACCGCTCGCGCTCCGCGCCCTGACGATTTTCTGCGGGTATGCGGCGCTGCTCGGGCTGTTCGGGCGGAGCGACACCTTCTATTGGGGATTGATGATTGCCCCGGCCCTCCTCGTCGGCCTCGCATTCGCGCCCGACGGGATCCGCGACCTGATCGCGCGCGCACGGGATCGCCGCAAGATCACCGTCACGCGGCTCGTGCGATGAAAATCCTTCTGATCATCGGCGGTGGGATCGCGGCCTACAAGGCGAGCGAACTGATCCGCCTGTGCCGCAAGGCTGGAATTTCGGTCAAATGCGTGCTGACCGCAGGGGGCGCGCATTTCGTCACGCCGATGACTTTGGCGGCGCTTTCCGAAAACCAGGTCCATACCAGCCTGTGGGACCTGAAGGACGAGGTCGAGATGGGGCATATCCAGCTCAGCCGCGAAGCCGATCTGGTCGTCGTCGCGCCTGCCACGGCCGACCTGATGGCGAAGATGGCGGCTGGCATCGCGGACGACCTTGCGACGACGCTGCTGCTCGCGACCGACAAGCGCGTGCTTGCGGCCCCCGCGATGAACGTGCGGATGTGGCAACACCCCGCCACCGTCCGCAACGTCGCGACGCTGCGCGCCGACGGCGTCACCGTGCTGGACCCTGACGAGGGCGCGATGGCGTGCGGCGAATTTGGCCCGGGCCGGCTCCCCGAACCGCCTGCGATCCTGACGGCGATCCAGCAGATGCTCGGGCGCTGAATGGCCGACGACGCGATGCTGAGCGGCACGCATATCCTGGTGACCGCCGGCCCGACGCATGAGCCGATCGATCCCGTGCGCTACCTCGCCAACCGCTCGTCGGGAAAGCAGGGCTTCGCGATTGCAGCGGCGCTGGCGCGACTCGGTGCCCGGGTGACGCTCGTGGCGGGGCCGGTAATGCTTGAAACGCCGTCGGGCGTCCTGCGCGTCGATGTGGAAACCGCGCTGGAGATGGCAGCGGCGGTCGAGGCGGCGTTGCCGGTCGACGCAGCCGTAATGGTAGCGGCGGTTGCCGACTGGCGCGTCGAGGGCGCGGCGCAGAAGATCAAGAAGGGCTTGGAGACGCCGGTACTTCGTCTGGTCGAAAACCCGGATATCCTGGCAACGCTCGCGCGAAGCGCGCTGCGTCCGCCACTGCTGATCGGCTTCGCGGCGGAAACCGAGCGCGTGGTCGAGCATGCCACCGCCAAACGCCTGCGCAAGGCCGTCGACTGGATCGTCGCGAACGACGTGTCCGGAGATGTCATGGGAGGCGATGCCAATACCGTTCATATCGTGACGGCGACCGGCGTGGAAAGCTGGGAACGGATGGCTAAGGACGTCGTAGCGGGACGTCTGGCCGAGCGAATCGCGAAGACCGTGATGGAGCATAAGCGAGGCTAAAGCATGCGCCTATCCGGCACCCCCGAATGGCCCGCACCAGTCCCGACCAAGGCCCACTCCGGCGCCAAGCCGGGGTGGGCAAACTCCGCTCTGCCTTCAGTGGCCGAGCTTCTGCTTCAGTTCGTCGATCATCTTGGAGGCATCTGCCTTGCTCAGGTTAGCGCTCGGTGCCTCAACCTTGGCTTCCTCGCACAAGGTGGTGAGATAGGATGCCTGCGCGCCCGTCATCGGGTCGCCGCCGGACACCCAATTGTCGGGATCCTTCTCGGTATTCGAATCGGGATGCTCATCGAGCTTCGGGTTGTGCAGCGGTTCATCCATGATACGTCTCTCGATGTTTCTTGTATGTTCCTAACCCGTAAGCGGCTCTACGGTTCCAGCGCAGACCACTGTCGGCGTGCCTTTAGGGCACGAAAGACAGACCCGTCTTCGCGCCGGGGCCAAGGCACGCTATTGGCAGTGGATGACGACTTCCCCGATCAAGATTCAGCTCAAGACCCTCGCGCATGGTGAGGGTCTGCCCCCACCCGCTTATGCGACCGACGGTGCCGCCGGCATGGATGTGGTCGCCGCCGAAGCCATGACGCTCGCACCCGGCACCCGCGCGGCGATCGCGACCGGCTTCGCCATCGCCATCCCGCCCGGGTTCGAGGTGCAGGTACGGCCGCGTTCGGGTCTTGCACTGAAGCATGGCGTGACGTGCCTCAACACCCCCGGTACGATCGATTCCGACTATCGCGGTGAGGTCAAGATCATTCTGGTCAACCTTGGGCAGGAGCCCTTTGTGATCGCGCGGGGCGACCGCATCGCACAACTCGTTCCGGCCTCGGTTCAACGCGCGACGCTGGAACGCGTCGAAATGCTGGACGATACCGCGCGAGGGGTTGGGGGTTTCGGGTCGACGGGACGATGATCGCCGCATTTTTCTTGCAGATGGCCGACGCGCCCCCCGCCGCGCCCTCGCTGCCGTCGGATTGGTCGGCGCTGCCGGCATTGCCGTATGTGGCACCGCGCCAGGCGACTCCGCAGGTTTCCGCCTTCGTCGCTGGGGAAATCGCTGCGGGACGGTGCGTGGCGCAGCGCCCGGCCGACGGGCACTACGTTCTCCGCGTCGATGTCGCCACGCTCGTCGGGGCCGACGGGACGATCCACCGGGTGGTCCCCCATGCGATCGCCTGCCCCACGATCGAGCAATATGCCGCTGGCCTGGTCACCGGGTTCGCGCGCGGGAATATCGCGCTGCATCCGGGAATGACCGATAGCTGGTACCGCACGACCATCGTGTTCGACTGGCGCGGATGAGCATGCTCGGCGACGCCGAACTCGATCGCTACGCCCGCCACATCGTCCTCCGCGAAGTGGGCGGTGCAGGCCAGTTGCGGCTCAAGGCGTCAAGCGTCGCGGTGGTTGGCGCCGGTGGCATCGGCAGCCCGGCGATCCAGTATCTGGCGGCAGCGGGAGTCGGGCGGCTCGTCCTCATTGACGACGATCACGTCGATCTTTCCAATCTCCAGCGTCAGACGTTGTTCGGCGACGCCGACGTCGGCACGGCGAAGGTTGCGGCCGCCCGCGCCGCTGCGTTGCGGATCACGCCGCATGTCACGGTCGAAACGTGCGCGGTCCGGCTCGATGCGGGCAATGCCACAGCCTTACTGGAGGGGGTCGACGTCGTCCTCGACGGCACGGACAGCTTCGCGACGCGCCTCGCCGTGGCCGATGCGGCGCATGCGCTGCGGATACCGTTGGTGTCGTCCGCCGTCGGCCAGTTCGAGGGCCAGCTGGGCGTGTTTCGCGGGTGGGAGCCGGACAAGCCGTGCTACCGCTGCTTCGTCGGCAACGCGCACGATGCCGCGGGCGACAGTTGCGCGGAACAGGGCGTGATCGGGGCGATGACCGGGGTGATGGGCAGCCTCGCCGCGCTCGAGGTGATGCGGAGCATCGTCGGCTTTGGCGAGGACAGTGCGGGCAAGCTGCTGCTGGTCGATGCCCTCGCCTTCCGCTTCCGCACCCTTACGCTGCCCAAGGATCCGGGATGTCCGTGCTGCGGTTAGCGCGGCTTTAAGCGATCCGCGCTAAGCCCGCCGGATGATCGACCGACCCGCCCCGTCCGTGCTCCGCAAAGTCCTCGTCATTTTCGGGACTCGTCCCGAAGCGATCAAGCTGTTTCCGGTCGTTGCAGCGCTTGCCGCGACCCCAGGGCTGATCGTCCGTACCTGCGTCACCGCGCAGCACCGCGGACTGCTCGATCAGGTGCTCGCGATTGCCGGCCTGGTCCCGGATATCGACCTCGACCTGATGGAGCCCGGCCAGTCGCTCGACCGGCTGACCGCGCGCCTCCTGACCAGCCTGGGCGACGTGATGGATGCGGAGCGGCCCGATCGCGTGATCGTCCAGGGCGATACCGCGACCGCGATGGTCGGGGCGCTGGCGGCCTATTATCGCAAGGTGCCCGTGTCGCATGTCGAGGCCGGGCTGCGGTCGGGCGACATCTACCATCCCTGGCCCGAGGAGGTGAACCGCCGGATCGTGGCGCCGATCGCGGACCAGCATTATGCGCCGACGGAAACCGCAGCCGAAGCGCTCCGCCGCGAGGCGATCGATCCGACGACCATCCACGTGACCGGCAATACGGTGATCGACGCCCTCCATGCCACACGTGCCAAGCTCGCCGCCGACCCGGCCCTCGGCGCCGGGCTTGACGCCATCGCCGAACGGTTCGCGGGGAAGCGCATCATTCTGGTCACCACGCATCGGCGCGAGAATTTCGGCGGCGGGATGGAAAATATTGCGCACGCCCTCGCCCGGATCGCGGCGCGCGACGACGTGGCAATTCTCTTCCCGGTGCACCCCAACCCCAATGTCGTGGCTGTCATGGATGCGATGCTCGGGAACCGGCCGAACATCGCGCGGATCGATCCGCTCGATTATCCCCATTTCATCCGTGCGCTCGATCTCGCGCATATCGTGCTGACCGATTCGGGCGGCGTGCAGGAGGAAGCCCCCGCGCTCGCCAAGCCCGTGCTGGTGATGCGAGAGACGACCGAACGCCCCGAAGGGGTGGCGGCGGGCACCGCGCGCCTCGTCGGCACCGACGCCGATCGCATCGTTTCCGAAATATCAACGCTCATCGACGACAAGGCGGCGTACCAGGCCATGGCCCGCGCCCACAATCCGTTCGGCGACGGCCATGCGTCCGCACGGATCGCAAAGGGTGTCGCCGATGGTTTCGGATTCTGAGCTTAACGTCGTCGTCGTCGGCCTCGGCTATATCGGCCTCCCCACCGCCGCGGTGATCGCGCGGACCGGCGCGAAGGTGCTCGGCATCGACGTGTCCGAGCATGTCGTCGAGACTGTCAATTCGGGGAAGGTCCATATCGAGGAAGTCGATCTCGACGGACTCGTCTCGGGCGTCGTCGCGCGCGGCTATCTGCGCGCCGCGACCCAGATCGAACCCGCCGACGTCTTCGTCATCGCGGTCCCGACGCCGTTCGCGGACGATCACGCTCCCAACATCGGCTATGTCCTGCGCGCCGCGACGACGATCGCGACCGTGCTCAAGGCGGGCGACGTGGTGATCCTCGAATCGACCTCGCCGGTCGGCACGACCGAGAAGGTCCGCGACCTGCTCGCGCAGCTGCGCCCCGACTTGAGGGTCCCCGGCAGGACCGGCGAAAGCGCCGACGTCGCGATCGCTTACTGCCCCGAGCGGGTGCTCCCCGGCCGCATCCTCGTCGAGCTGATCGACAATGATCGCGTGATCGGCGGCATCACCCCGCGCTGTGCGCGGAAAGCATTGCAATTCTACCGCCGCTTCGTCCGCGGCGCATGCGTGACCACCACCAGCCGCGCGGCGGAAATGACCAAGCTCACCGAAAACGCCTTCCGCGACGTCAACATCGCCTTCGCAAACGAACTCAGCCGCGTCGCGGATACGATGGAGGTCGACGTGTGGGAGGTGATCCGCCTCGCCAACCGCCATCCGCGTGTCAACATCCTGTCGCCCGGCCCCGGCGTCGGCGGGCATTGCATCGCGGTCGACCCGTGGTTTCTCGTCCACGCCGACCCCGCCAACACCCCGCTGATCCGCACCGCGCGCGAAGTGAACGACGCGAAAATCGACTATGTGGTGGAGCGTGCCGAGGCGATGGTCGCCGCCAATCCGGGGGTGACGGTCGCGTGCCTCGGGCTCGCGTTCAAGGCAAACATCGACGATTTCCGCGAAAGCCCCGCGCTCAAGGTCGCGACCGCGCTCGCGCAGCGCTTCGGCGACCGGCTGTGCGTGGTCGAGCCCTATACCAACACGCTTCCTGCCGCGTTCGACGGGACGGGCGCACGGCTTGCCGACATCGACACCGCGATCGAGACGTGCGGGATCATGATCGTGCTGGTCGACCATGACGTCTTCAAGTCGGTCCCGGTCGACGAACGCGCCGACAAGCTCGTCTACGACACGCGCGGGATCTGGCCGGACCAGCCGCGCCAGCCTGCGCGGATCGAGCCGATGCGGTTGGCGGGCTGACGTCAGGCGGTCGCGGTCAGCGCGGCACTTTCGGTTTCCTCGATCCAGCCGCCGCCGATGACCCGGTCCCCACCGTACAGCACCGTCGCCTGCCCGGGCGCGACCCCATATTCGGGGGACTCGAAGACAACCCGGTCCCCCTCGCGCCATGCCGGCACGGGCTTCGCCATCGAACGGACCTTGGCCGTCATCGGGCCGTCATAGCCGCCACCAAGCCAGTTGATTCCGCTGAGCCGCGCCGACCGGACCGCCAATGCCGCGCGCGGGCCAACGACGACGCGGCGGGATTCGGCTTCGAGCCGCAGGACATAGAGCGGCTCGGGCGTACCCCCGATCTCGAGACCGCGCCGCTGCCCCACGGTGAAATGGATCAGGCCCTGGTGTCGCCCCAGCACACGCCCCTGCGCATCGACGATTTCGCCTGCGGTATCGGCTTCGGGCCGCAGCTTCTTGACGAGACCGGCATAATTGCCGTCCGGGACAAAGCAGATGTCCTGGCTGTCCGGCTTGCCCGCGACTCCGAGCCCCAGTTCGGCGGCGATCTCACGGACCCGCGGCTTGGGTAGCCCACCCAGCGGAAAGCGAAGATAGTCGAGCTGCGCCTGCGTCGTTGCGAACAAAAAGTAACTCTGGTCGCGCGCCGGATCGAAGGCACGATGCAGTTCGGCACCCTCCGCCCCCTCGATCCGCCGAACGTAATGACCGGTCGCGAGGCAATCCGCCCCGAGGTCCCGCGCCGCCGTGAGCAGGTCGGTGAATTTCGGGCCCATGTTGCATTGGATGCAAGGGATCGGCGTCCGCCCTGCAAGGTAATCATCGGCAAACCGATCGATCACCTGGTCGCGAAAACGGGATTCATGGTCGAACACATAATGGGCGATCCCCAGCCGGTCGCACACCGCCCGGGCGTCACGAATGTCGCGTCCCGCGCAGCATGAGCCGGCCCGGCCGACCGCTTCGCCATGGTCGTACAGCTGCAAGGTAATGCCGATCACCTCCGCCCCGCTGCGCGCCGCAAGCGCTGCCACGACGGAACTGTCGACGCCGCCGGACATCGCGACGACGATCCGCTTGCCCGCCACGTCGGGCCCCAGTTGAAAATCTGCGTCTATCATGATGGGCGGGAGATAGGCGTTCCCGCCCTCACATGCAAAATCCCGCGAAAAAGACGACGTGCTTTACGTCGCCTTTAGGACCTTTCCTTTAAACATCCACGAATCGCTAGTGGAAGTGTGTGCGTGGACCTGAGTTTTTCCCGATTTGAAGCCGATGGACCGGCGGTGGCACTGCCACCCGACCTGGCCGTGCTGATGGTCGGTGTGGCGGCGCGTCAGGCGGCAAGCCCCACGGCAATGGTCCAGGCGCGTCTGCCGCGACCAGATCGAAACGATCCGTTCACCCCCGCCCACGGGGCGTTCAACCTGCTCGTCTGGGAATTGATCGAAATGCGTGCTGACCGGAGAAAGGCATGAACCCGTCGTTTACCCCGACGCTTTAGCGAGCGTTCAAGTCCGGTGGTTATGACCGTAACGATTGAGATGCAAAGGGGCCCCGCCCCGAGACAAGGTCCTTCAAGAATGATCGAGAACCAGAAGATCCGCCCCGCAAGAGTGATCGGCCCGCTTGGAGAGCCGCTGACTCTCGAATCGCTTCCGCCACCCGAAACGACGCGATGGGTCGTGCGGCGCAAGGCCGAGGTCGTCGCCGCGGTCAATGGCGGGCTGCTGTCGGTCGACGAGGTGTGCGAACGCTATGGACTGACGGTCGAGGAATTCGCCAGTTGGCAACGGGCGATCGATCGTTCGGGCATGCCCGGCCTGCGCGTTACGCGGATTCAGCACTATAAGTCCTTGTACGAGCGTCAGCAAAAATACTGATTGCGGTTTCTGTCGGCTTTGCTCGATCCGGAGCCGGAACAAAAATCGCCAGTCGAGAGTCTTGTCTCCGTCATCCCGGACATAACCGGGCAACGGAGGGTAAAATGGTTGGACTTATTGTTTGGCTCGTCGTCGGTGGCGTGTGCGGTTGGCTTGCCAGCATGATCATGCGTACCGATGGCCAGCAGGGGATCGTTCTCAACGTCGTCGTCGGCATCATCGGTTCGGTGATCGCATCGTTCCTGTTTGGCGCAGGAATCAATGAAGCGATCACGATCAACACCTTCATCTATTCGCTGATCGGCGCGGTCATCCTGCTCGCGATCGTCAACCTGGTTCGTCGCGGCACCGTCCGCTAAGATCCTTTGTCCAACCGGACGATCGGGCCGCTGGGGAAACCCAGCGGCCTTTTTCATGTCCGTCGTTATTTGAGCAGGAAGCGGACCGAGACGGTGACGCTCACTTGCGTTTCGCCCGCTGCAATCGGGGTCGACTCACTATTCTTCATGACCCGCGCTATGGCGTACATCGGCGGTTGCGGCGACGACCCGTCGTTCGCGCCATTTTCGCTGATGGTCACGATCCGCGCCACGCTCAAACCCGCCGCCTTTGCGTAGAGCTCCGCGCGCGACCGCGCGATCCGTACCGCGTCGGTCCGGGCCTCGTCGAGCGCGGCTTCGGGCTTGTCGAGCGACAGCGTCGGGCCATCGATCTGGTTCGCGCCTTGCGCCACCAGCGCGTCGAGGATGCTGCCAGATTTGGCGACGTCGCGGAACCGGATCGAAACGCTGTTGCTTGCCTGATACCCGGTGACGGCCGGTGGCTGGCCGTCGGTGTAGCGATACTGCGGGCTGAGCGAGACACTGGCGGTACGTATGTCGCGCGTCGCCACCCCGGCCTGTCGGAGCGCGGCCAGCACGCGGGTCATGCGCGTGGCATTTTCCGACAGCGCCGCCGCCGCGGTCTGGCCCTGCGTCACGACCCCGGCACGAATGGTGGCAACGTCCGGCACGCGCGAGGTCCGCCCCTCGGCGGAAACATCGAGCAACGTGCCATCGGGCACCATCGTCGGCGCCGTCTGTGCGAGAGCGGGGGTGGCCGCCGCCAGAACCGCGGGCGCCAGCAGCATGATCGTCGAACGCATCGTCTTCTCCCAGTGTGCCCGGCAGGATAGGCCCGGCATGGATCCCTGGTGGCAGCTTTGGCTGAAACCCGCGATGAACAATCGTTCCGCTGGCCAATCCGTTTGGCAACACGCGGCAGTGGAATGACCGCCTCCTGCAACCGCCCGGGAAACCTAGCGTGGCGCGCTGGTTGCGATCGCGGTGCGGCGTTGGCGGCCCCAGCTTTCCCGCCCGGTGAGAAAGGCATGCCAGCCCCATACCGCACCGGCGTGGCGCAACAGCTGGAAACTGAACGGCTCGGCCAGCGCAGCGATCAGGGCGGGGACAAGCGACAGCCCTTCCCGCTGTCCGGTCCAGCGCTTGTAGATGCCAAGCGACCAGAGGTGGAAGCTGAGATCGACGGTGATCTTCGCGACCATCACGATCAGGATCGGAAGGGCGACGGTGAAACGCCCGCTGGCCACCAGTCCGACGAGAATCGCGAAGGCTGCGAGGCCATAGATCGGCTGTAGCGTATCGAGCGCCTTGACCGGCAGCATCGCGGTGCCGAGCCACCCGAAACGCCGTGCGCCCACCATGTCTCGGTTCCAATATTGCGTCTGCAGAAAGCCCCCGAACCAGCGCCGGCGCTGGCGCAGGAACGCGAGCGGGCTGGCCGGCGCATCGGTCCGTGCCAGCGCGCCGCCCACGACCCGCACACGCCAGTCGCGCCCATGATCGACCGCGTGCCGGTGCAGCCGGTGGATCAATTCGTAATCCTCCACCATGCAATCCGGATCGAAACCACCGACCTCGACGACCGCATCCCGTCGGAACGCGGCAAACGCCCCAGAGATCAGCAACAGGCTGCCGAGTTGCTCCCAGGCATGTCGGGACAGGAAATTGCGGACATATTCGTAGCTCTGGAACCACTGGAACAATCGCCCCTGCAGGTCCGGCCCGCATATCGGCGCCAGGACCCCGGTGGCCGCGACGAGTTCGGGTTCCGCTGCAAACGCAGCGCGCATCGCGACGATCGCGCCCGGTTCGAGCAACGTATCGGCATCGACCGTCAGCACCACCTCCGTATCGATCCGCAGCATGGCGGCGTTCAGCGCGCGCGCCTTCCCCCCATGCGGCAGGCGGAGCCATTCCACCGTCGACGCGCCGACGACCTGACCGGTCATCGATCCGATCGCCGGCATGGCAAGCGCGTAGCGCTCGGCCAGCACGTCCGCGGTCGTGTCGCTCGATCCGTCATCGGCGATCAGGATCACGTCCGGGGGTTGCGCTTGCCCCGCGAGCCGATCGATCGCGGCGGCAATCACCCCCGCTTCGTTGTGCGCAGCGACGATCACGCCGAAGCGCGTCACCGTACCCGCCGCGCGCGGCGGCGCATGCCGTAGCCCGCGAATGTTCCACGCGGTGAACAGCAACAGCAGCGTGTCGTAGAGAATATAGGCGATCCCGACCGACCATATCGCCAGCCCTTGGCGCGAGAAGGCCTGGATGGTCAGGACGATGAACAGAATCGGGCCGACCGCACCGATCAACCGGCTGACCAGCGGGATGGCGCGGGGCGTAAGGCGCGGCGACTCGACGACGAGCGTCTGCGAAAGCGTGGTCATTGCGCGGGCGATACCAATGGTGGATGAACCATGGCTGACGGCGCTAGCCTGTCGCGCGCGACGCGACTAGGCTTGCATCCAATTAACGATTGCGGAGCAGAGAGTTGATCCAGCGCTACACCCGAACGGCGATCGTCCTGCACTGGGCTATCGCGTTGCTCGTGCTGCTCAACATTGCCCTGGCGTGGAGTTGGCCGAACTTTCTTCCCGATGCGCAGGTCCGCCCGGCGATCGACCTGCACAAGTCGGTCGGGGTCACGATCCTCGGGCTCGCGCTCCTGCGGTTGCTATGGCGCTTCGGGCACCGCCCCCCGCCCTTCCCGCGCGGCTATGCACGGTGGGAAGTGAACGCGGCGCATGCCACGCATTTCCTGCTCTACGCGATCCTGTTCGCGATGCCGTTGACCGGCTGGATCATGGATTCGGCCTATGAACATGCGGCCGCAACGCCGATGTACTGGTTCGGCCTGTTCCAGTGGCCGCGGCTCGGCGTCATCATGAACCTCGACCCGGTGACCAAGAAGAGCGTCCACGACACGTTCGGCGCGGCCCACGAGCTTATTTCCTATCTCGTCTATGCCCTGTTCTTCATCCACCTCGTCGGCGCGTTGAAGCATCAGTGGCTCGACCGCACGCAGGAATTGCAGCGGATGTGGCCCGGGCGGCGGTAGCGTCGGACTATTTGCCGCGGCGCTGCTCGAACACCGCCTTGGACAGCGCGACGTGGACGCCCTTGTTGCGGTCGACCAGCTCGGTCACCTCGACATCGCCCGCGACGCTCAGCAGCATATAGGCGTCGTCGCGGGTCATGCCCTTCTCCGCGACGAGGAAGTCGATCATGTTGCGCAGCGCCTTGCGCGTCGCGTTGCTGAGATCGTCGTCGAACCCCATCGCGATATAGTGGGTCGGCGTCTCGGCGCGTGGATAGGACGTCAGCTGGCGCTTGTGCAGGATGAACTGTAGCCGCCCGGTGAGCGAGGTTTCGAGCGCGGTGATATCGACCTCGCCATTGCCCTGCGCGGCATGGCCGTCGCCGACCTGGAACAGCGCGCCCGCGGCATGGACCGGGAGGAACAACGTCGTCCCCGCCACCAGCGCCTTGTCGTCCATGTTGCCGCCGTTGATCGTCGGCGGCGCGCTGTCATAACGCCCGAACGACGGCGGGGGCGCGACCCCCATGCTGCCGAAGAAGGGATGGAGCGGCACCGTGATGCCGGGCCCGAACCGCGCGACCATCGCCTTGGCGTCGAGCGGGACGATCTTGGTGCGGGCGTAGGGGAAGTCGTCGGTCAGGAACCCGGCCCCATAACGGAAGCCGTTATAGGCATAAGGGACCGCGAGATCGACCTTGAGGATCCGGACCTCGAGCGTGTCGCCGGGCTCCGCCCCCGCGATCGCAATCGGTCCGGTCAGGATATGGCCACCCGGGCCGCGCTCGGACGCCGGGACGCCGGCGAATACGGCGCGTAGCGCCGGTTCGACGTCGGCAGGCGCTACGCCCGCCTTCTCGAGCCCGGTCGGGCTGTTGGTGAGCAGTGTGTGGACGATCACCGTATCGCCCGAATCGATCGTCAGGACGGGCTTGGAGGTCGCATCGTAATGCCCCCAGGCGACGGTCGTCGGGGTCGCCGGCAAATCGACCGTTCTCGCCGCAAGCGGCGCCGCCACAATCAGCCCCATAACCGCCGCCAGATACCGCATCCGCTTGTCCCCATTCGCTTTTCGATGCGACCGAGGATGGCGGATGCCGCCGTCAGCGTCCAGCCAGGATCGCCGCGATCGCCTCGGCCACCCCATCGTCATTGTTGCTCGCGACGACATGGGTCGCCTTGGCGCGGACCGGTTCCGGCCCCTGCCCCATGGCGTAGGAAATCGCGGCGCGGGCGAACATCGGCAGGTCGTTCGCCTGATCGCCGAACACCGCGATCTGGTCGAGTGGAACGCCCATCGCCTCCGACAATGCCGTCAAGCCATCGCCCTTGTTCCCCGACAGCGGGGTGACGTCGAGATAGTAAGTCTGCGACTGGACGATCGTCGCGGCATCCGCGAACCGGTCCATCCGCCCGCGCAGGTCGATCAGCAGGTCGGGATCGTCGCTGACGAAGGTGATCTTGTCCGCCCGGTCGAGCAGGTCGGTGAAGTCCGTCGTGACGACCGGCTGCTGATTGGACGCGCGGCGTTCGCTGTCGACATGGCCGCCGACGTCCGTGGTCGCATACCATTGGTCGTCGGCGAACACCCAGGTGTCGACCGCAGCGCCCTTAGCCGCGGCCAGCGTGCCGTCGACCACCGCCCGGTCGATCCGGTCCGCGTTGAGCACCGTGCCGTCGCGTTTGAACAGCGTACCGCCGTTGAAGGCGCCCATCGGCGCGTCGATCCAGAGCGTCTCGGCAATCGGCATCATCCCCGAACGCGGCCGCGCGCTGATGATGCTGAACCCGATGCCGGCGGCGCGCAGCTTCGCGACCGCCGCCTGGACGCCAGGCGTGACCTGCTTCTTGCCGTCGACCAGCGTCCCGTCGACGTCGGAGACGACCAGCCTGATCGTCCCGGTCTCGTGCTGCCGATCGCTCACTGCGGCATCTCGACATGCCCGCCGAAGCCGAAGCGCATCGCCGACAGCAACTTGTCGCCGAACGTATGATCGACGCGGCTGCGGTAGCGCGCGAACAGTGCTGCCGACAGGACGTAGACGGGGACCGCCTCTTCCATCGCCGCCTCGACCGTCCAATGCCCCTCGCCCGAATCCGCAACCTTGCCGGAGAACTGCTCGAGCGACTGGTCCTTCGCCAGTGCCGATGCCGAAAGATCGAGCAGCCATGACGAAATCACCGATCCGCGCCGCCACACTTCGGCGATGTCGGTCAAGTTGAGATCGAAGCGCTCGTCCTCGGGGAGCTTGTCGGACGCCTTGCCCTTGAGCACGTCGAAGCCCTCGGCATAGGCCGCCATCAGCCCGTATTCGATGCCGTTGTGGACCATCTTGACGAAGTGGCCCGCGCCCGGGGCGCCCGCATGGATATAGCCCTGCTCGGCGCGCGGGTCTTCCTTGTCGACGTTGCGGTCGGGGGTGCGCGCGATCGTGCCCATGCCCGGTGCCAGCACCGCGAGGATCGGGTCGATATGGTCGACCGCCTCCTTCTCGCCGCCGATCATCATGCAGAAGCCGCGTTCCAGGCCCCAGACGCCGCCCGACGTGCCGACGTCGACATAGCGGATGCCCTTTTCCGCGAGCATCTTCGCACGGCGGATATCGTCCTTGTAGAAGCTGTTGCCGCCGTCGATCACGATATCGCCCGCCTTGGCGAAGCCGCCGATCGTCGCGACGGTCTGCTCGGTCGGGTCGCCCGCCGGGAGCATTACCCAGTAGATAGCGGGACTGTCGAGCTTGCCGGCCATGTCTTCCAGTGACGTGGCACCGACCGACCCGTCGCCGACGAGCTTTTCGACTGCCGCGGTGTCGCGGTCGAACACGACCGTCTCGTGCCCCGCGCGCATGATCCGGCGCGCGATGTTGCCGCCCATTCGGCCAAGGCCGATGATACCGATTTTCATGTCGCGCGCACTCCTGAGGGGATCCGAGAAAAAAACGTCCGCCCCGGAGAGTTCCGGGACGGACGGCTAAACGTGCAAGGTCGCTTTAGGCTGCAACCGGATGCTTGGCAGCGATCGCGCCGAGCAGATCGTCGAACGCCTTGGAGAAGGAAGCGACGCCCTCGTCGACCAGTTCGTCGGTGACGCCGTCGAGATCGAGCCCGAGGCGTTCAGCTTCGGACAGGACATGGCGGGCACCCGCGATATCCTGCGTCAGCGTTTCGGTCGCGGTCCCGCGCAGGCGGTAGGCGTCGAGCGTCTTCGGCGGGATCGTGTTGACCGTGTCCTTGCCGATCAGCGAGTCGAGATACAGCGTGTCGGGATAGTCCGGGTTCTTCGTCCCGGTCGATGCCCACAACAGCCGCTGGACCTGCGCACCCTTGGCCGCGAGCGCCTGCCAGCGCGACGACTTGATGAACTCCTCATACCACGCATAGGCCAGCTTGGCGTTGGCGATCGCGACCTTGCCCTTGAGCGGCTTGGCGGCATCGCCACCGACTCCGGCGTCGATCTTGTCGTCGATCTTCGAATCGATCCGGCTGACGAAGAAGCTCGCGACGCTGGCGATCCGGTCGATCGGCTCGCCGCGTGCGGCGCGCTTTTCGAGACCCTCGACATAGGCTTCCGCCACCGCCTGATACGCGCTCTGCGAGAACAGCAGCGTGACGTTGACGTTGATCCCGGCGTCGATCGTCGCTGCGATCGCGGGGACGCCAGCCGGCGTGCCCGGGATCTTGATCATCACGTTGGGCCGGTTGACTGCCTTCCACAGCTTCTGTGCTTCGGCGATCGTCGCATCGGTGTCGTTCGCCAAATAGGGCGAGACCTCGAGGCTGACATAACCATCCTTCGCATCGAGCCGGTCATAGACCGGGCGCAGCGTGTCCGCCGCCGCCTGGATGTCGAGGATCGCGAGATGCTCGTACCGGTCGATCGTCGGCGCGTCGGGGTTGGACTTGTCATAGGCGGCGAGCTCGGCGTCATACGCGTCGCCATGCCCCATCGCCTTCTCGAAGATCGACGGGTTGGAGGTCACGCCGGTCAGCGCGTCCTCGTCGACCATCTTCTGAAGGCTGCCCTCGGCGAGGAACTTCTTCTCGACGAAATCGAGCCAGACTGCCTGGCCAAGCGCGGCCAGTTCGTTGAGCTTGCCCATCAGTTCTTCTCCCGCAGTTCGTTGGCGATCTTCACGATGTGCTCGACCGTGAAGCCGTATTTGTCCTGGAGTTTGGCGATCGGCGCGGACGCCCCGAAGGTCGCCATCGTCACGGTCTTGCCGTCGAGCCCGACATAGCGATCCCAGCCGATCTCGCCCGCCATCTCGATCGCGATGCGCGCCTTGACGCTCCTGGGCAGGACCGATTCCTTGTACGCCGCATCCTGCAGCTCGTAGCGATGCCAGCTCGGCATCGACACGACGCGCGAGGCGACGCCGCTTTCCTTGAGCTTCTCGTGCGCCGCGACTGCGAGCGAGACTTCTGAACCGGTCGCGATCAGGATGACCTCCGGGTTCTCGTCGCCGTCGAGGACATAGGCGCCCTTCTTGAGCCCATCGGCGCTTGCGTACTTCGTACGGTCGAGCGTCGGCAAAGCCTGGCGCGACAGGACCAATGCGGTCGGATGGCTCGCATCCTCGACCACGGCGCGCCACGCGGCGGCGACTTCGTTCGCGTCGCCCGGACGGATCGTATCGAGCCCCGGGATCGCGCGCAGCGTCGCGAGATGCTCGATCGGCTGATGGGTCGGGCCGTCTTCGCCGACGCCGATCGAGTCATGCGTGAACACCCAGACCGAGCCAACTTCCATGATCGCCGACAGGCGGATCGGCGCGCGCATGTAATCGCAGAACACCAGGAAGGTGGAGCCATAGCCGCGCAGGTGCGACAGCGTCATGCCGTTGACGATCGCGCCCATGCCATGCTCGCGCACGCCGAAGTGGAAGTTGGTCCCGCCGTAATTGTCCGCCTCAAACGAAGGCGCACCCTTGATGTCGGTCTTGGTCGACGGCGCGAGATCGGCGGAACCGCCGAGCAGCCACGGCAGCTTCGGCGCGATCGCGTTGAGCACCTTGCCCGACGAATCGCGCGAGGCGACGCCCTTGGCATCGGCTTCGAAGACGGGAATGTCGGCGTCCCAGCCGTCCGGCAAGCTGTCCGACAGCATAGAATCGAGCATGTTGGCGAGCTCGGGATGCGCCGCGCGATATTCGACGACCTTGGCTTCCCATTCCTGCCGCAGCGGGCCGGCGCGGTCCAGCATCGACGCCTTGAAGCGCTCGGCGACGCCTTCGGGGACGTAGAACTGCTTGTCTTCGGGCCAGCCGTAGGCCTGCTTGGTCAGGCGCACGTTCTCAACGCCGAGCGGCTCACCATGGGCCTTTTCGCTGCCCGCCTTGGGGCTGCCATAGCCGATCACCGAATGGACGACGATGAAGGTCGGCTTGTCGGTGGTCGCCTTGAACGTCTCCAGCGCCGCGCTCAGCGCCGCCGTGTCGTTCGCATCGTCGACGTGGATCACGTTCCAGCCGTAAGCGACGAAGCGCGCGCCGACGTCTTCGTCGAACGCGAGCGCGGTGTTGCCCTCGATCGAGATGTGGTTGCTGTCGTAGATCCAGCACAGGTTGGACAGCTTGAGATGCCCGGCGACCGAAGCCGCCTCGGCCGAAACGCCCTCCATCATGTCGCCATCGCCGCACAGCGCGTAGACGTCATGGTCGAACAGCGTGAAATTCGGCTGGTTGAACTTCGCCGCCAGCCAGCGCTCGGCGATCGCCATGCCGACCGAATTGCCGCAACCCTGGCCGAGCGGACCGGTGGTAGTCTCGACGCCCGTCGTGTGACGATATTCGGGATGGCCCGGGGTCTTCGAATCGAGTTGGCGGAACTGCTCGAGGTCGTGGAGGCTGAGCGCGGGCTTGCCGGTCTTGTTGCCCTCGGCATCGATCTCCTCGATCCCGGCAAGGTGGATCAGCGAATAGAGCAGCATCGACGCATGGCCGACCGACAGGACGAAGCGGTCGCGGTTGGGCCAGTCGGGCGTGGTCGGGTCGTAGCGCAGGAACTTGGTCCACAGCGTCTGGCCGACCGGAGCGAGCGCCATCGGCGTGCCTGGGTGCCCGGAATTGGCGGCCTGTACCGCATCCATCGAAAGCGTGCGGATCGTGTCGATCGCGAGCCGATCCGGGCTGCCGTCTTCGTGGACGCCGGCGGCTGCGGCGGGCTGGGTCTGGGTATCGGCCATGAAGGGGGTTCGCCTTATCGTTTCGCCCTGAACGCTCGCGCGTCGGTCGGGTTGCGGTGGTGAGCGGGCTTTAATCTGCAGTTGCGTCGCGTTCCAGTCGCGTCACGACGCCGTGGTCCGCAATATAGGTAGCGGACACCTCGGTTAAAAACAGGCCGTGCCCCAAAGCGCCGGGAATCGTGCTGATTTCGGCGGCAAGGCGGGCATGGTCCGCGTCAGGCGGAAAAGCGCAGTCGAGCACGACATTGCCCTGATCCGTGGCGAACCCGGCCCGCTGCGTCACCACGGCGCCAGCCGCGGCGAGTCGGTCGGCGACGAACGCCGTGGCGAACGGCAGCACCTCGACCGGGATCGGCGCGGCTCCGATCGCGGCGACGCGTTTCGATGCGTCGGCGATCACGATCATCCGGGCGCTGGCGGCGGCGACGACCTTCTCGCGCAGCATCGCACCGCCCGCGCCCTTGATCGCGCGGAGCCGCGAATCGATCTCGTCCGCGCCGTCGATCGTCAGGTCGATTCGCGCCGGGAGATCGATCAGCGCGATCCCCGCAGCGCGCGCGGCCGCGGCGCTGGCCAGGCTGGTCGGGACCGCGCGGATATCGAGCCGCCGTTCGCCAAGGGCAGTGATCGCGAACGCCGCGGTCGACCCGGTGCCGAGCCCGACGATCATCCCGGCGCGGACTTCCTCGATCGCGGCGAGGGCGGCCGCGCGCTTGTCGGACTCGTTCATGGGCGTGCCTTAGCACCACGGCGGGGCACGGGAACCCGGGAAAGGCGCGGACACGGCATTCCGCTACCCCTCGACAGGGGGCGAGGGGCAAGATGGCTTCAGGGCGGCCGCGTCCTCCGCAAATTCCACTGGCTCCCTGCGCGTCGGCAGGGCAAAGCCCCGGTCCATGTTCGAGAAAATCCTGGCCACGCTCGCCACCTTCACCATCTGGGTCATTTCCAGCGGCGGCTATGTCGGCATCGCGCTGCTGATGGCGATCGAGTCGGCGTGCATCCCGCTGCCGTCCGAGATCATCATGCCGTTCGCCGGCTATCTCGTCTCGGTCGGGCGGTTCAACCTGTACCTCGCCGCGACCGCCGGCGCGATCGGGTGCAATCTGGGGTCGATCGTCGCGTATGAGATCGGGAAACGCGGTGGACGCCCGCTCGCCGAGCGCTGGGGCCGGTACGTGCTGGTCGGGCCGGGCGAGCTCGATACGGCGGATCGGTTCTTCGCGCGGTTCGGCGGGCTGGCGGTGCTGATCGGCCGGCTGCTGCCGGTGGTCCGCTCGTTCATCGCCTTTCCCGCCGGCGTCGCGCGGATGCCGCTGATCCCGTTCCACCTCTACACGTTCCTCGGCTCGTGGCCGTGGTGCTTCGGGCTCGCCTGGGTCGGCATGACGCTCGGCGACAAGTGGAACAGCGACCCGCGGATCAAGGCGGCATTCCACAGCGCCGATCTCGTGATCGGGATCGTGCTGATCGCGGCGGTCGGTTTCTACATCTGGCACCGTGTACGCGGCTTGAAGCGGCGCTGACGCATCCCGACATCCTTTTCATGGCAGACGCGTAACTTCGCCGGTGCGGCCGACGAATAGCATGCTGCTCCAGAAAAGGTTTTCGCGATGCTCAAGCCCGTTCTCATCACCGCCGCCCTGGCCGGCGCCGCCGCGTTCGTTTTCGCCGGTGGCGCGGCGCAAGCCGAACGCGCCGTTCCGATCCCAGCCGCCGCGGCCGACGTGACCGGCGTTTCGGGGCCGCAGACCGCCGTCTTCGCGGGTGGCTGCTTCTGGGGCATGGAAGCGGTGTTCGAACATGTGAAGGGCGTGCGCCAGGTCACCGCGGGCTATGCCGGCGGCACGCGCGACACCGCAACCTACGACCAGGTCTCGACCGAGACGACTCGCCATGCCGAAGCGATCCGCGTCGTCTATGACCCGGTCAAGGTCAGCTATGCGACGCTGCTGCGGGTCTATTTCTCGATCGCGCACAATCCGACCGAGCTCAACCGGCAGGGTCCGGACAGCGGCCTGAGCTATCGCTCGGCGATCTTCCCGCAGACGCCCGCCCAGCGCGGCGTCGCGGCGGCCTATATCGCGCAACTCGGCAAGGCACATGCCTTCCCCAAGCCGATCGTCACGAAGATCGAGACCGGCGGGTTCTTCCCGGCCGAGGCCTATCACCAGAACTTCTTCGACCGGAACCCCAACCACCCGTATATCGTGACGTTCGACAAGCCGAAGGTCGCGGCGTTCCGTGCCGGGTTCCCGCAGCTGGCGAGCTGAGGGAAGCTATTCCACCCCTATCTGCTACTTCCCCGGCGAAGGCCGGGGCCCAGTAGCGAGACCGAAGAATGCAGGTGGCTGCGCTTCGTTACCTCGGCCACCTCGACTGGGCCCCGGCCTCCGCCGGGGAAGGTATCTAAAAGAACTAAAGTCCTAAGCCGCCAGCCGAAACCGCAGCAACCGGTCCTCGACCGGGATCAGCGCCTCCGCGCCCTTCCCCACCGCGCGGACGATCTCGGGATGCTGCGCGTCCAGCCCGCCGGTAAGCGCGCCGAACGCCGGCAGGATCAGCTTGGTCGGCGTCGCGACGAAACACCGCCGCGAGACATTCTGGCCGCGCACCCGCAGCCGCAGCTTGGGGTGGAAATGCCCGGAAAGTTCGGGCCGCGTCTCGGTCGGGTCGGCCTCGTGCCGCAGCACCAGGGCATCGACCACCGCCTCGTCGACCACCGCGCCGCCGCAGCGATCGACCAGCCCGCTGTCGTGGTTGCCCGTGATCCAGGTCCAGCGCGTCGCGCCGGTCAGCTCCCGCAACCGCTCCTGCGCGATCGCCGGGAGCCGATCGCACCCGCCGTCATCGTGAAAGCTGTCACCAAGGCACCAGACTTCCCGCGCGCCGGTCGCCGCGACGTCCTCCGACAGCCCGCCCAACGTGACAAGCGAGTCATACGGCGGCAGCATCTGGCCCCGCTGAGCGAACCAGCTCGCCTTTTCGAAATGCAGGTCGGCGACGAACAGCGCCGCGCGTTTCGCCCAGAACACGGCGCCGCTACGGAGCGCTAGCAAATCATGTCCGGCGAACGAAAAGGGAACCATGTCGCCGCCCATGCCTCAAAGGATGGCTTCATGCAACGTTCACGAAAGCGCTTGCGCTCCGTGTCCACAAGCGTAAAGCGCGCCGTCCTTCCCGGCAGGTCGCCCAACCCCTTATGTCTGCTGCCACCGCCACGTCCACCGCTTCCCCGTCGCATGGCGCGACGCCGCATCCCGCGTTGTTTGCGCTGACGATCGGCGCGATCGGCGTCGTGTTCGGCGATATCGGCACGAGCCCGCTCTACGCGTTTCGCGAGGCGCTCGAGCTGACCGCCAAGGACGGGCTCGACCCGGGCGAGATCCTCGGCGTGCTGAGCCTCGCGATCTGGTCGCTGATCCTCGTCGTGACGATCAAATATGTCGTCTTCCTGATGCGGATGGACAATCAGGGCGAAGGCGGCGTGCTCGCGCTGACCGCGCTCGCGCGGCGGGCGCTGGGCCGCCGGTCGCTGATCGCGCTGGTGCTGGGCGCGGCGGGCGCCTCGCTCTTCTATGGCGACGCGATCATTACCCCCGCCCTGTCGGTCCTGTCCGCGGTGGAAGGGTTGAAGACCATTCCGGGCATGGAAAACGTCTTCGACGAACAACTGATCCTGCTGATGACGATCGTCATCCTGATCGCGCTGTTCGCGATCCAGAGCCGCGGCACGGCGAGCGTCTCGCGCCTGTTCGGCCCGGTCTGCCTCGTCTGGTTCCTGGTGCTGGGCGCGCTCGGCCTGTGGCATATCGCGGACGAGCCCTCGATCCTGCGCGTCATCTCGCCGCATTACGGCGCGCTGTTCCTGCTGCACCACGGCGTGACCGGGCTGTTCGTGCTCGGCGCTGTCTTCCTGACGGTGACCGGCGCGGAAGCGCTGACGGCGGACATGGGGCATTTCGGTCGCCTGCCGATCCGGATCGGCTGGTTCGCGCTCGTCTTCCCGTGCCTGATCTGCAACTACCTCGGCCAGGGCGCCTTTGCGCTCAATGCGCTCGAGGCGGCGAAAGCGGCGGGGCAGCCGTTCCACAACCAGGACTGGTTCTTCCTGATGGCGCCCGTCGGCCTGCGCCCGTATCTGATCGTGCTCGCCATGGCGGCGACGGTGATCGCGAGCCAGGCGGTCATCACCGGCGCCTATTCGCTGACGCAGCAGGCGATCCAGCTCGGGCTGCTCCCCCGCCTCCGCATCCGCCAGACCTCGGCGACGCAGGCGGGACAGATCTACCTTCCCTCGATCAACTGGCTGCTGCTGTTCGGCGTGCTGGTGCTGGTCGTCCAGTTCCGCACCTCGTCCGCGATGGCGGCGGCGTACGGGATCGCGGTGACGGGGACGATGGTCGTCACCACGCTGCTCGCTTATATCGTGGTGCGGCATCGCTGGAACTGGGGCCGCCCGCTCGCGCTCGCGGTGATCCTGCCGTTCCTGACGCTCGACCTGATCTTCTTCGGTGCGAACATCCTGCGCGTGATCGAGGGCGGCTGGGTGCCGCTGGTGGTCGCGGGCGCGATCGGGCTGGTCATCTATACCTGGAACCGCGGCCGCGGGATCGTCCGCGCGTTCGAGGCGCGGCAGAGCGTCCCGCTCGCCGACCTCGCCGCGGCGCTCGCCAAGCGCCCGCCCGAGCGGGTCGAGGGGACCGCGGTGTTCCTGACCGCCAACCCCGACAGCGCGCCGGGTGCGTTGCTGCACAACCTCAAGCACAACAAGGTGCTCCACGAGAAGAACCTGATCGTCAGCATCCGCACCGCCGACCGCCCCTCGGTCGCGCCCGAGGAACGCGCCGAGATCCGGCAGGTCGACCCTAATTTCACAATCGTCGTGCTGCATTACGGCTTCATGGAATCGCCCGACGTGCCACGCGACCTCGGGCTCGAGGCGACGTCGCACAAGAAGGTGCTCAACCCTGCCAAGACGAGCTATTTCATCGGCCGCAACACGATCAAGCCCGCCGCTGACCAGGGGATGCCCTTGTGGCAGGACCGGATCTTCATGTTCCTCCAGCGCAACGCGAGCGACCCGACCGACTTCCTCAAGATCCCGCCGGGCAAGGTGCTGGAACTGGGCGAACAAGTTACGGTCTGAGGCGATCCTCGCAACGGTTGGGTACTCGGAAGGTTAGGGGAAAGTTAGGCGGAATGCGTTCCGCGTTCCGCGCCCCGGCCGGCGGAAGGTCGTCCCAGCGTTGCATTTTGCGGATCGGTGCCGAGCGTGTCGCGCGCGGCCGAGGCGCAGCGTTGCGCCCTGCGTGCAGGTGCGTGCCGACGGTTTCAAAGAGCGGGGACGAGCTATGGCAAATCCTCCGCTTGTAGGACAGGCTTCTGACCAGGGTGCGCGCAGCGGTGGCGGTGGCTGGAAACGACCACTTGCGGACATTGTCACCCGGTGACACTCTGACGGAATGCAAAGCTACCGTCGCTTACAAGTCGTTGCTTCGCTCTCCTTCTTACTCGTCGGTGCTTGCGACAGCCATCAGCTTAGCGAAGAAAAACGCGGACAAATTCGGACAGAAAGCATCAATGCGGACACCTGCTTGTCTGGTTTAGTTGTTCCAAGCAATCCCGAACTGGCTGCTAAATCAGCGATAGCACGGCATGATTATCGTCTTTTTAGATACTCTGAAAATGGCGAAGCTGCGGAGATCTACGAAGCCGGCTATGAGAGCTGCCATGGGAATGCACTGGAGATATACGGAAGTCCGTCGCCGCCTACGATCGATTTGGGGGCATATGACCGGGACACACTCTTCTTAGACGGGATAAGAGACCGATCCGTTCCGCGGCCGTGCGTTGCGGATTGCGATCAGCCGATATCAAAGTGCGGTCGCAAGCGACTAAGCTATGCCAGCCGGTATAACCACGCTGTAATTAATTCAGGCGTTCGTGGTGCGCAGCCGATATGCCGTAAGCCTAACGGTTCACTCGATCCTTTGCGCTAACGTCTGCTTGCCACCAACTTTCGCCGTTCAGCCTGACAAGTCGCGGCTGATTTTCAAAGGATCACTGCCCCCCTTCCGTCATCCCCGCGACGGCGGGGATCCATACTGGCTGGCGGCGCAGGACAGGACGGACGGTGCCAATGGATTCCCGCCTGCGCGGGAATGACGGACGGGTTTCGGACAGTCTCCCCTCCCCACCGTCATCTCCGCGAGGGCAGCGCCCCACCACACCACGACAATCTACTTCCGTCAGCCCCCGCCACACGCCACCGCCACACCGCACCCCACCTTTGACCGCAACGCCGCACCACAATAAGCGCAACACCACCGCTGCTCCGCGAGGATCGGCCCCGCTCGCAAGGAGGCGCTATGTCCGACGATTACGACCACGGCCGGCGCGATGGACTGCGGCTGGCGCTCGCCATCCTGTCGGCGGAGGAAGCGAAATGGGCCGCGCTGCTCGGGGAAAGCAAGTCGTGGCGGACCAACCAGATCCGCGAGGTCCGCCACAAAGCGTTGCAGGTCGCACAGAAGCGGATCCAGACCGTGCTGAACCGTCTGTCGCCCAAGGAGGAAAGCGGGATCAGCGACGAACTTGCAGCGGCCCTCGACATCGCGGGGCTGTGAGAAGCTCGCCGGGACGACGCTCGCCTACCCCGCATAAGCCTTCACCACGTCGAACAGATAATCCCGTCCATCGTACAGGGACTTGACGTTCATCCGCTCGTTCAGCCCGTGCGCGCGATTGATATCCGCCCCGATGAACAGCCCCGGCACGCCATAGACCGGGATCCCGATCGCCTCGAAGAAGACCCCGTCGGTCGCGCCGGTCGACATCAGGGGCAGGATCGCGATCCCCGGGAAATGTTTGGCCGCGACCGCCCTGGCGGGTCCGAGGATCTTGGGGTCGAGCGACGGCGGTACCGCCGTCGGGCGGACCGGCTGGTTGGCGGTGACGGTCACCTTGGGGCCGGCCAGTGCCTTCAGCCGGGCCAGCGTCGCATCGACCGTCTCGCCCGGGAAGATCCGGCAGTTGACGTTGGCGGTCGCGCGCTGCGGCAGGGCGTTTTCGGCATGGCCCGCGCTCAGCAGGGTCGCGACACAGGTCGTGCGCAGCATCGAATGATAGGTCTTGCTGGCACTGACCACCGCATTGGCCGCGCTGTCCGCCGGATCGGCCAGCAGGCGCTTGATCGCATCCGCCATCGGCCCGGGCTGCGCGGCGGCGTTTCCGGCAAAGAAGGCGCGCGTCGTGTCGGTGAACCGGATCGGGAATTCATAGCCCTGCACGGCCTTCAGCGCATCGGACAGTTCGTAGATGGCGTTGTCGGGGGTCGGCTGGCTGCTGTGCCCGCCGGGGTTGGTGGCGAGCAGCGTGAAGTTCTGCGCGGCCTTCTCGCCGACCTGGAGGAACAGCGTCTTGCGCTGCCCCTCTTCGGTCAGCAGTCCGCCGCCGCCCTCGTTGAGCGCGAATTCCGCGGCGATCAGGTCGGGCTTGTTCTTCGCCAGCCATTCGGCACCGTTGAAGGCGAAGGTCGTCTCCTCGCCACAGGTCAGCGCAAGCTTGATCGTGCGCTTTGGCCGATATCCGCCCGTCTTGAAGCGCACCATCGCGTCGGCCCAGATCGCGGCCTGCGCCTTGTCGTCGGTGCTGCCGCGCGCGTAATAATAGCCGCCGTCCTCGACCAGCGTGAACGGATCGCGAGTCCAGTCCTCACGCTTGGCCTCGACCACGTCGAGATGCGCCATCAGCAGCATCGGCTTGGCGCGCGCGTCACTGCCCTTCAGCATCGCGACCAGGCCGCCTTCCCTGGGGTGATCGGGCACCGAGAAATAGGTGATGTCGGAATCGGCGTAACCCGCCGTCTTCAGCCGTGCGCCGATCTGCGCCGCAGCCTGGGTGCAACTGCCCGAGGACAGCGTCGTGTTGGTTTCGACCAGTTCCTTGTAGACCTGGAAAAATGCCTTCTGGTCGGGGCGATCCTGCGCCGACGCGGCGGGTGCGAGCGACGCCCCGATGGCCGCGGTGCCGAGAAGGATCGCCAGAGTGATCGTGCGCATGGTGCCCCCTAAATGCTTATCGGGGGAGGCTAACGCGGTGCGCGGGGAACGCAACGGGTTCGTCCCCGGCGCGGCCTGCCGCCGGGCTGCGCTAGAGCGGCGCCGGGCCCGGCTTCGGCCGCGCGAGGTGCAGTTCGCGGTTGGCGAAGTCGATCCGCACCTGCCCGAACAGCCGCAGCGCATCCATCCCGAGGAGCAGGGCCGGCCGCTTGCCCAGCCCGAACCGCTCGAACGGGGCGGCGTCGGAAAACGCGATCGGCAGGTTCGCCAGGCCGATCTCGCCGATCCGCACGCCGGTGACCACGCCGTACTGCGCGTTCAGGATGGCGCCGGTAACGCTCAACAGACGAACCCCCGTCATCTGGCTGCTCGTCCTCGCGACCAGCCGCTGGAGCGCGACGTTGCCCATGCTGACGACCGACCCCGTGTCGATCACCACCCGGATCCGCCGTCCTTCATAGGTCGCATCGGTGACCACCAGCTGGCCGAACAGGCTGCGCGCCCGGATCACGATATCGTTCGGCCCGAAACGCTCGGCGCGAGTCCGCCGGGAGGCCGGCGACACCGTCATCGCCTGCCGCGCGAAGTCGATCGTCACCGCCTTGCCCTGGAGCGTATCGATCCCGACCAGCCCGTCCGCGCCGAGGTTGCGCCGTTGCAGGGCAGGTGCCTCGATCCGGTTCGCGACGAGCATCGCGCCGGCGCGCGGCAGGCCGACCACGATCTGCGGCACCAGGACGGTCGCCGTCCACATCGGCCCCGCCATCGCGGTGACCTTGACCGAGCGCCCCGGCGCAAGCCGCAACGTCGCGCCGAGCTCGCGTGACACCACGGTGCGTTCGGAGCCGGTGTCGACGATGAACCGGAACGGGCCCGCTGCCCCGATCGTCACCGGCACCGTCATGCGGTTCTCGCTGGTTCCGAATTCCAGCTCCTCGGCCGCCCGTTGCTGCGGGTCCGTCGGTGGCGGCGGCGACACGGTCTGGCCGGGGCTGAACAGCGCAGCCAGCGGGACGGCGAGGAACAGCGCCGGGATCATGCGCGAAAGATACGCTCGTTCCGGGTCGACAACAAGCGATCTCAATCGAGCCGCATCGCCTCCGCCGCCAGCACTTCCGCCTCCTCGAGCAGCGCATCGTCCGACAGCCCCTGCGCGACCTTCTCGCGGCCGATCAGCGTCAGCACCGGCACCGCGAGCGGCGAGATCCGCTCCAGGTCGACGTGCAGCATCGTGTCCGCCGCGCGGTCGAGCAGGCTGGCGAGCCGCCCGACATCGGTCATCCGCGCGCGCGCATCCGCCCAGGCGGCTTGCAACAGGATATGCGCGGGCTCGTACTTGCGCAGCACGTCGTAGATCAGGTCGGTCGAGAAGGTCACCTGCCGCCCGGTCTTGCGCTTCCCCGGGATCTGCCGCTCGACCAGCCCGCCGATCACCGCGACCTCGCGAAACGCGCGCTTGAGCAGCGCGGATTGCTGCACCCATTCGACGAATTCGTCCTCGAGGATATCGGGCGAGAACAAGGCGGCGGGATCGGTGATCGGATCGAGCCCGTAGCAGGCGAGCGCATAGTCGTTCGACACGAAGCCGATCGGCCGCAGCCCCTGCGTCTCCATCCGCCGCGTGACGAGCATGCCGAGCGACTGGTGCGCGTTCCAGCCTTCGAAGCTGTAGGCGACCATGTAATGCCGCCCCTCGCGCGGGAAGGTCTCGACCAGCAACTGCCCGGGGCGCGGCATCGTCGAGCGCGCCTGCTGCACCTCCAGCCATTCGCGCACGTCGTCCGGGAAGCGCGCCCATTCCGACGGATCGGCAAGGAATCCGCGCACGCGGTTGGCGAGGTTGGTCGACAGCGGCATCCGCGACCCACCATAGCTCGGGATCCGCGCCGGACGGGCGGTCGCGCGGACCACCAGATCCTCGGTGTCGATCCGCTCGACCTCCAGGCTCATGCCCGCAAAGAAGAAGGTGTCGCCCGGGCTCATCGTCGCGGCAAACGCTTCCTCGACCCGCCCCAGCGTCCGGCCGTTCTTGAAGCGGACGCTGAGCATCGTCGCCTCGACGATGATGCCCGCGTTGAGCCGGTGCTGGCCGATGAACTTGGGGTGCGTGATCCGCCACAGGCCATCCGCGTCCTGCGTCAGCCGCTTGAACTTGTCATAGGCCTGGAGCGCATAGCCGCCGTCGCTGACGAAGCGCAGCACCTGGTCGAACGTCTCGGCGGTCAGCGCGGAATAGGGCAAGGCCGAGCGGACCTCGTCGAGCAGGGCGGCCTGGTCGAACGGCGCGGCACAGGCGCAGGCCATGACATGCTGCGCGAGCACGTCGAGCGCGCCCGCACGGAACACGTCCTCGTCCAGCTCCCCCGCCTCGACCGCGTCGAGCGCGGCGCGCGCCTCGAGATATTCGAAGCGGTTGCCCGGCACGACGATCGCCTCGGACGATTCGTCCAACCGGTGGTTGGAGCGTCCGATCCGCTGCAGCAGCCGCGACGATCCCTTGGGTGCGCCCATCTGGATCACGCAATCGACGTCCCCCCAGTCGACGCCGAGATCGAGGCTCGCGGTCGCGACCAGCCCGCGCAGCCTGCCATCCGCCATCGCGCCCTCGACCTTGCGGCGCGCCTCGAGGCTCAGCGAACCGTGGTGGACGCCGAGCGGCAGGTTCATCGCATTGGCCTTCCACAGATCCTGGAAGATCAGCTCGGCAAGCGCGCGGGTGTTGCAGAAGACGATCGTGGTCTTGTGCGTCTCGATCTCGGCGATGACCTGCTCGGCGGCATAGCGCCCCGAATGGCCCGACCATGGAATCCGGCCCTCCGGCAGCAGGATCGCGATATTGGGTGGCGCGCCGGGGTCGCCGCGCACCAGCTGGACCGTATCGATGTCGCCATCGGGCGCGAGCCAGGCGCGATAGCCGTCGGGATCCGCGACCGTCGCCGACAGCGCGACCCGTCGCAGCCCGGGCGCGATCGTCTGGAGCCGCGCCATCCCGAGCGAGAGCAGGTCGCCACGCTTGCCGGTCGCGAAGGCGTGGACTTCGTCGACGACGATCGTGCGCAGGCCCGCAAACATCGTCGCGGCATCGGGGTAACTGAGCAACAGGCTGAGCGATTCGGGCGTGGTCAGCAGGATTTGCGGCGGGCGGATTCGCTGGCGCGCCTTGCGGTCGCTCGGCGTGTCGCCCGTGCGCGTCTCGATCCGGATGTCGAGCCCCATCTCCGCGACCGGCGCGAGCAGGTTGCGCTGGATGTCGACCGCCAGCGCCTTCAGGGGCGAAACGTAGAGCGTATGGAGCCCCTCGCTGGGCGTTTCGATCAGCTCGGCGAGCGTGGGGAGAAACCCCGCCAGCGTCTTGCCCGCCCCGGTGGTGGCGACGAGCAAGCCGTGCGCGCCGGACCGCGCGACCGCGAGCATGTCCAACTGGTGCCGGCGCGGTGCCCAGCCCTTTTCGGCGAACCAGTCGGTCAGGACAGCGGGAAGAGACGGCGCAGGATCAAGCACCTGTGTCATATGGGGCGTGCGGTGCGGCGGGGCTAGGATCGAATTGTTGGCAGCGTTCGGGCTCCCGGATTTGCAGATACCGGAAGCCGCTATCGTGCTCCTGCGCAGGCAGGAGCCCAGAGTTACGGGCGTGGCGTTTGCGACTCTGGGCTCCTGCCTACGCAGGAGCACGGTCGCGTGCGTCACTGCACCGCCCGCTCAGTTCTCCCACGCAGGCGGGAGCCCAGGGTTACGGGCGTAACGTCTGAAACTCTGGGCTCCTGCCTGCGCAGGAGCACGGTCGCGTGCGTCACGGCACCGCCCGCTCAGTTCTCCCGCGCAGGCGGGAGCCCAGGGTTACGGGCGTAACGTTTGAAACTCTGGGCTCCTGCCTGCGCAGGAGCACGGTCGGGTGCGTCACGGCACCG